>VERE01000031.1 GCA_018882835.1 Limnohabitans sp.
GTGCAATGCCGAGCACACCGTAACGATTTCGCGTCTGACGGGACAACCCCGTGCCTGGCCCGAAGAGGGTTACACCCGAGCGCCTTATTGGGCCTACACGGATCCCGAGATTTACATTCAGGAACAAGCCCGAATTTTTCGTGGGCCGGTGTGGAACTATGTGGGTCTGGAGGTCGAGGTGCCCAACCCAGGGGATTACAAAACCACTTTTATCGGTGACACCCCCGTGGTGATGACGCGCGCAGAGGATGGCAGTTTGCACGCGGTGGTCAACCGTTGCGCGCACCGCGGCAACATGGTGTGCCGAGAGCCGTTTGGTTCTGCCAAGCGCCTCTACTGCGTTTACCACGCATGGTCTTTCACCCTGAAAGGCGATCTGAGCAATGCGGCTTTTAGCCAGGGCTTGCGGGGCGAGGGTGGCTTGCCCAAAGATTTCGACAAGTCGCAGCATGGGCTGCGCAAATTGCGGGTGGACACGCTGTGCGGTCTGGTGTTTGCCAGCTTTTCAGAAGACGTCGAACCCCTGGAGGCATGGTTGGGCGATGTGGCGCAAGGCATTCGCCGCGTCTTGACCCGTCCCCTCAAAGTGTTGGGCTATGACACCCAACGCATCCATGCCAATTGGAAAACCTACCACGAGAACCCGCGCGACTCCTACCACGCCAACATCTTGCACACCTTTTACGGTACCTTTGGCTTGTCACGCCAGTCGCAAGAGTCCGCGATGGTGCTGGATGCCGCTGGTCGCCATGTGTATTTTTATACCAAGGCGGGCACCGAAAAGAAATCGGCCGATTACGAGAAAGCCTCCAGCGAATTGCGCTCGCACAACGACCAATTGACTCTGGAAGACCCGGGTATTCTTAAATGGAAAGATGAATATGGCGACGGTGTGAGTGTGCAAATCCTCAACACCTGCCCATCTTTCGTTTTGCACCAAATTGCCAACAGCCTGGCCACGCGCCAACTCATCCCGCGGGGTGTGAATCAGTCGGATTTGGTCTGGACTTATTTTGGCTTCGAAGACGATGATGAAGAGACCACCCGCATGCGCCTGACGCAAATCAACTTGGTCGGCTCGGCAGGCATGGTCTCAGTGGAAGATGCTGCGGTGTGCGAAATGATGCAGCGTGCCTTTGCCGATGGCGAAGAGGGCGCCTCGTTCATCGAGATGGGTGGCAAGACATTGGAAAGCGGCGGCTCGAGCAAACTCTCCGAACGGGCGATTCGCAATTTTTGGCACAACTACCGACAGTACATGGGGCTGTGACCATGAAGGCTTCTGATTTCACCCCTGAAGTGTCCTTGTCCGAGCGCCTGGCGTTGCATCGTGAGCATGTCGATACGGTTTCTTACCTGCTGGCAGAGTGGGCGCATGCCATCGATCAAGACCGGGTCGAAGCGATCGCGGCCCTGATGCTCCCCGAGGGGCGCTACACCGTGACCTCGCGCTTCAACCATGACCGTGGCTTGCCTATGGCCATCATCGATGCCCGCAGCGCAGCACAGCTGCGTGACCGCATCAAGTCGATGCGGCTGGCCAACATTTACCAGCCCCAAAGCTACCGGCATGTGATCAGCGCCATCCAGGTGCTTGGGCACAATGAGGCTGGCTTGTTAAAGGTGCGTTCCAGTTTTGTGGTGGTGCGCACGCTGGAGTTGATGGGCGACAGCATGCTGTTTGCCAGTGGTGAAAGCCATGACCTGATTGACCTTCAGGGCGCGCACCCGCGCTTTGCCGAACGGCGCATGATTTACGACTCGCGTGCTGTTGAAACCCTCATGGTCATTCCAATTTAAGGAGAAGTGTGTGAGAGCCATCAAGATGCAACGCAGATTCGCAAGCCTGGGCCTGCTGGGTGCCCTGTTCGCGCTCACCTTGCCAAGCCAAAGCCAGGCCCAGGATTGGCCCGTGCGCCCAATTCGTATCGTTGTTCCCAACCCCGCCGGTGGCACGGCGGACATCTTGCCGCGCATGCTCTCAGAAGCCCTGGCACAACGTCTGGCGCAGCCTGTGGTGGTCGAAAACCGTCCCGGGGCGGCGGGCAACATTGGCGCCGAATTTGTTTACAACGCAGAGCCTGATGGGTACCTCTGGCTGGCTGCGCCCCCGCCTTCGTTGACTGTCAACCCCAGCCTTTATCCCAAGCTCAACCACGACCCGAGCAAGTTTGCTCCCATCACGGTGATTGCCACGGTGCCCAATGCGTTGTTTGTGCACCCTTCCTTGCCTGTGACTACGTTGCAGGAGTTCCTCGCCTATGTGAAGGCCAACCCCGACAAGCTTAGCTATGCGTCGCAGGGCAATGGCTCGACGGCCCATTTGACGGCAGAGTTGTTCAAGCTGAAGACGGGATTCAAAATTCAACATGTCCCCTACAAGGGCGATGCGCCTGCGGTGGCCGACTTGCTGGCCGGTCATGTGCAGGTGATGTTCGGCAACGTGGCTGCGGGCATGGGTCATGTGCGCAACGGCAAATTGCGCGTTCTGGCTGTGACCAGTCCGAAACGCCTGCCCGCATATCCAGCTTTGCCCGCCCTGGAGGAGGTCGTGCCTGGCGTGGTGGCCGTGACGTGGTTCGGCATGGTGGCGCCACCGCGCACGCCAGTGGCCATCACCCGCAAGGTGTCGCAGATGGTGTCTGACATCTTGAAAACCCCGGAGATGGTTCGCAAGTTCAGCGAGGCAGGCGCAGATCCTGTGGGCAACACTCCCGAAGAAATGGAAAAATGGATGCGCGAAGATGCCGAGCGCTGGCGCTTGGTGATTCGGGCTGCCAGCATCAAGATCGATTGATTTTGAAGCTCGCGCCGGCACCTCTTTTGCTAGGGGGCAACCCTAGTGGGTGCATTCACCCAGCAAATTACCTCAGGGCTTTGAAGGGTTTGCGAATCGGCAGGGCGTAATCACCTTGCTTGTGCGTTTTCAGACCCAGGCTGACCAGGGCCTCGCCCATTTTCACGGCAGCCGCCACGCCGTCAATCACGGGGACTCCCAAGCTGCGCGTCAATTGCGCGCAAAGGGGGGCCATACCGGCACAGCCCAGCACCACAGCGCCGCTGCGGTCGCGCTCAAGCGCGATCCGTGAGGCTTCTTCCAGTTGTGCCAAGACTTCGCCTGTGCCATCTTCCAGCGCCAGGACGGGTATGTCGGTCCCGTGTACGCCTCGGCACAAATGCTCAAACCCATAGCGTTGCACCAGGCGTTCCGCAATGATGCAGGTACGCGTCAGGGTGGTGACCACTGAAAAGCCTGTGGCCAAGAAACTGGCGGCGTGAAAGGCTGCCTCGGCAATGCCCAGCACCGGGCCTTGCAGCGCTTCGCGTGCGGCTTCCAAGCCGGGATCGCCAAAACAGGCCAGGATGGTGGCGGCAGGGTTCCAGCTTGCCGCCAACTGCGCTTGTTCGGCCACGCCTGCTGCGGCCCAGGCTTCATCGAAATGGCCCTCGATCGATGCCGGGCCAAAGCTTGGTTGAGTCGCCACGATTTCGGTCCCGGGGGCTGCAACCGAGCGAGCAGCATTTGCAATGGCCTCGGTCATGGCTTCGGTCGTGTTGGGATTGATCACCAGTAATTTCATAACGCAGAGACTTTCACAGAGATGAACCAGATGCGTGCGCAGACCCCAAATTGAAGCGAATACGCCGCAACATGGTGCGCGCTGCACTCTGTTGGTGGATGAATGCGGTTTTTCAGAGCGCGCTTCAGTGGCACAAGGATTGCGTGCAAGGTGCTTGCCAAGATCAATCGGCTTTTTAATTTGGAGTCATGATGAAGTTTGTTGCGCAGTTCTCCCGCGATTCCCTGTCTCAATGGCGTTCATGGGCAACGGCCAGTTTGCTGGCCTTGGCCGTTACTCAGCCTGCGATGGCTCAAGAAAAAGTGCTTCGCATTGCCATGACGGCGGCGGACATTCCAAGAACATTGGGGCAGCCCGATCAAGGCTTTGAGGGCAACCGTTTCACCGGTATCCCCATGTACGACGCCCTGACGCACTGGGACCTGTCCAAAGCCGATGGACCCAGTGTGCTCGTCCCCGGACTGGCGACCAGCTGGGCGGTGGATGCGAAAGACAAAACCAAATGGGTCTTCAAGCTGCGGCCCGGTGTCAAATTCCATGACGGTTCCGCGCTGAACGCCGATGCGGTGGTTTGGAATGTGCGCAAAGTGCTGGACAAAGACGCTCCCCACTTTGACGCCAGTCAGGTGGGTGTCACGGCATCCCGCATGCCCACCCTGCGCAGCGCTCGCAAGATTGACGATCTGACGGTAGAGCTCACCACCAGCGAACCCGACTCGTTTTTGCCCATCAACTTGTCCAACCTCTTCATGGCCTCGCCAGCGCATTGGGACAACAAGCTCAAGGCGGTGCCCGCCAGCGTAGTCGATCCGGCCGAGCGTGCCAAGCAAGCCTGGGCTGCCTTTGCGGCCGATGCCTCAGGATCTGGCCCGTTCAAAATGGCCAAATTTTCCCCGCGCGAACGCTTGGAGTTGGCTGCCAACAAAACGTATTGGGATGTCAAGCGCGTGCCCAAGATCGACCGGGTCGTCATGCTTCCCATGCCTGAGGCCAACTCTCGAACCGCTGCACTGCTGTCGGGCCAGGTCGACTGGATTGAAGCGCCGGCACCCGATGCCATGGACCAAATTCGCCAGCGCGGCTTCAGCATTTACAGCAACCCGCAGCCCCATGTGTGGCCCTGGCAACTGTCGTTTGCGCCCGGTTCGCCCTGGCTGAACAAAGATGTTCGCCACGCTGCCAACCTGTGTGTGGACCGCGACGGGCTGAGTAAACTTTTGGGTGGCATGATGGGCACACCCAAAGGCACTGTTCCTCCGGGTCACCCCTGGTGGGGCAACCCCAAATTTGACATCAAATACGATGTCAAGGCCGCACAGGCTTTGATGCAAAAAGCGGGTCATTCGGCGGCCAAGCCTTTGAAAGTCAAGGTGCAAATTTCGGCCTCGGGCTCTGGCCAGATGCAACCGCTGCCCATGAACGAGTTTGTGCAGCAGTCGCTCAAGCAATGCTTCTTTGATGTTCAGTTTGATGTGATCGAGTGGAACACCTTGTTCACCAACTGGCGCAAGGGTGCCAAGGACCCATCGGCCAACGGCGCCGATGCCATCAACGTAAGCTTCGCTGCCATGGATCCCTTCTTCGCCATGGTGCGCTTCACCAGCACCAAAACCTTCCCGCCGGTGTCAAACAACTGGGGCTATTTTGGCAACGATGAGTTCGACAAGCTGATTGCCGATGCACGCACCAGCTTTGATGGCAAAGCGCGCGATGCGGCCTTGGCCAAATTGCATGCCCGCATTGTTGAGGAGGCGCCCTTCGTCTGGATCGCGCACGATGTGGGCCCCCGCGCCGTGAGTTCCAAGGTCAAAAATGTGGTGCAGCCCAAGAGCTGGTTCATTGACATAGCGACCATGACTCTAGAGTGAGTTCGGACAGGTCCGGGCGTTAGAGAGACTGGTCATGCTGGCTTATTTGCTTCGTCGTGTCCTCTACGCCTTGCCGATCATGCTGGGCGTGGCCCTGGTCTGTTTCGCGCTGGTGCATTTGGCGCCAGGGGATCCCCTGGTGTCCATCCTGCCACCGGATGCCTCCACGCAATTGCAAGAACAGCTGCGTGCCCTCTATGGTTTTGACCGCTCTTACCCAGAGCAGTTTGCGGGTTGGGTCTGGCGTGCCCTGCAAGGCGATCTGGGAACCTCAATTGCGACCAACCGACCGGTGAGTGCAGAAGTGTTCAAAGCGGTAGGCAATACCTTGCGGCTGGCGGCATTGGCAACCTTGATGGGTTTTGTGTTGGGTGGCTTGTTCGGTTTTGTGGCCGGCTACTTTCAAAATTCATGGCTCGACAAGCTGGCCTCTCTCACCTCGGTGCTCGGGGTCAGCGTGCCGCATTACTGGTTGGGCATGGTGCTGGTCATCATTTTTTCATCCCAGTTGATGTGGTTGCCTGCCAGTGGTGCGGGCCCCGGAGGCTCCGATGGCTGGCGCTGGGACCTGGCGCACTTCAAGCACATGCTGTTGCCGGCACTGACCATGAGCGTCATTCCCATGGGCATCATTGCGCGCACTGTGCGCGCCCTGGTAGCCGATATCCTGGCGCAAGAGTTCGTGGTGGGCCTGAAGGCCAAAGGCCTGACAGACCTGGGCATCCTGAAGCATGTGGTGAAAAATGCAGCGCCCACCGCTTTGGCCGTGATGGGTTTGCAACTCGGCTACCTGCTGGGTGGCTCGATTCTGATCGAGACCGTGTTTGCCTGGCCCGGCACAGGCTTTTTGCTGAACTCTGCCATTTTTCAACGCGACCTGCCCTTGCTGCAGGGCACCATTCTGGTATTGGCTTTGTTCTTTGTGGTGCTTAACCTTTTGGTGGACGTGATTCAGACCTTGTTGGATCCGCGCATTGCAAGAAGTTGATGGCCATGAACGCCCATGTGATGCCCGCCGCCCTGCCTGACACAGCCTCCCCCGGCTACTGGCTGGCCGTTTGGCGTCGACTGAAAAAAGATCGCGTGGCCATGGGCGCGTGCGGCATCATTCTGCTGCTCTTGGTCATGGCGTTGCTGGGCAGTTGGCTGGCGCCGCAGGACCCCTACGCCTCCTCCATGATGACGCGCTTGAAGCCGATGGGTCATCCGGGCCATTTGTTGGGTACCGATGAATTGGGTCGGGACATGTTGTCGCGACTGATGGTAGGCGCGCGGCTGAGCTTGTTCATGGGCATCACGCCTGTGGTGTGTGCTTTTGTCATTGGCGCCCTGATTGGCATCACGGCTGGGTATGCAGGGGGCGCACTGAACACCGCCATCATGCGAGTCATTGATGTGTTCTATGCCTTTCCATCGGTGCTGCTGGCCATTGCGTTGTCAGGCGCTTTGGGCGCGGGCATCACCAATTCACTGATCTCGCTTACCGTGGTGTTCATTCCGCCGATCGCTCGCGTGGCTGAAAGTGTGACCACCCAAATTCGCGGGCGCGACTTTGTAGAAGCGGCGCGTGCCTCAGGCGCCAACGCTTTCACCATCGTGCGTGTGCATGTGCTGGGCAATGTGCTGGGGCCTGTGTTTGTGTATGCCACCAGCCTGATTGCCGTGTCCATGATTTTGGCCTCAGGCCTCTCTTTTCTGGGCTTGGGCGTGAAGCCGCCAGAGCCGGAATGGGGGTTGATGCTGAACACTTTACGAACCGCCATCTACACCCAGCCCTGGATCGCGGCTTTGCCTGGCATGATGATTTTTTGCACCTCGATCGCCTTCAATCTTCTCAGCGATGGCTTGCGCTCGGCCATGGAGGTCAAGCAATGACAACGCCGACATTGCTGGAGGTTCAGGGCTTGGTCAAGCATTTTCCGCTCAAGAAAGATGTCTTTGGCCGAGGGGGCGGCGTGGTGCGCGCCGTGGACGGCGTCAGCTTTGAGGTTCTCAAAGGCGAGACGCTGGGCATTGTGGGCGAGTCGGGCTGCGGCAAAAGTACCACCGCGCGACTGTTGATGCAGTTGCTGCAAGCCGATCAGGGGGAGTTGATTTTTGAGGGCGCTGGCGTCAACACCCGTGCGCTTTCTCTCAAGGCGTTTCGTCGCCAGGTCCAGATGGTGTTTCAAGACAGCTACGCCTCACTCAACCCGCGCCTGACCATGGAAGATTCCATCGCATTTGCGCCGCAGGTGCATGGCTTGTCGCGCGAGTTGTCTTTGGCGCGCGCCCACGATTTGCTGGCGCGCGTGGGCCTGGATCCCAAGCGCTTTGCCGAGCGTTACCCTCATGAGCTCTCGGGCGGGCAACGTCAGCGTGTGAATATCGCCCGCGCTTTGGCCCTGCAGCCGCGCTTGGTCATCCTGGACGAGGCGGTATCGGCACTGGACAAATCAGTGGAAGCGCAAGTTCTGAACCTTCTGATGGACCTCAAGCAGGCCATGGGCTTGACCTATGTTTTCATCAGCCATGACCTGAATGTGGTGCGTTACATGTGTGATCGCGTCATGGTGATGTACCTCGGTCAGGTGGTCGAAATGGGGCCGAGCGAAGCCATTTTTGAAAATCCTCGCCATCCCTATACCCAAGCCTTGTTGCGCTCGGTACCGTCCATGGACCCTGATCATCGGACGCAAACGCCGCCCTTGGCCGGAGACCCGCCCAACCCCATCAATCCTCCCTCGGGTTGCCGTTTCCATCCGCGGTGCGCACAGGCCCGTCCCGAATGTGCGCTGCAAGTGCCCTTGCTGCGCGGCGATGCGGCGGCACACCCGGTGGCCTGTCTGTTGTACCCCGCTTCTCATCCGACCTGATATGTCACAAGCTTTGGTGAACATTGAAGCCTTGCGCGTGACCTTTCAGGGGGGGCGCAAACCGGTGCGTGCAGTTGATGGCGTCAACCTGCAGGTGAAATCGGGCGAGGTGTTGGCGCTGATTGGCGAGTCAGGCTCTGGCAAAAGTGTGACCCTGCGTTCGGTGCTTCGCTTGCACCCAGCCCGCCACACAACCATGGAGGGCCGCATCGAAGTGGCCGGTCAAGATGTGCTGGCGATGGACGGGGCCACCTTGTCTAGTTACCGGGGCCGTGTCGCTTCAATGATTTTCCAGGAGCCTTTGCTGGCCTTGGACCCGGTTTATTCGCTGGGGGACCAAATCGTCGAAAGCATCTTGCGTCATGAGCCGTTAACGCGAATTCAAGCCCAGGCTCGCGCTTTGGAGCTGTTCGAGCGGGTGCGCATACCCAGCCCAGAGCGGCGCCTGCAGGCCTATCCGCATGAAATGAGCGGCGGCATGCGACAACGCGCCATGATTGCCTTGGCTTTGGCATGCCGACCGCAACTCTTGCTGGCCGACGAGCCCACCACGGCCTTGGATGCCACAGTTCAAATTCAAATTTTGTTATTGCTGCGTGAGTTGCAGCGTGAGTTGGGCTTGTCGGTGATTTTTGTGACCCATGACATCGGTGCCGCGGTCGAAGTGGCTGACCGCATGGCCGTGATGTACGCCGGTCGCATCGTGGAGCAGGGGCCTGTGAAAACCTTGATGACCCAGCCGGCCCACCCTTACACCCAGGCTTTGCTGCGCAGCCGCGCACATGGCGCCATGGACAAAGGCATGCGCCTGGTCACGATTCCAGGTTCGCCCCCGGATCTGTCGAACCTGCCACCGGGCTGTGCGTTTGCAGACAGATGCGCCATGGCCCAACCTGCTTGTTTGGAAGGTGCACCACAACCGCAGACTCTGGCCCAGGAGCATGAGGTGCGTTGTTTTCGCGCCCAGGCATGCTAAGGTTGTGGCCTGAACCTTCTCTTTCTCAGTCAGGAAGACATCCATGTTGTACCCAGACCTTCGCATCCAGGGCGCGCGCTTGTGGCAATCGTTGATGGACCTTGCCCAAATCGGCGCGACACCCAAGGGCGGAGTGTGCCGCTTGGCGTTGACCGAGCTGGACCGACAGGGCCGAGACTTGGTCGTGTCGTGGGCGCGTGCGGCGGGCATGAGCGTGTCAGTGGATCAGATTGGCAACATCTTCATGCGACGGCCAGGCAAGCGCCCGGATATTGCGCCCATCATGACGGGCAGCCACATTGACACCCAGCCCACCGGCGGCAAGTTTGATGGCAATTACGGCGTGCTCGCTGGCTTGGAGGTGGTGCGCACCTTGAACGATGCGAACATTCAGACTGATGCACCTATCGAAGTCGCGATCTGGACCAATGAAGAGGGTTCGCGTTTTGTACCGGTGATGATGGGCTCAGGTGTTTTTGCCGGGGCCTTCTCGCTGGAACATGCTTATGCCGCCAAAGACACCCAGGGCTTGAGTGTCCGTGACGAATTGCAGCGCATTGGCTATCTGGGGGAAGACGTGCCGGGACAGCGCCCCATAGGCGCTTACTTTGAGACGCATATCGAGCAGGGACCGGTTCTGGAAGACGCCGATGTCACCATTGGCGTGGTCAGTGGTGTGCTGGGCATTCGCTGGTTCGATTGCACCGTGACCGGCATGGAGGCCCACGCCGGCCCGACACCCATGGACTTGCGTCGCGATGCCCTGCAAGTGGCGACGCACCTCATGCAAGCCGTGGTAGCCATTGCCAACCGCCATGCACCGCAAGGGCGTGGCACGGTCGGGATGGTGCAAGTGCATCCCAACAGTCGCAACGTGATTCCGGGCCAAGTGAAATTTTCAATCGATTTCCGAAACAGCACCGACGCGTCTGTTCAGGCCATGGCCGACGAGTTTTTGGCGCTGGCCGAGCAGACGTCGCAAAAGCACAAGATGGCCATTGAGACGCAATTGGTGTCCAGTTTCGCAGCGACCGCTTTCCACCCGGATTGCCAACATGCAATTCAACAGGCAGCAGAGCGCTTGGGCTACACGCACATGCCCGCGGTCTCGGGGGCTGGCCACGATGCCGTGTACGCCGCTCGCCTGGCGCCTACCGGCATGATTTTCATACCTTGCACCGATGGCATCAGCCACAATGAAATTGAGGACGCCACCCCGCACGACATCGAGGCTGGCGCCAATGTGCTCTTGCATGCGATGTTGAAGATGGCAACGCCATCCTGAGGCCGGGGCGTAGCGCCGCTCCAGCGCGTGAAACTGCGGCTGATTTTTTCTGATCGCTGAAGACCATCGTGTGGACGGCAGGGAAAAGCCATTCGCCAGTAAGATGGGTGCACAGAGTGAGACACTGCCATGACGCGAATGCACGAGATTTTTGAGGGTCAAGCTGCGACAGCGCTTCGCCTTCGACGTTCAACGGCCCAAGAACGCATTGCCAAAATTCGAAAGCTGCGCGATGCCGTGATCGCTCACACCGAGGACTGGTACCGTGCCGCGCATGCAGACTTTCGCAAGCCGCCAGGCGAGGTGGACTTGGGCGAGATCCTGCCGATTTGTATCGAGGCCAACCATGCCATTCGGCACCTGAAAAAATGGATGAGGCCCACGCGGGTCTGGCCAACCTTGTTGACCTTGGGAACGCGCAGCAGTGTGCAGTACATACCGCGTGGGCGTTGCCTGATCTTGGGGCCGTTCAATTACCCGGTGAACCTCACCTTGGGCCCTTTGGTATCGGCCATTGCCGCAGGCAATACCGTCATGATCAAGCCCTCAGAACTGACGCCCCACCTCTCAGGTTTGATGGCCCAGGTGATTCGGGAAGTTTTCTCGGAAGATGAGGTGGCCGTCGTTGAAGGCGACGCGCAGGTGGCCCAGGCTTTGCAGGCGCTGCCCTTCGACCATGTTTTTTTCACCGGCAGCCCGGCCGTGGGCCGACAGGTCATGACGGCGGCAGCGCGCCATTTGAGCAGTGTCACGCTGGAGTTGGGGGGCAAGAGTCCCGCCATCGTGGATGCCAGCGCCAACCTGCACCTGGCCGCTTCCAACATTCTGTGGGCCAAGTTCACCAATGCGGGCCAAACATGCATTGCCCCTGACCACGTCTTTGTGCACGAGAGTGTGAAAGACGCTTGGTTGGTTTGTTGCCGTGCGGTGCTTCAGAAAGCTTATGGAGAAAGCTCGACCGAGCAAGAGGTCAGTCCATACCTCGCACACATGGTCAACGCAAGGCATACGGCCCGTGTGAAAGCCCTGTTGGAGGACGCGAAGTCGCGAGGCGCTCGCGTGCTGTTGGGGGGTGGCGTTTCAGAAGGTGCATGCTTCGTTCAACCTACTTTGCTCGACCTAGTGCCTTCGGATTGCAGGTTGATGGAAGAAGAAATATTTGGTCCGCTGTTGCCGGTCATCACCTTTCGTACCCTGGACGAGGTGATTGCCAAAATCAACGCCGGCCCCAAGCCCCTGGCCTTGTACATCTACAGCCAGACATCGGCCCATGTGAATCAGGTGCTGGCACAGACCGCCTCGGGCGGCGCCTGCGTGAACCATGCCTTGCTGCAGTTTTTGCATGGCAACTTGCCGTTTGGTGGGGTCAACCAATCGGGCATGGGCAACGCCCATGGGCATTACGGTTTCAAGGCTTTCAGCCACGAGCGAGCGGTAGTGCGCACCCAACTGCCCCTGGCTGCGACCTTGTTGGGTGCCGGCGAGGTGCCTACTTTTGTTCGCAAATGCCTCAAACCTCTGCTGAAGCTTCTTTGATTCAAACGCCAGACGACACCCGGAAAATGGCAGTGTTCGTGGGTGGCGGCCGATCGCAGGGATGCAATTCTTTGTGACAATAAGGCATAACCCATTGGACCGCATCTTCCTATGTTTGATATTCAGGGAACCAACAATTCAGAGCGTTTGGTCGGCACCGCAGCCAGTGAAAGCATTTATACGGGTGACGGTGCGGACACCGTTCTGGCGGGCGGTGGCAATGACAGCGTGAACGGCTCCGCTGCCAGTGGGCAAGTGTCTTATTACCCGGTCGCTGGTGCCAAACTGATTTCTGGAGAGGATGGGAACGATTTTCTCTACGGTGGGTCAGACGCAGACACGATGGCGGGCGATGCCGGTAACGATACCCTCTATGGCGCCGCTGGCAACGATAGTTTGAGCGGTGGCCTTGGGGATGACGCCATCAAAGGCGGAGATGGCAACGACGCCATCGACGGTGGCGATGGTGTAGACGACATCGATACCGGTCATGGGCTTGACTCGGTGCTGGGTGGCGCTGGCAACGACAACATCAACGGACACCCAGTCAACCTTCAGGCGGGAACCTATTCCTTCAATGCCTATGCCGGTGCCAAATCGATCGATGCCGGTGCAGGCGACGATTTTGTCTATGGTGGGACGGACGGTGACATTCTGGTAGGGGGCGATGGCGCGGACAGCTTGCATGGAGACGCAGGCAACGACACGCTGCAAGGCGATGCGGGCGATGACGCATTGTTTGGCGATGACGGTGCCGATAGCTTGGTGGGCGGGGCAGGCTCCGATGCGATTGAAACAGGGGATGGACTGGACACCGTCTCCGGTGGCGATGGCAACGACAGCATCAATGGGCGCATTCTCAATGCTCAGGATGGGACCTATACCTTCTCAACGGTAACGGGATCCAAGCGAATAGACGCGGGCGCGGGCGATGACTTCGTCTATGGCGGCAAGGATAGCGACAGCTTGACCGGTGGAGACGGTCAAGACAGCTTGTATGGTGGTCCCGGAGACGACACGCTTCAAGGGGATGCAGGTGACGACACGCTGTTTGGCGAAGCTGGCGCAGACAGTCTCCTCGGGGGTGAGGGTGCCGATGACATAGATACAGGCGATGGTCAAGACACAGTGCAGGGTGGCAACGGCAATGACAACATCAATGGGCGTTTGCTGAACGCCACCACAGGCGCCTATTCATTCAAAACCTATGTGGGCGCCAAGATAGTTGCTGGCGGTGGGGGCAACGACTTTCTATATGGTGGCGCCGACAATGACACCTTGCTAGGTGAGTCAGGCAATGACACCTTGTACGGCAGCACAGGAAATGACAGTTTGGATGGCGGCTTGGGCAATGATGATCTGTCGGCGGGGAGCGGCAACGATACCTTGAGCGCGTCTAATGGTCAGGATACGCTGAATGGCGGCGCCGGAGACGACCGCTACCTCATCGGTGCCAAACGCTTTACATTGAACGATGAGTCGGGCTCGGATGTGGCCGTCGTGTCGGTTGATTTCGTGAAAATTCCGAGCTTCATCGAGAAGGTGGAATACACCCAAGGGGTGCAAGCCCTTCCCTACTGGATCAGTGCCTTGTTGCCCGACGAAGCGGCGGGATATGGTTTTTTAAGTTCCTTGGGTACATCGCGAACTTATCAATATGCTTTTCCTCAAACGGCTCCCACATACCTCAAGGCAGGCTCCGACTACCTGAATGGATGGGCGGCATTCACTGCTGCTGAGCAAGCTGCTACCAAACAGTCATTGAACTATATTGCCGGCTTGTTGAACTTGAGCTTTGTGCAAACAAGTCTGACCGATGTGCCCAACACGCTCAGTTTTGCCAACAACACCCAGACCGGCAGTGCCGGCTATGCCTTGCATCCGTCGAGTTCGTCGATTGGCAGCGATGTCTTTTTAAACAACACCACCGAAAACAGAGAGGCGAAAGACGGCACCTATGCAGCTTTGACGCTGATTCATGAAATTGGCCACGCTTTGGGTCTCAAGCACCCTTTCAGCGCCGCTGACAGTACCGGAGATTCCGCGCCACCCCCTTACCTTTCTTCCAGCGAAGATGTGACTGCCTGGACGGTGATGAGCTACACCAGCAGCGCCGCTGAATATGCTTTCCAATACAGCCCGCTTGACATAGCTGCCTTGCAGTATTTGTATGGCCCCAGCTTGACGAGTCGCACGGGCAACGATACCTACACAGTGTCCAACGCTGCCGCGAATTTTGTCTGGGACGGCGCAGGCACAGACGTGCTGGACGGCAGCGCGTTGACGCAGCCTGCAACGCTCTACTTGACGCCAGGCTACTGGGGTTATGTAGGCACAGCGCCTGCAGCCACCATCACCTCGCCTGGGCAGGTGACGGTGAATTTTGGGTCATCCATCGAAAACCTCAAAGGAGGGAGTCAAGCCGACCGTTTGTTTGGCAACGCAGGCGCCAACCAAATGGAGGGGGGTGCGGGGGATGATGTTCTGCAAGGGTGGGATGGCAGCGACACCTTGGTCGGTGGTTTGGGCAATGACACGCTTTACGGCGGGGCCAGCTCAGACATCGGTGCGCGAAACAGCGACACGGATGTCGCTGTTTTTTCAGGAAAGCGAAGCAGTTACCAAATTGCTTGGTCTGCCACAACCGATGCATTGAGGGTGAGTTCCACCGTCGAAGGAACCGACACCTTGTGGGACATTGAGCAGTTGCAATTTGCTGACACAAGCTTGCAGGTGGCAGCATTGCGAGACAGCGTGGCGCCCACACTGCTGACAGCCTCCCCTGTGAATGGCGCTTTGCGCGTCCCTTACGATTCGCCCATTGTTCTCAATTTCAGCGAGCCAGTCCAAGCGGGAAGTGGCTCTTTGTCTCTCAAGTCTGGCAATGTCACGGTCGCCAGCGTGGATGTGACGGACAGTCGCTATGTGCAAATTCAAGGATCCACGGTCACCGTCACATTGCCCGAAAATGTGGCTGTTGCCGGCACCCTCTACACGGCAGTGACCAGTGCGGGCGCCATCAAGGATTTGGCCGGCAACAACTGGGTTCCAGGAAGTGCGACGTACACATTCACGTTCACCAACGCAAGTTCCGCCAAGGCGGACATTGTTGCCCCCGTGATTGATGGCGCAACATGGCGCTCCACTGTCAGCCCTGCTGCATCCCTCCAAATTCCTTTCTCGGAGGCCATTGTTCGAGGGGCGGGCGCCATTGCCTTGGTTGAATACAACCCCGTCACGCTGCAAATCGTCGCGACCCTTCCTGTGACGGCGACTGTGTCTGGCAATATGCTCACGCTTCAGCCTTCGCAAACCCTCAGCGCGGCCAAGAGCTATGCCGTGAGTTTTTCTGCCGGCGCCATCAAGGATTTGGCGGGTAACGACTTGAATCTGCTGGACAACAGCACCACTGCAGCCGCCAAACTTTATTACCCCATCACGGTTGACAGTACGGCGCCCGTCGCGCCAAAGTTTGTTACCACAAGCAAGGTCATTTCATCGGTCGATCCGCAGGTCACGTTCACCACAACCTTGGGGTCGATTGTGATGGAGCTGGATTCAGACTTGGCGCCGATTTCCACTGCGAACATGATCGCCTACGTCAACGCCGGGCTGTACGATGGGACACTCTTTCATCGCGTCATTCCCAATTTCATGGCCCAAGGGGGCGGCTTTACCACCGGCATGGTTCCCATCAGTTCCGGCTATGCCCCTATTTTGAACGAGTCCAGCAACGGGCTGACCAATCTGCGTGGCACAGTGGCCATGGCCCGAACCTCGGACTTGAACTCGGCCACAAGCCAGTTTTACATCAACTACGTTCACAACGTAAACCTGGATGGCGCTTATGCTGTCTTTGGCAAAGTGACTTCTGGCATGTCCGTGGTGGATCAGATGGCGCTGGCGCCAACACAGACCCTTAGTTCTGGATACCAAAACGTTCCGGTGACCGACATAAGCACCCTCAAAGCCACACAAACACAATTGGGCCAATGGTCCAGTACAACGGGTTTGTTGTCTCTGAGCGATTTGGAGTCTGGCGCCACTTGGCAGTATTCATTGAACAGCGGTGTCAGCTGGCAGTTTGGCAACGGCAACTACCTGCGCGTACCCGATGGTTTTTATGCGGCCGGGAGCTTGCAAGTTCGCCAGACGGATGCTCAGGGCTTGGTCAGCAGTGCCTACACATTTCCTGGGAGTTTGCTGGTGAACAAGACATCGGCCTACCAGCTCACCGGAACGGCTTTTTATTGGAAAGACTTGAATGCCAATGCAAAAGCATTGGCCGGTGTTCAAATGTCGTCGGATCTGCCAGAAAAAACGGATGTCCTAGGCGTGGTTGATTTGAGTGGGGTGGACAGCTTGCCCTCGGCAAGTTCGGGCACGGTGATCTTCTCTCCGACCTTGGACAGCCCCAGTAATGCGAAATCTGCCATCACGTTGACGGACGTTCTGGCCGCTTTGAAAATTTACCTTGGGAAATCGGTGCCTGATGCTTATGCCTCACCGCTGAATTTTGTGGCGGCTGACTTTGACGCCTCTGGCAGCGTGACCCTCACGGATGTTTTGCAAATGCTGAAATACTATTTAGGCAAAAGCACCGACAACAATCTCAAACCGCAATGGGCCTTTATGGATGTGGCCGATCTTGGCCTCAGCACAAGCTCGGCGACGGCCTTGGGGGCAAACGGACAAGCTCTCTCAAAGCTCAATGCTACGCCGCATGCCATTGACATTGATGTGTCGACGGGCATCGACTCGGTCCAGATCGTGGGTGTCCTGCGTGGGGATGTCGATGGCTCTTGGACGGCGCCCGTGAACTGAGGGAGGGGGTTTTTTGAAGTCGCCCCTTGCCATTGTCGATGTCGATCGGCCTGATACCTGGACCAAGTACCGCAGTGGCTTGTGCGATGGCTGTGCCGCCAATTGCTGCACCATGCCCGTCGAAGTGAAATTGCCCGATTTGGTTCGGCTGGGCCTGGTAGACCCTTTTGAGGCGCAACATGAACCCGCCAAACAAATTGCCAAGCGGCTGACCAAGGCGGGGTTGATTGAGCATTTCAATTTCAAAAACAGCATCTATACGCTCGCCAGGCGTGCCAGCGGGGATTGCCTGTATTTGGATGCTGTGACCCGGCGCTGCACGGTGTACGAGAAACGTCCCAACACCTGTCGGCTTCATCCTCAAGTTGGGCCGCGTCCAGGGCATTGCCCTTATGGCGCGGCAGCGAGAAGCAAATGAGCAATTACAAAGGCTTGCTGTGCACCCATTGGGGACATTGGAGTGAATTGACTTATCAAACACTTCCTCGTCAGCCTTTGACAGACGGGCAGGTGCGCATTCGGGTGCGGCATGCCGGTGTGGGCTTTGCTGTCAGCTTGTTTGTGGCAGGGAAATACCAACGCAAACCGCCCTTGCCGTTCACGCCGGGAACCGAGGTTTCAGGTGAAGTTTTGGAGCTGGGCGCAGGTGTCTCCCATGTGGCTGTAGGTGACCGTGTGATGGCTGCACTCGATTGGGGTGGCTTTGCGGAAGAGGTGGTGACCACCGCCTCGACCGTGTACCCCGTGCCTGAAGGGGTTCCCCTGACAGCTGCAGCAGCCTTGCCCGTGACCTATGGCACGGTGGGGGCGGCCCTGATATGGCGCGCCAAGCTTCAGCCCGGTGAGACGGTCCTCATTCACGGTGCAGCTGGGTCTTTGGGCATGGCCGCAGTTCACGTGGCCAGACTGTTGGGCGCGCGTGTCATTGCCACCGCCAGCACCGAGGCCAAGCGTGCTGCGCTGTTGAACAACGGTGCACACCATGCGCTGCCTGCCGATGCCCAAGCCCTGCCTTCACTGGTGAAGGCCTTGTGCCCCCGCGGCGGCGTTGATGTGGTGTTCGACCCCGTAGGCGGCGATCTGTTCGACGCCTCGTTGCGCTGTGCGGCCTTGCATGCACGCTTGCTGGTAATTGGGTTCGCCGCAGGGCGCATCCCGCAAGTTCCGACCAATCTGGTGTTGGTCAAGAATTTGGCGATCCTGGGCTTCAATTACGGGCAGTACATTGGATGGGGTCTGACCGACGAGCGGACAACGCATGAGGAAGATGTGCGTGAGGTTTTGTCGACCCTGACTTCGGCCATGGCTCGCACGGACATGCCTTTGCCAGTGACGCAGCACTTTCCCGTGTCTCAATGGTTGGAAGCCATCGACACCACGATGGGCCGTCGCTCGGTAGGCAAAGTCATTCTGGATTTCGACAAGATCCCATTTAAAGGAGACACCGCATGACATTGGCAATGACTTGGGACGAATGGACACAACACGATGGTCTTGCTTTGGCGCAGCGCGTGCGCAAAGGTGAGGTCACGCCTGCAGAGCTGGCCAGGCAAGTGGCGGCCGGCATTGAAATAACCAATGGCGATTTGAGTGCCGTGGTCGAGGTCTTTGACGATGTGGTGCAAGACCCGCTGAAAGATGGCATGAATTTGGAAGGCCCGTTCGCTGGCGTGCCCTACCTGATGAAAGATTTGGGTCCGACCTTGAAAGGGCGATTGCAGGAAATGGGTTCTGTGCTGATGCAAGGCCATCGCGCCAGCACAGACAGCTTTCTGACCGAAAAAATTCGACAGGCTGGCCTGAACATCATGGGGCGCACTACCACGCCCGAGTTTGGCGTTTGCAGTTCGGCAGAAAACCCGGCCATGTATGTCACGCGCAACCCATGGGATTTGAGCTACACCACCTGCGGTTCATCGGCGGGCACAGCGGCAGCGGTGGCGGCCGGTGTCTTGCCCTTGTCGCACGCTACCGATGGCGGCGGCTCGATTCGCATTCCGGCCGGTGTGAACGGCAACATTGGCTTGAAGCCCTCGCGCGGCGTGTTCTCCATTGCGCCTGCCGCCTCTGACCTGACCGGACTGGTGTCCACCCAGGGCTGCCACAGCCGCACGGTGCGGGATACCGCGGCGTTTGTCGATCACTGCCGAGGTGGCGCACCGGGTGAGTTCATGCCTTACTGGTCTGCACCCGAGCCCTACAGTCAGCTGATTCAGCGGGACCCGAAACCCTTGCGCATTGCCCTCTCGCACGAATGGGGCGACTACCGCGCGACGCCTCATTTTGTGGCCGAACTGAAGCGGGTGGGCCATTTTCTGGAAGGCCTGGGCCACCGGGTGGAATGGGCTTTGCCCACGGTTGATTTTCGGGCGGCCTTTGCAGCGCAGACCACTTGCTACATCAGTAATTTTGCGCAGACCATCACCAACTTGCTGGCACCCTTGGGTTTGGCGCGTCCGCCGGCCGACAAGGTAGAGCCGATCAATATCAAAATTTGGGAAGAAGGCTTGCGCACCACCTATGCCGAGCGCGCCAGGATGCAAGCGGTTTTCAACACGACGTCGCGCGCTTTTGGGCAGTTCTTTGAAACTTGGGACATCATTCTTACGCCCATCACTGCGTTGCCCACGCCCAAGCTTGGCACAACAGCGTATTTGACACTCAGCGACAACCCCTCGGTGTACGACTGGTTCGACAACTTATGGCAAAACTTCGCCTACACGCCGCTGTCCAATTTGTGTGGTATTCCAGGCATTTCCTTGCCCATGGCAACACAGGAAAACGGCTTGCCTTTGGGCATTCACGCGCAAGCCCGACAAGCCAACGATGGTCTGCTGTTGCAACTGGCCGCCCAGATCGAGCGTGCCTTGCAGGGGCGCTGGAACCATGGCCAACGCCCTGGCGTGCACGTGAGCGCGGGTCGCTGAGTCAGGCGCGCTCTTTGCGCAACCAGACCGCCGTGTCGTGGTAGGCAACCCCGGCTGCTGGAAACCCCGGGCTGGCATCGACCAAAGCATTGATGCCAATACCCTCGATGAAGGCATCGTTGGGCCACTGACTTTCTACCACGATGGTGGCGGGCAGCATGCCCGCAAAAGGCTTGGCATGCAACAACACGCTGCCAAGCGCATTGCCTAAGCGCACCAGGTCGCCTTCGTCAATAGACAGTGTGGCACAGGCCTGCGGGTGAATCAGCGCTGTGGGGCGCTTTTGGCCGCGCACCGAGCTGGGTGTTTCGGTGAAGGTGGTATTAAGGAAATGCCGTGCTGGCGCGGCCACCAGTTTGAAAGGGCAGGCTTCGGTGGGCTCGTCAATCACGGTCATGTGATCGGGCATGCGCGGCATGACCGCATGCCCAGCGCCGATCTTGGACCAGTCAGGTGAAAAGTGAAAGCGTTTGTCGGCGTGGCCAAAGCCGTTCAAGAAGTGCGCATCGTCAAAGGCTGGGGCACAATCCAGCCATTTTTCTGCATGCAGGTGTTCTGCATCTGGCTTTTTCGAGGCTTGCAAAATTTGCTGAATGAGTGCTTCTTCTGTCATCGCAAAAGCGGGATGCGACAAGCCAAGTCGCTGCGCCAACTGGCCGATGAACACATGGTTGGATCGCGCTTCGCCAATCGGCGCAATCAAGGCTTTGGAGGCCTGTAAAAAAGTATGGCCTGAGGCCTGGTAGAGGTCGCTGTGCTCTAAAAAAGTGGTGGCGGGCAACACCAGGTCGGCCAGCTTGGCGGTATCGGTCATGAATTGCTCATGGACACACACAAACACATCCTCGCGCAGCAAACCTTGTCGCACCGCCAGGCTGTCGGGGGCGACCACGGCGGGGTTGGTGCTTTGGATCAGCATGGCGGTGACGGGCGGCCCCCCTTGCAAATCATCAGGGTTGCGTGCCAGCACCGCGCCGATGCGTCCCATGTCCAGTTGTCGGGCCAGGCGTGGCGTGGTGTCCAGGCCAAACAAGAACTGCGTGTTCAGGGCATACAAGCCACCATTGCTGTACAGCGCCCCCCCGCCCAGGCTTTGCCAAGCGCCCGTCATTGCAGGCAGGCAAGTGACGGCGTGCATGGCAGCGGCGCCATTGCGTTGTCGGGTGAAGCCGTAGCCCGCGCGCAAATAGCTTTTTTTCGTTTGACCGTAAAGCTGGGCAAAGCGAAGAATCTCGTCAACCGTCAAGCCTGTGATGTCGGCGGCCCATGCGGGCGTTCGCGTGGCCAGGTGCGCTTCGACTTCCGCAGAAAAATCAGTGTGTTGGGCCAGGAAGTCGCGATCCACCCAGCCCTCCTTCAACAGCACATGCATGACCGCGCAAGCCAAGGCAGCGTCGGTGCCAGGTTTCAAGGCCAGATGCAGGTCGGCTTTTTCTGCCGTGGCCGTGCGGTAGGGGTCGACCACAACCAAGGGGACCTTGCGCTCACGCCGCGCTGCTTGCACCCAGTGCATGAAATTGATTTGCGTGTGAACCGGGTTGCCACCCCAGATCACAATCAGATCAGAGTGCATCACCTCGCGCGGGTCGATGCCGGTTTTTTTGCCGACGCCGGCCATCCAGCCCGCATCGGACAAGGCAATGCAAAAAGTTTCCACTTGCCGCGACCAACCGGCCTGATGGCCCAAACGCCGAATGGCGCCGCGCTGAACCAGTCCCATGGTGCCCGCATAGTGGTAGGGCCAGACAGTTTCCGGACCGTGCTCTTCCACCGCCAGAGTGAATTTCTCGGCCAAAAAGTCCAGTGCTGCATCCCATGACAGGGGCTCAAACTGACCGCTGCCTTTGGGTCCGACGCGTCGCAGCGGTTGCGTCAAGCGGGCAGGGTGGTGGACACGTTCTGCATAGCGGGCCACCTTGGCACATATCACGCCATCGGTGTAAGGTTGCGCGGCACCTCGCACGCGCCCCACGGTGCCATTGGCACGACGCTCCACTTCCAGCGCGCAAACGCTGGGGCAGTCATGAGGGCAAACGCTGTGAAGGTGCTCGGAGGTCATGCAGGCCTTTCGCTGCGCCAGGGGGCGCACGACAGAATGTACCTGAGTTCACGGCGATGATTGTCGCTGAGGGGCTAACATGCGCGTCTTGTACTCCTTGGATTTGCCATGTCTCTGCGCCCTTTTCAGCAAGTGGATGTGTTCACGCAACTTGCCTTCAAAGGCAACCCCTTGGCAGTTGTGCTCGACGCGCAAGGCCTGAATGATGCTGCGATGCAGCAATTTGCGCAATGGACGCAGCTCAGCGAAACCACGTTTGTGTTGCCGCCCACGCCGCAAGGCCTCGCGGCAGGTGCAGATTACCGCGTGCGCATTTTCACGCCGGGCATGGAGTTGCCTTTTGCGGGGCATCCCACCTTGGGAACCGCAGACGCCTGGCTGCGGCACGGTGGGCAACCTCGCAAGCCAGGTTGCTTGGTGCAGGAGTGCGCGGTGGGCTTGGTCACGCTGTCGCAGCAGTCAGGACATTGGGCTTTTGCGGCGCCGGCACTGCAGCGACAGACGCCGACGCCGCAGGACTTGCAACCCATACTCGATGCCTTGGGCTTGTCTTTGCCGTGTGTGCTGGCTGCCCAATACCTGGACAATGGGCCGCAGTGGTTGGGCTTGTTGCTCGATGATTTACAGACCTTGCGGCGTTTGAGCCCTGACCATGCGCAGCTGAAAGCGCTGGGGATGAAAGTGGGCGTGGCGGCCAAACAAGATGCTGCACGGCTGGAAGTGCGCGCCTTTGCCGCCCCTGCGGGCATCCAGGAGGACCCGGTCACCGGCAGCCTGAATGCGTCCCTGGCGCAATGGTTGATGGCCGAAGGCTGGATGCCAGACTCTTACCAGGCCCATCAGGGTGCCGCCTTGGGCCGTGACGGTCGGGTGTTCTTGTCACGCGACGCACAAGACCAGGTTTGGGTCGGCGGTCATGTGGTGCCCTGCATCCAGGGGATGGTTGACCTTTGAGCTGCCACTTGGCATATGCCTGCTGGCTCAATCACCCCGAATATTGCGTGACCGGATCAGGGCGCCGAAGCGGTCACTGTCCAATTTGGCGCGAGCGCCAAAATCAGCGGCTGTCATGGGCGCAGAAATGCCACCAATGGCTTGAATCCGTTCGCGCACGGCAGGTGTGCCCAAGGCCTTGTTGATTTCCTGGTTCAGACGGGCCACCACCTCTGCCGGCGTGCCGGCCGGCGCATAAAAGCCAAACCAGCTGTCGGCGTCAAAGCCTTTCAAGCCGGCTTCGTCCAGGGTGGGGACATCGGGAAACAAAGGCGAACGTTTCGGGCTGCCGACGGCCAGCATGCGCAATTTGCCATTGCGCACTTGCTGCAGGCCGATGCCAGGATCAAACATGAAGTCGAGCTGATGCCCCAGCAAGTCTTGCATCGCAGGTGCTGCCCCGCGGTAGGGAACATGCACTGCGAAAGTATCGGTTTGGGCCTTCATCATTTCGGCGGCCAGATGGGGCGAGCTGCCATTGCCAGGCGAGCCAAAGCTGAGCTTGCCAGGATTGGCTTTGAGGTAAGCAAGAAATTCTTGAACGTTCTTGACCGGAACGGACGGGTGAACTTCCAAGAACACCAGCACACGGGCCGCCGCCGCGACGGGAACCAGATCGCGAACCGGATCAAACGGCATCTTGGCATAAAGGTGCGGGTTGATGGACACCATGCCTCCCGAGCTCATCAGCAGGGTGTAGCCATCGGCAGGGCTTTTGGCGACCAGCTCGCCGCCAATATTGCCATTGGCGCCAGCACGGTTCTCGATCACCACGGGTTGCCCCAGCGCCTCACTCAAAGGCAGGCCAATGGCACGCGCCAGTTGGTCGGCGGCGCCACCCGGCGGGAAATTCACCACGACACGCAGCGGCTTGGTGGGCCAGGCGGACGGCGCTTGTGCCAGTGCTGTGCCCGTCCAGCAGGTTAACCACGCCAGGGCAAGCCCGGCGGCACGGCGCGTCAATGGGTGTGAAAGTTTCATCTCGTCTCCTTTTTCCGGCATCTTATCGCCCAGACTGAGGAAAACCGCAATATCCAGCTCAGAGCCTGACTGCTACTGTAGCGTTTTGCACATTATTGGAGGCATCATCATGCGAGCTTGGCACCGTTATGGAATGGCAATGGTTCTGTCACTGGGTGGCTGGTGGGGCGTTTCACAAGCCCAGAATTTGTCAATCGCGACCGGTGGCACCGGCGGTGTTTACTACCCCATGGGCGGTGGCTTGGCGGCCGTTTTGTCCAAGAATGTACCGGGCATGCAGGCCACGGCCGAAGTCACCGGCGGGTCAGTAGACAATCTGAAACTCGTCGGCAGTGGCAAGCCTTACATCGGCTTCACGATGACGGATGCTGCGCAAGACGCTTACCAAGGGGTAGAAAAATTCAAGGGCAACAAAGTGCCCTTGCGCACCCTCATGGTTCTGTATCCCAACCGCATGCACGTGGTGAGCGTGGAGGGCAAGGGCATCAGCCGCATGGCCGACTTGAAGGGCAAGCGTGTGTCTACCGGATCACCTGGCAGCGCCACAGAGGTCATGGCCTTCCGGTTGATTGAAGCAGCCGGCCTGGACAAAGACAAGGACATGAAACGCGAGCGGCTCGGTGCCGCAGAATCGGTCAACGCCATCAAAGACGGCAAAATTGATGCGTTCTTCTGGGTCGGCGGCTTGCCAACGGCCGCAGTCACTGACTTGGCCAACACCCCGGGGACCAAAATCAAAATGGTGGACCATGCAGAAGCCGTTGCTGCCATGAACAAGAAGTACGGCAACTTGTATGTCGAGGATGTGATTCCCAAGAGTGTCTACAAAGGCATGGACACCGACAATCACCAAGCCACGGTCATGAACATTTTGGTGGCGCACGAAAGCATGGACGACAAGACAGCGTACAACATTGTGAAAACTGCGTTCGAACGCCGCGACGATTTGATTGCCTCGCACAAAGAAGCCACCAACTTCAAACTTGAAAATCAAAAGCAGTCGGCAACGCCCATTCCTTACCACCCGGGGGCTGCGCGATTCTTTGCTGAAAAAGGTGTGAAGCTGAACTGACCATGACCTCTGCCCCCGACCATGCCAAAAAAGGCCAAGACACTGTCGTGATCAGCGAAGACTCGCTGGCCAAGGCAGAGTCTTACATCGAAGCCGAGGAGGGCGCTGCGAACAAGTTTCGTGGCGCCATGGCGGTGCTGGTCACGCTGCTGGCGGTGGGCATGTCGGTGTTCCACCTTTACACCGCTTATGCCATTGTGCCCACGCAAATCTTGCGGCCATTGCATGTGGGCATGGTGCTGTTTTTATGTTTTTTGATGTTCCCGGTGAGTGCGCGCTATCGGCACCGCATCATGCTGTGGGATGGGGTGGCGGCGTTGTTGTCGGTGGCCGTGGTCTGGTATCTGATTCAAGGGGGCGACGACTTCACCGATCGCAACACGATGCCGGAAAACTGGGATATTTTTTTTGGCGTCTGTCTCATTGTGCTGATCATGGAGGCCATGCGGCGTACCAACGGCTGGATCATGCCGGTGATCACCCTGGCCTTCATGGCATATGCGATGCTGGGGCCTTGGTTGCCGGCACCCTGGACGCACAAAGGCTATGAGTTGGGTCGCCTGGTCGGCGTGCTGTACATGACCTTGGAGGGCATTTACGGCGTGGCCGTGGATGTGTCGGCCTCCTTGATCATATTGTTCACCATCTTTGGCGCCTTCTTGCAGTACTCGGGTGCAGGCAAGTTCTACATCGACTTTTCTTTTTCCGCCATGGGCGGCAAGTCCACCGGTGCCGGTCGCACAGTGGTGCTGGCTTCCTTTTTGTTGGGCGGCCCTTCGGGGTCCGGCGTGGCCACGACGGTGACGCTGGGCGCTGTGGCCTACCCCATGTTGGCCAAGGTGGGCTATGAAAAGAACGCAGCCGGAGGCCTGCTGTCTGCCGGTGGCTTGGGGGCCATCATCTCGCCCCCGGTGCTGGGGGCTGCGGCTTTCTTGATTGCCGAGTTCTTGAAGATTTCTTACCTCGATGTGCTGGTGATGGCCATCATTCCAACGGGCCTGTTTTACCTGGCCTTGTTCCTGATGGTGGAAATCGATGCGCGCAAATACGGCATGAAAGAGGGCGCGATCGTGCCGGTGGACTCGTTGTGGAACTTGACGCGTCGCTACTGGTTCCATTTCCTGTCTTTGGTATCCATTGTGGTGTTCATGATGATGGGCTTCTCACCGGTGTTGTCGGTGTTTTGGGCCACCATCGTGTCGCTGTTCACCAGCTTTTTGCGCTCCGACACCAGCTTGCTGCCTCACAGCCTCCTGGGTGCAGGGGATGGGACGCCTTGGCTACAACGCTTGTGGCGTTCACCCCTGGTCAAGGCCCTGGAGGCCGGTTCTGTGGGCGTTTTGAATGTTGCAGCCACTTGTGCCGGTGCCGGCATCATTGTGGGGGTGGTGACGCTCACCGGTTTGGGCCTGAAGTTCAGTACCATCGTCATTGACTATGCCGATGGCTCTTTGTTGTTGACCGCAATTTTCACCGCCTTGGTGGTGTGGATTGTGGGGCTGGCCGTGCCTGTGACGGCCTCCTACATCATCTGTGCGGTGATTGCTGCGCCTGCACTGACCAAGCTGGGCGTGCCCGACTTTGCCGCGCACATGTTCATCTTTTATTACGCCGTTTTGTCTGAAGTGTCACCGCCGACGGCCTTGTCCCCCTTTGCGGCAGCGGCCATCACGGGCGGTGACCCCTACAAGACCACGCTGCAATGCTGGAAGTACACCGTGCCCGCTTTCTTGCTGCCCTTCATGTTTGTGCTGGACCCCAGTGGCCAGGGCCTGTTGCTGATGGGTTCGAGCAAGGCCCTGGCGGCCGCTGATCCTTTGGCGATTGCGCAAGTTACCTTCACTGCGGCGGTGGGCATTGCGGCCATTGCGATTGGCTTTCAGGGCTGGGCTTGGGTAAAAACCACGCTGATCGAGCGCTGGATGTTCATCGTTGCAGGCTTTGCGTTGGTCTATCCATCCTGGGTGGCCGATGTGCTTGGCTTTGGCCTGGTGGTGGTGGCGCTGGGTTCCCAATGGACGCGTCGCAAGACGCTCAATGCCTAGGACTCGGGAACTGACGCAGCCGCGCGCTTGGCGAATTCGGCGCGCAGCGCCTTGAGCTTTTCGCGTGGGTCTTCTTTCACGGTGGCTTGGTCGAGCGCCATTTCGGCGATAAAGCGGCTGGGTTGCACGCTTACCATCTCGCGCCCTTTTTTGCGTTTTTTGCTCCAACTGACCGACAAGGTGCGTTGTGCGCGGGTAATGCCCACGTACATGAGTCGGCGTTCTTCTTCCAATCGCGAAGCCAGGCTTTCGGAAGTGTGCTCGCTGCCGGCATCGTCATCCAGGCGAAAGGGCAGCATGCCTTCGGTCACGCCGACCAGCATCACGTGAGGCCATTCCAATCCTTTGGACGCATGCAGGGTCGACAGCGTGACCACGTTCTGGTCTTTTTCGCGCTCGTTCAAGGCTGACAGCAGGGAGATGGTTTGCACCACTTCCAGCAAGGACTTTGTTTCTCGGGACATTGTGACCCCTGCCGCATCGTCAATCTGACCGCCGCAGCGTTGCGCCATCCAGTCACAAAAATCCATCACGTTGGTCCAGCGACTGGCGGCAATTTTGTCGCTGTCTTCGCTGTCATACAGATGCTTTTCGTAGCCGATGTCCTTGAGCCAGTCCATCAAAAAGCGGTGAGCATCTTCCGCGCCGGTGGTGTGACGTGCCCGAAATTCCAGGTCGTTGATGCTGCGGCCAAACTCATGCAGACCCGCCACTGCGCGCGCGGACAACACCGAGCCCAGGCTGTTGCTAAAAAGGGCTTCAAACAGGCTGAGCTTGTATTGGCTGGCGAACACGCCCAGGCTTTGCAGGGTTTGATGACCGATGCCCCGTTTGGGCGTGGTGACCGCGCGAAGAAAGGCCGGGTCGTCATCGTTGTTGACGATCAGTCGCAACCAGGCGCACAGGTCGCGCACTTCGGCGCGGTCAAAAAAGCTTTGCCCGCCCGACACCTTGTAGGGAATTTGCGCTTTGCGCAAAGCTTGCTCGAGCACGCGCGCCTGGTGGTTGGCGCGGTACAGCACAGCGAAGTCTTTCCACTCTTTGAAGCTGGCGCCACCCTGCTCGACTGTGTCACCCGCGCGCAGCGATTGAATGCGCGCCACCACGCGCTCGGCCTCGTGTTCTTCGTTGTCGGCATCGACCACCCGCACAGGCTCGCCTTCGCCGAGCTCGGAAAACAAGGTTTTCGGAAACAGCTTGGGGTTGAGCTGGATGACGTTGTTGGCGGCGCGCAAAATGGCGCTGGTGGAGCGGTAATTTTGCTCCAGCTTGATCACTCGCAGGGGCGGAAAGTCCTGCGGCAAGCGGCGCAGGTTGTCCAGCGTGGCGCCACGCCAGCCGTAAATGGACTGGTCGTCATCGCCTACCGCCGTGAAGCGCGCATCGGTGCGTTCGGGGTGGCCGATCAGCAACTTCAGCAACTCATACTGGGTAGCGTTGGTGTCTTGGTATTCATCGACCAGCACATGGCCCATTTGTTGTTGCCAGCGGGCCCGGACTTCAGGGTGTTGCTGCAACAGTTTCAAAGGCAGGCGAATCAGATCGTCAAAGTCCACGCTTTGGTAGGCGCTCAGTCGCTCTTCGTAGCGGGACATGATGCGTGCGAGTACCCGTTCGTTGTCATCCTGGGCCCGTGCTTCGGCCTGGCTGGCGTCCAGCCCCATGTTTTTCCACTTGCTGATGGTCCATTGCCATTGGCGTGCCGTGGCGGCATCGGTGCTGCCCCCGGCGTCTTTCAGCAGGCTCACCACATCGTCACTGTCCAGGATGCTGAACTCTGGCTTGAGCCCCAAGGCCTGGCCATCTTGCCGCAGCATGCGCACGCCCAAGGCGTGGAAGGTACAGATCAGCACCTTTTGTGCCGGCGCGCCAATCAAGCCTTTTGCGCGCTCGCGCATTTCTGCCGCGGCCTTGTTGGTGAAGGTGATGGCGGCAATGCGCTCAGGGGCCAGGCCTGCCTGGATCAGGCGCGCAATTTTGTGGGTGATGACCCGTGTTTTACCGGAGCCCGCCCCGGCAAGCACCAAGCAGGGCCCTTGCATGAAATTGACGGCTTCTTGTTGCGCGAGATTCAGACCAGATGACATGCAGAGGACACAGACAGGCAAAGCCGCTGATCATAGCGGGCAGAATAGCGGCCATGACTGACATTCTGGGGGTCACCTTCCCATTTTTTGCCCTGGTCCTGGCTGGCTATGTGGCAGCCTATCGGCGGATGCTGCCGATCGAGGCCATTCCGGGCCTGAACAGCTTTGTTCTGTACTTTGCTTTGCCTTGTCTGCTGTACCGCTTTGGTGCCAACACGCCGATTGCGCAGTTGCTGGACGGCCGCTTGTTTTTCACTTACCTGCTGTGCGCAGCCCTGTTGGTGGCGTTCACGGTCGCGATCAGCTTGAACCGCCGGATTCGCTGGAACGACGCCTCGTTCGGGGCGCTGGTGGCCGCTTTCCCCAACACAGGTTTCATGGGCGTGCCCTTGCTGGTGGCTTTGCTGGGGCCGCAGTCCGCGGGTCCCGCGATCGTGACTATTTTGGTTGACTTGTTTTTCACTTGTTCTTTGTGCATTGCCCTGTCGCGCATGGATGGCGCGGGTACGCAGGGCGCCAGCCAGGCGGCGCGCAAGGCGCTTCAAGGGGTGTTGGCCAACCCCATGCCCTGGGCGATTGGCTTGGGCGCTTTAACCTCGGCAACGCAATGGCGCTGGCCTGCACCAGTTCAGCAAACCTTGGGGTTGTTGGCGGATGCCGCCTCGCCGGTGGCCCTGTTCACGATTGGCGCGGTATTGGCGCGCTCTACCTTGCAAGCGCGTGGCAGCCATGTCGCAGCCATTGCGGCGCGCGACTACTGGCCGGTGGCCTTGATCAAACTCATCGTACATCCCTTGCTGGTGTTGCTGATGGCGACGGCAGCCATGCGACTGGGCCTTGCGCTGGATCCTTTTGGCGTGAAGGTGATTGTGTTGGTTGCGGCCTTGCCCAGCGCCAGCAATGTGTCCATGCTGTCCGAGCGATTCGGGGCCAATACAGGCCGCATTGCCCGCATCATTCTGGTGTCGACCGCCCTGGCTTTTTTGAGCTTCTCCGGCTTCGTCGCGCTGCTCAGCAGCTGAATTTTTTCAAATGCTCAGCGGGTCGACGTCGATCGCCCAGCGGATCACTTGCCGGTGACTGGCTCGAATAGCATGCAATTGTGCGTGCCACCGTGCCAAGAAAGCCTGAAGTACTGGCCGTGAGGGGCATTCCACCAGCATCTGGGCGCGCTCGACATTGGCGACCCGTTGCAGGCTCATGGGCACAGCGGGATACAAACTCAGCGGCGCACTCTCCAGCGGAAAACCTTCGGCTTGCAGCCCCTGAACAATCTCTTCCCCTGCTTCGCGCACCGCCGAGAGGTAGGCTTGAGCCGCTTCTTGAGTTCGCGCTTCGGCGCGAACCAGTGCTTGTGCGCTGAACGGCGGCATGCCTGCTAGCTGACGCTCTTTGAGTTGCTGCTCTGCAAAGCTCACATAGTCATGCTGTTTCAAGGCGTCGAACAGCGGGTGTGTCGGGTGAGAGGTCTGCACCCACATTTCGCAACCCTGGGCAAGGCTCAGGCGGGCATCTCGCCCTGCCCGGCCGGCGGCTTGCATCAGCAGGGAGAAAAGTCGTTCAGGCGCTCTGAAGTCGCTGGAAAAAAGCGCCCCATCAGGGTCGAGTGCTGCGACCAGAGTGACACGGCGAAAGTCGTGCCCTTTCGCAATCATTTGGGTGCCTATCAGCACATCGACTTCGCCAGAGTGCACCTGCGCCAGTTGTTGCTCCAGCGCGCCCTTGAGCCGGGTGCTGTCCGCATCAATGCGGGCAATGCGCAAGCCGGCGCCATCCGCTCGCACGCTGTCGCCCAGCAACTGCGTCATCTGCTCTTCCAGTTGCTCGGTACCGCGACCGAACATGCCAAGGTCGGCATTGCCGCACGCTGGGCATTGGCGCGGTACACGCTGCGTGAAGCCGCAGTGGTGACAACGCAAGGTGCGATCCAGTTTGTGGAACACCCGAAAGGCGCTGCAATGGCTGCAGGCGCTTTTCCAGCCGCACTCTGCACAGTGCAGCACCGGTGCATAGCCGCGCCGGTTCAAGAGGATCAAGACTTGCTCCTGGCGCGCCACCCGCTCGCGGATGGCTTGCAGCAAGGGGGCAGAAAAAATGGTTTTGCGCGGTTGGTGGTTCATGTCCACCCGGCGCACCCTGGGCAAGCTGCCCGCACCGATGCGTGAAGGCATGTTGAGCCGAATGTAGCGGCCACCACGATCAGTGTCGGTGGCAGACCGGCTTTGATGCCAACTCTCCAGCGAGGGCGTGGCCGAGCCCAGGATCACCTGGGCTTGCTCCAAGCGCCCGCGGTACACCGCCAAGTCGCGCGCCGAATAGCGTGCCCCTTCCTGTTGCTTGTAGCTGGGATCGTGCTCCTCGTCCACCACGATCAGGCGCAGTCGCGGCAGCGAGGCAAAAATGGCCATGCGCGTTCCCAACACAATGCGTGCGCGTCCTGTGTGCGCCAGCAGCCAACTGCGCAGCCGTTGTGCAGGGGTCATGCCGCTGTGCATGGACACGATGGCCTCTTCGCCCCAATGCTGAAAACGCTCCCGCACACGCGCTTCCAATTGCGGCGTCAAGTTGATTTCCGGCACCATCAGCAAGGCTTGGGCTTCGGCGTCTTGGCTCAGCAATGCCTCGACTCGGCGCAGGTAGACCTCGGTTTTGCCACTGCCTGTGTTGCCAAACAGCAAGAATGGCCCTGTGCGATCGGCCATGGCGCCGAGCACTTGCTGTTGTTCGGTTGTCAAGGCGACCAGCGATGATTTTTCTGTTGTAGAGCTTGATTTGTCGGCACTTGCGCCCTGGTGTTTCTTCAACCGACGGGCCATTTGTTCCCCTGTCAGCTCTCTCAACTGGGGAGGCAGGGCCGCCAGCGCCACTTCTCCCGCGGAGCGCTGGTAGTACTGCGCTGCAAATTGAACCAGTTGACGCCAAGCCGCGGTCAGTGGAGCCACACCATCCAGTGGCGCGGCGATGCTGCGCAGACGAACACCGGGATCCAGCGCTGGTGCCTCTTCCAACGTGTCCCAGACGATTCCCAGTATTTCTCGCTGCCCAAGTGGCACCCGCACCAGCGTGCCGGGGGGATGTGCGGTGTCGCTCTCATAGCTGAGCGCACCCCCTAGGTTGCTGTGTGCAGGGGTTTGAACCAGCACGGGTAGTTGAAGCGTCATGTCAAGTAGGCGTTTACAGAGGTGTTCTGACCGAAAAGTGAGAAATGCCCCTTAAGTCATTGATTTTTCTTGTCTTTTAAATCAGTCCAAAGAATCTGTGGATAACTTTGTTGATAGCTTTGTGGTATGCCTGCCGAAGCCTTGAAAATCAAGGCTTTGCCTAGATTGCCCGAAAAAAACGCAGGACCACAAACCTATGAAAATCAATGACTTAGGAGATTTGAATATTTTTTTTACAAAAAGACAGCAGAAGGGTTGAGGGAGAGGGTGTCACCGAAATTTTGTGTATAAGTCAAGCTTCCTTTAGCACTTTTTGTGCATCTTGACAGCCCTTTCAGGCTTTGCTTCGCATTTTTCTGGAGTGGTTGTGCACCGCCTCGACCAGGGCGCTGACATGCTCTGGCGGGGTGAACTGGCTGATGCCATGGCCCAGGTTGAAGATCTGGGTCGGGCCTGTTGTGTTCGGGTCGGTGTGGGGCGTGCCAAAGCTGTC
>VERE01000086.1 GCA_018882835.1 Limnohabitans sp.
TGGGATGCACGGTGTTGTTCATCCAGGACAGCGTTTCCAATGCCTTGGCGCGCGCGAGCGGGGGGGTCGGCAAAAACTGGGCTTGTGCAAAAGCCATGTCCAGGTATTGGCAAATGGCCGGTATTTGGGTGATCACTTGGCCTTCAGCTTGGAGCACCGGCACTTGGCTACGTGGGTTGATGGCTTTGTACGCGTCACCGTACTGTTCGCCTTTGTGCAGCTTGACCATCACTGGCTCGTAAGCTGCACCGCTGGCTTCCAGCAGGACATGGGGCACAAAAGAACAGGCACCAGGGGAAAAGTAGAGTTTCAGGCTCATGCGAAAGTTCCCGAACAAAGTTTAGGCAGGTGATTGAAATGAGACTGGCGCGCATGTGTTTTGGGAAGCACACGGCATTTGGCACATCTCGCGGTTTTGCAAGGCGCAGGCGCGGTTGAAGGTGACCACATGATCGACTTGCGCCCGGATGCCGATCCATTCGCCAATTTTGTGGTCGTGGTGGCTGGGCACATGCGCCATCACTGTTTGGCCAGACGCCAGTTCCAGGGTGTACAGAAATTCAGAGCCGCGAAAGGCCTTGCGCACAATTTGCGCCTTCACGGGCGCATCGTCATCGTGCACGATGTCGTCTGCGCGCAGCAGCACATCGCATTCGCCGTCGACAAAGTGGCAGGGCAAGGGCCCCTTGGCCACATCGGTCAGCTCTCCCAGTGGGGTCTGCACAATCACCTGCTGGCCGACTTGACGGACCGAGGCCGGCGCAAAAACGCCGTGGCCTATGAAGTCCGCCACAAAGCGGGTGGCGGGCCGGTGGTAGAGGTTGTAGGCGTCGTCCCACTGGTGCAGGCGCCCCTCGGACATCACCCCAATCACATCGCCTACGGCAAAGGCTTCCATTTGGTCATGGGTCACGAACAGCGCGGTGGTCTGGGCTTCCTTGAGGATGGCGCGGACTTCGTGCGCCAAGCGCTCGCGCAGGTCCACATCGAGGTTGGAGAACGGTTCGTCCAGCAGCAGCAATTGGGGTTGCGGCGCCAGCGCGCGGGCCAAGGCCACGCGCTGCTGCTGACCCCCAGAAAGCTCATGCGGATAGCGTGACGCACTGCGTTCCAGGCCAACCAGCTTCAAGACCTCTTGAATGCGGTGCTCGCGTGATTGGCGCGGCAGGTGGTGCAGCCCAAAGCCCACGTTGTCACTCACGCTCAAATGCGGGAACAAAGCGTAATCCTGGAACACCATGCCAATGCGGCGCGCCTCTGCTGGCACATGCACGCTGGCGCTGCTGACCACCGACTTGGCCAGCTGGATGTCACCCGCGGTCACTTGCTCCAGGCCAGCGACGGCGCGCAACAAGGTGGTTTTGCCGCAGCCCGAGGGGCCGATCAGCACCCCGACATCACCTGCACGCAGGCCCAAAGTGACGCGATCGACCGCGGCGCGCGTGCGCCCCGGGTATTGCACCTGCAATTGCGTGACTTCAAGAAACATAAGCCCAATTGTAGAGAGCACGGACAAGCCACAGGGTTGTCTGGGTGTCTGCCTACAATCCTGGCTTCGGACCAATTCAGGCAAGTGACTCATTCCATGCGACTGTCGCGCGGGTTATTGTGGGGGGCGGTGGGCGTGCTGGCGCTCCCCGTGCTGACGGTGCTGGCCTCCTGGGGGCAGTGGTCGGCGGTGTCTCAGGCCATCCTTGGCGAGATGGCCAGCACGGTCCTGCCTGACTATGTGTCGACCAGCTTTTGGCTGTGTCTGTGGGTCACGCTGGGCGTAGTCACTATGGGCACGGTCTCGGCGGCCTTGGTGACGCTGTTCGATTTTCGGGGGCGACGGGTCCTGGAGTGGGCGCTGTTGTTGCCCTTGGCCATGCCGGCTTATGTGGTGGCTTACGCTTACACCGACTTCCTGCAATTCAGCGGCCTGGCGCAATCTGCTCTGCGCGAAGCGTTCGGTTGGCAAGGCCGGCTATGGCCAGATGTGCGCAGCCTGTGGGGTGCGGCTTGCGTCTTTAGCTTGGCGCTTTACCCCTATGTGTATTTGTTGGCGCGCAGTGCCCTGGCAGAGCGCGCCACGCATTTGATGGAAGCTGCGCGCTTGTTGGGGGCGCCTTTGCGGCGTCGCATTGTGCAAGTGGCATTGCCGCTGGCACGGCCCGCCATCGCGGCAGGCACGGCCCTGGCTTTGATGGAAACCCTGGCAGATTTTGGCGTTTCCAGCTATTTTGGCATTCAAACCTTTACCGCCGGCATCTACAAGGCCTGGCTGGTCATGGACAACCGCATGGCCGCCGCCCAATTGGCCACCCTGCTGCTGATGGTGGTGGTGGCGGTGCTGTGGGTGGAGCAACGCGCGCAATCGCGCATGCGATTTGCCAGCGGGCGCGGCGCGCGCGCCAGCAGCGAAGCGCAGCCCATCCGTTTGCGCGGTGCAGCCGAAGGCTTGGCGCTGTTCTTGTGTGGCATGCCAGTGCTGTTGGGCTTTGTGTTGCCCTTGGCGATCATGGGCCATGCTTTGCTGCAATCGGGTGAGCTCGTTCAATTGCCTTGGGACCGTTTCCCGGGCTGGGCTTTCAACAGCCTGAAGTTGGGCGCCCTGACCGCTGTTCTGGCGGTTGCCTTGGCCTGGCTGCTGGCGTTTCAGAGTCGACGATCGCCAACATGGAGCACACGTTGGGCGGTGCAACTGGTGGGTTTGGGTTACGCCGTGCCGGGGGCCGTCATCGTGGTGGGCTTGCTGTTACCGGTGGGGTGGCTGCAAGCCGCCTGGCCGCAAACCCAGGCCGGCTACTGGATGACCGCAACCGTGCTGGGGCTGGTTTGGGCCTATCTGGTGCGCTTCGTGGCGGTGGCCTTGCAATCGGTGCAAAGCGGTTATGCCCGCGTGCCAGCCAGCCTGGACGACAGCGCCCGCATGTTGGGCGTCTCCGGTTGGGGCTTGCTGCGCCGGGTGCATGCGCCACTGCTCAAACGTTCCACAGCCGCAGCACTTTTGTTGGTGCTGGTGGACGTGATGAAAGAACTTCCGGCCACCCTGGTGTTGCGCCCCTTCAACACCGACACCCTGGCGGTGATGGCCTACCAGTTGGCCCGTGATGAGCGCTTGGGCGAAGCGGCACTGCCGTCTTTGGCTTTGGTGCTGGTGGGCTTGCTACCGGTGATTTTGCTCAGTCGCACCCTGCGCAGTCCGTCGGCCTGAGGCCCTGACTCAGCGCGGTGCTGTCTCTGCCGAGTGGCGCTCTGTGCGGGTCACCAAAGCTTCCGGGCGAACCATTTGCGCCAGGCGTTCTGGCTCGCGCGCCGAGCGAGGTCCCCAGCCCCATTGCAGGCCGCTGCCCGACAGCCACAGCCAAGACAAGCCATTCGCCAGCAGCAGCACAATCACCAGCCAAGGTCCCAGGCGCTTCATCCTGCGGCCTTGAGTGCGCTGGGGCGCACGCTGACTTCGGCGCTGTGAACTTTGACCAGTCTGTCGCCTTGCGCCAGCAACAGCTCTCCCGTGGGGCTCACCCCTTGTGCCACACCGGCCTGGCCATCGGAGAGCGTGACCGCCAGGCCCCGCAACACATCGCGCGCATGGAAGCGTGCCTGAAAGGGGGCAAAGCCCTGGCGTTCAAACGCCAGCACCGCCTCCACCAAGGGCTGTGCCACGCACTCGAGGACGCTGGCGGGCGTGCATTCGGGTTTCAATGCCAGCAAGCCAATGGGCGCAACCGCATGGTTGGTGACGGCGGGCGCTTTCAAGTTGATACCCACACCCATGACGCAGTACCGTGCTTGGACGGGCGTTGCAGGCCCCGATGCGGATGACGCTGTTTCAACCAGGATACCCGCCAGCTTGCGCGGTTCGGCAGAGGCCGAGTCCATCACCCAGACGTCGTTGGGCCACTTCAGGCCCAAGCCCAGCGACTGCTCAGGGTCCAGGGCATGGGTGATCGCCCAACCAATGGCCAATGACAAGCCCGACCAGTCGGCCAGTGCCAGGTTCATGCCCAGTGAAAAAGTGAGCGAGTCACCGGCCTGGCTTTGCCATTGGCGACCCAGACGCCCGCGGCCTGCGGTTTGCTGCTCGGCCACCAGCAGAACCGGGTCGGTCTGGCCGGCCCGGGCCCGCCGCATCAACTCGGTGTTGGTCGAGTCGATCGTGGGCAGCACCTCGACCGAGAAGCCTGGCACTTTGGGCGCAATCGCCAACCAGAGGTCTTCTGAGGGCCAGTGCATGGGCATTCAGCGGCCGCGTTTGGGGGCCAGCAAGGTGCCTCGGCATTGGGGTGCGCCGCACCAGCACGGATATTCGGCTTTGAGCTTGGGGGTGTAACGCTCGTCAATGATCAACCCGTAGTCGTAGCTCAGCTCTTCGCCTGCGGCAATGTTGCGCAAAGCCTTGATGAAGACGCGGCCTTCCTGTTCGTCGGCCTCACAGTTCGGGTTGCAAGAGTGGTTGATCCAGCGCGAGGAGTTGCCGCCATGCAGTGCATCAATCACACGGTCTTCGTCAATGTGGAAGTAAAACGTGTGGTTGGGGTCTTTCGGGTCATGCGGATGGCGTCGTTGCGCCTCTTTCCAGGAGATGATTTCACCCACGTATTCGATGATGGTCTCGCCTTCGGCAATGGGGGCCACAGCGAACACCCCCTTGCCATGGACGCCCGAGCGGCGGGTCTGAATTCGGCGATGGGAAGCAGGGGATTTTGAAGTCACGTGAAAACTCTGTTAAGTTGAATACGTACACACGTGCGCGTGCGCGCGCGAGGGACAGATTGTAAAAGCAGGTCGGGGTTGATTTCGAAAGGGCTTCCGACAGTTGGTACATTTGGCAAGAAACAAGGAATGCATACGCATGAGCAAGACACTGGTCATCGCTGAGAAGCCATCGGTTGCGCAGGACATCGTTCGGGCGCTGACCCCTGTGGCCGGCAAATTTGAAAAGCATGAAGACCATTTCGAAAATGACAGCTATGTCGTGACCAGCGCGGTAGGTCACTTGGTGGAAATTCAGGCGCCCGAGGCTTACGATGTGAAACGTGGCAAGTGGAGCTTTGCCCATTTGCCGGTGATCCCGCCCTTTTTTGACCTCAAGCCCGTCGACAAAACCAAGTCCCGCTTGAATGCGGTGGTCAAGCAGGTCAAGCGCAAGGACGTCACGGCATTGATCAATGCCTGTGACGCGGGCCGCGAGGGCGAGCTGATCTTCCGCCTCATCGAGCAATACGCGGGGGGCAAGAAACCGATTGACAAGCCGGTCAAGCGCCTGTGGCTGCAGTCCATGACGCCGCAGGCCATACGCGATGGCTTTGACGCCTTGCGCACCGAAAAGCAGATGCAGGGCCTGGCTGACGCCGCCCGCAGCCGCTCCGAAGCCGATTGGCTGGTGGGTATCAACGGCACCCGCGCATTCACCGCCTTCAACTCCCGAGACGGCGGCTTTTTCCTGACCACCGTGGGGCGGGTGCAGACCCCCACGCTCAGTGTGGTGGTCGAGCGCGAAGAGCAAATTCGCAAATTCATCAGCCGCGACTACTGGGAAATTCACGCCAATTTCCAGGTCTCCGCCGGTGAATACTCGGGCAAGTGGATCAATCCGAGCCACCAAAAAGACGAGAACGACTCTGAAAAGAAAGCCGATCGGGTGTGGTCGCAGGCCGAAGCCCAGGCGATTGCCGATGCCTCACGCGGCCAGTCCGCCACGGTCAGCGAAGAAAGCAAACCCACCACACAGGCCGCCCCCGGCCTGTTTGACCTGACCTCTTTGCAGCGTGAAGCCAACGGTCGTTTTGGCTTTTCGGCCAAGACCACGCTGGCCTTGGCGCAAAGTTTGTATGAACGGCACAAAGCCTTGACGTACCCGCGTACCGATTCGCGCCACCTGCCGGAAGACTACTTGCCCACCGTGCGGCAAACCTTCGAGATGTTGGCCGACAGTGGGCTGCGCCACCTCGCACCGTTCGCCTTGACAGCTTTGAACAACGACTACATCCGACCCTCCAAGCGGGTGTTCGATAACGCCAAAGTCAGCGATCACTTTGCCATCATCCCAACATTGCAGGCCCCCAGCGGTTTGTCTGAGGCCGAGCAAAAGCTGTACGACCTGGTGGTGCGCCGCTTCATGGCCGTGTTCTTCCCATCGGCAGAATATCAGGTGACCACCCGCATCAGCCAGGTCGACCACCGGGGTGAAAAACACCATTTCCGCACCGATGGCAAGGTCCTGGTCAAGCCGGGCTGGCTGGCCATTTACGGCAAAGAGGCGCAAGACGACGATGAATCCGGCAAGGTGCTGGTCGCTGTGCAACCGGGCGAATTGGCCTTGACCGAGTCGGTCACCCCCAAGGCCTTGAAAACCCGGCCCCCCGCGCGTTATACCGAAGCCACCTTGCTAGGTGCCATGGAAGGCGCTGGCAAGCTGGTGGAAGACGATGAGTTGCGCGAGGCCATGCAGGAAAAAGGCCTGGGCACACCCGCCACGCGGGCGGCCATCATTGAAGGCTTGTTGAACGAGAAATACATGCTGCGCGATGGCCGGGAGATGATTCCCACGGCCAAGGCCTTTCAGCTGATGACCTTGCTGCGTGGCCTGGGCGTGGAGGAGTTGTCCAAGCCTGCCCTGACCGGCGAGTGGGAACACAAGCTGGCACTGATGGAGCAGGGCAAGCTCAGTCGCGATGCCTTCATGCGCGAAATCGCTGCCATGACCGAGCACATCGTCAAAAAGGCCAAAGAGTATGACCGGGACACCGTTCCCGGTGACTATGTCACCTTGCACACGCCTTGCCCCAAGTGCGGCGGCCAGGTGAAAGAAAACTACCGCCGCTACGCCTGTGCTGGCGCGGATGGCCTGGGCGAGGGCTGCGGCTTCTCGTTCGGCAAAACCCCGGCCGGCCGTGCGTTCGAGCAAGCCGAGGTGGAAGAGTTTCTGGCGCACAAGAAAATTGGCCCGCTGGAGGGCTTCCGCTCCAAGGCGGGTTGGCCATTCACCGCCGAAATAGTGCTGAAGTTCAGTGAGGAAGAGCAGAACTGGAAGCTTGAGTTCGACTTTGGCGATGACAAAAATGCCGAGGAAACCGGTGAGTTGATCGACTTCAGCGCCAGCGACGTGTTGGGCAAGTGCCCCAAGTGCGGCGCCAGCGTGCGTGAGCACGGCAGCAACTATGTGTGTGAAAAAGCGGTGCCAACGCTGACCCAAGCTGTGCCAAGTTGCGATTTCAAGAGCGGAAAGATCATTCTGCAGCAGCCGGTGGCGCCCGAGCAGATGCGCAAGTTGCTGGAAACCGGCAAAACCGATTTGCTCGACAAGTTTGTCAGCATGCGCACCCGCCGCGCCTTCAAAGCCTTTTTGGCTTGGGATCCGGAGGCTGGCAAAGTGTCGTTCCAGTTTGAGCCCCGCACCAGCAAATACCCGCCGCGCAAAACCGCGACAGGCACGGTCGCCAAGACGCCCGCCGCCGGCAAAACAGCTGCCAAGAAAACCGCCAAAGCCAGCGCTAAATCAGCCAAGCCTGTGCGGGAAAAAAAGCCGCGCACCCCCTCGGCCGGCATGAAGCCCAGCCCCGCTTTGGCTGCGGTGATTGGCGCTGACGCCGTGGCCCGCACTGAAGTGATCAAGAAGCTGTGGGACTACATCAAGGCCCAGGGCCTGCAAGACGCCGCCAACAAGCGCACCATCAATGCCGACGCCAAGCTCAAGGAGGTGTTTGGCAGGGACCAGGTGACGATGTTTGAATTGGCCGGCATCATCGGCAAGCACCTGAGCTGATCAGGCGCTTGCCCGACCTGCTCAAGCGCCGTTCAGCAGCGACCACACCCGAGGCGGGGTCAGGGGCATCTGCAAATGCGGCGCCTGTTTGGCGTGGCCGTTGCGGGCCAGGGCATCTGCCACAGCATTGACCACGGCGGGCGTGGCACCAATGGTGCCGAGTTCGCCCACGCCCTTCACGCCCAGCACATTGTTCTTGCAAGGGGTGTTTTCGTCCATGCTGGTGACGAACATGCAGGGCATGATGTCGG
>VERE01000032.1 GCA_018882835.1 Limnohabitans sp.
GGCCTTATGTCAACAGCCCGGCCTCGGCACAAGCCATCCAAAGCCCCGACACCACCTTCCAGCGCTATTCCGATTTGATGTCGGCCTCCCAGCCTTTTGTCGTAGACGAAATACTGGCAGCTTACAGTTTCGAAGACCATCGCCATGTGCTGGATGTGGGCGGCGGTCAGGGCACCTTCGTGAGTCGCCTGGCCCGTCATTCGCCGCACCTGAACCTGAAGCTTTTCGACCTTCCCCAGGTGGCCCAACTGGCAGCCCAAAACTTGGCGCGACAAGGCCTGGCCGATCGGGTGACAGCCACGGGTGGCAGCTTTCTGACCGATGAACTGCCCAGCGGCGCAGACCTGGTCACCCTCATTCGCATAGCCCACGACCACCCCGATCAGGACGTGCTGACCCTTTTGAAAGCCATTTACCGCGCATTGCCTGCGGGCGGTACCTTGCTGCTGGCCGAACCCATGGCGCGTGAGCGTCATGAATCGCCCTTGGGCGACGCCTATTTTCATTTCTACCTGCTGGCCATGGGCTCGGGGCGCCTGCGCACGCCGCACGAACTGACCCACCTGATGAAACAGGCCGGCTTTTGCTTGATCGAACATGTTCCAACCCAAATGCCGCTGCACGCCCAGATTCTTGTAGGAAGGAAATCTCAGTGTTTACCCTAATTCTTCGTCTTAAACGTCATCTTTGATTGACACTGATCAAAGTCAATCAAACAATACACCTATGAATGCCCACGCCATCGTTTTCGAGCAGCCCCGACAGCTTGCCCTGCAAGCCCTGGCCTTGCCCGAGATCGGCCCTGACCAGATCGAAATCGAGGTGGAATACAGCGGCATCAGCACTGGCACAGAACGATTGTTGTGGGACGGCAGCATGCCGGCCTTCCCCGGCATGGGCTATCCCTTGGTACCCGGCTACGAGACCGTCGGGCGGGTGCGCCGGGCCGGTAGTCAGACCACCTACAAAGAGAACCAGCGGGTTTTTGTCCCGGGCGCGCAATGCTTTGAAGGAGTGCGCAGCTTGTTTGGCGGTGCGGCCTCCAGGTTGGTCGTGCCCGAAGCCAGAACCGTCGCTGTGGGCGAAGATCTGAAAGACCAGGCGGTCTTGTTGGCCTTGGCGGCCACGGCCTACCACGCTGTGGCGGGCGGCGGTCAACGCAAGGAAATTCGCCCTCCCGACTTGATTGTGGGCCACGGCGTGATGGGCCGTCTGCTGGCCCGCCTGACCGTGGCCGCCGGTGTCGCCGCACCCACCGTCTGGGAAACCGAGCCGCATCGTCAAGCGGGTGCCCAAGGGTATGCCGTGGTGTCACCAGAAGACGATCCCCGGCGCGACTACCAATCGATTTACGACGTCAGTGGCGACGCCCACTTGCTGGACCAGCTGATTCAACGCCTGCGCCCCGGAGGCGAAGTGGTGCTGGCGGGCTTTTACAAAAGCGACCTGCATTTTTCGTATGCCCCCGCCTTCATGAGGGAAGCCCAAATTCGGACTGCCGCGGAATGGAAGCGGCCCGACCTGCTGGCTGTGACGGAGCTGGTCCACACCGGCCGGCTTTCGTTGGATGGCCTCATCACGCACCACCAAAGCCCAGCCCAAGCCGAACAGGCCTATGCAACCGCTTTTGGTGATGCACATTGTTTGAAGATGGTTTTGGATTGGAGTGCCAACGCATGAACATGAATCCTCCGCCGGTGAATAGCCAGCCCATTGAGTTTGTCAACCGTCTTCGCCAAGAAGCCGCGCACGAGCCAACGCCCGTGAGCACACAGGCCCCCACCAAAGAGACTCAGATCATTGCCATTTACGGCAAAGGTGGCATTGGCAAAAGCTTCACCTTGGCCAATCTCAGTTACATGATGGCGCAGCAAGGCAAAAAAGTGTTGCTGATTGGCTGCGACCCCAAGAGCGACACCACCAGCTTGCTGTTTGGCGGCAAAGCCTGTCCCACCATCATTGAAACATCGTCCAAGAAAAAACTGGCGGGCGAAGCGGTCAGCATCAGCGATGTCTGCTTCAAGCGCGATGGCGTTTTCGCAATGGAACTGGGCGGCCCTGAAGTAGGTCGGGGGTGTGGCGGGCGCGGCATCATCCACGGCTTTGAAACCCTGGAGAAGCTGGGCTTCCATGACTGGGGTTTCGACTATGTGCTGCTGGATTTTCTGGGCGACGTGGTGTGCGGTGGCTTTGGCCTGCCGATTGCCCGCGACATGTGCCAAAAAGTGATTGTGGTGGGCAGCAACGACTTGCAGTCGCTGTATGTGGCCAACAACGTCTGCTCGGCCGTAGAGTACTTCCGCAAGCTCGGCGGCAACGTTGGCGTGGCCGGCATGGTGATCAACAAGGACGATGGCACCGGCGAAGCCGCAGCCTTCGCCGCCAATGCCGGCATTCCGGTGCTCGCTGCGATTCCTGCACATGAAGACATTCGTCGCAAGAGCGCCAGCTACGAAATCATTGGCCGCCCCGGCACCACCTGGGGGCCCTTGTTTGAAGAGCTGGCCACCCAAGTGGGCCTGGCCCCGCCGGTGCGACCCAAGCCGCAAACACAAGATGAATTGCTCGGCCTGTTCAGCGCCGACACGGTGGGCCGCAATGTGGTGCTCGAGCCGGCCACCACCTTCGACATGATGGGCCGTGACGACCTGGTCAAGCCCACCCTCGAAGTGATCTACGACGCCGCCTGACACACCATGGACACAGGCCGCATCATCCCCATCCAGTCCACCGCCCTCGAAGGCGATGGCATGGGTTGTCACGCCGGTGGGGAAACCCTGCTGGCCGCTGCCAAGGCCGCAGGGAAATCGGAAACCCTGGCGCAATACGCGCTGGACTACCCGCGCCAACAAGACGCAGGTCCGCATGATCAGCCGCAAAGCATGTGCCCTGCGTTTGGCTCACTGCGTGTGGGCCTGAGAATGCGCCGCACTGCCACCATCTTGTCAGGCTCGGCTTGCTGCGTGTACGGCTTGACCTTCACATCCCACTTTTACGGTGCCCGGCGCAGTGTGGGCTATGTGCCCTTCAACTCGGAAACCCTGGTCACCGGCAAGCTGTTCGAAGACATTCGCGACGCCGTCCATGCCCAAGCCGCCGAGGGTGAGCTCGACGCGATCGTGGTCATCAACCTGTGCGTGCCCACGGCCAGTGGTGTGCCCTTGCAACTGCTGCCCAAAGAGATCAATGGCGTGCGCGTCATCGGCATCGATGTGCCGGGCTTTGGCGTGCCCACCCATGCGGAAGCCAAAGACGTGTTGGCCGGCGCCATGTTGCGCTACGCCCGCCAGGAGATTCAAAACGGTCCTGTTGCCGCACCGCGCGGTGGCCGACAAGACCGCCCCACCATCACCCTGTTGGGCGAAATGTTCCCGGCCGACCCGGTGATCATTGGTCAAATGCTCGCCCCCATGGGCCTGGCGGTGGGCCCCTCGGTGCCGACACGTGAGTGGCGCGAGCTGTATGCCGCACTGGACTGCGCCGCAGTGGCTGCCATTCACCCTTTCTACACCGCCAGCATTCGCGAATTCGAAGCGGCAGGACGCAGCATTGTGGGCTCGGCCCCGGTGGGCCTGGAAGGTACGCAAGAATGGCTGCAGAAAATTGGCGAAGCTTGCAACATCGCGCCAGACTTGATTGCCAAGTCGCGCAACGACGCGCTGCACGGCCTGCGAGACATGCTGTCGCGTCAGTCCATCAAAGGCCGCATCACCCTGAGTGGCTACGAAGGCTCCGAGTTGCTGGTGGCGCGCTTGTTGATCGAATGCGGCGCCGAAGTACCTTATGTAGGCTCGGCCTGCCCGGCCACGCCCTGGAATGCGCTGGATGCGGAATGGCTGCGCGCCAAAGGCGTGGAAGTTCAGTTCAGGGCGTCGCTCGAGCAAGACATGGCCGCGGTGCATGCCTTCAAGCCCGACCTTGCAGTTGGCACCACGCCAATCGTGCAAAAAGCCAAACAGCTTTGCATCCCGTCGCTGTATTTCACCAACTTGATTTCTGCGCGCCCGCTGATGGGGGTGGCCGGTGCCGGCTCGCTGGTGCAAGTGGTGCAAGCTGCCATCGGCAACAAGGCGCGCTTTGACGCCATGAAATCGTTCTTTGGCGATACCGGGGCGGGCCACGCAGCTGGCGTCTGGGAAGGGGTTCCCAAAGACCGTCCCGAGTTCAAGGCAGAAACCCGCCGTCAGCTGGAGAAGCTGATGAAGAAACGCAAAGCAGAGGAGATGGGCTGATGCTGATCCTCGACCACGATCGTGCGGGCGGCTACTGGGGAGCCGTCTATGTCTTCACGGCCATCAAAGGCCTGCAAGTGGTGATTGACGGTCCGGTGGGTTGCGAAAACCTGCCTGTGACTTCGGTTTTGCATTACACCGATGCCTTGCCGCCACATGAATTGCCCATCGTGGTGACCGGCCTGGCCGAAGAGCAACTCGGGCGCGAAGGCACCGAAGGCGCGATGAAGCGCGCCCATGCCACGCTTGACCCGGAGTTGCCAGCGGTGGTGGTCACCGGCTCGATTGCCGAAATGATTGGTGGTGGCGTCACCCCCGAGGGCACCAACATTCAGCGCTTCTTGCCGCGCACCATCGACGAAGACCAGTGGCAATGTGCCAATCGGGCCATGTTCTGGCTTTGGAGCGAATACGGCCTGCGCAAAGTTCCAGCGCGCAAGCCCTTTGCCGATCGCCCTGTGGGCGAGAAGCCCCGGGTCAACATCATCGGCCCCTGCTACGGCACCTTCAACTCGCCCAGCGATTTGGCCGAAATTCGTCGCCTGGTGCAAGGCATTGGCGCCGAGATCAACATGGTGTTTCCGCTGGGCAGCCATTTGGCCGACGTGTCGCGCCTGGTCGAAGCCGATGTCAACATCTGCATGTACCGTGAATTCGGTCGCATGCTTTGCGAAGCGCTGGAGCGCCCCTACCTGCAAGCTCCTATCGGCTTGCACAGCACCACCCAGTTTTTGCGCAAGCTGGGCGAACTGCTGAACCTCGACCCTGAGCCCTTCATCGAGCGTGAGCGCCACACCACGCTCAAGCCGGTCTGGGATTTGTGGCGTTCGGTCACACAAGACTTTTTTGCCACGGCCAGTTTTGGCGTGGTGGCCGGTGAAACTTATGCCCGCGGCCTGCGCCACTTCCTCGAAGACGAAATGGGCCTGCCCTGCAAGTTCAGCGTGTCGCGCACAGCAGGCAACAAAACCGACAACGTCAGCATCCGCAAGCAAGTGCAGCAGCAAACGCCGCTCATCCTGTTTGGCAGCTACAACGAACGCATGTACCTGAGCGAGATGTCTGCCTCCGGTCCGATGCGTGCCACATTCATTCCAGCCTCTTTTCCTGGTGCCATTATCCGTCGCCACACCGGCACGCCCTTCATGGGTTACAGCGGCGCCAGCTACCTGGTGCAAGAGGTTTGCAATTCGCTGTTTGATGCGCTGTTCCACATTCTGCCTCTGGGCACCGACATGGACCGTGTGGAAGCCACCCCGGCTCGCGGCGTGGTCGAGCCCCACACCGCCTGGCAGGAAAGCGCCCAGGCACGGCTGCGCAGCCTGATTGAAAGTCAGCCGGTGCTGGTTCAAATTTCAGCGGCCAAGCGCCTGCGTGACCAAGCCGAGCGACGCGCGCGTGAAGCTGGCGAGGACGAAGTCAATGAATCCCATGTGTCCGCAGCAGGCGCGGACCTGGGACTGGGAGCGATGGCATGAGCTCTCACCAACATCTGAGACACAGACACAGCGTGGTCTGTCTCACCCCAATGTCGCAGCATCCCGCTGCGGCTGCCCAGGTTGCGCGGGCTGTGCGCATGGTTGGCCGCAAGGTCTTTTTGTAAAGGAGCATTCGTATGTCGAATCGGACTTCCATATCCGGGCTGACCGACGAGGAGGCTCAGGAGTTTCACCATTACTGGATGCAGGGCACAGTGGGATTTACGGCAGTCGCCGTGGTCGCACACGTCCTGGTCTGGGCATGGCGACCCTGGTTCTAAGGCGCGTTCGCATTTCTAACGGAGTACCCCATGACCGACATCCCCTTTTTCTCGGAAAAGAAGCCCCACAAGGGTGACAAGCTGACGTTTGTCCTGATTTTTATTCCCAGCTTCGCTTTGCTGTTCCCGCTTGCATTGCTCGGCCAACTGGTCGGACTGCACTGGAAACACTGGCTGCCGGGGGCAGAAAACATGACCAACATCTACTCAGGGGTGAAGGCTGCGGTTTACACCTTTATGTCCCACATCATTTAGGAGAAACATTATGTGGCGTATTTGGCGACTTTACGACCCTCTCAGAGCCATGGTGGTTCAGGGGATCTTCTTGTTCGGGCTGGCAGCCATGATTCACCTCATTCTGCTCAGCACCAACAAATTCAACTGGCTCGATGGCGCCAAAAAGCCTGTTGCAGCATCGGCGCAAAACTCGCCCATGCCCGCAGCAGTGCCGGCGGCCAAGTCCTGACAGTTGCCTCATGCAGACGCTGTCTCTGAACTTGATTCAGCACAGTGTCTGCATTTCTTTAGATGAATTTTTAACGGTCTGTACCCAGCCAGAAGGAGCCTGACATGGCCATGCTCAGTTTTGAAAAAAAATACAGAGTGCGCGGTGGCACGCTGCTGGCCGGCGATTTGTTCGACTTTTGGGTTGGCCCGTTCTATGTCGGATTCTTTGGCGTCACCTCGATCTTTTTTGCCGCTCTCGGCACGGCCCTCATTCTGTGGGGCGCGTCACAAGGACCCACCTGGAATTTGTGGCAAATCAGCATTGCCCCTCCTGACCTGTCTTACGGCCTGCGCTTTGCGCCGCTGATGGAAGGCGGGCTGTGGCAATTGATCACCGTCTGTGCCATCGGCGCGTTTGGCTCTTGGGCTCTGCGCGAAGTGGAAATTTGCCGCAAGCTGGGCATGGGCTACCACGTGCCTGCCGCCTTCAGCGTGGCCATCCTGGCCTACGTCACCCTGGTGGTGGTTCGCCCGGTGTTGATGGGAGCCTGGGGTCACGGTTTTCCGTACGGTATTTACAGCCACCTGGACTGGGTGTCCAACGTTGGTTATCAGTACCTGCACTTCCATTACAACCCCGCCCACATGCTGGCGGTCAGCTTCTTTTTTGCCACCGTGTTTGCGCTCTCCTTGCACGGCGGCCTGATTCTCTCGGCCTCCAACCCCAAGCCCGGGGAAGTGGTGAAAACACCGGAGCATGAGGATACGTTTTTCCGCGACACCATCGGCTACTCGATCGGCACCCTGGGCATTCACCGGCTGGGCCTGTTCCTGGCTTTGGCCGCGGTGTTGTTCAGTGCCCTGTGCATCGTGATCAGTGGCCCCTTCTGGAGCCGTGGCTGGCCGGAATGGTGGGGCTGGTGGTTGAACATGCCGATCTGGCGCTGAAGGCAAGGAGTGCATCATGGCGCAATACCAAAATCTTTTCACCACAGTCACCGCCGAAGGGCCCCTTCATTCAGGCGTCGAGCTCGGACATGGCAACAGCCCGCGCAGCTTCGATCCCCCGATCCATTACTACTGGCTAGGCAAGATTGGCAATGCACAGCTGGGTCCCATTTACCTGGGTGGCCTGGGGCTGGCCTCACTGATCTGCGGCCTGATTGCTTTCACCATCATCGGCATGAACATGCTGGCCTCGGTCAACTATGACCCGATTCAATTCGTGCGCCAGCTGTTCTGGTTGGCTTTGGAGCCGCCACCGCCTCAGTATGGCCTGCAGCTGCCGCCGTTGAACCAAGGCGGCTGGTGGCTGATCACGGGTTTGTTCCTCACGGCCTCGCTGTTTTTCTGGTGGGCACGCACCTACCGGCGAGCCCGCGAGCTGGGCATGGGCACCCACATTGCGTGGGCCTTTGCAGCCGCCATCTGGCTGTATCTGGTGCTGGGCTTGTTCCGTCCGATCCTGATGGGCTCTTGGGGTGAAGCGGTTCCCTACGGCATCTTCCCCCACCTGGACTGGACCGCGGCCTTCTCCTTGCGCTATGGCAACTTGTTCTACAACCCCTTCCATGCGCTGTCCATCGTCTTCCTGTACGGTTCAGCCCTGCTGTTTGCCATGCACGGAGCCACCATTCTGGCGGTCACGCATTACGGTGGCGAACGCGAGCTTGAGCAGATCACCGACCGTGGCACGGCGTCGGAGCGCGCCGCCCTCTTTTGGCGCTGGACCATGGGCTTCAACGCCACGATGGAATCGATTCACCGCTGGGCCTGGTGGTTTGCAGTGCTCTGCCCTCTGACCGGCGGCATTGGCATCTTGCTGACCGGCACCGTGGTCGACAACTGGTATTTGTGGTCCATGAAGCACGGCGTGGTGCCACCTTACCCCGAAGTATTTCCGCTGGTGGTTGATCCCAGCCTGACCACAGGAGTGAAGCCATGACTCATTCATTGAAAGCATGCAGGCTCTGGTTGACCTGGGCTTCTCTGGGCCTGCTGACCCTGCTCGCGGGTTGCGAAAGGCCGCCCATGGAGTCAGTGCAGCACGGCTACCGTGGCACCGGCATGGTTCAGGTTTACAACCCGCGCGCGCTGGAAGCCTCGGTGGAAGCCAACGAAGTGCCTCCTGCCATACCGGCTGGCGACACCTCGGGGCCCAAGGCATCGCAAATCTACAAAAACGTCAAGGTTCTGGGTGACCTGAGCGCGGGTCAGTTCAACCGCTTGATGGCCTCTATGTCGATCTGGATTGCGCCGCAAGAAGGATGCCTGTATTGCCACAACCCGGCGAACTTTGCAGAAGACAGCAAGTACACCAAGGTGGTGGCGCGCCGCATGCTGCAAATGACCCAGCACATCAACACCGAATGGAAGTCTCACGTGGCCGACACCGGTGTGACCTGCTACACCTGCCACCGCGGCAACCCGGTGCCGTCAGCGATCTGGTTCAAAAGCAATCCGCAACCATATGGCGCCAATTTCATGGGCGACAAAGCGGGGCAAAACCATCCTGCCACCAGCGTGGCCTTGGCCTCCTTGCCGAACGATCCTTTCACGCCCTTCTTATTGGAGCAAAAAGACATTCGCGTGAATGGCCCTACACCTTTGCCCTCTGGCAATCGGCACTCCATCAAGCAGGCGGAGTGGACCTACGGCCTGATGACGCACATGTCTTCGGCCTTGGGCGTGAATTGCACCTATTGCCACAACTCGCGCTCCTTCCAAAGCTGGGAGGGTAACCCGCCGCAGCGGCGTACGGCCTGGTTTGGCATTCGCATGGCGCGTGACCTGAACAAGGACTACATGGAGCCCCTGACCAGCACCTTCCCAGACCATCGCAAAGGCGAAACTGGCGATGTGGCGAAATTGAATTGCGCCACCTGCCACCAAGGTGCCTACAAACCCTTGAACGGCGCCCCCATGGCGCGGGACTTCCCGGAACTGACAGGCAGCGGCGTAGGCCAGGCCAAGCTGGCCCAGAAATGATGCAGTGACCTAGGCCCAGCGAGTCACCCATGGACATTTTTCTCTCACAACCCAGAGGATTCTGTGCAGGGGTGACGCGCGCCATCGAAATTGTCGAGTTGGCGCTGCAACGCTTTGGGGCACCGGTCTATGTTTACCACGAGATCGTTCACAACCAACATGTGGTGAACGACTTGCGCGACAAGGGGGCTGTGTTTGTCAATGCCCTGGATGAAATTCCAGCGGGCGCGATCACCGTCTTCAGCGCACACGGTGTGTCCAAGGCCGTGGTGGACGAAGCCCAGCAAAGGCACCTCGAGGCCATCGATGCCACCTGCCCTTTGGTTACCAAGGTGCACAGCCAGGCCCAGCGCTTTGCACGCCAGGGCTACCAACTGCTGATGATCGGCCATGCAGGGCATGAAGAAGTCGTGGGCACCATGGGCAGCGTGGATGCGCCCATGACCCTGATCAGCGACATGACGGATGTGGCGGCCCTGCACTTTCCAGCCGATGCACGGCTGGCCTATGTGACCCAGACCACCCTGAGCCTGGATGACACCCGTGAATTGATTCAAGCGCTGTCTAAGCGGTATCCCAGTATTGTGGGCCCAGAGATGGACGACATTTGCTATGCCACCCAAAACCGTCAAAGCGCGGTGCGGTCCATGGCCGAGAAGGTGGACCTGGTCTTGATTGTTGGCGCGCGCAACAGTTCCAACTCGAACCGGCTGCGCGAGGTGGCGCAGCGAGACGGGGTGCCTGCGCATTTGGTGCAAGACGAGCGCGACATCGACCCGCAATGGCTTCAGGGTGTGTCACGCGTAGGCGTCTCCTCCGGTGCCTCCACGCCTGAAGTTCTGGTACAGCGCGTGGTGCAAGCCCTGCAAGCCCTGCACCCAGGCACCGTCTTGCATTTGCCAGGCATTCAAGAACATGTCTTGTTCCGAATTCCCAGCATCCTGAACACCACGCCGGCCTGAAGCATGGACATCGCCACCCCCCATGCCAACACCCTGTCAGGTGTCGTGGTCCTGTTGTTGCTGGACTACCTCACGCAGCATCGTGCCTGGGGCTGGCTGAAATTGGCACAAGGCCCGGCCGGGTTGAAAGGCACGCCAGGCTTGCTGTTTTCCAAAGTCATGGGCAGCGGCCAAAATGGCGGTTTCAGCTTGCGCCCCAGCAGCAGCCATCAAGGCTTGCTGTGTATTTTTGACAACCCGAACGATGCGGAAAACTTCATGGCAGGCCCGCACGTGAAGGCCTGCCAAGAGCGCGCCAAAGAGCATTGGCTGGGCATGCTTCGCATCACTTCTTCACGCGGCGCCTGGGACCAACAAGCTTGGGACATCACCCCCGGCGCAAAAACGCAGGCTGCATCGGCCGGACCCTTTGCGGTGCTCACACGCGCCAGCATTCGTCCGGCCAAGGCCATGGCCTTCTGGCGCCATGCCCCCGCTTCGCAAGCCAGCCTGGAGCAAGCACCTGGCTGCATGCTGGCCATGGGCTTGGGCGAAGCGCCCCTGATTCGACAGTGCACCTTCAGCCTGTGGCAAGACACACAGGCCATGCTGGACTACGCCCACCAAGGCGCGCATCAAAGCGCCATCCAGGCGGCTTACAAGCAAGATTTTTTTTCCGAGTCCTTGTTTGTGCGCATGCAGGTGCTGCGCATGCAAGGCCACTGGAAAGGCCAGCCTTTCGAACATCCCATGGAGCTTGCCCATGGCTGAGAAAAAAGTGGTCGTCATTGGCGCAGGCATCGGCGGCTTGACCGCAGCGCTGGAATTGGGACACCTGGGCCTGGACGTCACGGTCATTGAACGCGGCGCCGTCGCCGGTGGCAAAGTGGCCGCCGAGTGGGTCAATGGTCAGCCGATTGACAGCGGCCCCACAGTGTTCACCATGCGCTGGGTGTTCGATGAACTGCTGGACAGCGTGGGCCTGCGCCTGGACCGCGAACTCAAGCTCAAGCCGCTGAACACCCTGGCCCGGCATTTTTGGGCCGACGGCAGCGCCTTGGACCTGCATGCCGATCCGCTGGCGAGCGAGGCAGCCATTGAAGCCTTTGCCGGCGCCCAAGAGGCCGAGAACTTTCGAAAATTTTGCGACACCACCCGCGCTTTGTATGGCGTGATGGACGCGGCCTTCATTCGCGCCCAACGCCAAAATTTGCCCAGCTTCATGGCCTCCCTGGGACCGCGCGGTCTGGCCTTGCTGACGCGCATTGGCCCCATGAAAACTTTGTGGTCAAGCCTGCAAACACAATTCACCGATCCGCGCTTGCGCCAACTGTTCGCGCGCTATGCCACTTACTGCGGCTCTTCGCCCTGGCAAGCCCCGGCCACCCTGAGCCTGATTGCCCAAGTCGAGATGGACGGCGTGTGGTCGGTCGAAGGCGGCATGGTGGAGCTGGCGCAATGCCTCACCCGGCTGTGCCAGCAAGTGGGCGTGCGCTTTCGCTTTCAAACCCATTGCGAGCACATCAGCGTGAAAAACGGCAAGGTGGCAGGGGTGCAACTGAGCACGCAAGAACAGCTGCCGGCCGACCGCGTGATTTTCAACGGCGATGCCGCCGCCCTGCGCCAGGGATTGCTGGGCGCGCCCGCGCAAAAAGCTGTGGCGGCCACCCCTGCGCCCCGATCGTTGTCGGCCGTGACGTGGGCTTTGCATGCAAAGACCCAGGGCTTGGCACTGGACCGTCACAACCTTTTTTTCTGGCCCGACTACGCCAGCGAATTTCAAGACATTTTCGAGCGGCAACAACTGCCCAAACAGCCCACGGTGTACCTGTGCGCGCAAGACCGCCAAGACCAGCAGGCCCCTGCCGGCCCAGAACGTTTGCTCTGCCTGGTCAATGCGCCGGCCACAGGCGACCAACAAGCCTTGTCAGACCAGTCCTTGGCCCAATGCGAGGCGCAATGTCTGACCTTGATGCAGCAATGCGGCTTGTCGCTGGAGCTTACGCCACACAACCATGTGGTCAGCACGCCTCAGAAATTTCACCATCGTTTCCCTGCAACCGGAGGCGCTCTTTATGGACAAGCGACACACGGATGGATGAGCATCTTTTCTCGACCGGGGGCACAGAGCGCCGTGCCGGGCCTCTACCTTTCAGGGGGCAGCGTGCATCCGGGACCGGGCGTGCCGATGGCCGCCATGTCGGGGCGACTGGCGGCCGCGGCCGTGCGGGCGAGCCTCGGTTTGACCAAAACGTTCCCAGTGGGGGCTACCTCTGGTGGTATGTCGACGCCATGAGTGATGACGGCCAATTCGGACTGACGCTCATTGCCTTTGTGGGCAGTGTGTTTTCGCCCTACTACGCCTGGGCACGCCGTCAGCCGCAACCTGACCCTGAAAATTTCTGCGCCCTGAATGTGGCGCTGTACAGCCGCCATGCCAACCGTTGGAGCATGACAGAGCGAGGCCGACGCCATTGCCACCGCGATGCCACCCAATTCAAGATCGGCCCCAGCGAAATGCATTGGACCGGCAATTGTCTGGAAATCGCCATCGATGAGGTCTGCGTGCCCTTCCCCCGAAAAATCAAAGGGCGCATCCGGCTGTTTCCGCACCGCCTGTTTGACTTCAGCACACCCCTGGATGCGGCAGGCGCACACCGGTGGGGCCCGATCGCGCCTCATGCGACCATTGAAGTCGACCTGCAAGAGCCTCAACAAAAATGGCGCGGCAGCGCCTACATGGATTCCAATGAGGGCGATGAGCCCATTGAAAACGGCTTTCACCACTGGGACTGGTCGCGCAGCCAGCTGCACGATGGCAGCACCGCGGTGATCTATGACATGCAGTGGCCTGACCAGCCCGAACGGGTGCTCAGCCTGCGCTTTGACCGCGAAGGTCAGGTCGACAGCTTTGAAGCCCCCCAACGGCAAAAACTGCCTTCGACGCTCTGGCGGGTGAAGCGCAACATGCGCAGCCCGTCCCCCGTGAAAGTGGTGCATCAATTGGAAGACACCCCTTTCTACCAGCGCGCCTTGTTGCAAAACGAGTTGCTCGGCGAGACGGTGCACAGCTTTCATGAAAGCTTGTCCGTGCCGCGCCTGGTCTCCCCCCTTGTTCGCAGCATGTTGCCATGGCGCATGCCCAGGAGAGCCTGATGCCCACAGGCTTTTCCAAGCTCTTACAGGCCGAGCCCTTTCATCCGAAAGGGCGGCCTCCAGAATTCGCAGCCATTCCGGCTGTGGATAGCCCTCGTGCGGGTCCAGCACGTTTGTTAACTTCTTGCAAGGAGAACAAGCCATGTCTGATAAAGACAAAGTATGGCCAACGGGTTTGACCGAGGCCGAATCGGAAGAGATCCATAGGCATCTCATCCAAGGCACGCAAATCTTCGGCATGATTGCCGCGTTTGCCCATTTGCTTGCCTATATCTACTCACCCTGGTTGAAATAAGCGAGGTACAACATGATCTACGGAAAACTGTGGTGCGTCGTCAAACCATCGGTGGGCATTCCCATCATCATCGGTGCTGTGGCTGTTGCCTCTTTCAGCGTGCACCTTGCCATCGTGTCCAACACGACATGGGTCAAGGCGTTCCTGAATGGCGGCAACAAAGCTGTGGCAGCCGCTCCTGCTGCTGAGTCTCCAGGAAAAAAATAGTTGGGTTTGACCTCTGGATCGGAATCTTCGGATTCCGGTCCTTTTCACCATGAAACGAATCAGTCATAAGCTCGTTCAGTCCTGGGCCAGTTGGGGCACGCGTTTTCTGCCTTTTGCAGACGCGGCTTCGCCCGAGCTCCCCTTGTCAAGGCTGCTTCGACTCTCCCTCTTTCAAGTTTCTGTCGGCATGGCCTTGGTCTTGCTGGTAGGAACGCTCAACCGCGTCATGATTGTGGAGCTCAAGGTGCCCGCAGCACTGGTGTCCAGCATGGTGGCGCTTCCCCTGCTGTTCGCTCCGTTGCGCGCGTTGATCGGCTTTCGCTCTGACAACCACCGCTCGGAATTGGGCTGGCGCCGTGTGCCCTACCTGTGGATGGGCAGCCTGATGCAATTTGGCGGCTTTTCCATCATGCCCTTTGCCTTGCTGGTCTTGGCAGGCGCGGGGCAAGCCAACGAGGCGCCGGCCTGGGTAGGCCACATGGGCGCCGCCGTGGCTTTTTTGCTGGTCGGTGCCGGCGTGCACACCACGCAAACGGTGGGGCTGGCCCTGGCGACCGACCTGGCGCCACAAGAAGACCAGCCCAAGGTGGTGGGGCTGATGTACGTCATGCTTTTGGTCGGCATGATTTTCAGCGCCTTTCTGTTTGGCCATTTGCTGTCGGAGTACTCACCGGGTCGGCTGGTGCAAGTCATTCAAGGCGCCGCCCTCACGACCCTGATTTTGAATGTGGTCGCCATGTGGAAGCAGGAGCCTCGCAGCCGTCAGCGCAAGCCAGGCACACCGGTTGAGGGCAGTTTTTCACAAGCCTGGCAAAGCTTCAGCCAAGGCGGCCATGCGCTCAGGCGCTTGTGGGTGGTCGCCTTGGGCACCATGGCCTTCACCATGGAAGACGTCTTGCTCGAGCCCTATGGCGGCGAAATTCTGAGCCTTAGCGTCGCCACCACCACCATGCTCACCGCCACATTGTCCGCCGGCAGCCTGATTGGCTTTTGCTGGGCGTCCTACGTCTTGGGACGAGGGGCAGACCCCTTTCGCATGGCCAACCAGGGCTTGATGGTAGGCATTCCCGCCTTCATGGCCGTGATACTGGCCGCCCCCATGGGATCGACCCTGGTGTTTGCCTCGGGAACGTTTTTGATTGGGCTGGGCGCCGGCTTGTTCAGCCACGGCACGCTGACCGCTACCATGAACCAGGCCCCGAAAGAGCAAACTGGCTTGGCGCTGGGCGCCTGGGGCGCAGTGCAGGCCACGGCAGCCGGTGGGGCCATGGCTCTGGGCGGTGTGATGCGTGACCTGCTGGCCCAGAACCTGGGCGCCTTGAGCGGCTACAACGGGGTGTACCTGCTGGAAATCGTCTTGCTGGTGGCGGCCTGGGTGGCCATGATCCCTTTGTTCAACCGCCGCCAAATAACCCCTGAGATTGATGCGACATCCAATCGCAGGTGAAATACGGTCTTGATTTAAAAACTCATTCAGGAGAAGCCATGGAACTCAGCACCATTTTCATCATCATGTACGTCGTATTTTGCTTGTTCATGATTGCCAACTGGATGAATCGCCCCCGTAACAAGAAATAAGGTCTCACAGCGGTTGGCTGACGGTCTTGCGCCCACGGCGCTCGTTCTCCAGCCGCTCGAACAAACCCAACACCCATTCGATGCGCTGGGGCATGGCCCGATTGGGGAAGTTCAGGGTGCGCATGCGCTCATCGGCATTCAACACCTCCGGCGCAATCAAAAATTCAATGGCTTTCAAGGGCTGAACCGGGTTGCGCTGCGCGTAAATCCAGCCCGACTGGGTCCATGCCGTCGCCAGCAACACCAGCTTGCGGCGTGTGCTCACCACGGTTCGGTGCGACACAGAATCCAGGCCATCGCGCCGCAACTGATGGCCAATTTCGGCGTAAATCAGGCTCGCTGCCAGAATCGCCGCACGACAGTCGGCAGGCAGTTCGGCAATGCCCGCCTGCGCTTGTCTGTACAACTGATCGGCCTCATGCAAGACACGCTCGATGACAGTCTTCAGGTTGGAACTCAGCTTGGGGTTTTGCAGCCATTCGTCAGGCTGGACGCCCGCCTCCACCAGCCATTGCAGGGGCAGGTAAATGCGGCCATTGCGGGCGTCTTCGCCCACGTCGCGGGCGATGTTGGTCAGCTGCATGGCCACGCCCAGCTCGCATGCACGGGCCAAGGTCAAGGGCGCCTGGGGCCCCATGATCCAGCACATCATGCCGCCCACGGTGGCAGCCACGCGGGCTGCATAGCCTTGCAAGTCTTCCATGGTCTGGTAGCGGCGCCCCTGCGCATCCCACTCGAAACCTTCCAGCAAGGCATCTAAAAACAGGCGTGGCAATTGGTGGTGCTGCACCACCAAGGCCAGGGCATGGTCCTCGACCGCATCGGTGGGCGTGCCGGCATAAATCAAATCGAGGCGTTGTTTCAACAGAGACAAATTGGCCTGGGCGTCACCGCCCTGATCGACCAAATCGTCCGCCACACGACAAAAGGCATACAGCGCGATGGCCGCTGCGCGCACGCGCATGGGCAGCAACCGGCTGGCAGCAAAAAATGTTTTGGAGCCACCTTGCATCATGGCCACGCAGGCCTGCAAATCCTGAGAATCGTACTCAGGCGAAAGATGAGGCATGGGGTACCACCGTTTCAAGCGCTTTCGCGGACATCAGCACACCGGGCACACCTGCACCAGGGTGCGTGCTTGCGCCGACCATGTACAAACCCTGGACGTCTTCACTTCGGTTGTGGGGACGAAACCAGGCACTTTGAAGCAACAAAGGCTCCAAGCCGAAACCCGCTCCTTTGTAGGACCAAAGACGGTCCTGAAAATCCTTGGGAGTGGTCACTTTGGAGGTGACCACGGCACCAGACAGGCCGGGCAACACAGAGGCCTCCAGCACACGTGCGATGGCCTGGCGATAACGCTCGGCCAACGCAGGCCAGTCGGTGCCACTGTCCAGGTGCGGCACTGGTGCCAAGGCGTAAAAGGTGTCGCAGCCTGCGGGTGCCAAGGACGGATCGGTGGCGGTCGGGCGATGCAAGTAAAGGCTGAAGTCTTCCGCCAGTTTGTGTCGCTTGAAAATATCGGTCAGCAACTCTTTGTATCGCGGCCCCAAGACCATCATGTGGTGCGGCACATCGGGATAGGTTTTGGACGTTCCAAAATACCAAACAAACAAGCCCATGGAGTAGCGACCGTTGTCAATGCGGCGGTTGGTCCAATGGGTGCGGTGTTCGGCATCCACCAAGTAGCGGTAAGTCCAAGCCGAATCGGCATTGCTCACCACGATGTCCGCAGGCACAAACTCTCCACTCGCCAACTCCAGACCTTTGGCCTGGTTTTGAATCACTCGGATTTTTTGGACGGCTGCGTTGTAGCGAATATTCACGCCGCGCTGCCGCAGCAAGTTCACCAGGCCCTGAACAATGGCGCCCGTTCCACCCATGGCCGAATGCACGCCCCAGTTGCGCTCCAGGGAATGGATGAGTGCGTAAGCGGCTGTCACTGAAAAAGGGTTGCCGCCAATCAACAGCGGGTGAAAACTCATCACCACCCGCAGCTTGGGGTGCTTGATGTGCTGGGCCACCAAATCGTGAATGGTGCGCCAGGCACCCATGCGCGCAAAAGAGGGCAAGGCGGCGATCAGGTCCTTGATGCTGTCAAAGGCAATCGAGCCCATCTCTTCAAAGCCCAGCTTGCGGCACAGCTCGGCTTTGTCCATCAAGCGCTTGTAGCCTTCGATGTCCTCGACATCGAACTTGGCGATCTGATCGCACATGGCAGCTTCATCGCCGCTGTAATCGAAGAAGCTGCCGTCGTCAAAGCGGATACGGTAAAACGGCGCCATCTCGCGCAAATCCACATCGTCGCTGAAGCGGCGGCCACACAAAGTCCACAATTCCTCGAGCAAAAACGGCGCAGTGATGATGGTCGGTCCGGCATCGAAGGTGAAGCCGTCCTGGCGATGCACATAGGCGCGGCCGCCAGGGCCGTCCAGCTTTTCAAAGACTTCGACGTCGTAGCCCTTGCAGCTGAGCCGGATGGCCGCCGCCAAGCCCCCAAAACCACTGCCAATGACCACCGCTTTGGGACGTGCATCGCTGGCAGGCGCGAAGTGGCTGCGGTCATCGGTGGTGCGAAAAGCGTTCATGCGCGGTCCGGGTGAGTAGGCAACACAGGCGCGCTGACAGCGACATTGGCTGGACGTTGCCCCATCGCCCAGCCCCACAAACGTTGCAAGGGCAAGGCAAACACCATCAACACATGCTCAATGATGGCCAGGCCGAGAAGGGTTGCTAACAAAATCCATCCGGTGCTTACCTCGACCGCCCCACGTTGGGCCTGCAACACCAGCCAAAGCCAGGTGCCACCAGACAAGCTGATGGTCAGGTAGAAGCAACCGGTGATGGTGGAACGCCTGAAATAGCTGCCGATGTACTGCAAATGCTGCGGCAGGTATTGCTCGCCCACTTGCGGCACACCAAAAAAGAGGTTCAGCTTGGCGCTCAGACGCATGCACCACAGCAAGGCAAAGGTGCACATGGCCACATGGTTGGGCAAGCTTTGTTGCATGGCAAACAAGATGCCAAAATTCCCCAGCAAGGCCAGTTCGTGGTAAATCAAGGCCTGCACCGCAAGGACAAACCGTCGCAGCCCCATGGCGCTGGGGTCTTGCGCAATTTTTCGCGGTCCGGTGATCCATCCCGACAGGAAGGCCATCTCATGCCAGCTCCACATGGCGATCACCGACACAAAGCCCACGTAGTCCGCCGTGACCGACTGTTCTCGCATGCTCCACCCCGCCCCGAGCAGGCTCAGCACCAGCAACACCGTCAACAAAGACATGCTGCGGCGGAACATGTTGGCAGGCAGCCTGACCAGCCACAAAATCGCGCCCGTGCCCAACCACCAACTCAAGAGGGCCATTACCGCTGCGAACAAAGTGGAGGACAGGAGATCAGTCATAGCGTGAGCAAGGGTTCATCACCAGGTGGGCTGCACCCGCATCTCTGCAGGCAAAGGGTTGCGCTTCACTGGCACAAAATACAGGCGCGCAAAAGTCGCCACGGCTTGGGTGACACACCAGCCATGCTGGAGGGCGCCCATCAAGCCGCCCCGCTTCTTGGCTTTGGCGTCGGCCACGGCGATCTCGACCAGTCGCGTCATGCACTTGCGAAATACCGGGTGGTCAATGTCGACTTCCACCGGGAACACCTGGCGCGCGATTTGCGAGGTGATGCGAAACACTTCGTAGTCATAGTCTGTTGAATGCAAACCCATGGCCTCGTGCATCAAGGGACGGGTGTGGTCGCGGACATACATGGTGGCGTAGACGGCCAGAATGAAAAAACGAATCCACAGCAGGTTGTGGCCGCGCAGCAAATGCGGGTTGGCGCGCATCATCAAGGCAAACGATTCGCCATGGCGGAACTCGTCATTGCACCAGCGCTCAAACCAGCGGAAGATGGGATGAAAGCGTTTGTCGGGATGGCGCTCGAGTTGCCGGAAAATCGTGATGTAGCGCGCATAGCCAATCTTTTCCGACAGATAAGTGGCGTAGTAGATGTACTTCGGCTTGAAGAAGGTGTAGTGCTTGGTCTTCTTCAGGCTGCCCAAATCAATGCCCAGGTTGAAGTCTTTCAAGGACTGGTTGATGAATCCCGCATGCCGCGACTCGTCGCGCGCCATATAGGTCATCAGCTGCTTGATATCGGGGTTGGAAATATTTTTTCGGATCTCGTTGTAAAGAATGCAGCCCGAAAACTCCGAGGTCAAGGAGCTGATCAGAAAGTCCAAAAATTCCTGGCGCAGCTCTGGGGAAAGCTGCGGCATCAGCTGGCGCACCTCGTCGGCAAACGTGCTGTCGCGCTGAAAGTGGTCATGGTTGTTGTCGCCTTCGTATTCTTTCATCATCGCGTCCCATTGAGCGCGCACAGGCGACATGTCCAAGCGGTCCAACGCGGCGAAATCCGTGGTGTAAAAGCGCGGCGTGAGCACCGTGCTTTTGACCGCTTTGGCATTCGCCTCCTCGGCACTCTCGACCGATCCAATCAAAAGTTCGACATGGTCAAAGTCAAGGGAATTGGGGCTCATGGCTTTACTCCTTGTGAGCGAGCTGAAATTTGAAAGGCGTCACCGCGCAGGGGCATGAACAATGCCAGGTTGCTCGGTCCAAAAGAATCCAGGGGAATGCGACTGCCCGTGGCGGGGTCGCGCAAAGACAGCCGGCCATCCACATGGCCTTGCAAAATGAAGGGTTCTTCGGGCCCGAGGTCACGGCGCTTGCGTTCTCGAATCAATGCGCGCAGGCTGCCGCGCAAAAAACCTTGCTCGCCCTCGAAGCGCGCGACTTCTTCGCCGCTGCGGGCATCGCGCACTTGTACAGCGCCAGAGGCATGGTCTTCAAAATACAAAGCCCGCGTCCATTGCACCGCCGCATCCTGGCCCACGCTGGTCCAACCCGTCCAGCGGGCCAGCCCCACCACCACCAGCACCGTCATGGCCAGTGCGCCCAGTAGCCACAGCGGCCAGGGGGAGCGGGGGTCGTAGGGCGCGTGCGAGCTCATGACATTTGCATCGTGGTAGCGCCCTGCAAGGCAACTGCTTGGGGCGCGGGTACGCTGTCTCCCAAGGTGACCGTCACTTGCGGGTTTTCTTTTTGCCAGGCGGCCAAAAACAGCGCTGAGACTTGTTGCACATCGTCGATGCAGCGCAAGCAAGGCTCGGGTTTGCGGAAGGTCCAGGCGCGCACATGCGGCCACAAATGCAGCCAGCCCAACTGGTCTTTGCCCATAAGGCCCAGCGCAATGTCGCCGGCGCCGCCTTTCATGCCACGCACCGAGGCCGCGCAAATTTTCTTCAAGGGAATGTTCAATGTGATGGTCAAGACCATGCCAATGCGCATCACCACGCGGCGACTGGTAAGGGTGTAGCGTGTGTTGCGCGCGGCATACCAGGCCACGCCGCGCAAGCACAGCAGACACAAACCCGCCATGACCGCGCTGAGGGTCACAGAGCGCGCGATGTTGGCCTCGGGGTCTCCGGCCAGGTAAAGCGCTTGCAACAGCAGCATGAACGCAAAATAAAACACCAACTTGCGCAGGTGAAAGACATGGATGGCGAGCAAGGAGGCCTGGGGCACGCCTTGCCAGATCAATGTCTCACCCTGAGGCAGCGCTTCGGGCAGTCCCGGCGCCGCTTCAAATTCGTGTTCGTGGTGCGGATTCAAAATATCGGCTCCTGGCGATGCGGCGTGGCGTACAGCGTGCCAGCGCCGTAATAGGCAGAGACTTTTTCTTCTTCCAGCAGAGTGATCTGGTCTGGATTGCGCAAGGCTGGCACGTTGGCGAATTGGGTGGACAAAATCGCGGTCAGCTCCACCTCGGTGCGGCGAATGCGCGCAAAGGGAGTTGGCGCCAGCACGCGTTGACCATTGGGCAATTCAATTTCAAGGTACCGGAACATCATCTCTGCGCGGTCGATCCACATGTCTTTGACATGACCGGCCACTTCGCCGTCGCCCGCGATGACCGGCAGGCCAATCGGGTTGACATCGCGCGCAGCCACTTTGTGGTCGGTCGCGACACGCAAGGGGACAATCTTGACTTCGCCGTGGTGGGTCATGTCCGGCACATCGGCGCGCTGCGCCCAAGCGCCGGGGCCGACACCTGCCAGCAGCGGGTCGCCGACGGGTTCCAGCGGTGCACCATTCCATCCATGGCTGGGCTGTGCATGGTAGGTGCCGTCCGGGCGGTGGAAGTCCGGCGCCAGGATACTGTGGCCATCGGCCATTTTGAAGGTTTTGGGTTCCGGCACTGGCCAGCCCTGAACCTTGGGACCGTTCTCACGGCCCGAATCCATGGGATAGCCCTCGCGGTGGTTCTCACGCACGAGGTAATAAATCAGTCCGGCAAAAAAGATCCAGAACAGGTACAAGACGATCTGTGCGACGTCAATGTACTGAGTGATGGCACCAGTTTCCATAATAGGCCTCCTGCGGCTTGAAGGGGTCAACTCTCAACCTGGCAACTCAGCCAGACCCATTGGCTGCGTTGCGGAACTTTTGCTCTGACGGCGTCGAACCAAAGGTCCGAGTGCAATCAGAACCACAAACAAGAAATAAATTTCCAGATGGAAGACAAAGCTGTAACCGGTGGCCGGCGAATTCAAAGGCTCTCCCAACCAGCCAGTGCTGGCCAGCGAGGTGATGGCGTCTCGCAAAACGCCCCCCAAGGCCATGGACACACCGGCCGCCGTGGCCTGCACCGCGCCCCAGGCGCCCAGCACCATGCCCGTCATTTCTTTGTCGGGCATTTCCATCGCCGTGATCAGCATGCCCACGGAGAACAAGCCTCCGGCAAAGCCAATCAGCGCGCTGCCAAAACGGAACAACAAGCTGGAGTCGAGCGGTGCCGAAAAAATCACGCAGGCAAAGGCAGGCAAGCCCAGCAAGGCGCCAATGGCTGCCAAACGGCAGGCATCCAAGCCCTTGGAGAGCATGCGCGCCGACAACAAAAAGGCCAACAGCGAGCCGCCTGCACTCAAGGCCGTGAGCGAGCTTGTCAAGCCCACATCGAGCCTGAGAATTTCGCCACCAAAGGGCTCGAGCAGCACGTCTTGCATGCTGAAAGCAGAAGTGCCCAGGCCCACGGTCCACAAAAAACGGCGCATCCTGGGAATGGCCATCAGTCGGCTCCAATTCTTGGCAAACCCATCGCTCTCACGGCGACCGCGCCGCGCGCCGCGCGCCTCTTGCTTCCAGAAGGAGAACAAGCACAGGACGACCACTACCACGGCCGAGGTCTGCACCACTTGAATCATTCGCAAGGGCGTGAAATCGTGCAACAACCACCCCAGGCAAGCACTGCCCACCACCATGCCCATGAGTTGCATGGCGTACAGCAAGGCCACCACGCGCGGCCTTTTGTCTTCTTGGGCGATGTCGGAAGCCAGCGCCAAACCCGAGGTTTGCGTCATCTGAATGCCGGCACCCACCAACAAGAAGGCCAGTGCGGCGCCAATGCGACCGGTCCAAAGGTAACCTTCACGTGGTTCGGCCAGCGCCAGCAATGCAAACGGCATGATGGCCAGGCCACCAAACATCAACAAGGTGCCCACCCACAAGTAAGGCAAGCGGCGCAGGCCCAAGGCCGAAGGATGGGTGTCACTGCGATAGCCAATCAAGGCGCGCAGGGGTGCAAACACCAAAGGCAAGGCCACTGACAGGGCCACCCACCAGGCGGGCACGCCCAACTCCACAATCATGACGCGGTTCAAGGTGCCCACCAGCAAGGCCAGCGTGATGCCAATGGCCGCCTGAAACAGCGACAAGCGCAGCAGACGCCCCAAAGGCAAGTCGTGCGACACGGCGTCGGCAAACGGCATGTACCGACTGGCCAGAGCCAGCAGCCAGGGGGGTGGACGGAACATCAGGCGCATTCGCGCCTCCACTGCCAAGCCTGCGAGGTGTAAAACCCGCTGGCAACACGCACCGTTTCGCCCTCTTCCCAGCCCGAGATACCCAATTTGTGCGTCAAGGCCGACTTCAAATCTTCTTGGCGCATGGGGGCCAGCGAGGGCGACCGGTCGCTGCGCGGAAACCAGCGGCCCACGCGGTGCATGGCGGCCAGCAAAGCGGAATGCGGCGCGAAGGTGAAAGCCATCGATTGTTCGCAGCGCAGCGACAAGGTTTCCAAAGCCTGCACCAAGTCTGGCAAGTCGTAATGAATCAGCGAGTCCATGGCGACCATGTGGTCGAAGCGTCCCAACTTGGCATCGAGCATGTCACCGCTGAGAAAGTCGATACGGCCACTGACCTGGTCCTGAAAATTGGCTTGCCAGCGCTCTTGCGCCAACTTCACCAGGGTGGGCGACAAATCAATTGCCACCACATGGGCACCCCGGCGCGCTGCTTCTGCGGCCAAAGCCCCGGTGCCACAACCTGCGTCCAGCAAGCGCTGGCCGGTCATGTCCTCAGGCAGCCATGACAACAGTGTGTTGCGCATGCGGTCGCGGCCAGCGCGCACGGTGGCGCGAATGCGGCCCACCGGCGCATCCGAGGTCAAACGTTCCCAGGCTTGCGCGGCCGTGCGATCGAAATAGGTTTCGATCTCGCCGCGCCGTTCCAGGTAGCTTGTGTGCTGCATCAGTCAAATCCCAACAAGTCAAAAATATCGCGGTCTTTCATGGGCACAGCCGGCAAGGGGTCGGTCCCCAGCCAAAGCGAGGCGGCGAGTCGCATGTATTCGTCCTGCACCGCCTTGACCGCGGGGGTAGGTTCCAACTCGAACAAAGTGGACTTGGTCAAACGGCTGCGGCGGATTTCATCCAGGTTGGGAAAGTGCGCCATGGTTTTCAAGCCCACCACCGCATTGAATTTGTCAATCTGATCGGTCGCATCGCTGCGGTTGGCGATCACGCCCCCCAGGCGCACGTTATAGTTTTTGGACTTGGCGCCAATGGCCTGAACAATGCGGTTCATGGCGAAGATGGAATCGAAGTCGTTGGCGGTCACGATCAAGGCGCGGTCGGCATGTTGCAAGGGAGCTGCAAAACCGCCGCACACAACATCTCCCAGCACATCGAAAATGACCACATCGGTGTCTTCCAGCAAGTGGTGCTCTTTGAGCAGCTTGACGGTTTGGCCCACCACATAGCCGCCGCAACCGGTGCCAGCGGGCGGGCCACCGGCTTCCACGCACATCACACCGTTGTAGCCTTTGTAGACAAAGTCATCAACGCGCAATTCCTCGGCGTGAAAGTCCACCGCCTCGAGCGCGTCAATGACCGTGGGCATCAGCTTTTTGGTCAGCGTGAAGGTCGAGTCGTGCTTGGGGTCGCAGCCGATTTGCAACACCCGCTTGCCCAGCTTGCTGAAGGCCACCGACAGGTTGGAGGAGGTGGTGCTTTTGCCAATGCCGCCCTTGCCGTAAACGGCAAACACTTTGGCGGTCCCAATTTTGACGCTGGGGTCCATTTGAACCTGCACACTTCCCTCGCCGTCAGCCCCTCGTGGAGTACGACCGATCTGGGAAATGGGAACCGCGGTTGTTTCAATCATGCAAGCACTCCTTGCTGGACACCTTCCAGCCTGTCTTCCAACTCTTCGCCTGCTTTTTGCAAGGCACTCATGGTCTCGGCATCTGGCTGCCAGTACTGTCGTCGTGAAGCTTCCAACAAACGATGTGCCACCTTGGCAGACGCGGTTGGATTCAATTGCGCCAAGCGCTCGCGCATGGCCGGATCGAGCATGAAGGTCTGCGCCAACTGCTGGTAGACCCAGGGCTGCACTTGCCCCGTGGTGGCTGACCAGCCCATGGTGTTGGTAAGGTGCGCCTCGATTTGACGCACGCCTTCGTAGCCGTGCTGCAGCATGCTTTCATGCCACTTGGGGTTCAACATGCGGGTGCGGGTTTCCAGCGCCACTTGTTCGTTCAGGGTGCGCACCACGCCACTGCCCTGGGTTTGGTCACCGATGTAGACCGGCGGCGCCACCGCTGCATTGCCGTCTTGCTGGTGCTTGGCCTGCAACACGGCGCGGCTGATGCCGCCCAGGGTGTCAAAGTAGGTGTCGATGCTGGTGACGCCCAACTCCACCGAATCCAGGTTTTGGTAGGTCAGGGAGACACTGGCCAGGGTGCTTTGCAACACCGAGTTGTTGCGCACTGGGCGTCCTTCGCGGCCGTAGGCAAAGCCTTTGCGTTGGGTGAAGGCATTGCCCAATTCGTCTTCGTTTTCCCAGCAGCTGCTGTCCACCAGATGGTTCACATTGGCGCCGTAAGCCCCTTCGGCATTGCCAAAGACGCGCAGCGAGGCGGCCTCCAATGTGCCGCCATGCTCGGCCATGAAGGCCATGGCATGCTTGCGCACATAGTTCATGTCTGCAGGCTCATCGGCCGAGGCGGCCAGGAAGCTGGCTTCGGCCAGCATGCGAATTTGCAAAGGCAGCAAATCCCTGAAGATGCCCGACAGCGTGATAACCACATCAATGCGGGGGCGCCCCAACTTGGCCAAGGGAATCAAGGCGGCGCCCGCCAAACGGCCATAGGTGTCAAAGCGCGGCGTCATCCCCATCAAGGCCAGGGCTTGAGCCATGGGCCCGCCCTCGGATTTCAGATTGTCCGTGCCCCACAACACCATGGCCACGGTTTCCGGATAGCCGCCGCCATCACTGGCATAGCGCGCCAGTAGGCGCTCGGCCTGGCGTTGGCCTTCCTGCACCGCGAAGGTGGTGGGCAAGCGGAAGGGGTCCAGGCCATGCATGTTGCGGCCGGTGGGCAAGACCTCGGGCATGCGCAGCAAATCGCCGGCCGGTGCGGGCGGCGTGTAGCGCGCGTCCAAAGCGCGCAGCAGGCCTTTGGTTTCGTGGTCTTCTTGCAGCAAACGATTGGTGTCGATCAGTTTTTGCAAGGACTGCTGTTGTTCTTCGGGCAACTTGCCCATGGCCTTGCGCAAGCTGGCCTCGCTGGCACCGGCCACCAGTTGTTCGAGTACATCGTTCTGGTCTACCGCCATGGCTTTGGCCATGGCCTTGAGCGTGGCCAGACGCTGGGCTGGCGTGGGTACCTGGCCTACCACATGCATGCCCTCGGGAATCAGCGTGTATTCAATCTCCAGCAATTGCGCTTGCATGCTGTCAATCCATTGGGTGTCTTCAGGCCATTGCGCGGGCACTTCAAGTGACATGGCCAGCGCTTGCTGGTGCAGCAACTGCGAGAGCGCGGCGCGTTCTTCAGGTTCGGCCGATTCCATCTGGCGCCAGCGGTCCAGGCTTTGCTTGATATCCAGTAACTCTTTGTACAAACCCGACTCGCCCACCGTTGGTGTCAGGTAACTGACCAAGGTGGCAGCCGATCGGCGCTTGGCCAGTGCACCTTCCGAAGGATTGTTGGAAGCGTACAAATACACATTGGGCAAGTCGGCAATCAGGCGATCGGGCCAGCAACTGCCCGACATGCCGGCCTGCTTTCCCGGCATGAACTCCAGGGCGCCATGCGTGCCAAAGTGCAACACGGCGTCGGCTTGAAACTCTTCGCGCAGGTAACGGTAGAAGGCGCTGAAGGCATGGGTCGGTGCAAAGCCGGACTCGAACAACAGGCGCATCGGATCGCCCTCGTAGCCAAAGCCCGGTTGTACCGTCACCAAGACCTGGCCCAATTGGATGCCCATGACCATGAGGCTCTGGCCATCGGTCAGCTGACGACCCGGTGCCGGGCCCCAATGGGCCTCAATCTCGTTGAGCCAGCGCTCTTGTTGCACATGTTGCGAGACCGGAATGCGGTGGTGCACATTGGCCTGCATTCCGTACTGCGCCGCATTGCCATGCAACAAGCGGTCACGCAGATCATCGACCGAGCTGGGCAGCTCGACCGCATAGCCTTCGGCCTTGAGCGAACGCAGCGTGTTGTACAGCGACTCGAACACCGACAAATACGCAGCGGTGCCCACACTGCCGGCGTTGGGCGGGAAGTTGAACAGCACCACAGCCAGTTTGCGTTCTTGGGTCTTTTTCTTGCGCAAACTCACCAGGCGCTGGACGCGGGCAGCCAGCATCTCGGTGCGCTCGGCGCAGGTGAACATGTCTTGAGCTTGCTCGGCCTTGGTGAAGGTGCACCCGCGCTCACAGCCTGTGCAGGTCACGCCTTCTGCGCCAGCACGTCCGCCAAACACCATGGGACCCGTGGAGCCATCGAGCTCAGGGATGGCCACCATGATGGTATTTTCAACGGGCAACAGGCCACGATTGGACGCGCCCCACTGGTCCAGTGATTGAAACTCGACAGGGTGCGCAGCCAGATAGGGCACATCAAGTTGGGTGAGGATGGCTTCTGCGGCGCGCGCATCGTTGTAGGCCGGGCCACCCACCAGGGAAAAGCCTGTGAGCGAGACCAGCGCGTCCACATGGGACTTGCCATCTTGCTGGAAGAACTGTTCGATGGCCGGGCGGGCATCGAGGCCGCTGGCGAACGCGGGAATCACCGTCAGGCCGCGCGTCTCCAGAGCCTGGATCACGGCATCGTAGTGCGCCGAGTTGCCCGCCAACAGATAAGAGCGCAGCAGCAACAAGCCCACGCGCGGGCGCGTGCTGTCTTTGGCGCCAGGCAAGGTTTTGGCATCGGCGCCAATGCCACCCTTCATTTTCGGATGGTAGACGCCAACTTCGGGGTACTCAATGACCTCTTGCGGACGGGCACGCTCACGCAAGGCAGCGCGCGGCCCGCTGGCGTATTTTTGAACCAGCAGTTGCACCATGCTGGACATGTTGTCTTGCGAGCCGGCCAGCCAATACTGCATCACCAAGAAGAAGATGCGCACATCTTGGGCGGTGCCGGGAATGAAACGCAGCAACTTGGGCAAGCGGCGCAGCATGGCCATTTGCTTGGCTCCCGCCGTCGCCTTGGGTGCGTTGGCAGAAGCACCCTCTTTCTGGGTGGGGCGCAAGCGCTTGAGCAAGCCCATCAGGCCGCCAGACTGCGCGTCCATGCTGAACTTGCCCATGCGGGTCAATTGCATGACGGGCGGCGCCGACATCACACAGACCATGGCATCGCAGGCCATTCTGCGCGCTTGCAAGGCATCGAGCACGGGCAGGAAGTGGTCTTCCATGAACAGCATGGTGACGATGACCAGGTCAGCCTGGCCAATGTCGTCGCGACAGGCTTGCAATGACTGCTCGTCATCGCGCCAGGAAGAGGCTGAATGAATCTTGAATTGCAGCCCGGGCATTTGCTGACGCAAATTCACCGCGACGCGCTGGGCCGAGCTGGACAAATGGTTGTCCATGGTCAGCAAGACCACATTCATCCGTGGCCTGGCGGCACCACTGTCAACGGCTGAAATGGGCTTTGGCATCGTAAAGCGTCTCCACCGTGATGAGGGTCAGGCCACGTTCCTGGGCATAGCGCTCGGTATTGCGGCGCGCTTTGCCGCGAACGAAAAAGGGAATCTTTCCCAACTCCTTCTCGGCTTCGGGGGCCCAGCCTTCGGGCTGAGACTTGAGGACCACGTCGGGGACGGGCGAGGCATGCTTGACCGCTGTGCTGGCCGAGCCCAGATGCGAGGGGGCGGCTTCAGCATGGAATTCGAAGTCTTCGCGGAACATGCCCAAGAGGTGCTCTTCCAGGCCCATCATCAGAGGGTGCACCCAGGTGTCGAACAAGACGTTCGCGCCCTCAAAACCCATTTGCGGTGCGTAGCGCGCTGGAAAATCTTGCACATGCACCGGCGCCGAAATGACCGCGCAAGGAATGCCATTTTTCTTGGCAATGTGGCGCTCCATCTGCGTGCCCAGGATCAGCTCGGGCTGCAACTCAACAATGCGACGTTCCACTTCAAGGTAATCGTCGGTGATCAGCGGCTCCACGCCGTAGAGCTTGGCAGCATCGCGCACCTCGCGCGCAAATTCGCGGCTGTAGGTTCCCAGACCCACCACCTCAAAGCCCATCTCGCGGGCGGCGACACGGGCAGCGGCGACGGCGTGGCTGGCATCGCCAAACACAAACACGCGCTTGCCCGTCAAATAGTTCGAGTCCACCGAGCGCGCATACCAAGCGGCATGGGCATGCTCGGTCAACGACTCCGGAATCGGCAGGCCTGTGAGGCCAGCCACTTCACGCACAAACTCCAGCGTGGCGCCAGTGCCAATGGGCACGCAGCGCGTGAAGGGTTGTTGAAATTGACGCTCGAGCCAGCTCGCCGTGGTCTGGGCAATTTCTGGGTACAGCACCACATTGAAGTCGGCCTCGGGCAATCGGGCCAGGTCTTCCACCGTGGCCTGCCACGGTGCCACAACGCGCACCTCGACGCCCATGCGGGTGAGCAAACCCTGGATTTCACGCACATCGTCGCGGTGCCTGTAGCCCAAGGCCGTGGGTCCCAAAATATTGCAGCTGGGTTTGGCCGGCTGATCGCCCTCGGTCTGGCTGGGTGGCCGTGCCAGTTTGCGCACCAATTGGTACAGCGTTTCGGCAGCGCCCCAATTTTCTTTGCGCTGGTAAGCGGGCAACTCCAGCGCCACCACGGGCACCGGCAGCTGCAACGCCAAGGCCAAACCGCCGGGGTCGTCCTGAATCAATTCGGCGGTGCAGGATGCGCCCACCAACATGGCTTTGGGCTGAAAGCGCTCAAAGGCCTCGCGGGCTGCGTCTTTGAACAGCTGTGCCGTGTCACCCCCCAGGTCGCGGGCCTGAAAGGTGGTGTAGGTCACCGGTGGCCGGCGCGGCAAGCGCTCGATCATGGTGAACAACAAGTCGGCGTAGGTGTCACCCTGGGGGGCATGCAAGACATAGTGCACGTCTTTCAGCGCCGTGGCCACGCGCATCGCACCCACGTGGGGCGGGCCTTCGTATGTCCAGAGTGTCAATTGCATGTCATGACTCCTAAGCCACCAGCTTCATGCGACGGTCTAGGGGCCGACTGAACAGGCCGGCCAAGTCACCCGCCTGCTCGTACCCTTGGATGGGCGTGAACACCAACTCGATGGCCCATTTGGTCGTGATGCCCTGGGCTTCCAACGGATTGGCCAACCCCAAGCCGCACACCACCAAGTCAGGGTTGAGCGTCAGGCAACGGTCCAATTGGTTTTCCACATGCTGCCCTTCGACCAGGGTCACCCCCTGGGGCAAATCTGCCAGTTCATCCGCCATGTGCTGACGGTGCAAATAAGGCGTCCCCACTTCGGTCAGCTGCATACCCAGTTCACGGTGCAGAAAACGCGCCAGCGGTATTTCCAGTTGCGAGTCAGGAAAGAAAAACACCGAACGGTCTTGCAGCAAGGCTCGGTGCCGCGACAAGGCCTGGGCCGCACGTTGGCGCGGACCCTGCGTGACCTCATCGACACGCTGCGGCGAAATGCCAAAGGCTTGGGCCGCAGCCATCAGCCATTGGGTGGTGCCCTCGATGCCCAACGGGAACAAGGCTTGCAAATGTTGCGCACCGCGCGACTCCAGGGCGCGGGCCGTGTCGGCCAAGAAGGGTTGCGCCAGCAAAAACCGCGTGTTCTTGCCAACCGCGGGCATCGACGTGCTGTTTCTCGGCGGAAAGAAATCGACCCGGGGAATGCCCATGGCCAACAGCAATTTTTTGAGCTGGTCTTCCACCACATCGGCCAGGGTGCCAACCACCATCAAATGCGCATCGGTGGTGGTTTCTGCGGGCAACTCGGGCACCATGGCCGCCAGGCAAGCATCTTCGCCCTGGGTGAAGGTGGTTTCAATGCCACTGCCCGAATAGCTCAACACGCGGGTGCGGGGGGTGTGCATTTTGCTCAGGCGCAAAGCAGCGCGTGACAAATCGAGCTTGATCACTTCTGAGGGGCAAGAACCCACCAGGAACAACAGCTTGATGTCGGAGCGTCTGGCCAACAGCTCGGACACCACACGGTCGAGCTCTTCGTTGGCATCGGCCAGGCCCGCCAGGTCACGCTCATCAATGATGGCTGTGCCAAAGCGGGGCTCCGCAAAAATCATGACGCCGGCCGCCGACTGAATCAGGTGCGCACAAGTGCGCGAGCCCACCACCAGGAAGAAGGCATCCTGGATTTTTCGGTGCAGCCAGATGATGCCCGTGAGCCCGCAGAACACTTCGCGCTGGCCGCGCTCGGTGCGCACCTCCAGGTCGGCGCAACCGCTTTGGGCAGGCACGCTGCGCAGGGGAATGACCGGACTCATGCGCGCTCTCCAGAGGTCAACACAATCGAGGGGACCGCACTGTCTTTGCCAGCGGCTTCTTGCAGCCGCGCCGCCCGCAATTTCAGGAGGAACTGAATGGCGTTGATGGCATAGGCGGCATAAGCCGCCAAGGCCAGCAGCAACAGGTCACGCACCGCCCAGTCACCGTTGAGCCAGGCCCAGACGTAAGCAGTGTGCAGCACCAGCACCAACATGCTGAATACGTCCTCCCAGAAAAATGCCGCCGCGAACAAATACTGTCCGAACACGACTTTTTCCCAAATACAACCGGTGAGCATGATGGTGTACAGCAGCCCCGTCTTGACGATGACCGACAGCAGTGCCAAGCTTTCGCCCTCCCCTGTGAGCAAGCAACGCAGCACCAGCCCCAGACTGATCAGGCAGGCCAAAAACTGCACGGGCGCCAGCACGCCCTGGACCCAGGTCCACCGCGTGGCGTCACGGCGGGCGCGCTGCTCCGGCGTGTACAGGCCCGGCGGCATGTTCGACCCTGAGGAACCGGAGCGCGTCATTCAAACCCTTTTGCGTTATTCACCTGGCCACTTTAGTCAACTGGGTCGATACTGTCAATTTAAATTGACGTCATAGTTTAATTACATACCTAGGGTTTTCACTAGTCATGAGGTTTGACAAAAAACCTGACACTTCTGACAAGTAC
>VERE01000033.1 GCA_018882835.1 Limnohabitans sp.
CTCATCAGTGGTCGCCAAAGACCGACCACGGGGGCCATTTTTCTGAACGGCCAAACGATCGCAGGTTGCACCCCTTCAGAATTGCACCAGCGGGGACTGGCGCGCAGCTTTCAGATCACCCATTTGTTTCCCAGCCTGACGGTGCTGGACAACATGCGCTGTGCCTTGATGCGCTCGTTCAAGATTGGCTTGTGCTTTTGGCGTGCGCTGTCAAAGCATGCTGCGCTTGAACAAAAGGCCCAATTGCTTTTGACGCGATTGCAATTGACGTCTCACCAGAACACACTGGTGAAACACCTGAGCTACGCCGATCAGCGAACCCTTGAATTGGGACTGGCATTGGCCGCAGACAGCACGCTGTTGCTTTTGGATGAACCCACTGCCGGCATGAGCCACAGCGAATCGCGCCATGTGGTCCAGCTGATACGGCGCATGACCGAGGGCAAGACCCTGCTGCTGGTGGAACATGACATGGGTGTGGTGTTTGACCTGGCCGATCGCATCGTTGTGCTGGTGGACGGGCGCATCGTGGCCAACGACACGCCCGAGGCCATTCGACGCAACCCCCTCGTGCGCGCAGCGTATTTGGGGTCTGCCCAGCCCGAGGTGCCTTGAATGTTGCGCGTTCAAGCACTTCATGCACAACAAGGCAACACGCCTGTTTTGCGCGGCGTGAGCCTGTGCGTTCACCCTGGGGAAATTGTTGCGTTGTTAGGGCGCAATGGTGCAGGGCGCTCGACGCTGGTGCAAGCCTTGATGGGAATGTGTCCTGCACAAGGCGAGGCGTCATGGCAAGGCGACGCATTGATGAACTGCGCCACCCATGAGATTGCCCGCAAGGGCATTGCCTATGTGGCCGAAGACCGTGCTGTTTTTCCGACCCTCACGGTGCATCAAAACCTGGTGTTGGGCTTGCCCCAGCATCAGGCTCGCCATGCCAAGCGTTGGCAGTTTGACGAGGTCTATGCGCTGTTCCCCATGCTGGCCCATCGGCAGCACACCCGAGCCGCGGTGCTTTCGGGCGGGGAACAGCAAATGCTGGCCTTGGGAAGGGCTTTGATGGGCTCGCCGCAGTTGATGCTGATCGACGAACCTACCGAAGGTCTGTCCCCCCTGTTGGTCGAACGTGTGGCCCATTTGTTGGGCGTTTTGCGCCAATCGGGGGTCGCCGTCTTGCTGGTGGAACAAAACCTGCCGCTGGCCTTGTCCTTGGCCGACAGGGTGCTGGTCATGGGGCGTGGGCAAATCGTGTTTGAGGGGACGCCACAGGCTTTGCAAAACCAGCAAAATCTCCAAAAAGAATGGCTGGAGCCTTGGTGACAACCCTCGGTCGGCTTCTGTTTTATCGTTCTAAAATGAAAATAGAACGACCGTTCTTTTTTGTCGTTTGCCATTCTTTTTTCAAGGAATTCTCATGAGTGCTGACTACACCGTTCAGGGCGATGTCGCCGTGATCGCCCTCAACAACCCACCTGTGAACGGGCTGGGGCTTTCCACGCGCCTGGGCATCATGGCTGGGCTGGAGAAAGCCATTGCCGATGACGCCATCAAGTCCATTGTGGTCACCGGCGCTGGCAAGGCATTCTCAGGCGGCGCCGACATCAAGGAATTCGGCTCTCCGAAGGCCATTCAAGACCCCAATCTCTTGAGCCTCATCCTGGCACTCGAAAACAGCCCCAAGCCCGCTGTGGCGGCAGTTCACACCGTGGCCATGGGCGGCGGCCTGGAATTGGCGTTGGGCTGTCACTACCGAGTGGTGGCACCGGGTTGCAGCGTGGCGCTGCCCGAAGTCAAGATTGGCCTCATTCCCGGCGCAGGCGGCACTCAGCGCTTGCCGCGCGTGATCGGCGTCGAGCCTGCCCTGAACATGATTGTCAGCGGCGAGCCCATCAAGAGCGAAATGCTGGCGATGCTGCCTGGCCAAAAGCTGTTCGACAAGCTGACCGCCTCCGCCGACTCCTTGATGGAAGAGGCCATTGCCTTTGCCCGCTCTGTGGCCGATGTGCGCCCATTGCCCCGCGTGCGCGACTTGCCGTGCAAACACCCCATGGGCGATGCCTATTTTCAGTTTGCGCGCAACATGGTCAAGGGCATGTCTAAAAATTTCCCGGCGCCGGCCAAATGCGTGGATGCGGTTCAGGCCGCCACCAAGAAGAAATTCGACGACGGCATGGTGTACGAACGAGAGCTGTTCCTGGGTTTGATGGTCACCCCCGAATGCCGCGCACTGCGTCACTTGTTTGTCGCGCAGCGTGCGGCGTCCAAAATTCCGGATGTGCCCGACAACACCCCTGTGCGTGCCATCAAGTCGGTCGCTGTCATTGGCGCGGGGACCATGGGTGGCGGCATCTCGATGAATTTCCTGAACGCCGGCATCCCCGTCAAGATCCTGGAGATGAAGCAAGACGCTCTGGACCGTGGCATTGCGACCATCAAGAAGAACTACGAAGCCCAGGTCAAGAAGGGCAAACTCAAGGAAGACAAGTACAACGAGCGCATGGCCCTGCTGAGCACCACTCTCAGCTATGACGACATCAAAGATGCCGACATGGTGATCGAAGCCGTGTTTGAAGAAATGGGCGTTAAGGAAACGGTGTTCAAAAAGCTGGACGAAGTGATGAAGCCTGGTGCCATCCTGGCCTCCAACACCTCCACACTGGATGTGAACAAAATTGCCTCTTTCACCAAGCGCCCGCAAGATGTCATTGGCACGCACTTTTTCAGCCCTGCCAACGTCATGAAGTTGCTGGAGGTCGTACGTGGCGAGAAAACCGCCAAAGACGTGCTGGCCACCGTCATGGCCATTGGCAAGAAGATCAAGAAAACCTGTGTGGTGTCTGGCGTCTGCGATGGCTTCATTGGCAACCGCATGATCGAGCAATACAGCCGTCAGGCAGGCTTCCTGCTCGAGGAAGGCTGCACCCCACAACAGGTGGACAAAGCGGTGGAACGCTTTGGTTTCGCCATGGGTCCCTTCCGCATGGGCGACCTGGCAGGCAATGACATTGGCTGGGCCATTCGCAAGCGTCGCTACCAAGAAAAGCCACACATGAAATACAGCAAGACCGCTGACCTGTTGTGCGAACTTGGCCGCTATGGCCAAAAAACCGGCGCCGGCTGGTACGACTACCAAGCTGGCAAGCGCGACGCCATTCCCTCCAAGCTGGTCGAAGACATGATTGCCAAGCATCGCCAAGACCTGGGGATCACGCCGCGCAAGGTGTCAGACGAAGAAATCGTTCAGCGCCTGGTGTTCTCATTGGTGAACGAAGCCGCTCACATTCTGGAGGAGGGCATTGCCTCCAAGGCCAGTGACATCGACATGGTGTACCTGACGGGCTACGGCTTCCCCATGCACCGCGGTGGCCCCATGCTTTATGCAGACCAGGTTGGCTTGTTCAATGTGGCCCAAACCATGAGCCGTTTTGCCAAGAACCCCCTGGACGATGGCGCTTTCTGGCAGCCCGCACCTTTGCTGGCCCGTCTCGCGGCTGAAGGCAAGTCCTTCAACAACGTCAACTGATTCACACCGAAGGACTTACCATGACCAACGCAGTCATCGTCTCTACCGCACGCACCCCTCTGGCCAAGAGCTGGAAAGGCGCATTCAACATGACCCACGGCGCCACATTGGGTGGCCATGCCATCAAGCACGCCATTGCGCGTGCAGGCATTGATGCCGCCGAAATTGAAGACGTCATCATGGGCTGCGCCAACCCTGAAGGGGCAACCGGCTGGAACATCGCGCGCCAATGCGCCTTGGCCGCAGGCATGCCCATCAGCGTCAGCGGCATGACCATCAACCGCTTTTGCTCCTCGGGCTTACAAACCATTGCCCTGGCCGCGCAACGCATCATTGCAGGCGAGGGCAACGCTTACGTGGCCGGCGGCGTGGAAAGCATTTCTTGCGTGCAGCAAGAAATGAACATGCACATGTTCCAGGACCCGGGCTTGCTGAAAAGCAAGCCTGAAATTTACTGGCCCATGCTGCAAACCGCCGAGCAAGTGGCCAAGCGCTACAACATCAGCCGCGATGTCATGGACGAGTACGGCGCTGGCAGCCAGCAAAAAGCCTGTGCCGCCCAAGCTGCAGGCAAATTCGACGACGAGATTGCGCCCATCACGGTGAAGGCAGGCGTGATTGACAAAGTCATGGGCCTGATGACCAAGGAGGTGACCGTCAGCCGCGACGAAGGAACCCGCGAAGGCACAACCAAAGAAGGCATCAGCAGTATCAAGCCAGCGATGCCCGGCGGCACCGTCAGTGCGGGCAATGCCAGCCAGTTCTCGGACGGCGCAGGCGCCTGTGTGATCATGAGCGAAGAAATGGCCAGCCGCAAAGGCCTCAAGCCCCTGGGGCGCTTCCTGGGCTTTGCCGTCGCAGGGTGCGAACCCGACGAAATGGGCATCGGCCCGGTGTTTGCCGTACCCAAGGTACTGTCGCGCCTCGGCCTGAGCGTGAACGACATTGACCTGTGGGAATTGAACGAAGCCTTTGCGGTGCAAGTGCTGTATTGCCGTGACAAGCTGGGCATTCCCGCCGACCGTCTGAATGTCAATGGCGGTGCCATCGCGCTGGGCCATCCCTACGGCGTGAGTGGTCAGCGTCTCACGGGCCATGCCCTGATTGAAGGCAAGCGCCGTGGCGCCAAGCGTGTCGCCGTGACCATGTGCATTGGTGGCGGCATGGGCGCTGCGGGCGTGTTTGAGGTTCTGTGACCTCGCACTGAACATCACGCGTTGTCCCCGGCCCAGCAAAGCGCCAGAGTTTTGCTGGGCTCTTTTATTCGGAGTCGTGCATGCGTTTGCGCCCCACCGTTGATTTTTTACTGTACGACTGGCTCAAGGTCGAACAACTGCGTGAGCGTGCGCGCTACGCCGAGCACTCTCGCGAAACCTTTGATGCCGTGCTGGACACCTGCGAGCGTATAGCGCGCGAAAAATATGCGCCCTTCAACCGCACAGTGGACATTGAAGAGCCGCGCATGGAAGGCGACAAGGTCATCTTGCCGCAAGCAACCCATGATGCACACGAGGCGTATGCGGCCTCAGGCATGTTGAGCGCCGCGCAAGACTACGAGATAGGCGGCATGCAATTGCCTTTCAGCGTGGAATCAGCGGCCAACGCATTTTTTGCCTGCGCCTCCGTCAGCATTGGCGGCGGCCTGTTGACCGTTGGCAATGCCAATTTGCTGATGGCACATGGCAGCGAGTTGCAAAAGAAAGTGTTCGCGCTGAATGAATTTTCAGGGCGTTGGGCCGGCACCATGTGCTTGAGCGAGCCGCAAGCGGGCTCTTCTCTGAGTGATGTGGCCACGCGGGCGGTTCCGGATGGCGATGATTTTGAGTCAGACCCGCTAGGTTCCCGCTATCGCCTCAAGGGCAACAAGATGTGGATCTCCACGGGGGAGCATGACCTGACGGAGAACATTGTTCACCTGGTCCTGGCCAAAATTCCGGGGCCCGATGGCAAGACCATCCCGGGCACCAAAGGCATTTCGCTTTTCATCGTGCCAAAGCAACTGGTGAATTCGCAAGGACAACTGACCGGCGAGCGAAACGATGTGGCCCTGGCTGGCCTGAACCACAAGTGCGGCTGGCGCGGCACAGTGAATACTTTGCTGAACTTTGGCGAGGGCAAATACAAAGTGCGGGGCGCCGGGCTGGACGGGCAGGGCAGTGGCGCCATTGGCTATTTGGTGGGTCACCCAGGCGAAGGCCTGCGATGCATGTTCCACATGATGAACGAAGCCCGCATCGGCGTGGGCCTTGCCGCCACCATGCTGGGTTTGGCCGGTTACTATGCCTCGCTCGAGTATGCCCGCAACCGCCCGCAAGGCCGTCCGATGGGTCCCGCTGGCAAAGACGCCAGCCAACCCCCGGTGCGCATCATCGAGCATGCCGACATCAAGCGCATGCTGCTGGCCCAAAAAACTTACGGCGAAGGCGCTTTGGCACTGGGTTTGTACTGCGCCCGACTGGTGGACGAGCAGCACACAGGCACGCCTGAACAAGCCAATGAGGCACGTCTGTTGCTCGAGGTTTTGACACCCATCGTCAAAAGCTGGCCCAGCGAATGGTGTCTGGAAGCCAACAGCCTGGCCATTCAAATTCATGGCGGCTACGGTTACACCCGCGATTTCCCGGTCGAGCAATATTGGCGAGACAACCGCCTGAACATGATTCACGAAGGCACCCATGGTATTCAGGCCATGGATTTGCTGGGGCGCAAAGTCCTGATGGAGCAAGGCCAGGGTCTGAAGCTTCTGGCGGCACGGATGCAGGCAACAGCCCTGCGTGCACGCTCATGCGGCCCAGATTTGTCGCGCCACGCCGAAGCTTTGTTGTCCGCTCTGGATCAAGTGCAACAAACCACCCAGGCCGCCTGGCAGACCGAACAACCCGTGGATGCCCTGGCCAATGCAGTGCCCTACATGCAGGCCTTTGGCCATACGGTGTTGTCGTGGATGTGGCTTGATGTGGCCATGGCGTCCGATGGCGCCTCCGCCGCCGATCAGGGACGCCGTGCCGCTTGCCGGTTCTTTTACCACTATGAACTTCCCAAAATTGGTGCCTGGCTGCAGGTGGTGGCCAACCGCGACCGCACCTGTGCCGATGTGGCGGAAGACGCTTTTTAACGGAGACATGGAATGACCCGAACCCTGCAACAACTTTTCGACCTGCAAGGCAAGACCGCCCTGGTCACCGGCGGCTCCCGTGGCTTGGGCTTGCAAATGGCGCATGCCTTGGGAGAAGCGGGGGCGCATGTGCTGCTCAGTTCGCGCAAAGCTGCCGACCTGGAAGCTGCAGCCGCCGAGCTGAAGGCCGCAGGCATAAACGCCGATTGGATCGCGGCCGATTGCGGTCAGGAAGAGGACATCCATCGCCTGGGCGCAGAAACCCTTCAGCGCCTGGGCCATGTGGACATTTTGGTGAACAACGCAGGCGCTGCCTGGGGTGCGCCCGCCGAAGAGCATCCCGTGGCTGCCTGGGACAAGGTCATGGACCTGAACATTCGCGGCTATTTCATCTTGAGCCAGTACCTGGCCAAGCATTCCATGATTCCGCGTCGCCAGGGCAGCATCATCAACATTGCCTCCATTGCCGGGCTGGCTGGCAACCCTCGTGGCATGACCACCATTGCGTACAACACCTCCAAAGGCGCGGTGGTCAACTTTACCCGTGCGCTGGCGGCAGAGTGGGGCCCCCATCACATCCGGGTCAATGCCATTTGTCCCGGCTTCTTTCCCAGCAAGATGACCGCTGGCACTTTGAAAAACCTGGGTGAAGAACGCCTGGCCGCAGGCGCCCCTCTGGGACGCCTGGGCGATGACGAAGACCTCAAGGGCTTGTGTGTGTTGTATGCCTCGGATGCTGGCAAGCACATCACCGGTCAATGGCTGGCCGTCGATGGGGGTGTCAGTGTGGTCATGGGAGGCTGAACAGGATGAGTTCTGCCGAGACACCCGTGCCTGCTTTTGGCGTTCACATTCCCTTCGTCGAGTTGCTGGGTTTTCAAATGAAAAGCTTTGAGAACGGTGAGTCAGAAATTCACTTCACCCCCAAAAGTGAACACACCAACTCGTTTGCGGTGGCTCATGGTGGCGCGGTGATGACCTTGCTTGATGTGTCCATGGCCACGGCCTCGCGCAGCGTGGACAAAAGCTTGGGCATTGTCACGATCGAGATGAAGACCAGCTTCATGCGTCCCGCCGCTGGGGCGCTGATCGCGCGCGGTACATTGAAACATCGCACCAAGACCCTGGCGTTTGCGGAATCGGCCATTTACGATGCCAGCAACCAATTGTGCGCCCACGCCACCGGCACCTTTCGTTATGTCGTACGCCGCCCTGTGACGGCCGACGCTCCCGCCCAACTTTCCACCGACTGATCTTTACCCGGAGACAACTGGCCATGCCACAAAACCTGCAAATCCTTCTCGACAACCGCCCTCAAGGCGAAGCCACCGTCAACAACTTTCGCCTGGTGACCACAGAGACAGCCCCTCTGCAAGAGGGACAAGTGCTGGTGCGCCACCATTACCTGAGCCTCGACCCCTACATGCGAGGCCGGATGAACGATGGCAAAAGCTATGCCCAACCTCAACCCTTGGGCGAGGTCATGATCGGCGGCACCGTGGGCGTGGTGGAAGAGAGTCGCCATCCCAAGTTCAAAGTTGGCGACTCGGTGGTGGGCATGGGCGGCTGGCAACATTACAGCGTCGTGCAAGGCGATGCCCTGGGCATGCTGCGCAAAGTGGATACGACGCATGTGCCTCTGAGCCATTACCTGGGTGCCGTCGGCATGCCGGGGGTGACCGCCTGGTACGGCTTGGTGAAAATCATTGCACCCAAGGCGGGTGAGACCGTGACTGTCAGTGCCGCCAGCGGCGCTGTGGGCAGTGCCTACGGTGCCCTGGCCAAAGCCCGCGGCTGCCGCGTGGTGGGCATTGCCGGTGGCAAAGACAAGTGCGACTATGTGGTGAACGAACTGGGTTTCGATGCTTGCATTGATTACAAGCAGCATGCGGATGCTGCTTCTTTGTCCAAAGCCTTGCGCGATGCTTGCCCCAACGGCATTGATGGCCATTTCGAAAACGTGGGCGGCAAAGTGCTGGATGCCGTGATGCTGCGCACCAATGCCTTTGCACGCATTGCGGTCTGCGGCATGATCGCTGGCTACGATGGCGCGCCCTTGCCCATGGCTGTGCCCTCGCTGATTTTGATCAACCGCATGAAGATAGAAGGCTTCATCGTCAGCGAGCACATGGAAGTCTGGCCCGAGGCATTGCAAGAGCTTGGGCAATTGGTTGCGACAGGCAAATTACGCCCACGTGAGTCGGTGGCCCCCAATTTGGCCAGCGCACCCGAAGCTTTCCTGGGTTTGCTGAAAGGCAAGAATTTTGGCAAGCAATTGGTCAAGCTGATCTGAGTGGACAGCGCCATGACACAACTTGTTTTGCACCATTACCCGGTGTCGCCTTTTGCCGAGAAGATTCGCCTGATTCTGGGCTACAAGCAATTGCCCTGGATCAGCGTGATCATCCCCAACATCATGCCCAAGCCCGATGTGGTCGCCCTCACGGGGGGCTACCGTCGAACGCCTTTTTTGCAAATCGGTGCCGACATTTACTGCGACACCGCCCTGATTTGCGATGTCTTGGAGCAACTGGCCCCCCATCCCACGCTGTACCCAGAGGCTTGCAAAGGTGAGGCGCGCATCGTGGCCCAATGGGCAGACAGCCTCTTGTTTCCGGTTGCCATGGCCTACAACTTCCAGCCCGCCGGTGTGGCCCAGGTGTTTGCAGATGCCACTCCGGAACAAATCAAATCGTTTGTGCAAGACCGCGCTGCCATGCGTGGCGGCGCCCCGCGCATGCCCGGCCCGGATGCCGGCGCCATGTACAAGAGCTACTTGCGCCGGCTGGCCAATATGCTGGACGACCGTCCGTTTTTACTGGGTGAACAGCCCAGTGTGGCCGACTTCTCGGTGTACCACCCCCTGTGGTTCACGGTGAACAAAACACCGGTCATGGCAGGCATTCTGGATGCCACGCCCAACGTCCGCACATGGATCGACCGCATGGCCAAACTGGGCCACTGCACCTCGCAAGACATGACCTCCACGCAGGCTTTGGCCTTGTCCAAAGCCTCCACCCCTGCGCCATTGCCCAAGGAAGCCTTTCAGGACGAGCATGGCATTGCCCTGGGATCGGAGGTGGTCGTGGTGGCCGAAAGCTTTGGGCTGGAACCCACGCAGGGCACCTTGCTGGCCGCAACGCGAACCCGTTACGTGCTGCGGCGCGCAGACCCCCGCGCAGGCATTGTCCATGTTCATTTCCCACGCACTGGGTTCATTCTGAAAAAGGCTGAAGCATGATCACGAACTTCAAAGGCAAAACCGCTGTTCTGACCGGTGGCGCTTCAGGTTTCGGCCTGGAATGTGCCCGAATCGGCGCCAAATTGGGCATGAACCTGGTCTTGGTGGATGTGCAGCAAGACGCGCTGGACAAAGCCAGGGCTGAGTTGGAGGCGCAAGGCGTACAGGTGCTGGCACAGCGCGTGGACGTGTCCAGTGCAGAGCAAATGCAGGCTCTGGCAAAGGCGGTCGAGCAACGTTTTGGCGCACCGAATTTTGTCTTCAACAACGCCGGCGTGGCGGCAGGCGGCTTGGTCTGGGAAAACACCCTGGAAGATTGGCAATGGGTCATGGGGGTCAACCTGTGGGGCGTTATCCACGGCGTTCGCTTGTTCACACCAATGATGCTGGCCGCTGCTGCGAAAGACCCCGGTTTCCAGGGCCACATTGTCAATACTGCGAGCATGGCTGGGTTGCTCACGCCGCCCAACATGGGTATTTACAACGTGACCAAGCATGCCGTGGTGTCATTGACCGAAACGCTTTATCAGGACCTGAAACTGGTCACGGATCAGATCGGTGCCAGCGTCCTGTGTCCTTACTTTGTTCCCACCGGCATTCACCACAGCGATCGCAACCGCCCATCCAACCTGGCGGCCGACAAGCCCACCAAGAGCCAGTTGATTGGCCAGGCCATGAGCGAAAAGGCCGTCAGTAGCGGCAAAGTGAGCGCGGCTGACGTGGCGCAAAAAGTGTTTGATGCCATCGCGGCAGACCAGTTCTATGTATACAGCCATCCACGCGCGCTGGGCAACGTTCAGCGCCGTACCGAGGCCATTGTGCAAGGGGCAAACCCGCCAGATCCGTTTGCCGAACGCCCTGAAATTGGCCAGGAGTTGCGCGCAGCCTTGCGCAGCTGATTCGACACGCTGATTGCAGGCTGGCGAGTGTGGCAAACTCGCCGGCTTACCTGTTGATTCGTTCCAGCCAGCATGCATCTCATCACTCGGCAAATTGCCGCCGAAATCAAAGTCACCGAACATCAGGTTCGCGCCGCCATCGAGTTGTTGGACGGGGGCGCCACGGTGCCATTCATCGCCCGTTACCGCAAGGAGGCCACCGGTGGCCTGGATGACATTCAATTGCGCGAGCTGGCGCATCGTCTGGACTATCTGCGTGAGCTAGAAGCACGCAGAGAAGCGGTGCTGAAAAGCATTCAGGAACAAGGTAAGCTCACGCCAGAACTGCAGGCCGCCCTGATGGACGCGGTCACCAAGCAAGCGCTCGAGGATCTTTACCTCCCGTTCAAACCCAAGCGAAGAACCAAAGGCATGATCGCCCGAGAAGCGGGCCTGGAGCCTCTGGCCGATGCCTTGTTTGCCAACCCTCAACAGGTGCCCACCGACGCTGCGCAAGCCTACCTGCAGCCCGCAGGCCGTGTGGAGGGGGCTGATTTTTCGACGGTCGCCGCGGTTCTGGACGGGGTTCGCGACATTCTGTCTGAGCGCTGGGCCGAGGACGCGTCACTGGTGCAAAACCTGCGCGAGTGGCTGTGGCAAGAGGGGCTGTTTCGCAGCAAGCTGGCTTCTGGTAAAGACGAAAACAACCCCGATGTGGCCAAGTTTCGTGACTACTTCGATTACGACGAACCCCTGTGTCGTGTGCCCTCGCACCGGGCATTGGCCGTTTTTCGCGGACGCGCGCTCGAAATTCTGGATGCCAAGCTGGCGTTGCCCATCGAGCCCGAACCCGGACAACCCAGCCAGGCCGAGGGCAGGGTGGCCTTGCACCTCGGGTGGCGTCACCAAGCTCGCCCTGCCGATGATTTGATTCGCAAATGCGTGGCCTGGACCTGGCGCGTCAAGTTGAGCCTGTCCACCGAGCGCGATTTGTTTGCGCGCTTGCGCGAAGAGGCCGAAAAAGTGGCCATCAAGGTGTTTGGCGACAACGTCCGCGACTTGTTGCTCGCCGCCCCTGCAGGCCAGCGCGTGGTGATGGGCCTGGACCCTGGCATTCGCACCGGCGTCAAAGTGGCTGTTGTCGATGCCACGGGCAAGCTGGTGGCCACGGCCACGGTTTACCCACATGAGCCCCGGCGCGATTGGGAAGGCTCCTTGCATACCTTGGGACAGTTGTGTGCCACCCACAACGTGAACCTGATGGCCATCGGTAATGGCACCGCCAGCCGGGAAACAGACAAGTTGGCCGCGGACTTGATCAAGCAGCTGACCCGCATCAAACCCGACCTGGATTTGCAAAAAGTAGTGGTCAGCGAGGCGGGCGCCTCGGTGTACAGCGCCAGTGAATACGCCAGCCAGGAAATGCCCGATGTGGATGTCAGCCTGCGCGGCGCCGCCAGCATTGCACGCCGCCTGCAAGACCCCCTGGCAGAGCTGGTCAAAATTGACCCCAAGGCCATTGGCGTCGGCCAGTACCAGCACGATGTCAACCCCGCGGAATTGGCTCGCACCCTGGACGCGGTGGTGGAAGATTGCGTGAACGCGGTTGGCGTCGACCTCAATACCGCCAGCGTGCCCCTGCTGTCGCGGGTCTCGGGTTTGTCGCCGGCCACGGCGCGGGCGGTGGTGCGATGGCGGGAAGCCCATGGCGCGTTTGCCAACCGCCAGCAGTTGTTGCAGGTAACGGGGCTCGGCCCCAAAACCTTTGAACAAAGCGCAGGGTTTTTGCGCATTCGCGGAGGTGACAACCCGCTGGACATGACGGGTGTCCATCCCGAAACCTATCCCGTGGTTGAAAAAATCATGGGCCATACCGGTCGCCCGATCCAGGAATTAATGGGCCGCGCCGACATGCTCAAGAAGCTCCAGCCTGAACTGTTTGGCAACGACACCGTGGGTGTGATCACCGTACGCGACATCCTGGCTGAGCTGGAAAAGCCGGGTCGCGATCCCCGACCCGATTTCAAGGTGGCACGCTTCACGGACGGTGTGGAGGACATCCAGGATTTGAAAGAGGGCATGGTGCTGGAAGGCACGGTCAGCAATGTGGCTGCTTTTGGCGCCTTTGTCGATCTGGGTGTGCACCAGGACGGCCTGGTGCATGTCAGTCAATTGAGCCATCAATTTGTCAGCGATGCACGCGAAGTGGTCAAGACCGGTGCCATTGTCAAGGTGAAAGTGCTTGAAGTGGACCCCGCACGCAAACGCATCAGCCTGACCATGAAGCTTGATGCCGCACCAGTCGCCAGAGGCCAAGGACCCCGCGACATTCGTTTTGAACATGCCGCACGCGACCAACGCCAGCGTAGTGCACCGCCTGCATCAGGGCAGAGCCAGTCTGCGATGGCCTCGGCTTTCGCCAAGCTGCAGGGCCTGAAAAAGTAAACCATGCGAGCCTTGCACATTCAGGCGGGTCCAGTCGCCTTGCAACACTTGCAAGCGCAGGGCTTGGCGCCGCAAGATATCACGGTGATGCCGGGGGCGGCAGGTGGGCCCAAGGGCTTGATCCTGGGACCTATGGACAGGTTTCTGTTTGGCGAATGGCTGGCCCACAGCCAGCACACTGTTCACCTGGTGGGAGCCTCGATTGGCGCATGGCGCATGGCAACCGCCTGCCTGCAACAGCCGGTGACAGCCTTTGAGCGCCTCGAACATGATTACATTCACCAGCATTACGAATTGAAGCCGGGCCAATCTCGCCCCTCGGCCGAACAGATCAGTGCCGAATTTGGCCACAACCTGGCCTTGTTTTATGGGGGGCGCGTCGCAGAGGTACTGAGCCATCCGCGCTACCGCCTGCATGTAATGACCTCGCATGGGCGGCATTTGCTGTCGCGCGAGAGTGCCTGGGCCACGCCTATGGGTTATGCCGCAGCTTATGTGGCCAATGCGGTCCACAGGCAGGCATTGGGCACATTTCTGGAACGCGTGGTGTTCTCAAGCCCTACGCCCGGTGGTTCTCCCAGCGAATTGCCTTTTGCCACCCAGGACTACAGGACCCTTCATGTCGCCCTCAGCGAGACCAATTTCATGGCGGCGGTACAGGCCAGTTGCGCCATCCCATTTGTGCTGAAAGCGGTGCACGATGTGCCGGGCGGCCCCCGAGGTGCTTACTGGGATGGGGGCATCACCGATTACCACCTGCATCTGGATTACCGCAACCAGCAAGGACTGGTTTTGTACCCGCATTTTCAAAGGCAAGTGGTGCCGGGTTGGTTGGACAAAGCCTTGAAACACCGTCACCGGACGACGCCGTTTCTGGACCGCATGGTGTTGCTGTCACCCAGCCCTGAATGGGTGGCGACCTTGCCCAATGGCAAGCTGCCCGATCGCACCGATTTCACCCGCTACGGTCAAGATTTGAAGGCCAGGGTAGCGGTTTGGCGGCAATGTGTCTCAGCGGCCCAGCAATTGGCGGATGAATGGGGCGAATGGCTGGCAAAACCCGATATGGCGCACGTTAACGCCCTCACATAAGACCGTCTAGCCGGGCTGCGTTCGCGGTTACGCAGAGTGCGCAGCTATTTGCGCATGGTGATGTGTTCTATGCCCACTTCATCGTAAGGCTCACCTTCGGGTTCAAAACCATGACGGCGGTAAAAGCCCTCCGCGCTGCGTTGGGCGTGCAAGACGCATTGGGTATCGCCCCGGGCGTAAGCTGCATCGCACAAGGCTTGCAGGATGCTGGCGCCTAAATGCTGGCCACGGTGCGAGCTCAGCACGGCCATGCGGCCAATTTGGGCCAAGCCTGGCTGGGGCTGTAACAAGCGCCCGGTGGCAATGGGAACATCCTGAGCATCGGTGATCACAGCATGCAGTGCACCGGCATCGACTTCATCCCATTCTTCGGCCACAGGGATCCCCTGTTCCTGCACAAACACAGCGATGCGCACAGCCGCAGCCCAAACCTGCAGGCTGGCCCATGAGCCAATGTGGAGTCGGTAGCCCGGTGGCAACATTCAGCTTGGCGCCGTTTGAAAGGCTTGGCGCAACGCCTGCGCCGCATGGGCTTGCGCCTCACGGGCTTGTGGAATGGCGCGTCCCATTTGCACAAATCCATGTACTACGCCGCGGTAAATTTCCAGGTCTACCGGGACGCCTTCAAAGCGCATGCGGTCTGCATAGGCCAGCCCCTCGTCGAACAAGGGGTCACATTCCGCCAGACCGATCCAGGCGGGTGCCAGGCCTTGCAAGTCAGGCGCCACCAACGGCGCAAACCGCCAGTTCTCGCGGTCACCGGCTTGTTGCAGGTAATGGCTGAAAAAGTAATCAATGCTTTCGCGCTCCAGCATGAAGCCCGTCGCGTAAAGATGGTGAGAGGGCCACTCCTGGTGGGACGAGCAGCCAGGATAAAAAAGCAATTGCATGCACAGCGGCAGTCCTTCATCTCGCGCATGCAAAGCACAGGCCGTGCTGAGGGTGCCGCCCGCGCTGTCGCCACCGACCGCCATGCGCGCAGGATCCAGGCCCAGAGTGCTGGCCTGCGCATGCAGCCACTGCAAGGCATCCCAGGCGTCATTGTGTGCGGTAGGGAAGGGGTGCTCGGGCGCCAGCCGGTAATCGACAGACACGACCACACAGTCGGCCAAGGAAGCCAGGCGCTGGCACAACAAGGCGTGGGTTTCCACGCTGCCAATCATGAAGCCGCCACCATGAAAATAAACCAGCACTGGTCGTAGCGCACGCGCAACCTCGTGGTTCTGGCGCACTTGAGGATCCCACAGCATGGCATGCAATGCGGTGCCATCGCGGCTGGGAATGCGCAAGGCCTCGGCGCGCGCCATGGGCAAGGACGGCAAGTCCAGTACGCCAGCGCCGGCGGCGTAAGCCTGCCGGGCTTGTGATGGTGTCATGTGATGGAAATGCGGCCGACCCGCGCGTGCGATGCGCCGCAGCACATCGGCCATTTCTTTGGACAAGGGTGCCTGTCGCGCAGTGGCAGGCAAACTCACACGTCCTCCAGCAGGGTGTAAGGCAAGGGCAGGACATGCAGCGCCACGCCCCCTGGCTGTGCCAACTGCAAGCTGCCCTCCAGCACAGCGCCAGTTTGCAACGAGGCCAGGGCCAGGTGGTGGGCTTGCCCCTGATGGATCACACTGGCTGTCTGAGCAATCAAACCGCAGGGCTGGCTGGCGTCCCCACTGTGGAAGACTTCTTGACCTGCTTGCATGGCTTCTTGGCCCATCAGCAAATAGGTTCTGCGCTTCAAGGTGCCGCGAAACTGACTGCGCGCGACCACCTCCTGGCCTGGGTAGCAGCCTTTTTTGAAGTTCACGCCGCCAACCGACTCATGGTTCAGCATTTGGGGAACAAAGGCTTCGAAGGTGGCTTGCTGGACATCAGCCACACCGCTCAACACTTCACCCGCCAGCCAAAGTTCATGGGAGAGCGCCGGCCCTTGCGGGGCTTGCCCTTGAGGGCCGATCCAAAGTGCGCGCGCTTGGCCTTGGGCGGGATACAGCGTGAGCAGGTCGGCCTCGCCCCTCTGAATGCGGGTCCAGGGCAAGGCCTGCGGCGCCAATTCGGTGGCAGAGGCACCGGCCACGCCCCACAGCGAGAACGCCTCGGTGGCGTCGCTCAGCTTGGCCTTGGCACGCAAAACAAACATCGACAAACGTTTGAGCGTGGTGGCCAGCAAGTCGCGGCGGCACACCAAGAAAATTTCGGTGGGGGAGCGCTTAAAAAGTACAAAGCTGGCCTGTAAGCGGCCTTTGGCATTGCAATAGCCCGCCAGGCGCGCCTGATCGGGCTTCAGCAAAGCCACGTCCTGCGTCAACTGGTTGTGCAGGAAACTCGATGCATCTTCGCCGCTGCATCGCAAAATGCCAAGATGGGGCAGGGGGCAGACGCCTTCCAGCGGCAGCACCGGCAAGGTGGTTTGATCGGGGAAGTCAGAGGCTGCATTCATGGGTGAATTATCATCTTCCTCGAATCATCGTGATGGAAACAAGGTTGTGGGTAAAAAGCTGCTGACAGGACTGCTGGTCTTCATGCTCCTGCTGGCAATGCTGGCGGCGTATGGTGTATTGCGTCCCATGCCTTTGGCTCGGGACCCTGTGGATTTGTCGATCGAGCCCGGTACATCCGTGCGCAGCATTGCCGAGCTCAGCGCAGCGTCTGGCATCGAAGTTCACCCCAGCCTGTTATATGCCTTGTTTCGCTGGAGCGGCCAATCGCGGCTGATCCGCGCCGGCAGCTACGAAATCCCGCGCGGGACCAGCGCCTGGGGACTGCTGCAGAAATTGGTGCGGGGCGATGAATCTTTGCGTGCCGTGACCCTGATCGAAGGCTGGACCTTTGCCCAATTCCGCTTGGCGCTTGCCAAAGCCGATGGCCTGCAGCATGAAACCTCGACGCTGACCGATGACGAGCTCATGACCCGCCTGGGCCGTCCTGGCGTCATGCCCGAAGGCCGTTTCTACCCGGACACTTACACCTATGGCAAAGACAGCGCCGACTTGCGCATTCTGCAGCGGGCCTTGCGTGCCATGGACCGCCAGCTCGCGCAGGCCTGGCAGTTGCGCAGCAATGACAGCTTGCTGCAAAGCGCCGATGCCGCCCTGATACTGGCCAGCATTGTGGAAAAGGAAACCGGCCGCGCCAGCGACCGGGCCCTGATTTCAGCCGTTTTTCACAATCGCCTCAAACTGGGCATGCCCCTGCAAACCGACCCTACGGTCATTTATGGCTTGGGCAGCCATTTCGATGGCAACCTGAAGCGTGTACATTTGCGAGCCGATCACCCCTGGAACACCTACACCCGCCCAGGGTTGCCACCTACCCCGATCGCCATGCCCGGCAAAGCGGCCTTGTTGGCCGCCGTTCAGCCTGCCCAGACGCGCGCGCTGTATTTTGTGGCGCGCGGGGACGGGAGCAGCCAATTCAGTGAGACCCTGGATCAGCACAATGCTGCAGTGGACCGTTTTCAACGCAAGCGCAACAGCACTCCTCCATGACCGACAATCAGACCATGTCAAACGGCTTGTTCATCAGTTTTGAAGGCATCGATGGGGCAGGGAAGTCCACCCACATTGAAGGCCTGACAGAAACCTTCCAACAACAAGGCAGGCGTGTGACCCTCACTCGTGAGCCTGGCGGAACGCCCCTGGCTGAAACGCTGCGCGGCTTGGTGCTGAATCAGGCCATGGACCCCCTGACCGAGGCTTTGCTGATTTTCGCGGCCCGTCGTGACCATTTGCAACAAGTCATCGAGCCCGCCCTGGCTCGTGGCGATGTGGTGTTGTGCGACCGCTTCACCGATGCCACCTTTGCCTACCAGGGCGGCGGTCGCGGCTTTGATCTGCAAGTACTGCAACAACTGGAGCAATGGGTGCAGTTGCAGGATGGCAAGGTCAGGCAGCCGGATTTGACCCTCTGGTTTGCATTGGACCCGGCAATTGCCGCCCAACGACTGGCCGGCGCACGGGTGCCCGATCGATTTGAATCACAACCGCTGGCTTTCTTCGAGCAAGTCCATGCGGGCTATGCAGCGCGTGCCGAGCAGGCTCCCCATCGTTTTATAACCATCGATGCCAGTCAGACTCGGCACCAGGTGTGGCAACAATTGACGCGTGCACTGATTCAACGCGGCAAGCTGTCCATTGTGGTACCCATTCCCAAGGCTTTTCAATCACCGGCCCCATGAGCGCCCTGGCACCCTGGATTCAGCGACAGCTGTCGCATTTGCTGCGCCAGCAAGGTCATGCCTGGCTGATTCAAGGCCCATCGGGACTCGGCCAGTATGAATTGGGCCTGGCTTTGGCCTCGGCCTGGCTGTGCGAGCGTCCTACCCCGCAGGGGGCTTGTGGCCAATGCCAAAGCTGCCATGCCATCGCTGTTCGGACGCACCCCGACCTTTGCCTGCTGATGCCTGAAACTTACATGCTGGACCTTCATTGGCCCTTGGATGAAAAGGCACAAAAGGACATCGACGACAAAAAGCGCAAAGCCAGCCGAGAAATTCGCGTGGATGCAGCGCGCCAGATGGTGTCCTTTTCTCAAACCACACGCTCAGGTGTGCAGGGCAAGGTGGTGTTGATTTATCCCGCAGAGCGGATGAACACCATCACAGCGAACACGCTGCTCAAGACGCTGGAGGAGCCACCGGGCAACACCCGTTTTGTGCTGACCAGTGAAGCAGCACACCTTTTGTTGCCGACGGTTCGCAGCCGGTGCCAGACACATACCTTGCAATGGCCAGAGCCCCTTGATGGGCAGGCATGGCTGACCGAGGCAGGTCTTGACTCGAAAGAAGCCATCGCTTTATTGCGTGCCAGCGGCGGACGGCCGAACGACGCCCTGCGCATGACGCAGACCGATGGCATCCAGGCCAAGCATTGGGCGGCGTTTCCCAGGTCGCTTCAACGAGGGGAAACCGGCATTCTGAGCCAGCTGACCCCGGCCCAAGCCGTCAGCTTGTTGCAAAAGCTCTGCCACGATTTGCTGGCCTTGCAGGTTGGAGCAGCGCCGCGCTTTTTTGAGCGCCAGGACCTGCCTGAGGGCGGAACTGTTCGCTCCCTTTCGGCTTGGTCCAGGTCGCTTGCCCAAGAGGCCCGAACCGCAGAGCATCCGTTCAATGCAGGGCTGATGCTGGAGTCGTTGTTCAGCCAAGCCCAGAAGGCTTTGCGCCGCCCTCGGTAATCTCATGTTTATTGATTCCCACTGCCACCTGAATTTTCCAGAATTGACCAACAACCTGTCCGCCATCCGCGAGGCCATGGCGGCAGCGAAGGTGGATCGGGCCTTGGTCATCAGCACGCGCCTGGAAAGCTTTCCGGACGTGCATCGCTTGGCGACAGATCATGCCAATTTTTGGTGCACAGTGGGCGTTCACCCAGATGAAGAAGAGGCACAAGAACCCACACTCGGTGACTTGGTTTCGCTTGCTGCACTGCCCAAAGTATTGGGAATTGGGGAAACGGGGCTCGACTATTACCGTCTGGGAGAGCGCAGTGTGGCCGATATGGCCTGGCAGCGAGACCGTTTCAGAGTGCATATTCAGGCTGCGCAGCAAACCCGGTTGCCCTTGGTGATCCACACGCGCAGCGCCTCGGACGACACCCTGGCCATTTTGAAAGAGCAGGGCGAAGATGGCTCCCCCCACAGTGCCGGCGGGGTGTTTCACTGTTTCACGGAAACCCTGGCCGTGGCGCGAGCAGCCCTGGATTTGGGTTTTTTCATCTCTTTTTCAGGCATCTTGACGTTTAAAAGCGCTGAAGATTTACGAGATGTCGCCCGCTTTGTTCCCCTGGACCGCATGCTGATTGAGACAGACAGCCCCTATTTGGCACCTACACCTTACCGCGGCAAAGTCAATAATCCGTCCTATGTCCCCTGGGTTGCCAAACAAATTGCTGAACTGAAGCAGTTGTCTGTTGAAGAAGTGGCGGCGGCAACTTCCGGGAACACGGAACTACTTTTCAGAATGCCTAAACTAACTTGAAGTAACTCTAAACAACTTTAATTATTAGATATAAACCTATGATATTAATCGGAAATTTAAATTTCAATGTAATTCTGAAAGGCATTTTTTTTACAAAGCTTAAGTGTTTTCTAAGTTACTTTAAATACATTCTTTATCTTGTTGTTTTCAATACAGTTATTTCAGCTTATGCAGGAACTTACGAAGATTTCTTCCGCGCAATCGAATTAGACCAAGCTCAAACAGTTCAATCGCTCCTGAAGCGAGGCTTTGACCCCAATACCCCGGATGCCCAAGGCCAACCTGCGTTGATTGCAGCCATTCGCAAGCCTTCGCCCAAAGTCGCCGAAGTTTTGATTCGATGGCCCAAGACCAAGCTGAATGTCCAGAATTCACACGACGAAACCCCCTTGATGATGGCCGCATTTGACAATCAGTTGGCATTGGCCAGGTTGTTGATCGAAAAGGGCGCGGACGTCAATAAACCAGGCTGGACGCCGCTGCATTACGCTGCCACCAAGGGGCATGTCGAGATGATGAAACTCTTGCTTGAAATGCATGCATACATTGATGCCGAGTCTCCGAATGGCACCACACCCTTGATGATGGCCGCGCATTACGGCACCCCTCATGCCACCAAACTTTTGCTTGACGAAGGCGCTGACCCGACCCCCAAGAACGAAAAGAATTTAAGCGCGCTCGACTTTGCCCTCAATGGTCCCGACAAGAACTCGGTGGAACTTGTCGAGGAGGGATTGCGGCGATGGCTTGCCAAACGGAAGCCTTGAATCAAGCTTGATGATTGGACATCTCTTTTTAATTTAACATAATATACATCGTATTAAATACCGGAGATTTCAGATCCACCTTAGGAGCACTTCATTCAAAGCCTGCCGGTTCACTGGCTTGGACAAATAGTCTTGCATACCGGCTTTGAAGCATGACTCACGCTCATCTGACATCGCGTTCGCCGTGACCGCAATGATGGGCAAGGACGCAAACCGTGGGTCTTGGCGGATCTGAAGCGTGGCCTGGATGCCATCCATCACGGGCATCTGTACGTCCATCAACACGGCGTCAAATTGTTCTGGAGACTGGGTCAGACAATCCAGTGCCTGCTGACCGTTTTCTGCTGTGATGGTTTGAATCCCCAATTTGGCCAACAACACTTGCAACAATTGCCGATTCATGGGATGGTCCTCGACCAGCAACACCTGTGCGCCTGCGAGTCGCCCCAAGGCGTCTTGTGGCATCTTTGGCGCTGGCGCTTGCGCCACGGGGACGAGCTTTTTCAGGGGCAACAACATCGTGACACACGTGCCACGGTCCAGTTCACTGGAGATTTGCAGGTCACCGTCCAGCAATTGGCACAAGCTGCGACTGATCGCCAGCCCTAAGCCCGTTCCGCCAAACAGGCGTGTGGTGGAGTTGTCGGCTTGCGTGAAGGGCTTGAAAAGCTGTGTCATCTGACCATCGGACATGCCGACGCCCGTGTCTCGCACTTCAAATGAGATAAAGGGCTGAGTCGACAGCAACGGCGACGATGGTGCGGGCAATGTCACGCGAACTGACACAGAGCCAGAAGCCGTGAACTTGATGGCATTGCCTATCAAGTTGTTGAGGATCTGCATGAGCCGAACGGGGTCGCTCATCAGTTGCTGGGGCACCTCGGGTTCGATATCAAGCGTCAACGCCAGTCCCTTGGCTTGTGCAGCCACAGATTGGAGGCTGATGACCTGAGACAGCAGGTCGTCCAAAGACACTGGCAACCACTCCAATTGGAGCTTGCCTGCTTCAATTTTGGAGAAGTCCAGGATGTCATTCAGGATGCCAAGCAGTGACACCGCGGAGGTGTGCGCATTGGCAATATAGCGTTGTGCCTCGGGTGGCAGCGGTTCGTCCAAAGCAAATTGCGTCATCCCGATCAAACCATTCATCGGGGTTCGAATTTCATGGCTCATATTGGCCAAAAATTGGCTTTTGGCGAGGGTGGCTGCCTCTGCTTTGTCTCGCGATGCCTGCAACTCGCTCTGCATTTTCTTAATGCCACTGATATCGTGTTGAATGCAAATGTAATGGGTCGTCTCGCCCTCCTCATTGCGCATCGGTGCCAACAAAACCACCACAGTGAACGAGTGCCCCTCTTTGTGTGGCTGCACAAATTCTCCGCGCCACAATTGCCCTGAACGCAATTTTTTCCAGATGTGCTCCACCTGTTGCTCTGGCGTGTGCAAGGGGTCCAAAATTCTCGGCGGGCGTCCCAGGGTATGGACCTCATCGAAGCCAGAGAGTTGGGTCCAAAAAGCGTTGCAATAAACCACCCTGCCCCGGTCATCGAGAATCAAAATGCCGCTTGGGCTTTGCTCTAGCGCCTGGGAGTATTGAAGGATGGTTTGCTGGTACTGGCGCTCCGCTGTTTCAACCCGATGGATGCGCCTGACCAGCACGACAGTGGCCCCCAAGACTGCGAAAAGGCCCACCATGACGGCCAGTCCGATGGTCCAGGTTTTTTGACGCCAGGTCGCCAGCACTTGATCCTGACTCACTTGAACCGAGATGAAAAAAGGAAAGCGCGACGAGGCTCTGAACGCGCTGAGCCAATCACCCACGATCATGCCCCGTTCTTCGTTTTGAACACGCTGAATAAACATTTGGGTGTGCGCTTGGGCTTCGGCCACACTCTCCCAGGTGGTCATGAGCACGCGACCATCCAGGCGCTGCATGACCATCAACTCCGTATTGGCTGGGTTGTAACGTTCCAACCGGTTGAGCAAAAAGTCAGGATTCAGTGCTGCGACCAGCAACAGTGCCTTGTCGCCCTGCCCGATGCGCATCATCACGGGGAAAAAATACGGTTGGTCCAGGGCTAAGTTTTCGCCCGGCCGCAGGGGATAGCCATCGGCCAGGTCCCTTCCCTGCCAACCCGGGCCCATGCGCAATACAGAATTTTCTGAAGGCAAATGGTCAAGGGGATCGAAGGATGACAGGTCCAGTCGCACCCCGAGATTCAATGGGTTTGAACTGGCCCGAATGCCCTCCTTCTCGGTATAGATTGAAAAGGATCGCAACGCAGGCTGGCTGTATTGCAATTTCTGCAGCAACGGCGTCAAAGTTTGGGGCTGTGCTTCAAGCAGTGAAAGGCTTGCCACCTCGGGCAAGCTTCGCATCATGTTTTCAACCCATTGGAGGGTTTGCGTGATTTGGTCTTCGTAGACCAATGCATTGCCCTGAACCCGCTGGCTGTAACGCTCGAGTTGCGTTTCTCGGTCTTTGTAGGTGGCGTAAAGCACACTGCCCAAAGTGGTCAAGAGAAACAGACACAAAAACCCATAGGTCAATGCGCTGTAGCGGTTGGCATTGGCGTGCCACGGCACCGTGACCATTGCTGTGAACCTAATCTCGCACGACGATGTTTTCCAAGCGGTACTTTGCTGCGGCCTGCATCAAACGACCATCGCGCTTGATGTCACGCACAAACTGATCAATGCGGCTCAGCCATCGGTCATCGCCAGGGGCCACTGCATATGCATAGTGCGTCATGTGGAAGGTGCTGGGTGGGGCGACCAAGCGCGCCCAGTCTGTGGTTTCCAGCATGCGCCTGCTGTAGGGGTAGTCGGTCATGAACACGTCGGCACGCCCGGAAGACACTTCTTGTTCGCGTGCCATTGGGGTATCCAGCACCGAGAGCGTGGCTGATTTCAAACGCTCACGCATGATGGGTTCATGCAATGTGCCTTTGATGACGGCGACCACCGAACCTGGCTTGTCAATGTCGTCCCAGGATTTGATGCGCCGGTTGTGCCTCGTGGTGATGCCATAAATGTCACTCGCCATGGTGGGTTTTGAAAAGCGAAGCTTGTCAGCCCGCGCCGGCGTGATGCCAACGGCAAACATCGCCACATCACAGCGGTCCGACAGCACATCGGAGATCAAACGGGCAAATGAAGAGTCTACGAACTCCAGGCCCACGCCTAAGTCTTTGGCGAATTCGATGGCCATGTCCGCATCGACGCCCTCCAATTTTTGCGTTTTAGGATTCCGCAGAGTGATGCCGTAGTAGTCGGGCCATATGCAAACGCGTAGTTGTTTGCGTGACTGGATTTGATCCAGGTGGCTAAGTGCTTGGGCTTGGACAGGTGCCGTTGAAATCCAACAGGCAAGCAGAAGCAAAATACGTTTCATGGCGCGTGGAGCAAAGCTTGATGCAAACCACGATTGTAGCCATTAAAGAATATTCAGAATGTATTTTTGAATACTTAAATAAACTGAAAATCAACAAAAAAGTAATTGGAAATCACACCAAAAACCGCAGGGCTGGACCCTGCGGTTGTCATCAAGCGGCCGCAGGTTTGAACTGAAGTGCCTTGAACTCCAAAAACTCTTCAAACCCATACTTGCCGTTTTCACGGCCGTTGCCGGATTGTTTGTAGCCTCCAAAGGGTGCGTTGCTGTTGAAGGGCGCGCCATTGATGTCTACCTGGCCGGTGCGAATGCGGCGTGCAACGGAGGTTGCGTGCGCTTCGTCCTGGCTCCATACGCCGCCACCCAGACCATAAGGGGTGTCATTGGCAATGCGGATGGCCTCGTCTTCGTCTTTGTAGGTCAGAATGACCAAGACCGGACCGAAGATTTCCTCTCGCGCCAGGGTGTCCGTGGCTTTGACGCGCAGAATGGTGGGTTGCACATAGTAGCCTTTGTCGAACGCTGGCTTGTCGCCACTGCCAGCGACCAGCTCTGCGCCCTCCTTCAAGCCAATGTCTATGAAGTTGAGCACACGGTCACGCTGTGCTGCGCTGACCAGGGGCCCCAATCGGGTGTTCTCATCCAGGCTCGGACCAATGCTCAGCTTGGCGATGGCCGTTTTCGCAATCTTTTTGACCTCTTCGTAGCGGCTTTCGGGAACCAGCATGCGGGTGTGGGCCGAGCAGGTTTGTCCGCTGTTGAGCATACAGGCGGAAATGCTGCCTTTCACTGCGGCCTCCAGGTCGGCATCCGGGAGGATCAGGCTGGCCGATTTGCCGCCCAATTCCAGGGCCACGCGCTTGATGCTCTGGGCGGCCAACTCACCCACACGCTTGCCCGCACGGGTTGAACCTGTAAAGCTGACCATGTCCACCTGGGGATGAGAAGCCAGCACCTCGCCGACTTCGGGGCCTGTACCGTTGACCAAATTGAAAACACCTGCGGGCAGCCCGGCTTCGTGAATGATCTCGGTGAGAATCATGGCATTCAAGGGGGCGATTTCGCTGGGTTTCAGAACCACGGTGCAGCCTGCAGCCAAGGCGGGTGCCACTTTCAGCGTGATTTGATTCAAGGGAAAGTTCCAGGGGGTGATACAGCCAACCACGCCGATGGGCTCGCGCACCACCAGAGAGTTGCCCACCTTCTCTTCCCAGACAAAACGACGGGCCACTTTGGCGGCATTGCCCCAGTTGAACACCGGGCCTCCGACTTGAATCATCTTGGCCAGTTTCAGCGGCATCCCTACTTCGCGGGCAATGGTAAGTGCCATCTCATCGGAGCGCGCTTTCAAGCCTTCGACAATTTTGTCAATGTAGGCGCAACGCGTTTCCACCGGCAGTTGCGACCAACTGTCAAAAGCATCGCGCGCCGCAAGCACCGCCTGCTCTGCTTCGCTGCGGGTCCCTTGCGGGACGGTGGCAAAGATTTCCTCGGTGCTGGAATCGTGTACTTCGAACACCTGGTCAGACTGGGCGTCCACCCATTGGCCGCGGATGTAGTGTGCGTTGTATGTTTTCAAAACTTTGTCTCCGTAGGATACGTAATTGCAATATTTGTCATGCCGGATCACATGAACCGGCAATATAGTGCATATTATACCAATTACAAACTGTGTTCATGCGCCCATAAAAAGAGGGCATCGCGATCTTCCACCAGCAATTGGACCGTCGCCCCCACGGGCAAGCACACTTTGGTAGAAACATGGCCAAAGGGCAAATCGGTCAAGACAGGAATGCGCAGTTGTGATCGCAACCAATGCACCACAGTGTCCAACTTGTAGCCCTTGTCATGCGGTGTCAGTTTGTACTGCGTGAACTGGCCCAACACAATGGCTTTTTGCTGGGCCAGTATTCCCGCATGCAGCCATTGCGTGAGCATGCGCTCAATCCGGTAGGGATGCTCGGCGATGTCTTCCAAAAAAAGCACGCCTTTTTGAACTTGCGGAAAGTACGGCGTGCCCAACATGCTGGTCAGCACGGCTAAGTTGCCACCCCACAGCACCGCATCGCGCGCCCAGACGCCCGGTTTGCGATCGGCATAGGTTTGCTGCGTCTGACGGGAAAATTGCCAGCCTGCCCCCTCCCCCTGGCCTGTGAGCATGTCGTCAAAACACGCTTCCATGATGTCATCCGGTGCCTCTGCGCCAAAGTCTTCGCCCAAAGCGGGACCCGCCCAAGTGATGGCGCCAGTGCGTGCGAGCATGGCATTTTGAAAGGCCGTGAAGTCGCTCAGGCCCACAAACCGGGTGCCTTTCTCGATCGCCTTGGCCAGAATGCGGTAACGCAGCTCAGGCAGCAAACGCGTCAGGCCGTAACCACCGCGTGAGATCAAGGCCACATCGGCTCCGGCGGCGGCGGCGCGGTGAATAGCAGCCAGTCGGGTGGCATCGTCACCCGCGAAGCGGGTGTGGCTTTGAAGGGCCGCCACATCGACTTCGACAGTGTGGCCAAGTTCTTTCAAACGTTGTAGGCCCCTTCGAAAAGCCACTTTGTCGCGAACCGCACCGCTGGGCGAAAAAACATAAATGTGTGCCATCTCAAGGCGCCTCGAATTCATCAGGGAAAAATGTCGACAACGCGTAGCGTGCCACGACTTCACCGTGTTCTTGCACAAAGTGCCCTGCCTGCGGCAAGATCAAGGGCGTTGGGCAGCCGCGAATTTGCGCTTGCAGGGTTTGCATCACGGGCAAGCCCAATACCGGGTCTTGTTCACCCACCACCATGCAGGACTGACCACGCCAATCATCACGCCAAAAGCGAGCCGCTTGGCGAGCTATTTCAGCACCAGGACTGTCTGAAAATTCAGGAACCATGGGTGGAAAAGCACGCAAAGCCGCACGGTGCCCGGCGTCGGGAAATGGCGCGTTGTAGGCTTCGCACTCCGCCTCAGACATGTGAGGGTTGCCGCGCCCGAACAAACGACCGACATCAAACAAGGGCTTGTTCGCACACATCTCGCGCCATGCCAGAAAGCCCGGCGACAGGGGTTGCTCGCCCGTGGCAAGCGTTGTGTTCATCACCAACAAATGGCTGTAGCGCTCTGGTGCAGCCATGGGCAAAGTCAACCCGAGAATGCCGCCCCAATCCTGGACCACCAGATGAATGTTGCGCAGGTTCAAGCGCTCCACAAATTCCAGCAGCACCTGTCGATGCCACTCGAACTGATGGGCCGATGCTTTTTTGGGTTTGTCGCTTTTACCGAACCCTGGCAAATCAGGCACCACCACCCGATGGCCTGCGGCTAAAAAATGCGGCAGCATTTTTCGATACAGATAGCTCCACGCGGGGTTGCCGTGCAGGCACAGCCAGGTGATTGTGGCGTCTTGGGGGCCTTCGTCCAAGTAATGCATGCGCAAGCCCTGAAGGCTTGGCAAATCGTTCAGGTAATGCGGCGCCCAAGGGTAGCCTGGCAAGTTCTCAAAACGAGCCTCCGGGGTTCGCACGGCATCTTCTCGCAAATTCATCTGGTGGCTGCTCCGATGCAAAGATTGTGAGGTACGCCGGGCTTGAAAAAAATGTTGCAACAGGTCGCGACAGGCCTCGCCCAGAACACCGCCTTGCACCTGGGTTTGGTGGTTCAAGCTCGGCTCGTCAAACAAATTCAGCACCGAACCTGCGGCACCTGTCTTGGGATCAGAGGCGCCAAATACCACGCGCTTCAAACGCGCGTGCAACATGGCACCAGAGCACATGACGCAAGGCTCAAGCGTGACGTACATGCTGCACTCCGACAGACGGTAATTGCCTAGATGGGCAGCAGCTGAACGAAGGGCCTGCATTTCCGCGTGCGCCGTGGGATCATGGTGGTCGATCGGAGCGTTGTGGCCGCGGCCAATCACGTGGCCATCATGGACCACGATCGCACCGACAGGAACTTCGCCTGCTTGTTGAGCCGAGCGAGCCTCTTGCAGGGCCAGGCGCATGTAATCCTGGTCGTTCACGGTTTCACACCCATGCCCAAACGGTCCATCCAGACAGCCAGAGCTTGCTCATCGGCTGTTCCTTTCGCGTATTGTTCGCGCATGGCTGCATGGGCCTCGGGTCGGTGCTGGTTCAGCTTCAGTTTGGACTCCACACAGACGATGCGAAGCGAAAAGCCGACGATGGCCGATAGCATCTTGTCCTGGTAGTCGGTGGGCAGGCTTCGCCACTGGGCAGCGTATGACGGTTCGTGTTGGGCAATCAGTTGCTTCAACAAGTGGTCCTTGGCTTCGGCCTGCGGGATCAATGAAGCTTCAACCTGGCAATGCACTGCCAGGTAATTCCAGGTCGGCACGCGCACCAAGTCGGGATACACGGTTGGGGACAAGTAGCCTTGAGGCCCCCTGAAAATCACCAATGCATTGGGCCGCGCCTGCAAGTATTGCCAGTGCGGATTGCCTTTGGCCACATGGCCCAGCAACAGCCCCTGCCCTTCACCCGCCACGCGATGCAGCGGCAGGTGCGTGGTAAATGGAATGCCATCGTCGTCCACGCTGATCAGGGTGGCCAGGGGATGCTCTTGCATCAAGGTCCAGGCCAGCGCGTCGTCCTTGGCTTTGAACTGCACTGGCAGATAGGTGGAGGATTTCATACTTTGTATTGTTCTGCCATACGACACCTGTCGTCGCTTTGTATCGTTTGACAACTATAACCAAGTCGGCTACTTGTCTGTTGACGCCCAGTTTCTTGACGGCGTGCCACGGCAGCAGCATCATCCCTGTCCAACAGGCTAAACAGGGAGTGAAGATTGGCCAAACAAGACAAGCCCGTTGTGGGAATCATCGGACTGGGCATCATGGGCGGCATGATGGCCGAAACACTGCTCCAACAGGGCTACAAGGTGATAGGTTTCGATATTGCCATCCCGTGCAAACAGCGCCTGCGCCAAGCCGGTGGCAGGGTCGTACGTTCCAACGCACAGGTGGCACTGGAGAGCGACGTTGTGATCATTTCACTGGCCAGTTCTGAGGCACTGGCACACGTCGTCGACGAGCTGGCCAGCGTGCCTCACCAGGGTGGAAAACAAATTGTCATCGAGACCAGCACGTTGCCCCTGGCGGACAAGCAAGCTGCGGCCAAGGCGCTGACCAAGCAGTCACGCACCATGCTGGACTGCCCCATCAGCGGAACGGCGGCCCGCATGAAAGACCGCGCCTGGACCGTCTATGTCAGCGGCCCGCCCAAAGCTTGCAAGCAAGTGGCCCCCCTTTTTCAGGTGTTCACGGATATGGCGCCTTATGTCGGCGCCCTGGGATCGGGAACCAAACTCAAATTTGCAGCCAATCACCTGGTGGCGATCTACAACGTGGCTTACGCTGAAATGGTCAATCTCTGCCGCAAAATGGATCTTGACCCCCAAGTGGTGCTCGAGCACTTCGGCAACAGCCCGGTGCTAGGGACTGGCGTCATGCGTCTGCGGGTGCCCTTCATGATTGATCGGCAGTACACGCCCCCCACCATGAAAGTGCAGGTCTGGCAAAAGGACATGCAAGTCATTGGTGACATGGCGAAATCGGTGAACTGCCCGACGCCCTTGTTTCAAACCTGCGCATCGGTTTACACCGCCGCGATGGCCATGGGCCTGTCGCAAAGTGACACCGCCAGCACGGCTGAAGTGTTGGCCCTGATGTCAGGCCAGGAACAATGAAAGCAAACCGCGTGAGATAACCACCCAGCCTCAGGCTGTCTTGCGGCGCTTTTTGGCCGGCTTGATGTCTTTTTGAAGGTCCGGCATCGCCTCACGGATGGCATGCATGGCATCGATAGTGGCGGGTCCGCCGCAATAAAGAAAGGCCTGCAGCAGAATTTCTGGCAGCAATTCTGGCGCCACACCATTGCGCAAGGCACCGCGTAAATGTATTTGCAATTCGCGCGGGCGGTTCAAGGCAATGCACATTGCCATGGTCATGAGACTGCGTTCTCGCAGCGTCAAGCCTTCCCGCGTCCAGACGCTGCCCCAGGCAAACTCGGTGGCCAATTCCTGAAAGGGCAAAGACAATTCATCCGCGCCTTCAAACGCCCGTTGCACATAGTCAGGCCCCAGCACTTGGCTGCGGATGGCCAGTCCCTCCTGAAAGGCGGCAGAGCGGTGATTTTTCGCAACTTTGGCAGCCCGTTTCAGGGCCTCCGGGGCCGGGGTTTTGGGTTTGGGCATGGTCAATCTGCCTTGATGTTGGCGTCGCGCACGACTTTGCCCCACTTCACGATCTCATTCTTGATGTAAAGCGTAAATTCCTCGGGGGTGTCACCCACAGGGAGGGCACCTTGTTGGTTCAATTTATCGGCAACTTCTTTGTCACTCAGAATGTCGGCCACATCACGTTGAATTTTCCGGACAATGTCCGCAGGAGTGTTGGCAGGGGCCACCAGGCCCACCCAGGAATAGGCCTCGTAGCCTGGCACGCCGCTTTCCGAAAGGGTGGGGATGTCAGGCAAGGAAGGAAGACGCTTGGCGCTTCCTACGGCCAAGCCTCTCAGTTGGCCATTTCTGACTTGTTGAATCACGGACGGGATGCTGCTGTAGAGCATTTGCACCTGACCTGCGACCAGATCGGTCAATGCAGGGCCCTGCCCTTTGTAGGGTATGTGCACGGTCTGCACACCTGCCATGGTGTTGAACAACTCACCCGCCAGGTGGCCAGAGTTGCCACTGCCGGGAGAGGCATAAGACAACTGGCCAGGCTTGGCTTTGGCAAAAGCCACCAATTCGCGCACATTCTTGGCTGGCACCGATGGATGGGTCACCAATAGCAATGGAAAGTTCACCAGGTTGGTGATCGGTGTAAAGTCTTTCAGCGGGTCATAAGGCAAGCGCGCATACAAGCTGGGGTTGACTGCCAAGGGGCCAGCCGCCCCCACCGCCAGGGTGTAGCCGTCGGGCGCAGCCTGGGTCAGGGCCTGTAAGCCCACAATGCCATTGGCACCGGCGCGGTTCTCGACCACCACGGTTTGGCCCCAGCGATCGGTGAGTTTTTGAGCGATCACACGGCCGATCACGTCGTTGCCACCGCCAGGGGGAAAGGGCACGATCAGCTTGACGGTCTTGTTGGGGTAGGTTGTTTGGGCAAGCAATGGCCCAGCCACGCAGGCCAATGCGAGCGCGGCAAAGGCTGACAAAGCTCTGCGTCCGATCCAGACTGCTGCGGGTTTGTCTGCGATGGCGAAAGGGTGTTTAGCAGTGCGCATGGGTTATTCCCACTCAATAACAACACAATAAAAAACATAAATTAAATCAATAGTTTGCAATGATTGAAATGGAGTGTGTAACATTTGTGTATCTTTTGGTGACATACGACAGTTCAGTAATTCGCAAAAAGCTGTTCAAAAACAAAGCCTAACAGATTTCAATGTTGCACGCTGTGCGACGAAAAGAGTGCTACTCAATGTCAAGTTTGCGAACCCGTTTACGAAAAACACCATCAAGCTTTTCCAACTTTTCAGCAAGCCAATTAAACTGATTAGTCCAGTCTTGTTCGTTTCTAAAGTCAGCTTTATCTTTAGTCACAGTGACATAAGATTCCTTACCATCTGGCAATTCATTCCATTCTAAAGCGCCGCCAAATTCAGCTTCAATAGCCTCTTTATCAGAATAGAATGCAAAGTAGATAGCTTTTGAGGACTGTGTTTTGAATCGAAAATCAGCCGAAATAATAGACTTAAGACTATTAACCCTCGCAGTAAGCCAAAAGCCACTTTTTCCAATACTCA
>VERE01000087.1 GCA_018882835.1 Limnohabitans sp.
AAGCGCGCCGCATTGCCGACTCGGTTGCCGACGCTGTGCGCAAGCACCCCGAATTTCTGGCGGCACGTGCCGCCTTGAACAGCAGCCGAGAGGGTGTGGACGAGGCCCGTGCCGCCTGGTGGCCTCAAGTCTCGGGCAACACCGGCTTTGGCTCACGCACCACCAGCGGCGTCTCGGTGTCAACGCCTTCCTATGGTTTCACCATCAGCCAATTGCTGTTCGATTTCGGTAACACCTCGGCCAAAGTGGATGCCGCCGAAACACGCGTGCAAGGCGCTGTGGCGGGCCTGGACAAAAAACAAGCCTTGGTTGTGATGCGGGCCGTGTCCGCCTGGCATGAGTTGTACCGGGCGCGCAAATTGATGGAATTGCATCGCCTGAACGTGCAAGCCCGACAGGACATTGTGGCCTTCATCAAAGAGCGGGCCGATCTGGGGGGCAGCGCGGCCAGCGATGTCCTTCGCGCGCGTGCGCGCCAAACCGAGGCAGAGGCCTCGCTCAGTGCGGCCAGCGTGCGCGAGCAAGCCGCCGAGTCTGCCTGGCTCGAGGTTTTTCAAGCGCCTGCGCCGCAGCAAGTGGAAGTCTGGCCCGACTTCCCCCTCCAAATCGCCGCCTTGCAAGCCCAAGTCGACCAATTGGTCTTGCGTTTCGCAACCGTGCAAGAGGCCCGGCAACTCAGCCTGGCCAGCGAGAAAGACGCCATGGCCGCTCGCGCCAACCTGTTCCCGCGCCTGGCCCTGGAGCACTCGGTAGCCCAAAACAAGCAGGCCGCTTCTGGCATCGAGTACACCGATCGCTCCACCCTGTTCACCTTGCGTTACAACTTTTTGTCGGGCGGCGCCGAAATGGCGCGTGCCCGACAGGCCGCCTCCCGGGCGGTCGAGCTGGCACAGCAGGCGGATAACGAACAACGCAACACAGAAAAAAATCTGCGCCAGACCTTGAGCGAAGTGGCGCTAGGGCAAGAAATTCTGCGCAACCGCCGCCTGGCCGTCGGGGTTGCCAATGACACCCTGATGGCGGTGCGAGAGCAATTCGCGTTTCGCCGAGGCACCTTGCTCGACCTGCTGCGTGCCCAGGAAGATGTTTTCATGGCCGGCCGCGATTTGATCGATGCCGTTACCGACCACGCGCTGGCGCGCTACCGTTTGCTGTACATGGCCTCACTGCTTGACGAGCATTTTTCCCTGGGGGCTACGCCTTGACCACCGAATCCCGCAATCCGCCCAACGCTGCCGCCCCCGACTTGCTGGAAGAGGTGTTGCTGCAAGCCTTGCGCTGGTTTGAGCTGCCCATGTCGGGCGCTGCCTTGCGCGCCCGTGCTGCCAAGCTGCCCGGCCCCTGGTCCTTGGGCGACCTCTGCGAAGCGGCAGAAAGCCTGGGACTGCGTGCGCACCGGCAACATCGGCCGGCACAACAAGCCGAGTTGCCGGACCTGCCAATTTTGTTGGGGCTGGACGATGGGGGCATGCTCTTGGTGATAGCCCAAAGTGGCCCAGACCATTGGCAAGCCTGGGTGCCGGGGGCGGGATTGCAAACTGTCGAAGCCAAAGCTTGGCTCCCGCGCCTGAATGGCGAACAGGTGGTGCTCAGCCGGCAAGCCCGCATCGATCGCCGCCCCGACGCCGAGCCGCAAGGGCGTTATGGCCACTGGTTCTGGGGTCCTTTGGGGATGGCACGCAACCTGTATCTGCAGGTGGGCGTGGCTGCGCTGCTCACCAATATTTTTGCGGTGACCACGTCCATCTTCAGCATGATCGTGTACGACCGCGTCATTCCCAACAATGCACAAGACACACTGGTGGCCTTGCTGATTGGCGTGGTGGTGGTTTTTTTAAGCGACTTCGCCATCCGCTCTTTGCGCGGCTACTTTCTGGATGTGGCAGGCGCCCGCGCCGACATGGTCATTGGCGACACCCTGTTCGAACAAATCCTGGACATGCAAATGAAGGCACGCCGCAGCTCCACCGGGGCGCTGGCCAATGTGCTGAAAGAGTTCGAGTCACTGCGCGAGTTCCTCACCTCTGCAACGCTCACCACCTTGATCGACATTCCTTTTTCTGTGTTGTTCCTGGTGATCATCTACGCCATTGGCGGCCCCATGGTGATCGTTCCTTTGCTGGCCATTCCCCTGATGCTGGGCGCCAGCCTGATCGTGCAGCCGCGCCTGAAGCGTTTGATTCAATCCACCTACGATGACGGCAACCGCAAACAAACCATTTTGGTGGAAACCATTGGCGGCCTGGAAACCGTCAAGGCCTTGGGCGCAGGCGCCATCATGCGCCGCCGCTGGCAAGAGGCGGTGACGCACCAATCGGAAATCGGCCTGCAATCTCGCATGTTGTCTCAGTTCGCGGGCAACATTGCCAACCTCGCCCAGCAACTGGTGCAAGTGGGGGTGGTCACCATGGGCTTTTTCCTGGTGGGAGAGGGCGCCATCGGTTTTGGCGCCATCATTGCCTGCACCATTTTGTCGGGCCGGGCCATCTCTCCCTTGGCCCAATTTTCTCAATTGCTGACCCGGGTGAACCAGTCGCTGGCCAGTTACAAGGCGCTGCGACAACTGATGTCGGCGCCGCGTGAACATGCCCACAATGTGCAGTTTGTCGCGCGCCATGACATCCAGGGCCGTATCGAGTTCCGGGACGTGACGTTCAGCTACCCCGACGCCGCCGCGCCCGCGCTGGACAATGTGTCCTTCACCATCGAGCCCGGTGAGCGTGTCGCCATTCTGGGGCGAATCGGCTCGGGCAAGACCACCATTGCCAAGCTCATACTCGGCTTGTACCAGCCCGACAAGGGCGCTGTGCTGATCGACGGCGTGGATGTGCGCCAAATCGACCCCATCGATTTGCGCCGCCATCTGGGGGTGGTGCTGCAAGATGTGTGGCTTATGAGCGGCACGGTCCGTCAAAACATTGCCATGGGATTTGACCAGGTCAGCGACGACGCCATTTTGAATGCCGCCAAAGTGGCCGGCGTTGAAGACTTCATCAGCCAACACCCGCATGGCTATGGCTTGCGCGTGGGCGAGCGCGGCGAAGGCCTGTCGGGCGGTCAGCGGCAGTCCATCAGCATTGCGCGCGCACTGGTCAGCAACCCCGCCATGCTGGTGCTCGATGAGCCCAGCAGTGCCATGGACATCGGGGCCGAACAAACCCTGGTCGAGCGTTTGCGCCCGGTGGTCGAGGGCAAAACCTTGGTGGTCATCACCCACAAATCTTCCATGATTCAGCTGGTTCACAAAGTGATCGTTTTAGACAAAGGCCGACTGCTCAGCATGGGCACGCCCGAACAAGTTTTAGGCGCACCTCGCGCAGGGGGTGCCGCATGAAGCGTGCCCTTACCCGCTGGTGGCAGCGCTGGCTCGGGCGCAGTGGGGCCGTGACCATTGAAGGCGCTGGCACCTTTGCGCGTACCCGCCCGGGCTCGCATGTGCTCATGTGGTTCATTCTGGCCTTCTTCTTGGTGATGATCCTGTGGGCTGCGGTGGCCGAGGTCGATACCGTCACCCGCGCCGATGGCAAAGTGGTGCCTTCGGCACGCTTGCAAGTGATGCAAAGCCTCGAGGGCGGCCTGGTGGCGCACATCGAGGCCAAGCAAGGCCAGATCGTCAAGCAAGGCGACTTGCTGGTGCTGCTCAACCCCACGCAGTTTGGCGCAGACTACCAGGCACGCAACAAACAGGTCATGGCCTTGCAAGCGCGTGCCGAGCGCTTCCTGGCGCAAACCCAAGGCCGTGAGCCCGTGTTTGCGGCCGAGCTGCGCAAAAATGGCGCCGAGTTTGTGGCCAACGAACTGGCCGCCTTCCTGAGCAAAATGGGCGAGCACCAGGCACAACAAGCCATGCTGGACGCGCAGATCGGACAAAAGGAAAAAGAGCTGCAAGAAACCATCGTCACCCGCGACACCGCCAGACGCGCCCTGGAGCACGCGCGCAGCGAAATGGACATCGTGGCCATGATGGTCAAGCGCGGCCTGGAACCCCAGCTGGAACTGGTTCGCCTGCAACGCGTCATGGCCGACGCCGAAGGGCGCGCCGAAGGCTCCGCGCTCATGGTGTCGCGCTTGACGGAGGCCGTCAAAGAAACACAGTCGCGCAAGCTCTCGGTGGAGCGCCAGCTCAAAGCCGAGTCTGCCGCCGAGCTGAACCGCACCTTGACCGAGTTGCGGGCGCTCGAAGAATCCATGCCCGCGCTGAAAGACAAGCTCAGCCGCACCGAAATGCGCGCGCCCTTGTCGGGCATCGTCAACCGCGTGTTGGTGTCCACCCTGGGCGGCGTGGTCAAGCCCGGCGATCCGGTGGTCGAGGTGGTCCCCGCCGATGACCAGCTGATGGTGGAAGCCCTGGTGCAGCCCAAAGACATTGGCTTTGTGCACATTGGGCAGCCCGCCAAAGTCAAGCTCACGGCCTACGACTACGCCATCTATGGCGCCATGGAGGGCAAGGTGGCCACCATCAGCGCCGATGCTGTGCCCATGGGTGACAAGGGTCAGGCCTTCTACCAGGTCCGCATTGAAACCTCCACCACCGCCATGGAGAGCCTCGGTAAAAAGCTGCCCATCATTCCCGGCATGCAGGCGCAGGTGGACATTGTGACCGGCCACAAAACCGTCTTGCGCTACATCACCAAGCCTTTGACCGCCGTGAAAGAAAACGCTTTCCGCGAGCGCTGACACCATGGCCAATTGGGTGATTGCGAACGATGCGAACGCGCTGCTGATCGACACCTCAGGCAACAGCACCCAAACCTATACTGCTGCCATTCCCATGAGCAGCAATGCCGGCGTGCTCAGCCTGTCGTTGCTGGCGGCGGGCGTTGGCCTGGACCAAACCAACCTGATCGCCACCTTCGATGGCAACGCCAGCACCATCGGCAAATCACCCGTGCTGCGCTTGCGCCTGGCCAGCAGCAGCCTGCCCGACATCGGCGAGCAAGACTTCACCTTCCAGTGGAAACTCACCATGGGGCTGGACAGCACGCGCGACTACGGCGAGCGCCAGGTCTACATTCCCAATGGGCTGTCGGTGCATGTGGGGCCTGTCACCGATGGGCGCATCTTGCTGTATGCCAACGCGCAGAGCAACAAACAGGTGACCGCCATCTCTGGCGCCGGCACCCCTTTTTCTGCGAACACCAGTTTCTCCTCGCAAGATGTGATTGGGCAGGTGTTTGTCGCCAATGGTGCGGCCTACCTCGACCTCAACCTGATGGGGCTCATCAGCAAACTCGATGCCAATGCCTCCCTGCTTTTCAGCAGCTTGACCGGCTACACCCCTGAAACCCTGCTGCTGAGTGCCTACTACAACCTGACCCTCTCCGGTTTGCCCCTGGTGTCGGCCACGGGCGAAGCGCAAACCTTGTCTGTGGTCGCGCCCATCGAGCCCTGGCCCAACCATGCGCCCGTGTTTGACAAAGCGACCAGCACGCTGGCGTTGACCGAAGACATGGTCCAGTCGCTGACCTTCCCCGTCACCGACCCTGAAGGACAAAACGTCACCCTTTCTGTGCTGGGGACGGGCACCGACACGGTCACTGCCACCGTCAGTGGCAACAAGCTGACCTTCACATCCGCCAGCAATTTCAACAGCACTGCTGGTGTCGCGTTGCAGGTCAAAGCCACCGATGTTTACGGCGCCTACAACCTGCAAGACCTGCTGGTCACGGTGGCTCCGGTGGACGATCCGGCCGTGCTGCAAAGCGACAACGCCCGGCTGCGCGAAGGCCTCAGCAGCACCGGCAACGTCTTGCGCAACGACACCGACATCGACTCGGTGTTGCAAGTGCAGACCTTTTACTTCACAGGCGCGCCCGCTGGCTCCGACAATGTGTCTTACGCTGTCGGCAGCACCGTGGCCTTGTCGGGCTTGGGCAGTTTCACACTGAATGCCGCGGGCGACTTCACCTGGCAGTCTCAGGCTGGCTTCTCGGGGGCCTTGCCGGTGGTGCACTACGTGACCCCCCAGGGACAGGAAAGCACCCTCAGTGCCACGGTGGTCCCCCTGACCCAGGTGCTGGGCACCAGCCAGTTGTCGGGCAAGGTGGTTTATTGGGCCGGTGCACCCAGTGGGTCGCTCAGTGGGCGCCACAGCTTGGTCGACGGGGTGCAAGTCACCGGCTTGGACGAACTGTTCACGCCCATTCAATCGGTCACCGACACCAGCGGCAGCTACAGCCTCACAGGTTTTCAGCCTGCCTCGACATTGCCCTTGACGCTCAGCAAATCCGTCGGCACCTCTGGCGCCCTGACGGCCGACGTCAAGGCCGCCATCACCCTCAGCGACGTCCTCGACGCCCTGAAAATCTACCTCAACAAGCCGGCCACCAGCACATCCGCTTACCGTTATGTGGCAGCCGACGTCGATGCCAACGGCACCGTCAACCTCAGCGATGTGCTCAGCCTGCTCAAGACCTACCTGGGTAAAACCGGCGCCACATTACCGTCCTGGGCGTTTGTTGATGCCCAAGCCGACGTCTCAGGTTTGGGGCTGGGCACGGGCAAAGCCCAGGTCGCCAGCAATCTGAGCCACACCTTTGCCGAGGCCAGCGTCATCCAGAACAGCCACCATTGGGTGGCCGTGTTGCGCGGCGATGTCAATGGCTCCTGGGCGTCCGCCACGCCCAATGTCGAAAATTTAACGAACGACCAATTTTTGCAATTGGTCGGTGTGAGCAGTGGGCCCGTTTAAACTTCTCACAAATTAAGTCTATTCATGAAATTGTTGACTTCAGCCTTCCGCGCCAGCCTGTTGCTGGCCCTCACGGCCGGCGCCTGCGCCGCCCCTTTGGATGCACTCATGGAGGCCTTGCCCTCAGAGCGCTATGGCGAGGGCTTTGTGGAATGGGGCCCTGACGCCATGAACAGCACACTCGATGTGTTCAAAGTGCGCAGCAAGATGGGCATCACCGACAACACCGGCAACTACAACGGGTACACCTTGCGGGCCGGGCGCAAAGTAGGGGCCCGTGCCTGGGTCGAGGGCGCCTTCCTGCAGCGCAACATCGCTGTCGGGTCCGACCTTTACCCCATCACCTCCTGGCGCATGAGTGCCCAGCAAGTGGTTCACGAACAGGCCGAAACCGGCTCCGCCCTGGCCCTGCGGGCGGCGCTCTGGGGGAACCGCTCTTCCAGTGTCACCAAGTCCAACTTCGCACTCGACCTCGGGGCTTACGGTGCCAGCATTTACGTCGACCGCGTGGCTGCCTTGCAGCCCAAAGACCAGCAATACCAGCTGGACTTGGTCAACTCCTGGTACGGCAGCCAATGGTCGGGCTCGGTGTTTGCCGGCCTCGGGTCCGGCCATGTCACGATTCCGGTGGTCGAGTCGACCTTTGCCGGTGGCACGTACACTTACCCCAGCCCCACCACCAATGCCTTCACCAGCATCACTGGCGTGTCGGAACACCTTGGCACCCTGAACTACCACCTGAAATTTCAACAGGTCGGCGCCAACGTCAGCTACCTCACCGGCCCCTGGATGTACCGCCTGGGCTACGTCATGGCCTCTTTGCGCCGCCCCTCGGTCGACAGTGCCGTGCAAAGTCTGGGCAACACGTCTTACCAGCGCAACCAAACTTTGGTGGGCGACCTGTCCTACAAGTTCACCCAAACACTGCACGGCTACACCCGCGTGCAATTCATGCAGCGGCAGTTTCTCAGCGACATCCCGTTTTTGTACAACAGCATCACGTCCCCTATTTTTGGCGTGAAGTATGGGAC
>VERE01000034.1 GCA_018882835.1 Limnohabitans sp.
GGGTTCATTGGCCTGTGGTTGTTTCACATTCCTTTGTCGGTTTCGGCGGCCATCGGCTTCATCGCCTTGTCTGGGCAAGCGGTCCTCAATGGCGTGGTGATGCTGACGGTTTTTCAGCAACTGCGCAATGCCGGCTATAGCGTGGCGGATGCTGTGCGTGAGGGTTCTGAGCAACGGCTTCGCACTGTCTTGATGACCGCGCTGCTGGCAGCCCTGGGCTTGCTGCCCATGGCGCTGAGCCATGACATTGGCGCCGAAACACAGCGGCCACTGGCCATCGTAGTCATTGGCGGCTTGGTCACGGCAACCTTCCTCACCCTGGTTCTTTTGCCTGCGCTCTATGTGGCTTGGTTTTCGCCCAAGAATGCGCCTGGCGGCGGAGACAAAGACCCTGCCTGATCAAGGCTTCCAGCGCTTCAGCCACAAAGCGTTCGCCATGACACTGACCGAGCTCAGTGCCATGGCGGCACCCGCCACCACGGGGCTGAGGTAGCCGAGCGCAGCCAAAGGGATGCCGGCTGCGTTGTAGGCAAACGCCCAAAACAGGTTCTGACGGATCTTGACGACCGTTTGCTCGGAGATGTCCAAGGCGGCCGCCACCAGCGCCACCTCACCGCGCATGAGGGTCATGCCTGCGGCATTCATCGCCACGTCCGTGCCACCTCCGCGCAAATCCGCCATCGCCATGCCCACATCGGCCGCCGCCAACGCTGGGGCGTCATTGATGCCATCGCCGACAAACGCCACGGCGGGCCGCGATGTGGGGCAGGCCTGCGCTTGCAGGCGTTGAATCCATGCCACTTTGCCGCCAGGCAAGACGTCGGCATGCACTTCGTCTGGCCGCAAGCCCAGACGCCGCGCCATGTGCTGCGCCGCGCCTTCGTTGTCGCCCGAAATCAGCACCAAGCGCAAGCCGCGATCGCGCAAACTTTGCAAGGCCTGCGCAACCCCCGGCTTGGGCTCATCGCCAAACGCCAGAAGGGCGCGTGGCACCCACTCTTGCCCGACACGCTCAGCAAGACAGGATACCGTCGCCCCTTGCGATTGCAGCGCCACGGCTTGGTCGTTGAAGGAAGGCGCCGACACGCCCATGGCTTGCAACCAGGGCAAACTGCCCAGCAACACCTGTCGCCCATCCACGGTCCCTTGAAGTCCTTGCCCCATATGGACCACCACATTTTGCGGTGTCGAGACGCTTATGTTGGCTGTCTCGGCGGCGTCTTTCACGGCGGTGGCAAGCGGGTGCTCACTGCCACACTGCAACCCGGCAGCCAGACCCAAGCACTGCAAGGACGTCATGGCATTGACGCCCTCCAAACACGCCAAAGACAACAAGCGCGGGCGCCCCATCGTCAACGTCCCCGTTTTGTCAAAGGCCACCGTTCCCACCCAATGGGCGCGCTCCAGCGCTTGTGCATCCTTGATCAAGATCCCATGCTTGGCCGCCACCCCCGTCCCCGCCATGATGGCGGCTGGCGTGGCCAGGCCGAGGGCGCATGGACAGGCAATCACCAACACTGCCACAGCATGTATCAGCGCTGGCTCCAGGCCATGCCCAGAGAGCCACCACGCCAGCGCTGTCAGCGCCGACAACAGCAAAACAACGGGGACAAAGATCGCTGACACCTGATCCACCAACCGCTGAATCGGTGCTTTGGCTGCTTGCGCGTCCTCTACCAAGCGGATAATTTGCGACAACAAGGAGGCCGCACCCGTGGCACTCACCTGAAACACCAGGCGGCCCTCGCCATTGAGCGTGCCACCCCGAACCGGATCCCTTTGGTTTTTCAGAACCGGCAAGGGCTCGCCTGTGAGCATGGCCTCATTCACTTGTGAGCGGCCCTCGGTCACCACACCATCGGCCGGTATGCGCTCGCCAGCTAGCACCACCACATGATCGCCGATCAACAACTCTGCCACCGGAATGTTGTGTTCCCCCTGTGCCGTAACAATTCGGGCGGTCAGGGGCCGCAAGGCCTGCAAGCCGCGAATGGCTTCGGTGGTTTGTCTTTTGGCCCGTCCTTCCAGCCACTTGCCGAGCAAGACCAGCGTGATCACCACGGCCGAACCTTCAAAATACAACGGGGTCATCTGGCCTGGTGGTGATGTGTACCAGAGCCAAACCGACAACGCCCAGCCCGCTGTGGTGCCCAAGGAAACCAGCAGGTCCATGGTGCCGGAACCTTGTCGCATGGCGTGCCAGGCGGCTTTGTAAAAACGCGCCCCCAAAATGAACTGAACCGGTGTTGCCAACAAAAATTGCCAGAGCGCTGGCAACATCCAGTGGCTCCCCCACAAAGAAGTCACCATGGGCAAGACCAAGGGCGCGCACAAGAGCAAGCCCCAAGCAACCGGTGCCATTCCTTGCCAAGGCTTCGCCTGCAAGGCCTCTTGCTGTGCGGGTGCCAAAGGCTCATAGCCGGCATCGCGCACCGCCCGGCGTAATTTGGCTTCGCGGCTATCGGCTTCCTCTGGCGCAGTGGGCGACCACGTGACCCGCGCAGATTCTGATGCCAGGTTGATGCTGGCCTGTACCACCCCGGGAACCCGCTGCAATGCCCGCTCGACGCGGGAGACGCACGCAGAGCACGTCATACCCCCAATACCCAAATCGGTGATGTTGTCGCTGGAATGGGATAAGGTATTCACCCCTGAAGATTAAACCTTCTTATGATGTGCAGGCACATTTTTTTGGAGCCTTTATGGAATACCCTTTTCAAGTGCAAGGCATGACGTGTGGCCATTGCGAGGCGGCGGTGACGCGTGCCGTGCAACGACTGGACCCTCAAGCCCTTGTCACCATAGATCGCGCGCAACAGAAGGTTGTGGTCGTCAGCGAGCAGCCGCGCGAACGCCTGGCGCACGCCATTTCAGAGGAAGGCTACAAGGTTTCTCATGCGTGAGTCCAGCTTGAGAACCTTAGAGCGCCTGGTGACGGGCCAAGCCACGCAAGATGGTGCCGGTGTGCGCCTGACGCGGGTCTTAACGCATGACCTGCAACAACGATTGGACCCCTTTCTGATGCTCGATGCTTTCGGCAGCGATGACCCTGACGATTACATTGCCGGCTTTCCAGACCATCCCCACCGCGGCTTTGAAACCATCACTTACATGATTGCGGGGCGCATGCGACACCGCGACAGCCGGGGCCATGAAGGACTGCTTGAAAGCGGGGGCGTACAGTGGATGACGGCTGGGCGCGGCTTGACCCACAGCGAAATGCCTGAACAGGCGCACGGTGTGATGGCGGGGTTTCAGTTGTGGCTCAATCTGCCTTCCCACCTCAAGCTCTGCGAGCCAGGCTACCAGGATTTCCGAGCCGATCAAATTCCTCGCGTCACGATGCCAGGCCTCGAGGTGCGCGTCATTGCGGGGCAGTGCCAACAAGTCACAGGCCCCATAGTGCGGGCACAGACGCAGCCATTGTTTTTAGACCTGCACTTTGAACAAGCGTGTGACTTCTCGCTGCCCTTGCCTGCAAGGCTCAATGCCTTTGTGTACGTTTACCAAGGTCAAGTGCAGGTCCCCGGATCACAAGGTTTGCAAAATGTCGGACCGGAGCGCATGGCCATCTTGCGCAACGAGGGCGACACGCTGGCCTTGCACGGTCAGGCTGGCGCGCGGGCCATTGTCTTGGCCGGTCAACCCCTGGATGAGCCGATTGCCCAGTACGGTCCGTTTGTCATGAACACCCGCCAAGAGTTGATGCAGGCTGTCGAAGACTTTCGCGCTGGACGGATGGCCTGAAGTTCAGTGAGGGCGCGCTCGGGCCTTCAAGCGTGTCAAACGTCCAGGTTGGCCGCCCGCAATGCATTGGTTTCAATGAAATCGCGTCGCGGCTCCACTTCGTCACCCATCAGCATGGTGAACACACGGTCGGCTTCAATTGCATCGTCAATCTGCACACGCAACAAACGGCGCACATTGGGGTCCATGGTGGTCTCCCACAATTGCTCCGGGTTCATCTCTCCCAGCCCTTTGTAACGCTGACGCGCAGTTGCATGTTCAGCCTGACCGATCAGCCAGCGCATGGCTTGGCGGAAGTCGCTGACTTTTTCTTCTTTCAGTTTGTCGCCCTCACCCCGCCTGACCTTGGCGCCCTCGCCGAGCAAGCCGCGGAACGTTTGAGCGGCTTCGGCCAGCGCCGCATAGTCGGCGCCGTGGACAAAGTCTTGGGTGATGATGCTGCTCTTGATATTGCCGTGGTGACGGCGGCTGATGCGCAGAATCGGTTTGTCGGTTCGCGTGTCAAATTCACCGGCCACATCGGAGCCACTACCAAGCTCGCGTAATTTTGCTTGCAACGATACCGCAGAGGCTTCTGCTTCGCTGACGCTGTCCAGATTGACAGACACGCCATCGGCCATGGCACGCAAGGCTTCTGCGTCCATGAAACCGCTGAGACGACTGATCACCGCTTCGGCCAGTTGGTGCTTACGCGCCAATTCTGCCAGCGTGTCACCACTCAGCGTTTGCGTTGCGGCACCGCCGGTTTCAATGCTGGCCTCTTTCAAGGCGATCCGCAGCAAAAATGAATCCAATGCAGCGGCGTCCTTGAGATACTGCTCTTCCTTGCCCACCTTGACTTTGTAAAGTGGCGGCTGGGCAATGTAGATGTAGCCTCGCTCGACCAACTCCGGCATTTGGCGATAAAAGAACGTGAGCAACAAAGTGCGGATGTGTGCGCCATCCACGTCTGCATCGGTCATGATGATGATGCGGTGGTAACGCAGTTTGTCCACATTGAAGTCGTCGGTTGCCGATTTGCCAGACTCTGCGCTGGCTTTGCCAATCCCTGTCCCGAGTGCAGTGATCAAGGTGAGAATTTCATTGCTGGTCAGCAGTTTTTCGTAACGGGCCTTTTCAACGTTCAAAATCTTGCCACGCAAAGGCAAGATGGCCTGAAATTTTCGGTCGCGGCCTTGCTTGGCCGAGCCGCCGGCAGAGTCCCCCTCGACGATGTAAATTTCACACAAGGCCGGGTCTTTCTCTTGGCAGTCCGCCAATTTTCCTGGCAAACCCATGCCATCCAGCACGCCTTTGCGGCGCGTCATTTCGCGCGCCTTGCGTGCTGCTTCCCGGGCTCGCGCGGCATCCACGATTTTTCCGCACAAAATTTTGGCGTCATTGGGGCGCTCTTGCAAATAATCGGTCAAGGCTTTCGCCACGATGTCTTCTACCGGTGCGCGCACTTCGCTGGACACCAGTTTGTCTTTGGTCTGGCTGCTGAATTTGGGTTCAGGGACCTTGACCGAAAGCACACAACACAAACCCTCACGCATGTCATCGCCACTGATTTCAACTTTGGCCTTCTTGGCAAACTCGTTTTCTTCAATGTATTTATTGATGACCCGGGTCATGGCTGCCCGCAGCCCGGTCAAATGGGTTCCGCCATCGCGCTGTGGAATGTTGTTGGTAAAACACAGGACACTCTCGTTATAGCCATCGTTCCATTGCATGGCCACTTCGACACCAATGCTGGTGCCGGGAATACCGCCATAGGTGTCCGCAGGCCGTTCACCGAGCGCGTGAAAAACATTGGGATGAAGTATCTTTTTGCCGTTGTTGATGAACTCGACAAAGCCTTTGACGCCACCCGCACCTGAAAAGTCGTCAGACTTGCCATGGCGTTCATCGATCAAACGGATGCGCACACCATTGTTCAAAAAACTCAATTCACGCAAACGCTTGCTGAGAATTTCATAATGAAAGTCATGGTTCTGCTGGAAAATTTCTACGTCTGGCAGAAAATGAACTTCGGTGCCCCGCTTTTCGGTGTTGCCACTGATTTTCATGGGAGACACTTCAAAACCATCCACCTGTTCAATTTGCCGGTTTTGTACAAACCCCTTGGCGAATTCAAGCGTGTGGACTTTGCCTTCACGACGCACTGTCAAGCGCAGCCATTTGGAAAGGGCATTCACGCAAGAAACACCCACCCCATGCAAGCCGCCAGAAACTTTGTAGCTGTTCTGATTGAATTTGCCGCCGGCATGAAGTTCCGTCAATGCAATTTCTGCCGCACTGCGCTTGGGCTCGTGCTTGTCATCCATCTTCACGCCGGTGGGAATGCCACGGCCGTTGTCGGTCACACTGATGGAGTTGTCGGTATGGATGGTGACCACAATATCATCGCAATGGCCAGCCAGTGCCTCATCGATCGAGTTATCCACCACTTCAAACACCAAGTGGTGTAAACCTGTGCCATCGGAGGTGTCTCCAATGTACATGCCAGGACGCTTGCGAACAGCCTCCAGTCCTTCCAGAATTTGAATGGCGCCTTCCCCATAAGCATCCGAAGGTGCGGGAATGTTGGCTTGTTCTGTCGGTTCGGTCATAAATACTCTCGTCGACCCGCAAAAGGGTCAAAGCTCAGGGCAGGAAGCTGTTAAAAATTGGAAGGCTTAAATGCGCATCGGCATCACCACGTATTTGAACGTGGCATTGTCTGGAATGGTGATGAGGGCCGAGCTGTTGGAGTCTGCAAGATCCAGTTTCACCATGTCCTGGTCCATGTTGCTCAACACATCAATCAAGTAGGTCACATTGAAACCAATCTCGATGCTGTCGCCACCGTAATCAATTTCGAGTTCGTCGACAGCTTCTTCTTGCTCGGCATTGCTGGAAGCCACGCGCAAGGTGCCAGGGTCCAGGTTCAAACGAACCCCTTTGAATTTTTCGCTGGTCAAAATGGCGGTACGCTGCAGGCAAGCCAACAGGGAAGTTCGACCCAAGGTGACTGTGTTTTTATGGTTTTTAGGAATCACACGGTTGTAGTCTGGGAATTTGCCTTCAACCAGTTTGGTCACAAACTCCATGCCTTCAAAACTGAATTTGGCTTGGTTATTGGCAAACTGCATTTCGATGGCGCCCTCCTTGTCATTCAAAAGGCGCTGCATTTCCAAAACTGTCTTGCGGGGAAGAATCACTTCCTGGCGAGGCACTTCCACATCCAGTAACGCCGAGGCATAAGCAAGCCGATGACCATCGGTGGCCACCAAGCTCAGTTGCTTGCCTTCTGCGACAAACAAAATGCCGTTCAGGTAATAGCGAATGTCATGGACGGCCATTGAAAACGACACCTGGTTCAACAACTCCTTGAGTGTTTTTTGAGGAACGCTGAAAACCGGACCGAAGCTTGCTGACTCTTGAACCAGAGGAAAGTCTTCCGCAGGCAAAGTTTGCAAAGTGAAGCGGCTCTTACCGCCTTTCAGAATGAGTTTGTTCTGACTGGACTCCAGGCTGACGGTTTGGTCGCTGGGCATCGAACGCAAAATATCGATCAATTTGCGTGCACCCACGGTTGTCGTGAAGTTGCCTGCGTCGCCATCAAGTTCTGATTCGGTGCGAATTTGAATTTCCAGATCACTCGTCGTGAATTGCAAACTGCTACCCGTTTTGCGAATCAACACATTGGCCAAAACAGGCAATGTATGACGGCGTTCAACAATGCCAGAGACAGATTGCAACACCGACAAAACACGCTCTTGTGTGGCTTTCAGAACGATCATGTCAACCTCTTGATTTCTTTAATTTAGATAGTGGTAGTAGATAAGGACGCTGCCACTCTGTGGAAAACGCCATTTTCCTCTTTTTTTTCAATGACTTGAGACGCTTTGAAGGATGTTGGCAACTGTGCTTCTGGCTTGTCTTGCCAAAGTGGACAAGTTTTGAAAAAAATGGGGAGCTGTGGATAAGTGCACAGTTATCCTTTTTTCATGCACAGAGTTGTTCTTCATCTGTTTTAACCCTTCAAGGTCTGCTCAAGAACGTGCAATTGCTGGTTCAACTCGCTCAATTGTTGACGTTCAGCCGTGATTTTTCGAACCGCATGCAACACCGTGGTATGGTCCCGGCCACCGAACAACTCGCCAATTTCTGGCAGACTTTTTTGCGTCAGCTCTTTGGCCAAGTACATGGCAATTTGGCGCGGCCGTGCAATGGAGGCGGGACGCTTTTTGGAATACATGTCGGCCACTTTGATTTTGTAATAGTCAGCCACTGTTTTCTGGATGTTTTCCACCGAGATCTGTCTATTTTGGATCGATAAAAGGTCTCGTAGCGCATCGCGTGCCAATTGAATGGATATTTCTTTTTGGTTGAATCTGGAATAAGCCAGAATTTTGCGTAGCGCACCTTCGAGTTCGCGGACATTGGAGCGAACATTCTTGGCAACAAAAAAGGCCACTTCTTCAGGCATTTCGGTGCCTTCAGAGCGCGCTTTGCTGATCAAAATCGCCACCCTCATCTCCAACTCAGGCGGTTCAATCGCAACCGTCAGGCCAGAATCAAAGCGTGAAATCAGTCGTTCGTGAATGTCATTCAGGCCTTTTGGATAGGTATCGCTGGTCATCACAATATGTGATTTCTTGGCCAGCAAGGCTTCGAATGCGTTGAAAAACTCTTCTTGTGTCCGCTCTTTGTTGGCAAAGAACTGCACATCGTCAATCAGCAATAAATCCAGCGAGTGGTAATGGGCTTTGAATTCATCAAAAGTTTTACGCTGATATGCTTTAACCACATCCGATACAAATTGTTCAGCATGGATGTAGAGAACTTTCGCCTCTGGGTGATCTTCCAACAGCTTGTTGCCCACAGCATGCATCAAATGTGTTTTGCCCAAGCCAACGCCGCCGTAGATAAACAACGGGTTGTAGAGCTGTCCGGGCATGCTGGCCACATGCATCGCCGCCGCGCGCGCCATTCGGTTGGCGGTCCCCTCTACCAAACTGCTGAATGTCAGGCCAGAATTCAAGCGCGACCGAAAACCTGTGGTCATCGGCTCATCAGCTGCCTGAAACCGTTCGGGTAATATCTCAGACTCGACAGAAATTTTCGAAAGCCCTGACTTGACAACAGGTTCTTTGGGAGCAAGCGCTAACTCAATAGTAATGGGGTGACCATTCAATTGTTCAACCAGGGCGGTGATGCGCGTTGCATACTGGGCACGAATCCAATCCAGCTTGAAACGGTTGCCGACCAAGAGTGTGAGCTTGGAAAGATCATTGCTCGCCACCGCATGGAGCGGTTTGATCCAGGTATTGAACTGTTGTTCAGGAAGCTCTTGGGCCAATTGCTCGACACACCCTTGCCATAGGCTGGAACCCCAATCCGAAGGCAAATCGGCATCGGGCAAGGAAGAGGGAGGGCCAAGGGTCATGGTTGTGGAGATCTGTGGATAGATAGGTTTTTCAAACCCTGCAACCAGGACTTTATCAAAAAATTATCCACAGAACCTAAGAGCTGGGAAATGAGGCCAAAAAGTGCTGTCTATCCAAACCCGTGAAAATTTGCGATAATTTCGGGTTTCCCTTGTAATTTCAGGGACCCTCTAGATTGGAACCACGATGAAACGCACTTACCAACCCTCCAAGACCCGCCGTGCTCGTACCCATGGCTTTCTGGTTCGCATGAAAACACGCGGCGGTCGCGCTGTGATCAATGCCCGCCGCGCCAAGGGCCGCAAGCGCCTGGCTGTTTAACCACAGTTTGGCCCGCTCTCCACTGCATTGCCTGGCTGTGGAACACCTTAAAACCCGGGCCGATTTTCAAGCGGTCATGGCTGCCGGCATCGCCACGAAGACGTCGCATTTTGCCTTGCACCGCGCACAGGCTGGCACGAATGGCATCTGTCGAATTGGTGCCGTCATTCCCAAGCGCTGGGCTAAAAAGGCGGTCACACGCAATGCCATTCGCCGCCAGATCTATGTGGCCATGGCGCAATGGGCGCCGCAGCTGCCCGTGGCTTCGCATGTGGTGCGGCTGCGAGCAAGTTTTGATTCAAAACAGTTCAACAGTGCCACATCCGATGCGCTCAAGCGTGCACTGCAGACCGAATTGCAACAATTGTTTGAGAAACTGCCCAGGTCATGATTCAAGCTTTGCTCGTCGGACTCGTCAAAAGTTACCGTCTTTTGCTTAGCCCTTGGTTAGGCTCTGGGTGCCGTTTTGAGCCCACTTGTTCTGTTTACGCGTTGCAATCCCTTGAGTTGCATGGTGCCGCCAAAGGCAGCTACCTGACATTGCGTCGACTGGGGCGTTGTCACCCCTGGTGTGCTGGAGGACTCGATCCTGTTCCTGGTGCGCTTTTCCCAATCGCTTCTGGCGCTGTCGTGCCGAATGAAGCCTCTCCTGCGAAAACTACAACATGAATGACATTCGTCGCACCATCCTGTGGGTGATCTTTGGTTTCTCCATGGTTTTGCTATGGGATCAGTGGCAGATCTACAACGGCCACAAGCCGACCTTTTTCCCATCACCCCCCAAAGCAGATGCCACAGCACCCGTTGCTAACAATGGTGCAGCAAGTGCGAATGCCAGCAGTGGCGTGCCAGTGGCCACACCGGCATCGGGCCAGGTTTCGGCCGTTCCCGGTAGCACTCAGGGCGGCGGAGCGACACCCCGTGAGCACATCGAAGTTCGCACCGATGTCTTGCGCCTGACGTTTGACAGTGAAGGCGCGTCACTGATACGCACAGAATTTCTCAAGCATGAGGATGCGCACCACAAAGGCGCATACGTGGTGCTTCTTGACGAAAGCAAAGACCGTGTTTACCTGGCACAAACGGGACTGATTGCCAATACTGCCGGAGGCAGCTTTCCAACACACAAAACGCCCATGCGGGTGATGCCGGGAGAGCGTGAACTCAAAGCGGGACAGGACAGTCTGACGGTGCAATTTGAGTCGGTTGCGGTCGACGGTGTCAAACTGCTGAAGACCTATACCTTCAATCGTGGCGCTTACGACATGGGCGTCAAGCATGAGGTGGTGAATGGCAGCAGCGCGCCAGTGGCGCCACAGCTGTATTTGCAACTGGTGCGAGACGGCAACAAGCCGGAAGGTGAGTCTTCTTTCTACTCTACATTCACAGGACCGGCGGTTTACACCAGCGCCAAGAAGTATCAAAAATTTGAGTTCTCGGACATCGAGAAAGGCAAAGCAGAATTCGAAAAGCAAGCCAATGATGGTTACATCGCCATGGTGCAGCACTATTTTGCAAGCGCCTGGCTGTTGCCCGATAACACCCGTCGCGATTTGTTTGCCCGCAAGGTGGATCAAAACTTGTTTGCCGTTGGCATGATTGTTCCTTTGGAGCCCATTGCACCCGGGGCAAAAAAGGAAGTCCAGGCCAGCTTTTTTGTCGGCCCTCAAGAAGAACACAAGCTCGAAGCCCTTTACCCGGGGCTGGAACTGGTCAAGGATTATGGGTGGCTGACGATTTTGGCCAAGCCGCTGTACTGGCTGCTCGACAAGCTCTATGGTTTGCTGCATAACTGGGGGTGGTCCATCGTTGCGCTGGTGGTGCTGCTGAAAATTGGCTTTTACTGGCTGAATGCCCAGGCCTACCGCAGCATGGCCAAAATGAAAGCCATCAACCCGCGCATCATGGAAATGCGGGAGCGCCTGAAAGACAATCCCCAGCAAATGCAAATGGAGATGATGAAGATCTACCGCGAGGAGAAGGTCAATCCCATGGGCGGCTGCTTGCCCATCGCCATTCAAATTCCGGTTTTCATTGCCTTGTACTGGGTTTTGTTGTCCACTGTCGAGATGCGCAATGCGCCCTGGATTGGCTGGATCCATGACCTGGCCGCGCCGGACCCTTTCTTCATTTTGCCCGTCTTGATGACGTTGTCGACGCTGTTGCAAACCTGGCTCAACCCGACCCCGCCCGATCCCATGCAAGCCAAGTTGATGTGGATCATGCCGCTGGCGTTCAGCGTGATGTTCTTTTTCTTCCCCTCGGGCTTGGTGCTTTACTGGTTGACCAACAACATTCTGTCGATTGCACAGCAGTGGCTGATCAACAAGCAGTTGGGCGTTTTGGGCCGCTGACGCCCTTGCGCGGCATGGCCTGAGAGTTCCGGCATGCACGACAGGGCGGCGCCAATCATTGCAATTGCCACGGCACCGGGCCGGGGTGCCGTGGGCATTGTGCGCATCAGCGGACCCATGCTGCAGCCCTGGTTGCAACGGCTTTGCGGCCGAAGCCTCAAGCCCAGAGAGGCCACACTCCTGCCCCTGAAAGATGGCCAAGGACATCCGATAGACCACGTCTTGGCGGTGTATTTTCCGGCGCCCCACAGCTACACCGGAGAAGACGTGCTGGAGCTGCAAGCCCATGGTGGCCCCATCGTGCTGCAACTGCTGGTGTCGCGCTGCCTGGCCGTTGCACAGGAGAAGGCGCATGACGATGATGCCGCAACCGCGCTGTTGCCGGGGTTGCGGCTGGCACGCGCCGGCGAGTTCACTGAGCGCGCATTTCTGAACCAGAAGCTCGACCTGGCGCAAGCCGAAGCCGTGGCGGACTTGATTGACGCAAGCACCGCCTTGGCGGCGCGCAGCGCCAGTCGCTCATTGGCGGGGGCTTTCTCCGAAAAAATACATGGTCTGCGCGATGCCTTGATCGATTTGCGCATGTTGGTTGAGGCGACACTGGATTTTCCGGAGGAAGACATCGACTTCCTGGAAAAGGCCGACGCCCGCGGACAGCTTGAGCGCTTGCAAGCGCAGCTTCAACAAATTTTGGAGCGTACACGGCAAGGCGCCTTGCTGCGTGACGGCATTCGAGTCGTGATTGCCGGACAGCCCAATGCGGGCAAGAGCTCCTTGCTCAACGCGCTTGCGGGTGCCGAGTTGGCCATCGTCACGCCGATTGCAGGAACCACGCGTGATGTGGTCAGCCAATCATTGCAAATCGACGGCGTGCCGCTCCATGTGGTGGATACCGCCGGCCTGCGCCCCTTGGACCACCCGCAGGTGGATGAGGTCGAAAAAATCGGGATTGCCCGCGCCTGGGAGCAAATTCGGCAAGCGGATGCCGTGGTGTTCCTGCACGACCTCACCCGCGCAGACCAAAGCGCTTACCAAGAAGAAGACGCGCGCATTGCAGCCGCACTCCAGCGCGACGTCGATGCGGCCATTCCGGTGTTACAGGTCTGGAACAAAGCCGATGCGGCCACGGTCCTTTCAAGGACGCCAGAGGCCATCTATCTGTCCGCAAAAACCGGCAACGGCTTGGCCGACTTGCGCACCCGACTGTTGTCGATTGCGGGCTGGCAGGCAGGCGCCGCAGACAGCGTCTTCATCGCCCGCGAGAGGCATGTCCAGGCACTCGCACGGGTGGCGCAAGCGTTGCACCAGGCGCATCTCATCTTGAGCCAGACCGAGGCGGCGTTGGATTTGCTGGCAGAAGAGTTGCGGCAAGCCCAAAACGCCTTGGGTGAAATCACGGGCGAGTTCAGTGCGGATGATTTGTTGGGTGTGATCTTTTCGCGTTTTTGCATCGGCAAGTAGTCGGCTACCCCTTCAGAACTTTTTCGGTGGCAATGGCCAGGGCCTCTGGCTTGCCAGACAGCACCAGCGTGTCGCCCTCTTCAAGGCGGGTGTCATCGTTCAGGGGGGCGGCGTGCCCCTGATGACGACGCAGCTGAACCAAGCGTACGCCCATGCCATGCCATGCCAGACTCTCGAGTGTGGCCCCCAAACATCTGGCGCCCAATGGCAGCGTGACGCTGGTCAGCCGCTCATGCTCCAACTCGTCGATGTCATCATCGTCTGCGCCATGGAAATAGCCACGCAGCAAGTCGTAACGGGCCTCGCGTTGCTCTTGCGTCATGCGTATCACGCGTCGCATGGGAACGCCCATGAGCGCCAATGCATGGCTGGCAAGCATCAGGCTGCCTTCGATGGCTTCGGGCACCACTTCAGTGGCGCCCGCTTGCCGCAGCAAATCCAGGTCCCGGTCGTCGCGCGTTCGCACGATCACCGGTACTTGCGGCGCATGGTCGCGCACATGCGCCAGCACCTTCAGGGCAGATGGGGTGTCGTGGTAGCTCACCACCACCGCAGCGGCGCGCGCCAAGCCTGCGGCCATCAAACTGGGCAAGCGGGCCGCGTCGCCAAACACCACGCTTTGTCCGGCGGCTGCAGCCAGTCGAACGCGGTCAGGGTCCAGGTCCAGGGCCATGTGCGGAATGTTTTCTTGCATGAGCAAACTCGCCATGTTTTGGCCGCAGCGGCCATAGCCGCAAATGATCACATGCGCTTCGTTGCGGATGGCGCGCTTGGCAATGCTGGTCAATTGCACAGACTGCAACAGCCAGTCACTGGCCACCCACTTCATGACCATGCGGTCGCTGTACAAAATGATGAAGGGGGTTGCCAGCATGGACAACACCATGGCCGCCAACACGGGGCTCAGCCATTCGGGAGAAATCAAAGACTCCTGCGCGGCCAAGGACAGCAGCACAAAACCGAACTCGCCTGCCTGCGCCAGGTAAAGGCCTGTGCGCAGCGCCACCCCCGACGCGGCCCCCAAGAGCTTGGCCAAAAGCGCGACCAAAGCCGCTTTGACCGCGACAGGAAAAAGCGTCAACACGACCACCAAAGGCCAGTTCTTGATGACAGCCCAGGCTTCCAGCTTCATGCCAATGGTGATGAAGAACAGGCCCAACAACACATCGTGGAAAGGCCGAATATCCGTTTCAACTTGATGTTTGTATTCGGTTTCGGCAATCAACATGCCGGCCAAGAACGCGCCCAGGGCCAAGGACAGGCCGGCATGCTCTGTCAGCCAGGCCAGGCCCAGCGTGATCAGCAGCACGTTGAGCATGAACAATTCCTCGCTCTTGCGCCGCACCACCACGGTTAGCCAAAAGCGCATCACGCGTGGGCCGCCCCACAGCAGCAAACCCACGAGTGCAGCGCCTTTTAAAAGCGCCAACGCCAGGCCCCACCACACATCACTGCCCGTGGGCATCGCCAGCGCAGGGATCAGCACCAGCAAGGGCACCACCGCCAAGTCCTGAAACAACAGCACGCCCATGACACGTTGCCCATGTTCGGAGGACAGCTCCAAACGCTCGGCCATCAGTCGCGCCACGATGGCGGTGCTGGACATGGCCAGTGCGGCCCCTAAAGCCACCGCGGCTTGCCACGACAAATCCCAGCTCAGGCCGACCCAGGAGAACACCAACACCAGCGCCATGTTCCCTAAAACAGCGCCCAAAATGGTCAGAAAAACCTGGCCCAAGCCCAAGCCAAAAACCAGGTGCCGCATGCTGCGCAGCTTGGGCAAATTGAACTCCAGGCCAATGACAAACATCAAAAAGACCACGCCAAACTCGGCCAGATAACGAATGCCCGCCGAGTCGCGTGCCAGCGCCAGCGCATGGGGCCCAATGACGATGCCCACCAGCAGGTAGCCCAGCATGGCCGGCAGCTTCATGAAACGAAACGCCACCACGCCCAGCACGGCTGCCAGCAAATACAACAAGGCCAAGTCAAGAGAGGTCATGAGGCCATGGTAATGGCTCTCAAACACACTGATGGCTCATGGGTCTATAAAATCAGGGAATGACGACCTCCCCTGCGCGCTCCTCCCCCCAAAGCTTGACCCCCCGGCAGGGTGAGCGCATTCTTCAAATGGCCCGGGAAACGCTGGACATTGAAGCCGCTGCGGTCCAACAAGTCGGGCAGCGCTTGTCGCACAGCTTTGTGCAGGCGGTTCAGCGCATATTGGCGGTACCGGGCCGGGTGGTGGTGATGGGCATGGGCAAGAGCGGGCATGTGGGCCGCAAGATGGCGGCCACGTTGGCGTCAACCGGAACGCCGGCATTGTTCGTGCATCCCGCCGAGGCCAGCCATGGTGATCTGGGGATGGTGCAAGCCCACGACCTGGTGCTGGCACTTTCCAACAGCGGCGAGAGCGACGAGTTGACGGCCATTTTGCCGGTCCTCAAACGTTTGGGTGTTCCTCTGGTGGCCATCACCGGAGGCCTTGAGTCGACGCTGGCCAAACATGCCGACATTGTGCTGGACAGCGGGGTGGCCAAAGAAGCCTGCCCCTTGAATTTGGCGCCGACCGCGAGCACCACGGCCCAATTGGCTTTGGGCGATGCCCTGGCAGTCGCCTTGCTTGATGCCCGCGGCTTCAAGGCTGAAGATTTTGCGCGCTCCCACCCTGGCGGCGCTTTGGGCCGTCGCCTGCTTACCCATGTAAGAGACATCATGCGCCAAGGCGATGCGGTCCCTAGCGTGCCGCCGGCGGCCGATTTCAGCGCATTGATGCGCGAGATGAGCGCCAAGGGCTTGGGCGCGTCGGCCATTGTGGATGCCGAGCGGCGGGTCCTGGGCATTTTTACCGATGGTGATTTGCGACGTCTGATCGAAAAAGGGGTCGATCTGCGCGCATTGACAGCGGCCGACGTCATGCACCCCAACCCTCGAACCTTGCGTGACACCGCGTTGGCTGCTGAGGCGGCGGAGCAAATGGAGGCCCATCGCATCACCAGTTTGCTGGTCGTTGATGAGCAGTCGCGTTTGTGTGGCGCTGTGAACAGCAACGATTTGATGCGTGCGAAGGTGATCTGATGAAACCCGTGCTGCAGCATGACCCTGCGCTACTTTTGCGTGCACAGCCGGTTCGGGTGGTTTTTTTTGACATCGATGGCGTGTTCACCGATGGTGGCTTGTATTTTTCGGAGCATGGTGAATCGCTCAAGCGCTTCCATACCCTGGACGGCCAAGGCATCAAGATGTTGCAACGCGTGGGCATCACGCCTGCCGTGATCACGGGGCGCGACAGTGCGCCTTTGCGCTTGCGCCTGAAGGCTTTGGGCATCACGCATGCAGTTTTTGGAACCGAGGACAAACGCCCGGCTGCCGAAAAAATATTGGCAGAACTTGAGCTCAGCTGGGCACAGGCGGCGGCAATCGGGGATGACTGGCCAGACCTCCCTGTCTTGACGCGCGCGGCTTTGTCTTGCGCGCCCAGTCAAGCGCACCCTGAGGTATTGGCGCGCGCCGATTTTGTCACTTCGCGCTGTGGCGGCAACGGCGCGGTGCGGGAGCTGTGCGACCTGTTGCTGGTCGCGCATGGGCGTTATGCCGAGGCCTTGCGAGACTACCTGGCATGAGCTTGGATGCCTTGACGCCCGTGTTTGCACAACGCCCTCGCTCGTTGTGGCGCCGTTTGCGTGAAAGCCTGGACGCCTTGCTGCTTTATTTTCCGGTGGTGCTGATGGGGCTGCTGGCGATGTTGACGTACTGGCTCGTGCGCAACACGCCGCCGCCCCCGGACGAGGTTGTGCGAGCGCAGGCGCGCCATGTCCCTGACTATTTCATGCGCGACTTTGCGGTCAGAACTTTCGGACCCGATGGGCGCTTTCAATCGGAAATTCAAGGCGTGGAGATCCGGCATTACCCCGATACCGATACCCTGGAAATAGACCAGCCCCGAATTCGTCGTACCGGGCCCCTTGGGCAAGTGACGGTGGCGCAAGCGGAAAAAGGCATTTCGAATGCCGATGGTTCAGAGGTTCAGTTGATGGGCGCCGCCACCGTGGTGCGTGAGGCGTTTGCGAGAATTGACCGTGCAGCACAACCACGGTTTGAATTGCGTAGCGAGTTCCTGCATTTCTTTGTGGAAACCGATCGCGTACAAACACACCTGCCAGTTGAGTTAATGCGCGGCCAGGATCGCTTTACCGCCGACCGCCTAGCGTACGACAACTTAGACCAGCGGGTGGAACTGGCGGGGCGTGTCAGAGGGGTGCTACAGCCAAGGCGCTGACCCCTCGGGTCGTGACAGCCCATGAAAAAGGCCTCCGTAGAGGCCTTTTGAATCCATGCCTTTGGTGAAGGCTCAATAAGCGTCGCCACCGCCGCCATAGCTGCCGCGGCCACCACCACTGCGAGGTGCTGCGCCATAGGGGCTGCGGAAGCCGCCGTCGTTACCGCCGCCATCGCGACGGCCACCGCCGTAGCCGCCACCACCTTCACGACGACCGCCGCCGCCGCCGTAGCCACCGCCACCACCGCCGCCATAACCGCCACCGCCACCACCGCCAAAGCCACCGGTCCGCGGCGGACGGCGAGCTTCCATGGGACGCGCCTCATTCACCACCAGGCTGCGGCCACCCAGCGGTTGACCATTCATGCCTTCAATGGCTGCTTGGGCCTCGGCATCGCTGCCCATTTCCACAAAACCGAAACCTTTGGAACGGCCGGTGTCACGCTCCATCATCACTTTGGCGCTGGTGACAGCACCGAATTGGCCAAAGGCCTGTTCCAAATCACTGTCGCGCACCGAGTACGGCAGGTTGCCCACGTAAAGCTTGTTGCCCATGAAAGGGACTCCTATAAACACATTAACGAAGCGATGGGGTCCCAGGGCACAACGCCAGAAAAGAAAGCGGGGGCGCGAAACTGACCGATCACCAGACTCGCCTGTCCCGCTCGTCAACACAAGAAAGGGACAGGCCGAACCATTATGAAACAGGAATTACTTGACAAACCAAGCGTTTATCCTAGTTTTTGCAATTTAAGGCTTAAAAACCACACCTAAGCTCGTGCTTACCAATCGCTCTCACGGTCTGGGGTTGCACCAATTTTGTGAATGCTGAGGTCGGCCCCCATGTATTCCTGTTCTTGGTCGAGTCGCAGGCCGCCCGCCAGAACGCGAATCACCCCATAGACGATCAAACCGCCAACCAATGCCCAGACAACGCCCAGGCCCGTTCCGATCAATTGGCCCGTCAGCGTCACGCCCCCCAGTCCCCCCATGGCTTTGCTGCCAAAAAGACCAGCAGCGATGCCTCCCCAGGTGCCACACAGTCCGTGAAGCGGCCAAACCCCCAGCACATCGTCCACTTTCCACTTGTTTTGGGTCAGGGTGAACATGACCACAAAAAGCGCGCCAGCAATGGCGCCCACGGCCAAGGCACCCAGAGGATGCATGAGGTCAGAACCGGCACAGACAGCGACCAGGCCAGCCAGGGGGCCGTTGTGGACAAAGCCGGGATCGTTACGCCCTAAGACCAAGGCACTCAAAGTACCTCCGACCATGGCCAACAGAGAGTTCACGGCCACCAAGCCGGACATTTTGTCCAGTGTCTGGGCGCTCATGACGTTGAAGCCAAACCAGCCCACAATCAAGATCCAGGCGCCCAAGGCCAAAAAGGGGATGCTGGAAGGGGGATGCACCGACATGACGCCCCCTTTTCGATAGCGGTTGTGGCGCGCGCCCAACAGCATCACGGCCGGCAAAGCAATCCAGCCCCCAACGGCATGGACCACCACAGAGCCTGCAAAGTCATGGAACTCCTCACCCGTGAAATCTTTGATCCAGGCTTGAATGCCGAACTTTTGATTCCACGCGACGCCCTCAAAGAGCGGGTAGACCACACCCACAATGACCGCCGTTGCCAACAATTGGGGCCAGAATTTGGCGCGTTCCGCAATGCCACCCGAGATGATGGCCGGGATCGCCGCCGCAAAGGTCAGCAAAAAGAAAAATTTGACCAGCTCATAGCCATTTTTCTCGGTCAGGGCTTCTGCACTGACAAAGAAGTTGGTGCCATACGCAACGCTGTAACCCACCATGAAGTAAACCAGGGTAGACATGCTGAAGTCCACCAGGATTTTGACCAAGGCATTCACTTGGTTCTTTTTGCGAACGGTGCCGAGTTCTAGAAATGCAAAACCGGCGTGCATGGCCAAAACCATGATGGCGCCGAGCAAGATGAACAAGGCATCTGCGCCCTGTTTGTGTGCGTCCATGTGCTTTCCTTGGAAAAATGTTCTTTTTTGGTGCGTTTTCGCCCTGTTTTTCAGGGCTGCACCAAATGCAAGCAAAATTCGCACCAAAAAGGCGGGGCACATGGCTTTCACCTGCCTGGCGGCGACAGCGCGTTAACATAAGGGCATGGAAGCATTTTGGTTGTCTACCGGCATCGTGGCGCTGGCGGAGATGGGTGACAAAACCCAGTTGTTGTCGCTGTTGCTGGCCGCGCGGTTCAAAAAGCCTTGGCCCATCGTCTGCGGTATTTTGGTCGCCACCTTGGCGAACCATGCTGCAGCGGGCGCACTTGGCACATGGGTCACACATTGGCTTGGGCCTGTGGCGCTCAAGTGGGTGCTGATGGTTTCATTCTGGGCCATGGCGGTTTGGATGCTCATCCCCGACAAAATCGATGACGATGAAACCCCGGAAACACCACGCTGGGGAGTCTTCGGCACCACGGTGGTGGCGTTTTTCTTGGCGGAAATGGGCGATAAAACCCAAATTGCAACCGTCATGCTTGCGGCCGATTACCAGGCTTGGGCTTGGGTGGTGGCTGGAACCACCCTGGGGATGATGCTCGCCAACGCGCCGGTGGTCTGGTTGGGCGAGCGCATCACCCGACGCATTCCGCTGTTGTGGGTGCATCGCGTCAGTGCCTTGATCTTTGCCGGCCTGGGCGTGGGGCTTTGGCTTTCCTGAATGGCAGAGGATTGGCTATACTGAACTCAGCGCCGATTTGCTCCAGCTTGCGGGCGCTTGAAAAAAGTACTGCTAAACACGGAGGCCACATCTGGCTTCGTGGTCAGCGATGCCAGGTTTGTTGATGTCCTTGATTGCCACACCCCGTTTCATGCATTTCCCGGATGCGCTGCCTTTGCAGAGCGGTGCCAGCGTGCGCGATTACACCTTGGCCTACGAAACCTATGGCGAATTGAATGCCGATCGCTCCAATGCGGTGCTGATTTGCCATGCCCTGAACGCGTCGCACCATGTGGCAGGCACTTACGAAGGCCAAAACAAAAGCGAAGGCTGGTGGGACAACATGATTGGCCCGGGCAAGCCGGTCGACACCCAACGGTTTTTTGTGATTGGCGTCAACAACCTGGGCTCCTGCTTTGGCTCTACCGGTCCCATGCATGTGAACCCGGATACCGGGCGCATCTACGGCGCCGACTTTCCAGTGGTCACCGTGGAAGACTGGGTCAACGCTCAGGCGCGTTTGCTCGATGCCCTGGGCATTGTGCAGTTGGCAGCAGTGATGGGTGGCAGCTTGGGCGGCATGCAGGCCCTCAGCTGGACGCTTCAGTACCCGCAGCGCGTGCGCCATGCGGTGGTGGTCGCCAGCGCGCCCAATCTGACGGCAGAAAACATTGCGTTCAACGAGGTGGCGCGACGCGCCATCGTGACCGACCCGGACTTTCACGGCGGTCACTTTTACCAGCACGGCGTCGTCCCCAAGCGCGGCTTGCGCATTGCACGCATGGTGGGACACATCACCTACCTGAGCGACGATGTCATGAATGAAAAATTCGGGCGTGATTTGCGCGCGGCGGTCGTTGACAGCCAGGGGCGCACCACCGATGCGGGCGACTACCGCTACTCCACGCAAGAGGTGGAGTTTCAGATCGAAAGCTACTTGCGCTATCAGGGCGACAAGTTCAGCGAGTACTTTGACGCCAACACTTACCTGCTGATCACACGGGCTTTGGACTATTTCGACCCGGCGCGGCACCACAAGGGCGATTTAAGCGCTGCACTGGCCAAGACGCAGGCCAAGTTTCTGCTGGTGAGCTTCAGTACCGACTGGCGGTTTTCTCCTGCCCGCAGCCGAGAGATGGTCAAGGCCTTGCTGGACAACCAACGAGAGGTCAGCTACGCCGAAATTGATGCGCCACACGGCCATGACGCATTTTTGCTGGATGACCCGCGCTACCTGTCGTTGGTGCGCTCTTATTTCGGGCGCCTTGCGCAGGAGTTGCAGGCATGAGCGACGCCATCATTCGACAGCTGGCCGAGCGCGTTCCCGTGGGCAGCCGGGTGCTGGACCTGGGCTGCGGCGACGGCGCCTTGCTGGCTTATTTGCAGGAGCACCGTGCCTGCACGGGTTATGGGGTGGAGCTGAGCGACGCCAATGTGCTCGCCTGTGTGGCGCGCGGCGTGCCGGTCTTGCAATTGAACCTGGACCAAGGGCTCAGCCTGTTCGCGGATCAGTCTTTTGACGTGGTGCTCCAAATTGACACCTTGCAACATTTGCGCAACGCCGAAACCATGCTGCAAGAAACTGCGCGGGTGGGGCGCCTGGGCATCGTGGCTTTTCCCAACTTTGCCCATTGGCCCAACCGCCTGAGCATTTTGAAAGGCCGCATGCCGGTGACCCGGCGCTTGCCTTATCAGTGGTATGACACGCCAAATATTCGCGTGGGCACCTTTGACGATTTTGAGGTGCTGGCACGCAAAAATGGCCTTCAAGTGCTGGAGGCCTTTGGCTTGCAAGACACGCGCGAGGTTCGCTGGATGCCGAATTGGCGCGCCGGCACCGCCGTTTTCAAATTCAAGGGCGCAGGCGCCTGAATATTTCCAAACTCACAGGAGCAGTCATCATGGGACATCTGGTCGTTTTGAAAGCAGCGGACGGATTTGAAAGCCAAGCCTACGTCGCCCAGCCTTCCATCAAACCGCGCGGCGCGATCGTTGTGCTGCAAGAAATTTTTGGGGTGAATGCCCATATCCGAGCCGTCGCCGAGGGCTATGCGCTGGCGGGCTACCTGGCGGTTGCACCCGCCACTTTTCATCGCGTCAAAACCGGGGTCGAATTGGGCTACACGCCCGAGGATATGAACGCCGGCTTTGCACTGAAAACCGCCGTCGAAACATTGCCGGCACCGGGCGTGTTGGCCGATATTCAAGCGGCGGTGGACTATGCGGCCCAAACCTCGGGCGGTAAAGTCGGTGTCGTCGGGTATTGCTGGGGTGGGCTGCTGACCTGGCGTGCCGCGGGCGCCGTCAAAGGCGTGAGCGCGGCCGTGCCGTACTACGGCGGCGGCGTGACGTCCGAGGCCGAAATCAAGCGAGATCCGGCCTGCCCTGTGCAAGCCCATTTTGGCAACAAGGACCACTGGATTCCGCTGGAAACCGTGGAGGCTTTCAAGCAGGCCCAACCGCAAGTGGAAGTGCATGTCTACGAAGCAGACCATGGCTTCAACTGCGATCACCGCGGTTCTTACAACGAACCGGCAGCCCATTTGGCCCTGGAGCGCGCTTTGGCGTTTTTCGCCAAGCACCTGGGCTGACCATCACGGGGATTTAGCGTGCCGCGCGCTTCAGGTGCTCGGCCGCATCCAGGGCGAAATAGGTCAGGATGCCGTCGGCACCGGCCCGTTTGAACGCCAGCAAACTCTCCAGCATGACGGCCTCCTGATCGAGCCAGCCGTTTTTCGCCGCAGCCATGAGCATGGCGTATTCGCCCGACACTTGGTAAACAAAAGTGGGAATCTGAAAGCTTTCCTTGACGCGGCGGACAATGTCCAAATAGGGCATGCCAGGCTTGACCATCACCATGTCGGCGCCTTCTTCGATGTCCATGGCCACCTCGCGCAGGGCCTCGTCGGTGTTGCCGGGGTCCATTTGGTAAACCTTCTTGTTGCTCTTGCCCAGGTTGCCCGCAGAGCCCACCGCATCGCGGAAGGGGCCATAAAAAGCGCTGGCGTATTTGGCACTGTAGGCCATGATGCGGGTGTGAACATGGCCTTTGGCTTCCAGCGCCTGGCGAATCGCACCGATGCGGCCATCCATCATGTCACTGGGGGCCACAAAATCCACGCCTGCGTCGGCTTGGGCTAGGGCTTGTTGAACCAGTATTTCGACGGTGGGGTCATTGAGGATGTAGCCCGTGTCGTCCAGCAGCCCGTCTTGTCCATGGCTGGTGAAAGGGTCGAGCGCCACATCGGTCAGAACGCCCAGGTCGGGGAATTCTTTTTTCAAGGCGCGCACCACGCGTGGAACCAGGCCTTCGGGGTTCATGGCTTCGCGGCCATCGGGCGTTTTCAGGCTTGGGTCAATGACAGGAAACAAGGCCATGACCGGGATGCCCAACTTCACGCAGCGTTCTGCAACGGGCAGCAGCAAGTCCAGGCTCAGGCGTTCCACCCCGGGCATGGACGCAATGGCTTCGCGACGATTTTGATGATCCAGGACAAACACCGGATAAATCAGGTCATCGACCGTCAGTGAGTGCTCGCGCACCAGGCGACGCGTGAAATCATCCCGGCGCAGTCGGCGCAATCGGGTCGCAGGAAATTGGGTAGAAATCGTCATGTTCAAAATTGTGCACCCGGCGCGATCGTTTGACCAGTTTTTTCTTTCGCCAAGGCGACCGGAGGCGCTTTCGGGTTTAGGAGCTTGTCCGCAGGCGCATGGTTTGCTAAATTTTGTAGCGAGTGCTTTGCGCTCCCCGCTTTCCTCCCTGAGCGGGCGCTTTTTGCCTTTGGGCCAAAGGTGTTGCTGCCCGACTTTGGTCGGGCTTTTTTTTGGCCACGCATGGCACTACACTGCCAGAATGCTCTGGGTCAAATCACTTCACATCGTTTTTGTTGCCAGCTGGTTTGCCGGCCTGTTCTACCTTCCGAGAATCTTCGTGAACCTTGCGATGGTGCCGGCCGATTCCGAAGCCGAGCGCACGCGGTTGCTGCTGATGGCGCGAAAACTCATGCGCTTTATGAACCTTCTGCTGTGGCCGGCCCTGGGCCTGGGCCTGGTGTTGTGGGCTTATTACGGTATTGGCTGGGGCCCCGGCCAAGGATGGATGCACGCCAAGCTGGCGGTGGTGGTACTGGCCGTCGGCTACCACCATGTGTGCGCCAGCATGCTGCGCCAATGGGAAGCCCAGGCGGTCACGCGCAGCCATGTCTGGTTTCGGGTCTTCAATGAAATTCCCGTGATCTTGATGGTGTTGGCCGTGTGTTTGGTGGTGGTGAAGCCGGCCGCATTGGGCGAGTTTTTCCTGAGCATCGGTGCCGGTTTGGGCGTGTTGATCGCTGTCACCGTGGGAATACTGAAGCTGCGCGGGCGTTGAGGCATGCAAAAGACGTCAGCCTGGCCCCTGGCCTGGGTCTACGCGGCGCTGATTGTCTACGCCAGCCTCTATCCTTTTGACAACTGGCGCAATCAGGGCTTGGCGCCCTGGTCTTTTCTGGCCGCGCCCATCACGCCCTACTGGAGCGGCTTTGATGTCCTCGCCAATTTGTGGGGCTATGCCCCTTTGGGCTTTTGGTTGACCTTGGCGGCCCTGCGTACCGGGCAACGCCGGTGGGCGATTCGGGGAAGTGTCTTGGCGGGCACGGCCCTGTCCTTGGTGTTGGAGAGCTTGCAAACCTATTTGCCAGCACGGGTGCCCTCTTCTCTGGATTGGTTTCTCAACACGGTTGGTGTGATGGTTGGCGCAGTGTTGGCCGGCACCCTTGAGCGCTGGGGCTGGTTGGACCGCTGGGCGCGCTTTCGCGCGCGCTGGTTTGTGCCTCAGGCGCATGGTGCATTGGCCCTCTTGATGCTTTGGCCCTTGGCCTTGTTGTTCCCTGCGGCAGTGCCCCTGGGTTTGGGCCAGGTGATGGAACGGCTGGAAAGCGCCCTGGGTGAGGCTTTGCGGCACACGCCTTTTCTGGAGTGGTTGCCGTTGCGCCCGGTGGAGTTGCAACCCCTGCTTCCTGGCGGGCAACTGTTGTGCGTGTTGCTGGGCTTGCTGGTGCCTTGCCTGCTGGGCTTTTCCCTGATTCGGCGGCGCTTGCTGCGCCTGAAGTTTGTCATGCTGCTGCTGCTGCTCGCCGTCTGTTTGAGCGCCCTGTCGGCCACCCTCAGCTATGGCCCGCGCAATGCCTGGACCTGGCTGGATTTACCAGCCCTGCTGGGCCTGGGTTTGGGGACTGTGGTGGCCCTGTTGCTGGTGCCGCTGTCGCATCGAACGTGTCTGGCTTTGTTGTTGCTCGTGGGCGTGCTACATCTGAGCTTGCTGAATCAAGCGCCAGCCAGTGCTTATTTTGCGCAAACCTTGCAGACCTGGGAGCAAGGGCGCTTTATCCGGTTTCATGGGCTGGCGCAGTGGTTGGGTTGGTTGTGGCCGTTTGCCGTGCTGCTGGAGGCTCTGGCCCGTTTGTCACAACCCGTCTTGGCCAAGCCTGCTCCTTAGAATGGTGACCATGTCTGAAACCTCCTATTACAAACACCACGTGTTTTTTTGTCTCAATGAGCGCAGCAATGGGGAGGCCTGTTGTGCGCATCAGGGGGCGCAACAAGCGTTTGACCATTGCAAGGCCAGCGTCAAGGCGGCAGGCCTGGCCGGACCTGGCGGGGCACGCATCAACAAAGCCGGCTGCCTGGACCGCTGTGCCGCGGGTCCGGTGTTGGTGGTGTATCCCGAAGCGGTGTGGTACACCTTTGTGGACCAGGCCGATATCGACGAGATTGTCGAAACCCATTTGAAAAAAGGGCAAATCGTTGAGCGCTTGCGCACCCCTGCGCATCTGGGGCGCTGAGGCCGTGAACGCGAACACCCAAAGACATCGCATCGCCGGTTCAGCCGGTGCGATCGAGTTGCTGGTGGACTCGCCAGTGGGGCCCTCCATCGGGGTGGCGGTGTTGTCGCATCCCCACCCTTTGTTTGGTGGCACCATGGACAACAAGGTGGTGCAGACCTTGGCGCGCGCCTTTGTGCAATGCGGTTGGCAAGCCGTGCGCTTCAATTTTCGGGGCGTCGGGGCCAGTGAAGGTCAATACGATGAAGGTCGCGGCGAACTCCAGGACTTGCTGAGCGTGGTGGGACAGATGGCGCCAGGCGGTCCTTTGGCTTTGGCGGGATTCTCGTTCGGCGCTTTTGTCACCAGCCACGCGGTCGCCTGTCTGGCGGGCCAACGCGAGCTGCGTCAAGTGGTGCTGGTGGGCACCGCAGCCTCTCGCTTTGAGGTGGCCCCTGTCCCCCCCGAATTGCACGAGGTGACCCTCGCCATTCACGGCGAGGCCGATGACACCGTCCCCCTTTCCGCTGTGATGGATTGGGCCCGACCCCAGTGCTTGCCAGTGCTGGTGATTCCGGGTGGCGGCCATTTTTTTCACGGACAATTGCCATTGCTGAAAAACCTGATCGCGCGTCATCTGCGCGCTGGATGAACCCCTACGCCCATGTCACTGAAAAAAATCGGATGTGTCGCACTCGCCATTTGGGCGGGATGCTTGTTACCCTTTGTCAGCCAGGCACAAGCGCAGCAGCCGCCTGAAGTGGCAGCAAGGGCTTACTTGCTGGTGGATGTATCGGCCCAACAGGTGCTGGCCGAAAACCAGGCTGACACGCCGGTGGAGCCCGCGTCCCTGACCAAGCTGATGACCGCTTATGTGGTCTTTGACGCCTTGCGCAGCAAGAAAATCAGCTTGCAACAAACCTTTTCTGTCAGTCCGCGGGCCTGGAAGATGCCTGGCTCGCGCATGTTCATCGATCCCAAGATGCAAGTGCCCGTGGAAGACTTGATCAAGGGCATGATCGTGCAATCGGGCAACGACGCCACGGTCGCCTTGGCGGAAGGCTTGGCTGGCAGCGTGGAGCGGTTCGTTGAGTTGATGAACGACCAGGCCAAAATTCTGGGCCTGACCGCCACCACTTACAAAAACCCGGAAGGTTTGACCGAGCCCGGACACACCACCACAGCCCGCGATCTGGCCACCCTGGCGCAGCGTTTGCTGCGCGACTTTCCCGACTATGTGGGTTATTACGCCCTCAAAAAATACCGTTATCCCGGCACGCCTGCAGCCAATGACAGCAACCGCAACCTGTTGTTGTTTCGCGACCCCTCGGTCGATGGCTTGAAAACCGGTCACACCCAAGCGGCGGGCTATTGCCTGGTGGCAACCGCCCAGCGCGACGTGACGGGCCTCAAGGGGCGGCGTCTTTTGTCCATCGTGTTGGGCGCCGCCAGCGAAAATGCGCGTGCCGTGGAGTCCCAGAAATTGCTGAATTGGGGCTATACCGCTTTCGATGCCGTCAAACTGTTCGATGGCGGCCAGGCCGTGGTGACCCCCACGGTTTGGAAGGGGCGCAGCCCCACGGTCTCTTTGGGGCGCGTGCAGCCGATCGTGGTGGCCGTGCCCGCTGGCCAGGCCTCCCGCCTGAAAACCGAGGTGGTCCGTCCTGACCCCTTGGTCGCGCCGCTGAAGCAGGGCCAGGAAGTGGGCACCCTCAAGGTTTCTCTGGGCGAGCAGCCGCTGCTCAACATGCCGTTGGTCAGCTTGACTGCTGTCGACGAGTCGGGTGTGCTGGGCCGGGCCTGGGACGCCTTGCGCCTGTGGATCAAGTAAAACACGCTGGCTGTGCGAGGAAAACCAAAGGTTTCACCTGCAAGCCGTTGATGCGCCAAAGAAAACTGATACACTAGAAGGCTTTTCGGAATTTCCGAGAAGGTTTTCACGTTTTCGTTATTCACGTTAATTCACGTTTAGGGACGTTTTTTAAATGCCAACCATCAATCAATTGGTGCGTCAGGGGCGCGAGGTCGAAAAGACCAAGTCCAAAAGCCCTGCGATGCAAAACTCGCCGCAGCGCCGTGGCGTGTGCACCCGCGTGTACACCACGACGCCTAAAAAGCCAAACTCCGCTCTGCGTAAAGTCGCCAAAGTGCGCCTGACCAACGGGTTTGAAGTCATTTCCTACATCGGCGGTGAAGGCCACAACCTGCAAGAACACTCTGTGGTGCTCGTGCGCGGTGGTCGTGTCAAAGACTTGCCCGGTGTGCGTTACCACATCGTTCGTGGCTCGCTCGACCTGCAAGGCGTGAAAGACCGCAAGCAGTCGCGCTCCAAGTACGGTGCCAAGCGTCCCAAGAAGGCTTAATTCTTGAAATTTATGGTGCTTCCTTTCGTCAGGCAGACGAACTGAAGCGAAGTGACCCCAAGCCCCGATGTCCGGAGGTGGGTCGAGTAAGTGGGAATCTGAATGGTTCTCGCGGTGTCCGAAAGGATGCCAACTGAAGCAAATGAGGTAAAAAATGCCACGTCGTCGCGAAGTCCCCAAACGTGAAATCCTGCCGGATCCCAAGTACGGCAATGTCGAACTGTCCAAGTTCATGAACGTGATCATGGAAGGCGGCAAGAAAGCCGTCGCCGAGCGCATCATTTATGGTGCGCTTGAACAAATCGAACAGAAATCGGGCAAAGATCCGCTCGAGCTGTTCAATGTGGCCATCAACAACGTCAAGCCCATGGTGGAAGTGAAGTCCCGCCGCGTCGGTGGCGCCAACTACCAGGTGCCCGTCGAAGTGCGCCCGGTGCGTCGCCTGGCCTTGTCCATGCGCTGGCTCAAAGAAGCCGCCCGCAAGCGTGGCGAGAAGTCCATGGCCCTGCGCCTGGCCAACGAGCTGCTCGAGGCCTCTGAAGGCCGTGGCGGCGCCATGAAAAAGCGTGACGAAGTGCACCGCATGGCTGAAGCCAACAAGGCTTTCTCTCACTTCCGTTTCTAAGTCCCTGTTCGAGCCCCTTTTTGAGCTGGCCGCGTTGTGCGCGGCCAGGCAAAGCGGGGGCTCGATGTTTTATTTTCAAAGGCACCTATCATGGCTCGCAAGACCCCCATCGAGCGCTATCGCAATATTGGTATTTCCGCGCACATCGACGCCGGCAAGACCACCACGACCGAGCGTATTCTGTTTTACACCGGCGTGAACCACAAAATTGGTGAGGTGCATGACGGCGCCGCCACCATGGACTGGATGGAGCAGGAACAAGAGCGTGGCATCACGATCACCTCGGCGGCCACCACCTGCTTCTGGAAGGGCATGGACATGTCCTTCCCCGAGCACCGCATCAACATCATCGACACCCCGGGCCACGTGGACTTCACCATCGAGGTCGAGCGCTCCATGCGCGTGCTCGATGGCGCTTGCATGGTTTACTGTGCCGTGGGCGGTGTGCAGCCCCAGTCCGAAACTGTTTGGCGCCAAGCCAACAAGTACAAAGTGCCGCGCCTGGCCTTTGTCAACAAAATGGACCGCACCGGCGCCAACTTCTTCAAAGTGGTTGAGCAGATGAAGGTTCGTCTCAAGGCCAACCCCGTGCCCATCGTGATCCCGATCGGCGCCGAAGAAAACTTCACCGGCGTGGTTGATCTGCGCAAGATGAAGGCCATCATTTGGGACGAGGCCTCGCAAGGCATGAAGTTCAACTTCGAAGAAATCCCGGCCAATCTCGTGGAAGAAGCCAAAAAATGGCGTGAATCCATGGTGGAAGCCGCGGCCGAGGCCTCTGAAGAGCTGATGAACAAGTACCTGGAAGAGGGTGACTTGACCGAAGAGGAAATCACCCTGGGTCTGCGTACCCGCACCATTGCTGGCGAAATCCAGCCCATGCTGTGTGGCACCGCCTTCAAGAACAAGGGTGTGCAGCGCATGCTCGACGCAGTCATCGAATTGATGCCCTCGCCGCTGGACATTCCCCCGGTGGCCGGCACCGACGAAGACGAGAAAGAAGTCTCCCGCAAGGCCGACGACAACGAAAAATTCTCGGCCTTGGCATTCAAGCTGATGACCGACCCCTTTGTGGGCCAGTTGACCTTCGTGCGCGTTTACTCTGGCGTTTTGTCCAAAGGCGACACGGTGTACAACCCGGTGCGCGGCAAGAAAGAGCGTATTGGTCGTATCGTGCAGATGCACGCCAACAACCGCCAGGAAGTCGACGAAATTCGCGCCGGCGACATCGCTGCCTGCGTGGGCTTGAAAGATGTGACCACCGGTGAAACATTGTGTGACCCGGCCGCCGTGGTGACCCTGGAGCGCATGGTGTTCCCCGAGCCCGTGATTCGCCAGGCCGTCGAACCCAAGACCAAGGCCGACCAGGAAAAAATGGGCATTGCCCTCTCGCGTCTGGCCGCAGAAGATCCTTCTTTCCGCGTCAACACCGACGAAGAGTCTGGCCAGACCATCATTGGCGGCATGGGCGAGTTGCACCTCGAAATCATTGTGGACCGCATGAAGCGCGAATTTGGCGTGGAAGCCAATGTGGGCAAGCCCCAAGTGGCATACCGCGAAACCGTGCGCAAGCAAGTCACCGATGTCGAAGGCAAGTTTGTGCGCCAGTCCGGCGGTAAGGGCCAGTACGGCCACGTGGTGTTCACGCTCGAGCCGCAAGAGGCGGGCAAGGGCTTTGAATTCGTCGACGCCATCAAGGGCGGTGTGGTTCCCCGTGAATACATCCCCGCCGTTGAAAAAGGCGTGGTCGAGGCACTGAATTCGGGCGTGTTGGCGGGTTACCCTGTGGTGGACGTCAAGGTCACCCTGACGTTCGGTTCGTACCACGATGTGGACTCGTCCGAGCAGGCGTTCAAGATGGCCGCCATCTTTGGTTTCAAAGAGGCCGCCAAGAAAGCCAGCCCGGTCATTCTCGAGCCGATGATGGCCGTGGAAGTGGAAACCCCGGAAGACTACGCCGGCAACGTGATGGGCGACTTGTCCTCACGCCGCGGCATGGTGCAGGGCATGGACGACATGCCTGGCGGCGGCAAGGCCATCAAGGCCGAAGTGCCCCTGTCCGAAATGTTCGGCTACTCCACCACCCTGCGCTCGATGTCGCAAGGCCGTGCCACCTACACCATGGAATTCAAGCATTACGCGGAAGCCCCGCGCAATGTGGCTGAAGCCATCGTGGCGGCACGCGCGAAGTAAGTTTCACCTGGCCCCTCGGGGCCGGTCTGCGACGGTGCGCCGCCCTGTTTCCCGTGCGGGGCGAATCAGCAGCATCGTGCAGACCTAAAACCTGATCACGGGCATTGCTCTTTGGAGAATTGAAAATGGCAAAAGGTAAATTTGAACGGACCAAGCCGCACGTCAACGTGGGCACGATTGGCCACGTGGACCATGGCAAGACGACGCTGACGGCGGCGATCACGACGATTTTGTCGGCCAAGTTTGGCG
>VERE01000005.1 GCA_018882835.1 Limnohabitans sp.
ACTGACAACAGGCCTGAATGAAATGCGTGGCCTTGGTCGCGCCGGCCGGATCGATGGGGCCATTGTTGGTGATGATGCCCACTGGGTGACCTTCGATCTTGGCATGGCCACAGACTGTGGCGCTGCCATAGCTTTCGCCAAAGGCCAGAAAATCGGAGCCGTCCACGATGCGGGCAATGACCTCGCGCATGTCCACCGGGCGTTTGGGGTCCATGGGCATGATGCCCAGCAACTCTTCGGCGTTGTAGCGGGGCGGCATACAGTCGCGCACAACCGAGTTGCTCCCCCAATCGAGGCTGGCCACAATGTCGCGCGCGATGCGGATGCCATCGCGGTCGTCTTCGGCAAGGTAGTCGCCCAAGCCAGAGACGGTGGCGTGCATTTCGGCGCCGCCCAATTCCTCTTCGGTGGCAATTTCTCCGGTGGCTGCTTTCAACAGCGGCGGCCCCGCCAGAAAGGCGCGCGAGCGGCCACGCACCAGCACAATGTAATCGGACAAGCCGGTCTGGTAGGCGCCCCCCGCCGTGGACGAGCCATGGGTGACGGTGATCACCGGCAAACCTGCCGCGGACATGCGCGCCAGGTTGCGAAAGGTGCTGCCGCCGCGAATGAAATCTTCCACGCGGTAGGCCATCAGGTTGGCACCTGCACTTTCCACCAATTGCACATACGGCAATTTGTTTTCAAGTGCGAGTTCTTGCACCCGCAAGACTTTGTCCAGCCCCATGGGTTGCAGCGCGCCGGCATCGATGCCGGCATCTGAAACCATCACCATGCAGCGGGTGCCCCGGATGAAACCCACACCGGCGATGACGCCGCCGCCAGGTACGCTCTTGTCCAGGTCGGGGTTGTCGTGTCCCAAGCCCGCCAGGCTGGACAGCTCTAAAAAAGGGGCGCCAGGATCCAGCAACAAAGACAAGCGCTCGCGCGGCAGCAACTGCCCACGTTGGGCAAAGCGCGCACGCGCGCCCTCGGACTTGTCGCGTGTGCGCTGCTCGATGGTGCGCACCTTGGCAATCAAATCCAGCATGGCCTGCCGGTTCTGCTGGAACGATTCGCTGGCCACCACCAATTGGGTTTCAATCAAACTCATGCAATGCTCTTGTTCGTAGCTTCAGGCCAGTTTAGAGGAAGCCCGGGGGCTCAACCATTCGGGGTATCCAGAGGAGGCAACGCCCGGTACTTGGTCAGCAAGTGGCTGGGGCGGTAGGACATTTTGGTTTGGCGAAACCGCATCAGGCCCAGGTCTTGTTCGAAATTCAGCCACCTCACCTCACGCGCAGCGTGGTCCCGGCAAAAATGCTGGAACATGTACTGGGGCAAACCTTTGAACGCGGTGCTGGCTTTGGCGAAACGCATGACCCAAACGCCGGGCTGTATGGGTTGCGCCAGAACAAACCCCGCAGGTTGCTGATCCACCCAATACAACATGCCATGCCAATTCCATGTGGGTGCCAACTGAAGGGCCTCGCGACACGGCAGGTCGTCTGCGTCTCCGGCTTGCTTGCGCTTGTCCGACAGCCAGGCTTGCAAGATAGTCACAGCCTCCGCCGCCAAAGCCGGGCTGTAGGGGCGGGCCTGAACGGTATGGGCAGCCAGGAGTTGTTTCACCAAATTGCGTTTGGCGTGCAAGCCGTCATAAGTTTCAAAGCTTTTCCCTGTGTAAACATAGTCTGCATCATCACGCACCGAGGCCCATGTGACGGGCAGCTCAGGATGGGCGTGCTCCCAGGCTTGTTTTTGGGAGGCTGACAAAGGGTAAAGGCAGCCATGGTGCTGCAGCACATCGGCCAACACATGTGCAGGTGCCTTGGCCACATCAAACAAGGGAATGGCATGCGGCGTGCCATCGTAGGTGTGGCCGACCACGACAGGCCATTCACCCTCGACAAACTGGTAGCCATGGGCATGCCGAAACAGATACAGGTTGTCTGCGCTCAGATCGGCCAGCGCGTGTTCGCCAGCCCCGGTTTGCAGCGCATCGATACGCTGCGCCCAAGTGTCGCGCCAAGCCAGATCCAGCGGTTGCATGCGGGCGGTCAGAGCCGGTCCTGGGGCTGGGCCCGCACGCCGGGTGCAGGGCCATCCGCAGGCGGGCCCGCAAAACATTGCGCCATGAGCAGCCACTCGCGGGCGGTAGCGCCGTGCACCTGCAGTTGGGTGTCGTCTACATGGCGCCGTTGCGTGACCACCAGACAAAAATCCAGTGCAGGCCCTGTGACGCGATCGCTGGCGTCGGTATCGCCCCAGGCCCATGTGCTGCCATCCGGTGCGTCCAGCAGCACCGCCACAGCGCTGCTGGGCGCTGGCAGCTTGCGGTTCACGTAAGTCCAGCCCAGGGTGGTCACGCCCAAATGGGCGATGTGGCGCAGGCGGTGGGTCAGCGGTCGGCGGCGGCCCGCCACATCCCAGATGTCCTGGCCGTGGGCCCAGGTTTCCATCAACCGTGCAGTGGCAAAAGAGCGCGCACTCATGGAGGGGCCATACCAAGGCAAGCGGTCTTTCGGGTCTTTGCCGCGCAACAAGGCCACCAGGTGTTGGTAACGCGCACGCCAGACCGGTAACAGGCGACGGTCGGGCGTCGCATCGTAGTGCGCGCGCGCCACGGCGCTGATTTCATCGCCTCGCAGCATCGATTGCAGCAAGGCCTGTGCGCTCTTTTGAAACACCTGCGCATCGGTGATGGCTTCGGTGGCGGCTTCGTCAAAATAGGCCAGGTGCGCCACTTCGTCCCAAGGTGACCAGTTATAGAACGGGCTGGCCTGTTGCCATTGCGCATCCGTCAGGCTTTCGCAGAGTGCGGCCAGCTCGTCGTACTCGGCCAGGAGGTCATTGCACAAGTCGTTCATGCGGTGTCCCCTCAGATGCCCAACTGCCTTGCGGCCAGGTCTTTCATGATTTCTTCCGAACCGCCGCCAATCATCATCACCTTGACTTCACGGTAAATGCGCTCGCTGCGGGTGCCGCGCATGAAGCCCATGCCTCCCAAAATTTGAATGGCCTGGTCGGCGCAAAATTGCATGGCCTGCGTGGCCAACACCTTGGCCATGCAGATGCGGGCCACCAGCGTGTTGTGGTCGCCTAATTGGTGTTCCAGACGGAAAGCGAGCTCTTCGATCAAGGCACGGGCAGCATCGATTTTCATGCGCATGTCCATCAGCTTGTGCCGAACCACCTGGCGCTCGGCCAATGCTTGGCCAAAGGTATGGCGTTGTTGCGCCCATTCCAGGGCCTCTTGCCAGCACACCTCGGCGTAGCCACAGGCTTGCATTGCCATGCCCAGGCGCTCGGAGTTGAAGTTGGTCATGAAAACCTTGAAGCCGGCGTTCTCTTGCCCCACCAAGTTGTGGACAGGCACACGACAGCGGTCAAATCGCAAATGCGCGGTGTCTGAGGACCACCAGCCCATTTTTTTCAGTTCGGTGCGCGTGAGGCCAGGCGTGTCGCCATCGATCACCAGCACAGAGATGCCGCCGGCGCCTTTGTTCTCCGGGTTGGTGCGCACGGCCACCGTGAAAAAATCGGCGCGCATCCCCGAAGTGATGAATACTTTTTCACCGCTCACCACATAGTGGTCACCGTCGCGCACTGCCGTGGTTTTGAGCGCCGCCACATCGGAGCCGCCGGATGGCTCGGTGATAGCGAGTGCGGCAATTTTTTCACCAGCGAGCACTGGCGGGATGTATCGCTTTTGCAATTCCGGGTTGCCGTGGTGAAGGATGGGGGGCAGCGCGATGGTGTGCGAGTTCATGGAAGCCGCCACGCCGCCGCAGCCCGAGCGCGCATATTCCTCGCTGGCAATCAGGGTGTGGAACACATCGCAGGGGGTGCCGCCCAAGTCTTCCGGATAGCCCATGCCGGTGATGCCCAGTTGTGCCGCGCGCTTGTAGAGCGACAGAGGAAAGGTTTCGGCCTCGTCCCATTCATTCACAAAGGGCGTGATTTCCCGAGCGACAAAGTCACGCATCATGTCGCGGAACTGTGTGTGCTCTGGCGAAAAATAATGCCCAATCGGCGGCAAGGCTTGCATCTAGGGTCTCCCGGGAGAAAGGAATCAGCTTCTCAATGTAACAATGACACAGCGCGTCTGGACAAGGCTGACGCACAGGAGACATGATGCCTAAAAAAATGATTCGCATCGGCGGCGCTTCCGGCTTTTGGGGTGACAGCCGATTGGGCGCCCTGCAATTGGTGCAGGCCGAGCCCGCCATCGATTACCTGGTGTTCGACTATCTGGCCGAAACCACCATGGCCATCCTGGCCGCTGCCAGACTGAAGAAACCCGAACTGGGTTACGCCACCGACTTTGTCGACAGCGCCATGAAGTCGGTGCTGACAGACGTCATGGCCAAGGGCATCAAGGTGATCGCCAATGCGGGCGGCATCCACCCCGAAGGCTGTGCCCAGGCTTTGCGTGCGATGGCCAAAGACATGGGGCTGAGCCCGCGCATTGCCGTGGTGACCGGTGACGATGTCAGCGCCTTGCTGCCCGACTTGCGCGCCCAGGGTGTCACCGACATGTTCAGCGGCGAGCCCTTGCCAGAGAAAATTTTGAGCGCCAATGCCTACTTGGGGGCCTGGCCGATCGTGGAGGCTTTGCGGCAAGGCGCTGACATTGTCATCACCGGGCGCTGCGTGGACAGCGCCGTGACCCTCGCGCCCTTGATTCATGAATTTGGCTGGCAACCCACCGACTGGGATCGTCTGGCCGGGGGCAGCCTGGGAGGGCACATCATTGAGTGCGGCTGCCAGGCCACCGGCGGCTTGTTCACCGACTGGCAGAGCGTGCCCAATTGGCCGCTAATGGGCTACCCCATCATTGAGTGCGACCCCGATGGCAGCTTTGTCGTCACCAAGGCCGCAGGCACCGGCGGCCTGATCAGCCCCGCCTCGGTGGGCGAGCAACTGCTGTATGAAATCGGTGACCCAGGGGCCTATGTATTGCCCGACGTGGTCTGCGACTTTCGGCATGTCCGGATGTCGCAAGAGGGCGAGCAACGTGTGCGGGTGAGCGGTGCCCAAGGCAGCGCGCCGCCCGACACCTACAAAGTCTCTGCCACGGCCATTGCCGGCTACCGATGCGTCGGCAGCCTGGTGTTGATCGGTCCGCAAGCCGCCGCCAAAGCCCAGCGTACCGGCGATGCCATCGTCTCGCGCACACGGCAAATGCTGAAGGGCCTGGGTTGGCCCGACTTCACCCAGGCCGAGGTGCATCTCTTTGGCGCGGAAACACTTTATGGCGAGCAGGCGCGGACTGGCGACTCACGCGAGGTCATGGTGCGCATCTCGGTGTCCCACAAGCAGCGCGAAGCTCTGGAATTGTTTGCGCGCGAAATCGCACCGGCTGGCACCTCCTGGGCACCGGGCACCACAGGGGCCTCGGGGGGACGCCCTTCACCGTCGCCGCGCATTTTGCCGCTGGCTTTTTTGCTGGACAAAGCGCGCGTGGACGTGCGCATCCGCATGGACGATCAGCAGCATCCTGTGAACCTGCCGCTGCACCACGGCCAGGTGAGTTCACCCGCTGCGCTGAGCTGGCCGCAGTGGCGCGAAAACGCCGAACCCCAACAAAGCATTCCGCTGGAAGCCCTGGCCTGGGCCCGCAGTGGCGACAAAGGCAACATCTCCAACATTGGACTGATTGCGCGTCGCCCCGAGTGGCTCCCCCTGATCGCTGAGCGCGTCAGCACCGACGTGGTCAAAGCCTACTTTTCCACCTTGGTCAAAGGCACGGTTGAACGGTTTTATCTGCCCGGGCTGCACGCCTTCAACTACGTGCTGCAGGATGCGCTGGACGGCGGCGGGCCTGCGTCCAACCGCGTAGACCCCCTGGGCAAAGGCATGGGGCAGATGCTGCTCGATCTGCAGGTGCGTGTGCCGCAGTCGATTGCCCGCGAGGCCCTCAGCGCACGAGCTGCGCGGCCAATTGCTGCAGACGATGCCCCGGCTGGGTGAGCGCCTCCACGATGCTGAAGTGGTTCAGGCCAGGAAGGTCTTCACACACTGTCACCACTTTCTTGCCCCAGGCTTTTTGAATCAGGTGGTTGTGGCGAATGAACTCTTCGCTTTCGTCGGCACCGGCCACGCTCATGAAGGTGGCATGGTGCGGCGCGGGCAGCCACGCCGGGCTGGCTTGATCCACCTGGGCTTGTGTCAAGCGCAGGGAGGGCTGGACAAACGGCGTGCGCATCACAGACGCCAGCTCATACAAACCCGACAGGGACAAGCCCCGCTGCACCAACTGCGGGGGCAAGTCTTTGGCATAGGCTTGCCATTGGCAGGCCATGATCATGGCCGCCAAGTGTCCGCCCGCAGAGTGCCCTGCAACATGAATACGCTGCGGGTCGCCTCCCAGACGGTGAATGTTGCGGTAGGTCCAGGCCACGGCCTTGACCATTTGCATCACGATCTCGGGAATTGTGACGGCGGGTGCCAGCGCATAGTTGGGGACCACAGTCAATGCCCCCAGTTGCTTGAAGACAGGTGCCACAAAAGAATGCTCTGACTTGTCGAGCGAACGCCAGTAGCCGCCATGAATGAAAACCACCACCGGGGCATGGGCCTGCTCTGCTGGAAAAATATCCAGGCTTTCGTTTGGCCCATGGCCATAGGCCACGTCCAGCATGCACCGGTGCGCCTGACGTGCTTGCGCCGAAGTGTCGCGCCAGCGGGCAAAGTGAGTTTCGTGTTCCGGCACCAAGGCACGGTTGTTGTACATGCGGTCGTACCAAGCGCCATCGTGTTGCGTCATGCCATTTCCTCTCAAGATGGCTGCTATCTTGTCATAAGCCTGAGAGGCTTGCAGTCAAGCCCGCAGCGCCTGAAAGCTAGCGTAAACCCCTAGAATTTCTTGATTTCAGTCAATGTATTCTGTATACAGAGTACTTTATGCCTGCAGAACTGGTCAAACTTGAAGCTTCACCGGACTTGGTCGACCAGGTCTACCGCAGTTTGCTGGACGCCATCAGCGATGGCTCCCTGCAACCCGGCGAGCACTTGGCGCAAGAAGACATCGCCCAACGTTTGGCTGTTTCGCGCCAGCCTGTGCTGCAAGCGCTTCGCCTGTTGAAGAAAGATGGCTTTGTCGAGGATGCCCCTGGCCGTGGCGTGCAAGTCACCCCGCTCAACCTGGACCACATTGCACAGCTTTACCAAGTAAGGGGCGCTCTGGACGCCCTCGCCGCCCGCTTGGCCGCCCAATACCGCCACGCCATTGACCCCGGCTTGATCCTGCGCGGCCGCCAGGCCAAGCAACAACGCGAGGTCAAGGCCATGATCGAAGCCGACCTGGCCTTTCACCAAGCCATTTATGACGGCGCCCGTAACCCCATGATTGCCCAAGCGGCGCAACAACACTGGCATCACCTGCGTCGCGCCATGGGCGCGGTGCTGCAATCGTCCCAGCAACGCGAGACCGTCTGGGACGAGCATGCCGCCATTGCCCAAGCCATTGGGCGCGGCGATGGTGCGCTGGCCGCCGAACTCATCGAACACCATGCACGCGAAGCGAGCCGTCAACTGACGTCGCGCATTGCGGACTCTCTCACCTCTCCCCTCCACAAGGAAACACCATGAGACTGACCCCCGAGCAAATCGCCCAGTTTGACCGCGATGGCTACCTGTTTTTTCCCGGGCTTTTCACGCCGGAAGAAACCCGCAACATGACCGACGCGGTGCCCGAGTTGTACAGCCGCCGCGAAGCCTACAACGTGCGCGAGAAAGGCAGCGAGGCCGTGCGCACCAACTTTGCCGCCCACATGTACAGCAAGCCCTTCGCCAAGCTGGCACGCCACCCGCGCATGGTCGAGCCGGTGGAAGACCTGTTTGGCGAAAAGCTCTACATGCACCAGTTCAAGATCAACGGCAAGATGGCCTTCGAGGGCGACGTTTGGCAATGGCACCAGGACTACGGCACCTGGCTGAACGATGACATGATGCCGACCGAACGCGCCATGAACGTGGCCATCTTTCTGGACGACGTGAACGAATACAACGGCCCGCTGATGTTCATCCCGGGCAGCCACAAAAAAGGCGTGGTCGATGCCAAGCATGACCTGACCACCACCAGCTACCCGCTGTGGACCGTCAACAACGAATTGATCACCCAACTGGTGGAGCGCGCGGGTGGCAAGCAAGGCGGCATCGTCAGCCCCACCGGCCCGGCAGGCTCCATGATTCTGTTTCACAGCTGCCTGGTGCACGCCTCCACCAGCAACCTCTCGCCCTGGAACCGCGTGAGCGTTTACCTGAGCCTGTGTGCCGTGTCCAACCATGTGCGCCGCTTCAAGCGCCCCGAATACATTGCGCACCGTGACTTCACACCGATCGAGTGCCTGCCCGATGACTGCCTGCTGAAAGACTACCCGGTTGACCTGCCCTGGAAAGACGGCATGCCTGCCAGCGCCCTTGAAACCTCCCTTGAAGAACTGAAGCTCGCCGCATGAACCTGCACCGCAAACTCCAACAACGCGCCGCCGAAGGCCGCCCAGTCCGCATTGGCCTGATTGGCGCTGGCAAATTCGGGTCGATGTACCTCGCACAAATTCCGCGCACACCCGGTGTGCATCTGGTCGGCATCGCCGACCTCTCGCCCGCCAATGCGCGCGTGAACCTGGCGCGCGTCGGCTGGGCCGATGAGCGCTTGCAAGCCAAGTCGCTGGACGAGGCCGTCAAGCAAGGGACCACCCATGTCGGCGACGACTGGAAGGCGCTGGTCAGCCACCCCGCCATCGATGTGATTGTGGAATGCACAGGCTCCCCCTTGCATGCGGTAGACCACATTCTGGAAGCCTATGCGCACCGCAAACATGTGGTCAATGTCACAGTGGAGGCCGACGCCTTTTGCGGCCCCTTGCTGGCCACCCGCGCAGAAGCGGCTGGCGTGGTGTACTCCCTCGCCTTCGGTGACCAGCCCGCACTGATCTGTGACTTGGTGGACTGGGCCCGCACTTGTGGCTTCCCCGTGGTGGCAGCGGGACGCGGCCACAAGTGGCTGCCGCATTTCAGCGAATCTACCCCAGACACCGTATGGGATAACTGGGGACTGACGCCCGAGCAAGCCGCACGTGGCGGCCTCAACCCCAAAATGTTCAACAGCTTTCTGGATGGCTCCAAGCCCTCGATTGAAAGCACGGCAGTGGCCAACGCCACCGGACTGGGTGTGCCCAGCCACGGACTGCTTTACCCGCCGGCCAGCGTGGAAGACATTCCTTATGTAACGCGGCCGATTTCCGAGGGCGGCGTGCTGGAGCGCAAAGGCATGGTGGAAGTGATCTCCAGCCTGGAGACCGATGGCCGTGTCATCCCCTACGACATTCGAATGGGCGTGTGGGTTACCGTGGAAGCCGAGACAGACTACATCAAGAACTGCTTTGAAGAATACAAAGCCCACACCGACCCCAGCGGTCGCTACTTCACGCTCTACAAACGCTGGCACCTGATTGGGCTGGAAGTGGGCGTGAGCGTGGCCAGCGTGGCTCTGCGTGGCGAGCCCACAGGCGTAGCCACCGGCTGGCAAGCCGACGTGGTGGCCACTGCCAAGCGCGATTTGCAGCCCGGCGAAATGCTGGACGGCGAAGGCGGCTACACCGTGTGGGGCAAGTTGTTGCCCGCAGCCACCTCCAAGAAAATGGGCGGCGTGCCCCTGGGCTTGGCACATGGCGTGAAGGTCGTGCGCCCTGTCAAGAAAGGCCAAAGCCTGTGCTGGGACGACGTGGCCATGGACACCACCACCCACGCCTATAAGCTGCGTCGCGAGATGGAAGCCGGGTACAGTTTTTAAAAAGGCGAGCCCAGCGTGCCGGAGCAGGCAAGGATGGCCGGGAAACTGGCCATCCACGCCCAGAAAAATCGGTTCAGCCCGAAGTACCAAAACACCAAGCCATGAAACAGGGCTGCGATGGCGCAAAACGGCAGCGCCAGCAAAGGGTGCAACAACGCCAGGGGCGAGCAACCTTCCCACAAGGTAAAAGCCCAACTGCCCCATTGTGCAAGGCGCGGATGGCGCAACAAACTGTGTTGCGGCAACGGGCCGTAAACCCCGCCATTCAAAAAGATGGTCATGGCACGCCCCGAGCGCCACTCAGGCCGCAACAATTTCACCCAGCCCGAGACAAAGTAAGAACTGATGGCATGGATGGTGACGTACCACAAGCCGGCCTTGGCAGCGATTTCAGGATCCACCAGCACGCGCAGGACCTCTTCGATCAGCAAGCCGGTCAACACCACCAGGCTCATGAAGTCGCTGCCCCCATTGAAGGCCCCACGCCAGCGAACCAGGATCAGCAAGGTGCTGACAAACAAAAACATGACCGAGCCCAGGTTGACACCGCTCACGCCCATGTCAGCCACCACATAAAGCCGAAGCCACAAATGGGTAGCGTGCCAGGCCGGCGAATACAACTTTTCAAGCAGCGCCCGCATGGCCGGATTGTTGTTCGGGATATCGGCCTGCTGGACTGACCAAGCCCAAACGCCCTGGGCGGAGGTCATGTGCTGCGTGCGCAAATACTCCACACATTGCAGCCCCAGGCTCCAGCACAGCAGCCAGTTCATCCATTGCAAGCCCTGCTCAAAACTCATACCGTGCACTCCGGACTGCGCAACATGGTCTGCGTGGCTTCAATGCCCTGGGCGTTGGAACGCTCCATGCGAACCTCGAACTGGTAGCCCCGCCAGGCGCGCGCCCCCAGGCGTCGATCCAGATCGAAGCGAACCAACCGATCCACCAACTGGTAGGTGACCAGTTGCCGGGCGTCCTCACCGTCGGGCAAATCGTTCAAATCATTGGCAAAGTGGTCTAACAGGTTCTGCTCGGCCAGCGCCAAATTGACATCGGTGTTGTGCACGAGGTGCCATAGACGCCGCGTTCTGCGGGGGTAAACCCAGTGCCAGTCACGCCACGTCGCATCATTGCCCAGATGGCGAACATACAAATGAGGCACATAGCCCACCGCATGAAAGAACTTCCAGTTGGGGAAGAAAGCCCGCAGGAGAAACAGCCAGGGCCCCCGAATGATTTTGCTGCTCCACCGCAAGGTCAGCAACAGCAGCAAAAAATACAGGGCAATCCAAACCAGTGTCAGGCGAGAAGACATGCGCCGAATCTTAGCGCCAATGCGCCCCGACATTGCAGGCACAGCGGGGCGGTTTCGCCTTGACCAAGGCAGCCGATTCCTGATTGACGAAGCCCCTGACCTGAAGCACACTAGTCGGAAGTTTTGTTTTGTCTCTGGCACTGATGTCGCGTACTTGCATGAAATTGCTGCTCTCCCTCTGGCTTGGGCTGAGCTTCACCGCCACGTGGGCCCAAACCTTTGTCATGCATTGCGACGTCGAGGGCACCATCCCCGCCATGGACGACCTCAAACTCAAGCCCGCGCAGGTCACCCTCGAAATCCAAGCCCTTGGCCACAATCTTTTTTTGAAAATCAATGGCCCTGCGCCCTACGCTTTGTTCCTCAACACCCTGACCACCGAACAATACGAGGGTAAAAACCTCACCAATGCCCAACGCATGGGTCTGCAAAACCGGCACATCAAGAACGGCGACATGCGTGAAGTTCGGATCACGCGGCAAGGCCTTGAGCTCAGCGGTTACAGCGACATCGAGTACCGAAGAAAAAAAGTGCGCATGGCCTTCGAAGGCACATGCCATACCCCCTGACGATCCCCTTTCAAAGCAACACCATGCACCCACACCATCACGCACAGCAATTCCCTGACAAAGTGGCTTACCTGATGGCGGACAGTGGCGAGAGCGTGACCTATGCCCAGCTGGAAGCCCGATCGAACCAATTCGCCCATTTGCTCAGAAGCCTGGGGCTCCAGGCTGGCGATCACATGGCTGTTTTGCTGGAGAACCATCCCCGCTTTTTTGAAATTTGCTTTGGTGCCCAGCGTGCCGGCATCATTTTTACTGCCATCAGCACTCGTCTCAAAGCCAGCGAAACAGCCTACATCATTGACAACTGTGGCGCCCGCTTGCTGGTGACCTCCAAAGCCCTTGCGACGTTGGCCCATGAGATCGTGCCATTGACGCCCGCCGTGCAGCATCGCCTGATGATCGATGGTCCCACCGCGGGTCACCAAGCCTATGAGCCCTTGATGGCATCGCAAGCCAGTTTGCCAATTCCTGACCAGACGGCAGGGGGTGACATGTTGTACTCCTCCGGCACCACGGGGCATCCCAAGGGCGTGTTCATTCCCCCTGATTCACCTGACTACGACGCGCCCACCTCGCTGATGGGCATTTGTCAAAACCATTTCGGCTTTGGCCCCAACAGCGTTTACCTTTCGCCGGCTCCGCTGTACCACGCTGCGCCCATGCGTTTTTGCATGAGCGCCATGCGGCTGGGCAGCACCTGCGTCATCATGGAACATTTCGACCCGGAGCGCTTCCTGGCCCTTGTCGAGACACACCGTGTCACCCACACCCAGCTGGTGCCCACCATGTTTGTGCGCATGCTCAAGCTGCCAGTCGCGGACCGGCAGCGCCATGATGTGTCGTCGCTTCAGTTCGCCATTCATGCAGCTGCACCCTGCCCCATTCCCATCAAAGAACAGATCATCGATTGGTGGGGCCCCATTGTCTGGGAATACTACGCCGGCACCGAGGGCATGGGCATGACCCTGGTGCGCTCCCCCGAGTGGCTGACCCACAAAGGCACCGTTGGCAAAGCCGTGATTGGCAAGTTGCGCATTTGCGATGAGTTGGGCGATGAAGTCCCCACCGGAAAAATTGGAACCGTCTATTTTGCGGAAGGCAAGGCCTTCGCCTACCACAATGACCCCGGCAAAACACAAGAATCGAAAAATGCAAAAGGCTGGACCACGCTAGGCGATGTGGGCTACGTGGACGAAGAAGGCTACCTGTTCCTGACCGATCGCAAGTCTTACATGATCATTTCTGGAGGGGTGAACATCTACCCACAGGAAGTCGAAAACTTGTTGGTCACCCACGACAAAGTCTTTGACGTGGCCGTGTTTGGCGTACCCCATGAGGAGTACGGCGAGGAAGTCAAGGCGGTGGTGCAACCCCGTGACATGGCGCAAGCCGGACCGGCGCTGGCCGCGGAGCTGATCGCTTTTTGCCAACAGCACTTGTCAACCATCAAGTGCCCCAAATCGGTGGATTTCATGGCCGAATTGCCCAGGCACCCCACCGGCAAGTTGTACAAGCGCCTGCTGCGTGACCGCTACTGGCCGCAAAAGGAAGGTAAGCTTGTTGGATGACACACCCTCAACCTTTGCCATTGCCTGACGGCATTCGCTCCTGCTTTGCGCAAGGAGTCAACGGGCTCACCATGCATTACCTGGAAGCGGGCCGCGCAGCCAGCGACACAGCTGCGCGCCCATGCCTGTTGTTGCTGCACGGTTTTCCCGAGCTGGCCTACAGCTGGCGCAAGGTCATGCTGCCGTTGGCTGCTGCAGGCTTTCACGTGATTGCACCCGACCAACGCGGCTACGGCGCCACCACAGGCTGGTCGGACAACTACGATGCGCCACTGGCACCCTTTCACATGCTCAACCTGGTGAAAGACATCACGAGCTTGCTGGACCTCCTCAAGATTCCCAAGGTGCATGCCGTGATTGGGCACGATTTCGGCTCGCCCGTTGCCGGTTGGTGCGCGTTGACCCGCCCCGATATTTTTCAGCGTGTGGCCTTCATGAGCGCCCCCTTCACTGGGGCGCCCGTGTCGCTCCCCGGCACATTGAAAATGATGGCAGACCTGCAAGCCCTGCCGCAACCCCGCAAGCATTACCAAGCCTACTACGGCACGCGCGAAGCCAATCACAACATGCAACACGCCCAACAAGGCCTGCATGCTTTTCTGCGCGCCTACTACCACATGAAAAGCGCGGACTGGAGCGAGAACCGCCCCCAGCCTTTGGCCGCGGCGAGCGCCACCGAGTTGGCTCGGTTGCCGCCTTATTACGTCATGGAACACAGCCTGGGCATGGCCGAAACTGTGGCGCCCCACATGCCCGCAGCTCACGCCATTGCATCCTGCGAATGGCTGCCGGATGCCGAACTGGCTGTTTACGTCAAGGAATACGAGCGCACAGGATTTCAAGGCGGGCTGCAGTGGTACCGCTGCGGCTTGAACAGCCAACACGCGCAGGAGCTGATGGCTTACTCGGGTCACACCGTGTCGGTGCCGGCTTGCTACATTTCAGGGGCATCCGATTGGGGCATTTACCAAGCCCCTGGCGCACTTGAGAAAATGCAACAGCAAACCTGTCAAGATTTCCGCTTTCAGCGACTGATTCCGGGCGCGGGGCATTGGGTTCAGCAAGAACAGGCCGAAGCCGTCATCGCCAGTTTGTTAAGCTTCCTCCATTGATCTTCACCTCGTTGCCCCAACCCATGAACGCCATCTCTGTCACCTTGCTCGCACTCTCTCTCAGCAGCCTGAGCTTTACAGCGCATGCCGATGGATCCGGTACCTACCAACAAGTCTGCTCGGTTTGCCACGGGCAAGGGGTGGCGGGTGCCCCCAAAGCGGGTGACACAAAAGCCTGGAAAAAATTGATCGCCGAAGGCCAGGTGCCTTTGACAGCCGACGGCTACATGGGCGTGCGCGCCATGCCTGCCAAAGGTGGCAAGGCCGACCTCAGCGTCGCTGACTTCGCAGAGGCAGTGGTCTACATGGCCAACCAGTCAGGCGCCAACTGGAAAGCGCCCGATGCAGAAATGCTGAAAAAAATAGAAGCCCGGATTGCTCAAAAAACCAAGGCCAAAGCCAGCAGCGCCAAACCTTGACAGGTTTTACGGGGCCAGGACCCATACCAAGACCTGTTTGGCCACAAAGCCCAGCATGCCGAAAGACAACACCAAAAACAAAATGAAAGTGCCGAACTTTCCGGCCTTGGATTCACGCGCCAGCCGCCAAATGATGAAGAGCATGTAGAGCATGAACCCGGACACGCCAAAGGTCAGCCCGAACTGGGCAAATTGCTCTTCTGTCATGGCATCCAACCAGGGCTCATAGGCCCTCATTGTGGCTTATTTTTTTGGCAGGGTTCCGCCGCTTTTCAGGCACTCATCCAGCGTTTTGAATTCGGTGAATTTTTTCGTGCGCTCGTAATGCGGGCTTTTCTCGTCGTGGCAAATGCCTGAATCAGACTTTTTCACGATCGGACCCGCGGCGGCCTGTCCGGCTGGCAAACGCCCACCGCTTTTCACACACTCGTCCAAACTCTTGAAGGGAGTGAAATTTTTGGTATTGGCGAAAGACGGGCTGCTTTTGTCATGGCAAATGCCAGAGTCTGATTTCTTGACCACCGGGTCATTGGCGTAAACCGACGTCAAGCCCAGGGCAAGGGAAAAGGCCAGAGCGATGCGCGACACTTTGAAAGACATGAGGAGCCTCCACTACAAGGGTGCTGGAAGCTTAACTCAACTTTTTCACGAGACAAACTAGCAAGATCCCTAGCGCCAAAATACCTCAACCGGCAGCGCACTCATGCCTGATCGTGTACGCTTCTTCCATGCTTGCCATTGAAGAATCCGACATTGAATGGACTGCCGTGCGGGCCCAGGGCGCTGGCGGGCAGAACGTCAACAAGGTCGCAACGGCCATTCACCTGCGGTTTGACATCGCCGCATCTTCCTTGCCCGAGTGGCTCAAAGCCAGGCTGCTGTCTGGCAATGACCAACGCATCAACCGCGATGGCGTCTTTGTCCTGAAGGCTCAAACTTATCGCACCCAGGAACAAAACCGCCTGGACGCCTTCGTACGGCTGCACGCATGGGTCGAGGCGGCTGCCCAGGTCCCCAAAGTGCGCAAGCAGACGCGCCCTACGGCTGCTTCGAAAAGAAAACGGCTGGATAGCAAGCGAAAAATATCTGAGCGCAAACGCGATCGAGGGCCGGTGATGGGCCAGGGTTGAGCTTAAAAAGGGTTCTGCCGATGGCGATGCAAAGGCACCGAGGCCAGCGTTGCCAAAACAGAGAGCGCCAGGCAACCGCCGATCACCCACTGATAGTTTTGCAGGCGGTCGAACACCGCCCCTGCCACCACGGGGCCCAGCAAATTGCCAAAGGCAGCGCCGGTGTACAGCGTGCCAATGATGCTGGAGACAGAGCGCGCGCCAAACAAGTCCATGCACAAGGCCGGCAACAGGGACACGATGCCGCCATAGCTCAAGCCAAACCACAAAGCGAAGAGCACCCACGCCGTATAACTCTGTGCAGATTGCCACAGCACATAGGACAACCCCATTGACGCTTGCATCAGCACCAAGGTCAAAGGACGACCGATGCGATCTGCCATGGCGCCGATACCAAACCGGCCCACCAGGCTGCCCACGCCGATCAAACCCACCAACCCCACGGCGCGTGCGTCGTCCATGCCCATGTCGCGCGCAGCGGCTGACACATGCGCAAACGGAATGAACATCGTAGGTGCCCCCAGCACGACCGACAGGTACAGCCATCGGAAGCTGGACGTCTTCAAGGCCTCGCGCAAGCTCAGCCCACTGACAGCCACAGCACCTTGCGCGGTTGCAGCCGGTGCGCGTCGAAGCAAGCCAGCGGCAAGCAGCCCGACGCCCAACACACCGATGGCCAACAACTGCATGGCTTCACGCCAGGCAAAGCTGGTCAATGTGATGCCAATCAACAATGGCACCACCAACGTGCCTGCCCCGATACCGGCACTGGCAATGCCAGCAGCCAAGCCACGACGCCGGGTAAACCAGGGTTGCACACAACCAATGGCCGGGGTGTACACCATAGCGATGCCCAGGCCAATGCAGGCGCCATAGCAAAGATAGACCATGGCCATCGACTGGGCGAAACTGGTGCCTAACAAGCCCAAGGCGATGCAGCACATGCCCATGCTGCACACCACCCTGGGGCCAAACCGGTCCGACAACATGCCTCCGACGGCGCCCAGCACAAAATAAACCAGGCCAGAGAGGCCAAAGATCAAAGAGACATCGGCCCGCTGCGCAGAAAACTCGGTGGCAAATGATTCAAAAAAAGCCGCGAACGAATAAGACACACCGAAAATGACGGCCAGGCTGAAGAAGGTGCTCCAGACGACAACCCAAGCGTAACGCGGTTCTTGCATGGAAAAATTCTAGCCAGCACGTCGCGCAGGGAGCCTATCGCAAACCCCCGGTGACAAACACCCTCCCTTACCCTTGCAAGGTCAGAAGACCCGATCCATCGCGATGACGGGTAAACTAGCACCATGAGCATGCCATCTTTTGAAAGCTTCGAATCAGCTGCGTTGCAAGAGGGCTTTGACGAAGTCATCGTGCGCACTTGGGATCCGCTGACGGTACTGGACACGCACACACATCCCTTTGGCGTCAAAGCGCTGGTGACTCAGGGCGAGATGTGGCTCACTGTAGGCGACTCTACCCAGCACTTGCAGGCGGGCGATCGGTTCGAGTTGGCACGTGAAGTGCCTCATGCTGAACGTTACGGGCCGCAAGGTGCCACCTACTGGGTCGCACGTCAAAACGGATGAACTCGCCCTCAGACGCTCCGATTCAAATTCGCAAAGAAGGGCCTGTCACGGTCATTTCTTTGCATCGGCCTCAGCGACGCAATGCCGTAGACAGCCTGACAGCCAAGTTGCTCTTCGATGCCTTTCATGCATTTGACCAGGACAGCTCGGCATCGGTCGCGGTTCTGACCGGTGATGGCGACAGCTTCTGTGCTGGCGCCGACCTGAAGGCGGTGGCCTCGGGGGATCTTCACACCCTGGACCCGACAGGCGGACAAAACACCCTCGGCCCGATGGGCCCGACACGCATGACACTGACCAAGCCTGTGATTGCCGCCATTGAGGGGCATGCAGTGGCAGGCGGTATGGAATTGGCCCTGTGGGCTGACTTGCGCATCATGGCCGACAACGCCGTGATGGGAATTTACTGCCGACGTTTTGGCGTTCCCCTGGTCGACATGGGAACCATTCGCTTGCCGCGTTTGATCGGCCAATCAAGGGCCATGGATTTGATACTCACCGGGCGCCCCGTACACGCAGAGGAAGCGTTGGCTATTGGCTTGGCCAATCGGGTTGTGCCAGCAGGCCAAGCCTTGCAGGCGGCCATCCAGATGGCGCAGACCTTGGCCGAGTTTCCGCAAACCTGCATGCGAAATGACAGACTGTCGGTGTTGGCGCAATGGTCATTGACCACCGATGAAGCCATTGCCAACGAAATGCGCGGTGGCCTGCAAGTGATGGCCACCGGCGAAACGCAACATGGCGCCAAAGCTTTTTCGCAAGGTGCCGGAAGACACGGACAGTTCGGCCCGCCCTCTTCCGAAACCCGCTGAGCGTCAGCGACACCAAGTGATTACTTGGCGGCTTCTGCCTTTTTTGCAACATGTGCTTTTTCTTTGCTGGCTTTGGCTTCGGCCTTGACCTCGGGTTTGGCATCGGCCTTGCTGGCAACCGCTGGAGCAGCAGGCGCCGTCGGTGTGGCAGGTGCAGCCGCCGGGTTAGCGGCAAAGGCGCCCACGGAGAAAAAGCCCACAGCAATTGAAGCAATCAGTTTGTTCATACGATGTCCTTTCGATGGTTGAGAAACTCCTCTCGGAGTGAACTTTCAACGGGACGAACAAACAAGTTGTTGACCAAAATTTAAAAATATTTGCGTCAACCAAGCACTGCGTCTTTGCGTTTTCTCTCGCCGACTCAACGCTTGTCTTCTAGATGATTTCGGGGAATTTCTCTGACCTCGGCGTCCACCACATCGGCCGACGCGGTTCGTCTGCGTTGCAGCGGATTTCTGGACTGCCAGTGCTTGTAGCGTTGCATCACCACCTTGACCTCGGGTGGGCGGCCCGTCAATAGCCATCGGACCAGCGACAGCAGCAAGCTCAACAACAGCACGACCATCAAGCTGGCAAAAAATACCACGGCCAAAGCCAGCAAAACCAACTTGAAAAGCCACGACACAAGGGAATTCAGCACGGGGAAGCCTCGCGGACGAAATGCATGCATGCCATCATAATGCGCACCATTGCCCTTATTCAAATCAATGCCACCATGCAAACCACACTGCAACTCAGGTCTACCGTCAAGCCCTCTGGTCAATTGGAAATCGCGCTGGTCACGCAAACCCTTCCGGCTTTGGGGCCCAACGATGTGCGCGTAGAAGTACAAGCCACACCGATCAACCCATCTGACATCGGATTGCTTTGGGGCGCCGCCGATGTCAACACGGCGCGAACGGATGACTCTGCGCCAAACGCCGTTGTCATCGCAGACATTCCAGCCCATGCCATGCCTGGCATGGCCGGTCGCCTGGGACAGTCGCTACCGGTGGGAAACGAAGGCGCAGGGCGCGTGGTTGAGGCCGGCCAGGCCCCTGAAGCACAGGCGCTCTTGGGGCGCACCGTGGCCATGGTGGGCGGTGGCATGTATGCACAACAACGCGTGCTGCCCGTCAGCCAATGTCTGGCGTTGCCAGAAGGCACAACGGCCGCCCAAGGCGCCTCCTGCTTCATCAATCCCTTGACGGCGCTGGGTATGGTGGAAACCATGCGGCGCGAAGGCCACAAAGCCTTGATTCACACCGCAGCGGCGTCCAACCTGGGTCAGATGTTGAACCGCATCTGCCAAAAAGATGACATCGCGTTGGTCAATATTGTTCGACAACCTGCGCAAGCCAAGATTTTGCAGGACCTGGGGGCGCGCTATGTTTGCGACAGCAGTTCACCCAGCTTCGAAGCCGATTTGAGCGAAGCACTGGTGCAAACAGGCGCCACTCTGGCTTTTGACGCCACAGGGGGTGGCACGCTGGCATCGCAAATTCTGTCGTGCATGGAAAGCGCCATCCAGCGCGAGGCCAAGGAATACAGTCGTTATGGCTCCAACACCCACAAGCAGGTCTACCTCTATGGCAACCTGAACCTGGCGCCAACGGAAATCAAGCGCTCCTTCGGCATGGCCTGGAGTGTCGGTGGATGGTTGCTGTTCCCTTTTCTCAGCCGCGTTGGCGAAGAGCGCACCCAGGCCCTTAAGCGGCGTGTCATAGACGAACTTCACACCACCTTTGCCAGCCACTACAGCGAGCGCATCTCGCTGCATCAAGTTTTAGACCTGACCACCATTGCGGGTTACACCGCCAGGGCAACCCGCAGCAAGTATCTGGTTGAGCCCACGCGCTGACCGGATTTCGATATGATGGCTGCCATCCCTTCAAGTTGTCTGGGCGCATCAAGCCCAAAGGATTGCAAGATGTACAGCCCCTTTGATCTCACAGGCCGCGGCGCAGTCATCACCGGTGGCAACGGTGGCATTGGTCTGGGGATGGCCCGTGCCCTGCTGAGTGCCGGCGCCTCTGTGGCCATTTGGGGGTCGAACCCCGATAAAACAAAACAGGCACAGCAACAACTGGCCGCAGAATGCGGCGACGCAGCCAGGGTGCATGCGTTTGTCTGCGATGTCGGCTCAGAAGCCGAGGTCGAAGCCACCTTTGCCGCCTCGGTGCAGGCCTTGGGACAAGTTCACGCCTGTTTTGCCAATGCCGGCGTCTCAGGCAAGGGCACCCCCATGATGGAGATGAGTCTGGCGGAATTCCAACGCGTTCAACGCATCAATGTGGAAGGCGTTTTCTTGACGTTCCGTGCTGCAGCGCGCCACATGGTCGAACGCGGAGGCGGTGGCGCGCTGGTGGCCACGGCCAGCACAGCGGCCCTCGAGGGTGCTGCACGCAACAGCCACTATGGCGCATCCAAGGGGGCTGTAACCTCTTATGTGCGTGCCCTGGCCATGGAACTCGCCCGTTACCGCATTCGCGTGAACTCTGTCTTGCCAGGCTGGATCGTGACCGAAATGACGCAGAAGTCTGTGACCAACGAAAAATTCGCCGCAGCCGTCATGCCCCGCATCCCGGCGCGACGCTGGGGCGACATCGATGACTTTGGCGGCATCGCCGTGTACCTGGCCAGCGACGCCTCGTCGTACACCACTGGCGAGCAGTTTGTGATTGACGGTGGCTACACCAAATTTTGACGGCCATGCTCAAACAAACGCATCTTTTGGCTTGCGCACTGATCCTGTGCTTGACGGGTTGCGCACATACCGGGGGTGAGCGTGTCAGCAGTGACGTCCCTTTGCCCCACACTTGGACTGCCAGGGACATTGTGGCCTGGCAACCCGTTCGCCTGCCTGGCAAACAGCCCACCGAATTTGTTTTGCAACGGCAGGCCTCGCGCATGGCCTTGGAAGCCAACGCGCAATCTTCCGCCAGCATGCTGCGCCGAAACCTGCGCATCGAGCCTGAAAAGCTGGGCACACTTGAGTTTTCATGGCATGTCCCGGCCCTGATTGCCGGCGCCGATGTCGGGCAACGTGAAAGCGATGACTCGCCAGCGCGCCTGGTCCTGGCCTTTGACGGCGATCGCAGCACATTCTCAGCCAAAAACGCCATGCTCAGCGAGTTGTCGCTGGCCTTGATGGGTGAGCCGATGCCTTATGCAACCCTCATGTACATCTGGTGTAACAAGCGGCCTGTCGGTACAGTCGTGCAAAACCCCAGAACCGATCGAATTCGCAAACTGGTGGTGGCCTCCGGGCCGGATCAACTCAACCAATGGCTTCGCTTTGAACGCGACATCCGCGCCGATTTCGAATTGGCTTTTGGCGAGGCCCCTGGCGCGCTTTTGGGCATTGGTGTCATGACCGACAGTGACAACACCCAATCCAATGCCCTGGCCTGGTACGGTGACATAGCGCTGCGCTGAGGCTTTGTTCAGCTGCTGGCCTTCTCGGCTTTCAGGCCGACATAGATGCCTGCCACAATGATCATGCCTGCCCCCAGCCAGGTATAGCTGTCAGGCAAGTCGTCGAAGAGCCAGTACCCTACAGCCACCGAGCCGATCATTTGCCAGTAATTGAAAGGCGACACAAAGTTGGCCGGCGCATAGGTCATGGCGCGTGCCACACAGTAGTGCCCCAATGCCCCCAACGCGCCCAAGCTGCAAAGAATCAGGGCGTCGTTCACGCTGGCCAGGGGAGTCCAGAAAAAAGGCACAACCAGTGTGAGCAGCACCGACCCCAGTAATGCAGAGTACACCACCGACGTTTCTGGTCGGTCAATGCCCGCGACCTGGCGCGTCAGAAGCTGGTACAGCGCGTAGCAGCAAGCGTTGCCCAGGATGAGCAGCGAAGCCCAATGAAACACCGCAGAGCCGGGCCGAATGACCACCAGCACCCCGGCAAACCCGAAGATCACGCCGATGACGCGCGACAGGCGCACTTTTTCACCCAGCATGGGCCCAGCCAGCAGCACCACAATCAAAGGCGCCGTGAAAGAAATCGATGCGGCCTGCGCCAAGGATACAAATTGAATGGCCGTGAAAAAAAGCAGCGTGGACGCCATGAGCAGCGACGACCGACCCAGTTGAAGCCAGGGTCGTTGGGTGCGCAAGATGCCAACGCCGTATTGGGGCAACAAAACCATCAGCACCAACAACAGATGGCTCAGAGTTCGAAACCACACGACTTGCTCGGAGGTGTAGCTTTGGCTCATCCATTTGGCCAATCCGTTCATGACTGGAAAGAAAGTGGCCGCCAGACACATGAACAATATGCCCAGCCAGGGTCGATGGCCAGAGGCCTTGGCAACTGCCGAGGAAGCGCGCTGCGGGCGATGCAAAACCCAATGCGCCAGCACCGCCAACGCCGTAAATCCCAGCATCAGGCATGAAAGGTTCACCGCGCCATCGTGTGAGACCAAGCCCACCGAGAAGCCACCCACAGCGCCCATCAACTGCTGCATCAAGCCGGCAACCGCGGCAGCAGAGCCGGCCAGCGCAGGGACCAACCCCACCGAACCGGCCAAGGTCGGTGGCAACAGAAAACCGTGCCCCAGGCCCAGCAACATCAAGGGCATGGCGAAAGCCAGAGGCGTGTTCCAACCCCACAATCCCAGCGCCAGCGTCAGCAGCAGACCGGCTACCGTGAGTGTTTGTCCAGCCAGCATCATCTTTCTCTCGCCAACACGGCGAATCAGATGGCTCGTGGTGAAATTCCCCACGATGTAAGACAAAGGGGCCATCATGATGTACCAACCCACCCCATCGGGCCCCACGCCGTAACTGCCCAACACCAGAGGCGCCCCGGAAAGAAAGGTGTAAAAGGTGGCCGTGGTCATGGCCAGGATGGCCACATAGGCGAGAAAGGCAGGCTCTTTTGCCAGGCGTGCATATGCCGACACCATGGCGCGCAGCCAGTGCGAATCGCTGGCTGCAACGGGCCCTTTGCTTGGGAATCCCCGCCATGCCGTCGCCAAAAGCACCACCGCCAGCGCGCTCATGGCCCAAAAGTTGGCTTGCCACCCGAAACGAACATGCAATTGCCCCCCTACGACTGTGGCCAGCGGCGGGCACAGGCCCAAGACCATGCCGATGAAGGCCATCACCCGCGTGCGTTCGGGTCCTTGAAACAAATCTTGCACCATGGAGCGCCCGACCACCATACCGGCAGCGCTGCCGGCGCCTTGCAAAACGCGCGCAAACACCAGAGCTTGTATGTCGCTCACGCAGGCTGCCAGGACCGAACCCGCCAGGCCGAGCGTGAGGCCTGCGAACAAAATTGCACGTCGGCCGTGCCGGTCAGACAGCGGCCCGTACACCAATTGCAAACCGCCATAGGCCATGACAAAGCCACTGAAGGTCAACTGAACCTGAGACTGCTCTGCCGAAAAAATGCTGCCCCATTCCTGCATGGAGGGCAAACAGATGGTCATGGCCAGCAAGCCGAATGCAATCTGGGCCAGCAGGTTGGCCACCATCCAGCCCGATGGCCTGTGCGCGAGTGGGGATGTCGGGCTCATGAAGATTTTGCAGGTCTGAAGACCATTCTCTCACCCCCGCCAGAATGTGCGCAAAGATCCTGGCGCTTCAACTGGCACCTGGATGACAGCGCGTCAGTGCGACAGAGCGTCCAAGACACGCACTGCGACAGCACCCCCAGTGCCTAATGGCAAGAGTTGCTGGCGTAAATTTTCTTCGCCTGCGGCTTGGTGCAGCAGTTGCAGTTGTGCAATCAGCACTTGGAACTGCCTGGCGGCCAAGTCTGGGTGTTGCCGCGGATCAAGTACCACCGCTGCGGTGTGATGTTTCTCCTCGCGTTGCTTGGCATGAAAGGCTTCACGGGCCTCCTGGGTCAGCCGCTGGATGTCCTCGGCCGAGAGGTGCAAGCGCTCGGTTTCCTCTGCAATCATGGCCCTGGCACGCGGGTTCAGCTCACCGCTCTCATAGGCATGCAATAACTTTTGCTTGAAGGTCTCGCGGTCAATTCGAAGTTGGTCGGTGAATGCCGAGGCCAACAGGCCAGCAGGAATGGCAAAGATGCCAATGCCCAGCAAGGCCAGAACCACCGTCAGTGCACGACCCATCGGTGTGATGGGCGAGATATCGCCGTAGCCGACCGAGGCCAGGGTGACGACGGCCCAGTAAATGGACTGAGGAATATTCTCGAATTTGTCCGGCTGCGCTTCATGCTCAAACAAATAGCCCATGCTGGCCGTCAAAACGACCAACAGCAACATCACGAACACCGAGGCAAAGATCACTTGCCATTCGCGCTTCACCACCTTGTAAAGCGTCACTGTGGCAGATGTGTAACGGGTCAGCTTGAGCAATCGCATCAAGCGAAACACGCGCAGGAATCGCAAGTCCAGGGCAAACGGTAAAAAATGCTCTAACAGAAAAGGCAAAATCGCCAACAAATCAATGATGGCGTGACCCGAGCGCATGTGCGCCCAACGCGGCAACCATCGCCTCTTGTAAGCGGGATTCTCTGGCGCAGCGTACAGCCTTGCCAAGTATTCCAGCGTGAAAATTGAAAAAGCAACGGCGTCAATCACCTTGAATTCAAACGCCAGCACGTCATGAATTGAGGCCACCGTTTCCAATACCACCGACACGATCGACAGCAGCACCCAAAACATGATGAAGTTGTCGAAATACACATGCAACTGGCCTGAGTGGCCTGTGGGCTCCAACAGTGCGTAAAGTTTTCCCCTGAAAGATCGGCCGTGGTTCATGGCATGAAACTCTTTCCAGGCCGGAATCATGTAGCGGGACAACTTGAAAACTCGCAGCAAGCGCAACAGCCGCAAGGCGCGCAACATTTCGACATCCATCGCACCCAAGCTAGCGAGATAAAAAGGTGCGATCGCCATCAAATCGACCAAGGCGTAAAAGCTGAAGATGTAGCGCACTCGCGCAAAGCGTCGTCCGGCAAACTCCGGCTCCAGGGGGGCGATCAGAACACGTAACAGATATTCCACCGTGAAGACGCCGACCGTCATGACATCCAACACGTGAAACCAAACAGCGTAGCGGGCATGCAGCGGCTCAACGTGCTCGGCGGCAATGGCCATCACGCTGAAGATGATCAGCCAAGCCACGCCGTTTTCGACCAGGCGCGCGTGGCCCTCTTGAAAGCCCGTGTCAAAAAACCACCGGTGAAGCCAGGCCAAGCGGCCTTTCGGCGTGACTTCTAACATCTGACCATCCTCGGGGAGTCGCATACAGCACCATTCGCGATTGAATAAAACACTTGCATTGTCCAGGGGAATCCCCACACGAAATTGACATTCATCAATCTCTTGAGCGCGCACCGGGCCTGATCTGTTATGGTTTGGCCTTTCAAGGTGCAAAGCACCCTCGTGGAGTGAGACATTGGGTTCAAATTTTTTGCAAGGCTCGGTTGCGGTTATTGTTTTTCTTTGTTTTGCCTTCGGATATGCACTCTCATTTGCATTGCGCACGGTCAATGCAGTCATCGCGCCCGACCTCGTGGCTGAATTCGGATTGAGCAACGCGCAACTTGGCGCCCTTTCCAGCGCATACTTTTTCAGCTTTGCAGCCATGCAATTGCCCCTGGGCATCTGGCTGGACCGCTTTGGCTCCCGCAAAACCCATGCAAGTTTGCTGTGTGTGGCCGCCCTTGGCTGCGTCTGCTTTGGCTTGTCCCAGGAAACCTGGATGCTGTGGATCGGTCGCGCCTTGATTGGCATGGGCGTTTCGGGCGCCCTGATGGCGTCGTTCAGGGCCTTCCGATTTTGGTATCCCGTGGAACAACAGTCTCAACTGGCTTCCTGGATGCTGGTAGCGGGCTCCATGGGTGCATTGGCTTCCACCCTTCCCGTCCAATGGGCACTGCCGGTGATGGGATGGCGTGGCTTGTTCAATCTGATTGCCGTCCTGTTGCTCCTGGCCAGCATCCTGATTTTTTTCTTGCTGCCCGCTGAACCCGCACCCCAGGCCCACACTTCGGAGAATCCTTGGGCCGGTTACATCACCGTGTTCAAGGATCGCTATTTCTGGCGTTTCGCAGCGCCCGGCATTGGCATGCAGGCCAGCTTTGTGGCCTTTCAAAGCCTATGGGCGGGCCCCTGGCTGACCCAGGTACTGGGCATGAGCGCCGATGAAAGTGCGCAAACGCTGCTGATCTTGAATTTCTTTTTGATGATGGTTTATTTGTTGTTGGGCTGGCGTTCGCCCAAATTGGCCGCCAAAGGATGGACACCCTTGCGCATGGCGAGCATCGGTGGTTTGATCATGCTGGTCGCGCAAACTGGCATGGTCTTCATGCACGGCCCCTGGGCCTGGACACTTTGGCTGCTCTTGGGCCTGGGCTCCACCACCTTCATGCTGACCCAAACGCATGTGAACCAAAATTTTCCGCAACACCTGGCAGGACGCGCTTTCACCGCCTACAACTTACTTCTTTTTGCCGGCATGTTCTTGGTGCAATGGCTGTTCGGGGTATTGATAGATGCGATCAGGGTTCTGGCCAGCGTCAGCCATGTTTCCGAAGCGTTTCGAGGGGCCATGCTGGTTTGGGTGGTGTTCGAAGCGGCCACCCTGGCGGTGATGGTCTTCTGGCGCGTGCCCAGAACCTATGTACCGCAGCCGGCGACACCCCCTGCCGCCAACCCCAAGTGAACGGAAAGCGAAGGCTTAGGCCTTGGCTTTCTTGGCAACCGCTTTCTTTTTCGCCGGTGCTGGCTTTGTAAGCATGGCCTTCGCCGTTTTTTGCTGCTGAAACTCTTCGCAACGCGCCATCGCAGCCGCCGTGAACTCCGCCTTGGGCTGGTTGCCGCCAATCACGAACATCAACAAATGCTCTTTGTCGGGCTCGTTCTTGGTGACGTTCATGAAACGACGCGCCATGCCAGGCGGGAAAGAAATGACATCGAACGGGTTCAGGTCGACGTGCATCTTGTCCTTGCCTTCGTTCCATTCGCAGCGCCACTTGCCGGTCATGGCAATGAAGGTTTCGTTGGTATCGTGGTTGTGCATCAAGGGGCCACGTCCAGGTTTGGCTTTGCAATAACCCAGATTGAAGCCTTCGGAGATTGGAATGGCCGGCATGGTCGAGGCGTTATCACCGACGGGTGAAGTCGTGGCTTTGTTGTTCTTTTTCGGAGGCTGAAAGCCAATCACCGCATACAGCTTGCGCTCAGACTCGGGCAAGGGACTGTCAGGCAAGCCACCATCCGAGCCCTTGAGCTTGTTAAAGCGCGCCACCCGCTTCATCATGTCTTCGCGGCTGACGACCCGAATGTCTTTCCAATTGGCCATGTCTGTCTCCTCGTTGCTGTTAGCTTGATCAATAGCGAGTTCATCTTCGCAAAATTCATTTTGAGCGTCAAGCGTGCAAGCGACCCGCCTGCACGATGGCTCGGATTGATTTATAAAGAGCGATCACTGATTTTTTTCAACAGGAGTTCTTCATGCTGAGTCTTTTCTATGCGCCTGGCGCCTGCTCAATGGCCGCGCACATCGTGATGGAGGAAAGCGGCGAGGCCTACCAGCCGAAGCGCATGGATTTGGCCAAGGGCGATCAAAAAACTGCCGCGTATTTGAAAATTCACCCTCTGGGCCGGGTCCCCGCACTGGCACTGGACGATGGCAGCTACCTGACTGAAAACACGGCCATCCTGCCTTACCTGGGCCAACGCTTTGGCCTCTGGCCCACGGACCCGCTGGCACAAGTGCGCGCCCTGTCTGTCATCGGTTTCTTCGCCACCAATGTGCATCCGGCATTTGCCCATATTCGGCGTCCCGAACGTTACACCGAAGAAGCTTCTGCCCATGCTGGCATTCAGGCCGTGGGACAACGCATGTTTCTCAGCCACCTTCATCAAATCGATGCCCTGTATGCAGATCGCGAATGGTTGAGTGGCCGATATTCCGTGCTTGACCCGTATGCCTGGGTCTTTTACGTGTGGGGCCAGCGCATTGGCATGCCGATGTCAGACCTGAAAAACTTCACCGCCCTCAAAGACCGCATGCTGCAGCGCGCAGCTGTGCAGCGCGTCATGGCCGACGAGGGCCTGTCGCTTTAAAGCGCAAACACGCCAGGCTCGACCTGGCGTGCATCGCCATCGGCGATGAGTTCATCCAGATGCATTTGGATGCTGCGCTGCTCTGCGCTTTCAATGTAAACCTCTTCATAGCCCGGCGGGTAAATCAAGCGCTCTTGCACCAAGGATGCCAGCGTGCGCGGGCCTTTGGACAACATGACCAACAAACGCTGGCGCCGCTCATCCACCTTGGCAAGGTAACGTGCCAGCTGACTCAAAAAAGTTTCGCGATCCGTCAACACGCCCCGGTGGTGCGAGGTGATCCAGGCCTTGACATCGAGTTGCTTAACGTCCTCCAGGGTTTGGCGGAAGGCTGACAAACTGGAAGTGGCATCCCCATAGTAAGGCCCAAAGCTGGTGAGGTCGATGTCACCAATGAAAGCCACCCCTTCGTTCTCGATGACAAGCGCGCAATGGCCCGAGGTGTGTCCGGGCAAATGCTGCGCACGAATCTGAACACCACCGCCCAAGTCCCACACATGGCCGTCACGGTAACCTGTGGCATCTGGCCTGGGGGTGTAATGAAATTCATGCTCGATTTTTTTCTTCAAAGCCGTCAGCACTGGCTCTGAATACCCGTAATGCGCCGCCAGCCCCTCCCAGGACCGGGCTGCCGCCAAATCTGCCTCGTGCACTTGCACCTGGGCACGCGGCACGCGATGCAGGCCTGCCATGTGGTCCTCATGGACATGACCCAGAATGACCAAATCCACCGAATCAAAGTCATCGCCCATGCGGTTGGCCACCAGCGGTGTGTCAAACGCCACGCGCATCTGGGCGCTGCTGACCAGCACCTGATTGCCTTCGGGATACTTGCCAGACTTCTCGCCCAAATGGACCGTGACCGTGCCGCATTGCCAAAGAGTGTCCATGGTGATTTCAGTCCCGATAAAAAAAGCTCGATGCGAAAATTTTAAAGCCTGGGCAATCCCGCTATAGTCAGAAGAACTCAAGACCCTTGGAGTCCTCATGCGACGTTCTTTCTGCCACCGCTCATTCTGGATCGCAGGTGCTTTGGCGCTGGGCAGTTTTTTATTTTCACAGGCGTTCGCGCAGGCAGACTACCCCACCAAGCCCGTCAAAGTCATTGTGGCCTTCCCACCCGGCGGCACCAGTGATGTCATGGGGCGGATGGTGGCCGACGAGCTCACCAAAATTTTGAAACAGCCCTTTGTGGTTGAAAACATAGGCGGTGCTGGCGGCACCATTGGGATGGAGCGCGCCCTCAAGCTACCGGCCGATGGCTATACCCTGATTCAAACAGGCGTTGGCCAAAATGCGGTCGCCCATGGGCTTGACCCCCACCTCAAGTACAACTCGGTCACGGACTTCTTCCACCTGTCGCAAATCCACTCGGGCCCCAATGTGCTGGTGGTGCATCCAGCGACACCCTACAAAACCGTGAAGGACATTGTCGACTTTGCCAAAGGCAACCCCGGCAAGCTGGACTATGGCTACACCCACGCAGCTTCCGGGCACATGGCGATGGAACTCTTCAAGCAAACAGCAGGCATCTACCTCACGGGCATTCCCTACCGAGGCGGCGGACCCATGCTGACCGATTTGCTGGCGGGCACCATTCCCATGATGTTCATCAATCAGGATGTTGCGCTGCCTCACATCAAAGCCGGAAAGATGCGCGCCATTGCTGTTTCAAGTGCCAAGCGCAACCCCTTGTACCCCGATACCCCCACGATTGCAGAGGCGGGCTACAAAGACTTTGAGGCACTTTCCTGGTCAGGTATGTCGATTGCCAAGGGGACGCCTCAGCCCATAGTGGACAAACTAGAAGCCGCGATCAGCCAAGCCATGCAATCCGATGCCATCAAGCAGCGCATGAGCTCAATCGGCTTCATCATCCCTGCGCAAGGGTCCAAGCCTTACAACGAGTTTCTGAAGAAAGAGCTGGAAGTCTGGACCCGCGTGATCAAGACTGCGGGCATCAAGCCGCAATAACGCTGCACAGCACGCTCATTTGAAATTCACTTGCACCGGCTTCGCCCCCGGCAAGCCTTCGTAAGTGACCCGAATTTGCTGCCCCGGCTTGGGCGGCATCAAGGGCGAAAAAGAGCCCAGACTGATCAGCTCGCCCGGCTTCATGGCCAGCCCTTCTTGGGCCAAAGCCTGTGCCAGCCAGACCACCGCATTCAATGGATGGTCCAAAATGGCGCTGCCCTTGGTGGTGTTCAAGACTGCCCCTGAGCCATCGGAGACCACAACCGACATGTCGCGCAAGGCGTCCAGCATGACTTGCCGCTCAGCAGATCCGGCAGGCGTTGCAATCGGCTCCCCCATGACTCCCAAGCGGGCTCCCACGTTGATGGCAGCCACGCCCGCGCCATTGAGCTTCATCGGGGCCTCAACCACCAAATCGGGCAACTCGATGAAAGGAATCACCTGATCAATGGCCGCCAATACCTCTTCTGGGGTGCGGGCTTGGTTGATACGATCACTGCTCACCCGTACCAGCAAATCTGACTCAAAGACGGGCCGGGCCGCGTATTGCGCTGGCACGCTCGCACCGTTGGCCAACAGCATGCTCTCGTACAACTTGCCCCAGACCGGGCGGTCGGTGTTGAAGCGTTTCTGCACAGCCACATTGGTGAGCCCGGCTTTGTAGCCCACCAGCTTGCCGTGGCGGCTGGCCAAGAGTTGCGTCAGCTTGTTGCGCGTGCAGGCGCCGTCTGCGTCTGACAAGCCTTCGATGTTGGCCGCTGGCTGAGCCTGGGCCATGCGCTGTGCCATGTCAGACACTTGCGCGTCGCTCAGGCAACCGGCAGCAGAAAAATTGGGAAACAACAAAATACAGGCCGTGACAGGCAACAAAAGACGGGCAAACATGTGAAGCACCTCCTTGGATGGGTCAAGACATTCTAAAACTGGGGTTCTCCCTTGCGAACAAACCCCATGTAAAAAAGTCACTTGCTACATTAAAAATGCAAAGGTTCATTTTTGGAGAATTCATGAAACGCCTTACGCTCAGCCTCGCCCTGTTAACTGTCGGCATGATGTCAGCCCCCGCCTTTGCACAAACCATCGTCAAGGTAGGCCACGCGCTGACCATGAATTCGCACACCGGCGCAGGCACCACCGCTTTTTGTGATCACATTGAGTCACAGACCCAAGGGCGGTACAAATGCCAGCAGTACCCGAACTCATCCTTGGGGGGCGAGCGTGAAATGATCGAGGCGGTTCAACTGGGAACCCTGGATGTCGTCAGCACGTCGACCGGTCCGGTTGGCAATTTTGTGCCGGAAGTCAAAATTGTGGACATCCCCTTTCTTTTCCGCGACTACGACCATGCCCGCCGCTACCTGGATGGCCCTGGACAAGAGTTGTTGACCAAGTTCCCCTCCAAAGGCCTGGTGGCCTTGGTCTGGACCGAGAACGGCTTCCGTCACATGACCAACAGCAAGCGCCCCATCACCAAGCCTCAAGACGTTGCGGGCTTGAAGATGCGGACCATGGAAAACAAGGTGCATATGGACGGCTACCGCGCCTTTGGCATACAGCCTACGCCCATGGCATTCCCTGAAGTTTTTGGCGCGCTGCAAACGGGCACCGTAGATGGCCAGGAAAACCCCATCCCTGTGATTCTGGCGGCCAAGTTCAGCCAGGTGCAAAAGCATCTTTCCCTCACAAACCATGTTTACTCGCCATCCTTGTTGATCACGTCTCCCCGGTTCATGAACAAACTGAGCGAAGCCGACAAGAAAATTTTCTATGAGGCAGCCAAAAAGTGTGCCGCGGCCCAACGTGCGCGCGTCAACGAGGATGAAAACAATGGCATTGCGCAACTTGAAAAAGAAGGCGTGAGTGTGGTTCGCAAAGTCGACGGACAAGCCTTCCGAGATGCGCTGCGCGAAGTTTATGTGAGCTACTCCAAAGAGTTCGGCGCCGAGAATATTCGCCGCATCCAAGAGTTCAAGTAAGCTACCTCGCCGTGTGGGCATCTGCCTGCACGGCCCGCAGGGGTCGCTCAGGACTCGACTGCGTTTCTCAGCTCATCATTGGTGTGGCGAAGACGCGCCGCCAAACCCAATCCAATGCGCCTGAGGACGGTCGAGAGGATGCGCGGATGCTCTTGGGCCAGTTGCAGGAAGTGTTGTTTCTCAAGAACTATCAGCTCGGCGTTTTCAGCGGCGTGAACGTCTGCCGAATAATTGGCATCGTCCAGGAATGACATTTCGCCAAACATCTGGCCCTGGCCGAGCGTGGTCACATGGAGGCTTTTTCCGTCGGCCAGCCTGAGCGTGATTTTGACCTCGCCCTGGGCAATTAAAAAGAGGCCTCTGCCCGGCGCCCCGGTTTCGACAATGGGTTGCCCCTTTTGGAAAAATTCCCGCTGGGTGATGCCTTCCAGCAGTTTCAGCTCGTCTTGGGAAACACCATCGAGCAGATCAAAGGCCCCCAAAGGCAGGGATGCCGTCTCGGAAGACCGGTCCGCATGTTGCAAAAGCAGTTGCGATTCCACCCACTCCAGCGCATCGCTCAAATCAGAAAAAAGATGGGTGGTCGCCGATGCGGTGAGTCCCAAATGGCCGATGTAGGTTCGCAAATCCTTGCCTGTGACCGTCTTTTCCGGCAATCGGCTGAGGATCAAATGCGCGCCACGCTCCTTGAGCTGGTGCTCGACCCTTTCAAGCATGTGACCCGCCGTGAAATCAAGCGATTGCACACGATGAAAATCCAACACCACGTTGTGTGCCGATTTCAAATGCGCCTCTAAAAATTGAAGCAGACGGTCAGTGGTGCCAAAAAAGAGGCTGCCCTGCAACTCAACGATGACCGTCCTTGCGCCATGGGTTTCCAGGATTTGGCGCTGCGCAAAAGTGCGAACACGCTTGGAAAAAGTTTGATTTCCATGGCTCAAGCGCCGCACATTGGAGGCATGAACCTGCTCGCTGATGAACATCAGGATGGCCAGAGCCACGCCGAGGCCGGAAGCCGCGATCAAGCTGACAGTGTTGGCAACCACCACGACAGAGATGATCACCACAAACTCCAGGGCGGTATCCCGCGACTTCAGCAGGCTCAGAGAGTGCCAGTCAATCATCCTGTAGCCAATCACCACCAGCAATGCTGCCAGGGAGGCGACGGGTACCCATGCAATCAATGGCGTCAAGAGCGCAACCGCCAGCAAGGCCCACAGACCTTGAAACACGCCCGACAAGAAGGTTGTGCCGCCGCTGGCCTTGTTGACCAGGGTCGCGCCCATGGTGCCAGCGCCAGGCGCTCCGCCCAGCAAGGTCGCGGCCAGGTTACCCAGCCCCTGGCCAATCAATTCTTTGTTGGAGTTGTGGCGTGTGCCCGTCAGGGCGTCCAGCACCAAACAAGTTTTCAATGTATCGATCGACAAGAGCACTGCCAAGGTGACTGCTGGCACAAGAACTTGCTGCCACCCAGGCATCGAGGAACCGAGAATGCTTTGCCAAGGCCCCGTCACCGCCTTCACCAAGCCCTCCAGGTCAGCGGACAGGTGACCAATGATGAATGCGTTGCCTTCCATGGACAGCAAGCCGGGTGCGAGGGTCCACCCCAGCAACCAATACATGGCGATGCCCGCCAGCAAGCCAACGATCACCGCAGGCACCTTGGTGGTGACCTTGGGGGCGTAAATCATCGCCAGGGCCGTGGTTGCACCGGTCGCCAAACTGGTGCCTTGCCATAGCTCTGGCGCCTGAAGGCTTTGCCACCAGTTCATTCCTTTGGGTGTTGCAAGCCATTTGGGCAACTGGCTGAAAATCACGATCAGGCCAACCCCACTCAAATAGCCGCTGACAACGGTGTAGGGCATGTAGCGCATCAAATCGCCGATTCTGAGAACGCCAAAGCCAAGCTGAATCAAACTCGCGACCAGTGCGACCAGGAAAAGAGTGACCAAAATGAGGCCAGGACTCTGCGCTTGCTGCGCCATTTGTATGGACAAGGCAGACAACACCGCAGCGGCAGGCGCACACGGTGCAGAGATAAGGCGCTGCGTTCCGCCAAAGCTGGCCGCCACCAGGCCCAAAGCGGTCACGCCCAGCATGCCCGCCAAGGCACCCTTGGCACCAAACTCGCTGCCTAGAGGCGCGAAGATTGTGACCCCAAAGGCAATGGCAGAAGGCAAGGCAACCAGCATGGCCGCAAAGCCGCCCCAGACATCCCCCATGAGGTGTCCCTTGTTAGAAAACTGCATTGATCACCACACTTGGGGAAAGTTGATTGGATGTCGCTTACCGGTTGAGGTCGCGCAGGGAGCGCATGATGTAGTCGAAACCGTGCTCGGAGTTTTGCACGACATGAAACAGCGTTTTGGACTCGTCCAGCAGTGTTTCGAGCCGTTCAATTCCCCGCTCCACATCACTCTGGGCTTGGTTGGACACTTTGCCGTGTCCCGGAAACAAGTGATCCAGGCGCAGCGTCGCCAAGCGCCGCAAGGAGTAGATGTAGTCACTGATGTTGCCTGACTGCAAAACGCCCCCGACAATGCCATTGGCCATGACCACATCGCCCGAAAATAGCAAGCGATGGACCGGCTCATAAAAGCAAACGGCCCCTGAACAATGGCCGGGCGTATGAATCACTTGCAACTCATAGTTGCCCAAATTGATGCTGGCCCCTTCCGAAAGGAACATGTCGATATGGAACAAGTCTGACGCCGAGCCAAACGCCTTGTTCATCAGGACAAATTCATCTTGCAGTGTCAACTTGTTGGCCGCCAGACGGTGCGCCGCAACGATGGTTTTGGGGCCGAGTTCGGGCACACCACCCGCATGGTCGATGTGCTCATGGGTGAGAAGTATCATGTGCAGATCATCTTGCGTCAGCCCGACTTCAGCCAGGCATGCGCGCACGCTTTCAACGCCATCTGGCAGGCAAGAATCGATCAAAACGTTTTTGTGCTGACCCTTGATCAGGTAGGCATGTGCGGACCGGTTCTGTCCCAATATTTGGTAAACATTGGGATATACCTCCACAATGGTTTTCTTGATCTTGGCCCCTGCAGAGCTCACTTCTTCGGGCATGTCCATTTCAAGCTCCTTCCGCCAAAGCATTCATTGGTTGGCCGGCCTTTGCCAAGCGCTCAGCCATCATTCGTATGACGCTAAGTGCAAATGCGGGCTGTTGGCTCACCAGATAAACGAAACGCGCTTGATCGACCCTGACCAAACGCGTTTCAGGCGCCAGCGCACGGGCTGACGCAAAGCGCCGGCCTTCTGCGACCAACGCCATTTCCCCGAACATCTCGCCTTGCCCGAGTGTGGCAAGGCTGTGGATTTTGTCGCCCTCGGTCTGTCGATAGATTTCGACACTACCGGACAACACCACAAACATCTCCCTGCCGGGATCGCCTTCGTGAAAAACCGTCTCACCCGCATCGAACTCTTGTACAAACCGCTCTGCGCTTTTGGGGGTTGCCATCGCTGTTTCCGTCAACCTAAAAATGGAAATGATAGCAATTTATTAAATTTGCAAAATTTCCAATATCAGAATTTTGTCAACAGACTTGCCTCAGCGCTCAGGCATTTGCAACTCAATAAAGAACAACTGCACCTAGCGAAGCAGGCTCATCCAATTTTTTTCAATGATGATGGTGTGCGTCCCCAAGAACAGCTCGAGGCGGTGTTACTTTCAGGGGGAAGGGTCACCGGTTTGAGGCTCGATAAACAGTATCCCCTAGAACTTAACGGCTACGCAGGCTCACCGCTGAATCCATGGGATCAGGCTTGATTGTCAAACCTCCATTTTTCAAGTCAAATCGGCACACTATTTCAAGGAGATTCGACTATGTGCCGATGGGTAGCTTACGCCGGTCCTGAAATTTATCTGGAAGACATTCTGTTCCATCAATCACACTCCATTGTCAGCCAAAGCCTCTCCGCCAAGGAATCAGTTTTCACGACCAATGGTGATGGGTTTGGGGTTGCTTGGTACACAGCACGGACCCACGCTGGACTTTTCAAAGACGTATTGCCCGCATGGAATGATGCGAACTTGAGGTCTTTGGCCAGCCACATTAGAACCCGTATGTTCTTTGCGCATGTTCGAGCGACCACCGGCACCTCGGTCAATCGCGCCAACTGTCATCCCTTCATTTGGCGAAATTGGACATTCATGCACAACGGTCAAATTGGCAACTGGCCAAATTGCAGAAAAGCCTTTGAGTCTCACATCGACGCCAGCATTTTTTCTCTTCGCGAAGGCACCACCGACAGCGAGGCCATGTTTTTGCTCGCCATCAGTTTGGGGCTGGAGCACAATCCCATTCAGGCATTGAACGACACCCTTCGCATCGCTCTGCAAACCATGCGGGATCACGGCGCAGATGAGCCACTGCGAGCCACCCTGGCGCTCACCAACGGCCAAGAAATTTGGGCCGTGCGATTTGCCAGCGACGCACGCTCTCCATCACTTTATTATGGTTCGGCACAGACCCGCGCACACGAACAAGGCGGCAACCCTGTCAATACCATTGCCTCAGAGCCGATTGACTCAGAGGCAGACCGTTGGCACCGGGTCGATGCAGGCACGGGCATTCACTGGACCCCCGATGGGCTTCAATCGTTTTCACTTCATTTGTGAAACGCTCTGGGCGTGAAAGTTAAAGATGCGTTGACCCCCTCTGCCTCATAACCACCTCATGAAGCGCTGTATCCGTCACTATTGGATAGTTTTCATTTTTTCAAGCTTGGCAGGCTGTGGGTTTGACGACCTCAGATTGGCGCAATTTTTAGCTATGGCGCCAGCTTTCTCAAGAGCGAGCCTCCATACGCCTGACCTCGAACCCATCTATGTATCGTTTTGCAATAACGACTCACGTTCGCTCCAGCATGTGGTTCCCGTTGACATGAATAAAGATGGGCGAATGGACCTGTTACTGTGGCTCTGGTGCAGCCCAGTCTCCGACCGTTCCACCTTCATCGGGCCTACACCCAGCCGTTTGGTTGTTTTTTTACAGAATTCACAAGGTATTTTCAGGAACGGAACCGCGGAAATTTTCGGAAAAGAAAACGTTCAACCTGGAGGAAGTGGCGAGTACTATGTCACAGGTGATTTCAATCAAGATGGCTACACCGATATTTTTTGGACAGCCGCCAGAGAGGATGGCCGAGGCTACAGCGATTGGTCTACCCAATGGTCTGCAAACATCGCGGTCATGAGTCAAGGCAACGGAACATACCGTCTGGACATGGTCGGAAGTCCAAACTGGAATTCAGGCGTTTCAAGTATTGACAACGCGCAAGGCGGTCTGGATCTGCTGGCAAGCTCAAACTCTGATTCACCCAAGCGATGGCGCTACGACCTCCAATCTGGCTGGATCAATATTCCGGGCTATGAATGGACAGGCGGCAATGGCACTCTCTTTTTAAGTCGGACCGCACCCAACAAAGAGTCGACAACCGCCTTGGTGACCTACAGCAACCCAACGGAACTGGGCATCAAACTCTACACCTACTTGGGTGGCAGTTGGAATTCAAGTTCAAAGTTTTCTTATCCTGCTTCCGTCATTCAGAAAAAGGACACGCAAACCGAACCCACACCGGCTGCGTTTGTCAGCATCGAAGGCATTGATTACATTGATCCAAGCTTTTCATTTACCTGCCAGATCAAGAGAGCACCCTCAAGTGCCCCTGAATTTCTAACGGTATTCGAAGCTCAAAAAATCATAGGGGGTTATCACGGCCAAGTCATCGTCTATTACTCACCCGAGTCACCACTGGAAGAGCTCTTCAAAATCATGTCATTCAGCCCCGGCACTCAAAATGAGCTGGTTAAAAGTGATCTTGTAATTCGCAACGAAGTGACTTCTGAAGTCAAGGCCAACCGGATGGCCTGTCTTGACTTGAACGGTGACAATTACGATGACATTATTTTGTATGTAAGCAAACCTGAACAAACGCCCATCATTTACCTGAATGACAGAAATGGCGGATTTGACAGGGTGCGCGCGAGTGTTTTTCCCACCTCACCGAGCAACCATACTTCTAGCAATTACGTTTTTGCTGATATCAACAACGATGGCGCCAAAGATTTGATCTACTTTCAAATCAATGGCCAGGGTGGCTCGCCAAATCAGCTGACGATCTACAAAGCGAACCGCCAACTGAATTTTTTCGACGTCATCCGGTGATCTTCTAAAGTTCCCCTCGCCTATGCCGATTCCATGAGTAAATCTTCTTCTTTTTTAGGAGGGAATGATGGAACTGCGTATCAGACAATTAAGTGATGTCGCCCGACTTAACATGAGCACCAGCGCTAGGATTTCTCAAGCGCTGCGGGTTAATGACATTGGCACTGCGCAAAAATTAGCTGAAACTGTAGCCCTTGCCACGAAAAACTTGCGGGCACAAGCTACCGCTTCTGAGCCGCAGCAAAAACCCCCTTCACAAGGAATGCATAAAGTAGATGTATGGGCATGAACCAGGGGGTTCATGCCGCCGGCTCGTTGTAGGCGCAAATCCTTGTAGCTAACGCAGAGGGCTTTGAAAAGCCCTCCAGCCACTGACTCTGATTGCCAATTCGCTTGCGATTTAATCCGAGCAACTTCCGTATAAGCAGGCTTCTGCGTGTTACCAAAGCTAGCGAGCATAGATCCCCAATCCCGTTAGCTCGGCCCAATGTCTACCGTTTTTTCGCAACGTCCAATTTGCGGCGTTGACTCTGCAGAAACAAGGTGCTGCAAACGTCCCTTAGCCAGCGGTTCGCCGGGTCATGGTGGAAGCGGGTATGCCAGTACTGCTTCACTGTGAAGCCATCAATAGGCAATGGGCATGGCAATACGCGCAAACCGGCTGCGAGCGCCAGCGTTTCCCCTATGTGCCTGGGCAGTGTTGCAATCAAATCACTGCCCTGCAAAATGGCGGGCAGGCCTAAAAAGCCAGGTAACGCCAGTTGAACCTGACGTTGTTGCCCTGCTCTTTTCAAGGCGTTGTCCAGCAAGGTAGCACCGGTACCAGAGACTATGCCAACGTGCGCTTCTGACACATAGTTCTTGAGCGTGAACTTGGCGCCCAAACGCGGGTGCATTGGGTTGGCCAAACAGATCCAATCCTGGTCAAACAAGGCTTGTTGGTAAAACCCCGCCTCCAGCCCTGGGATCAAGCCCAATGCCAGATCAGCGTCACCTGACTGCAGTTCAGAAGCCATTTGGGGACCAAGGGTCGCCGCCTCCAACCGGATACCCGGTGCCAGCGCATGAACATGCGCAAACAACTTTGGCATTAATGTGATGTGACTGGCATCGGTCATGAAGATGCGAAACCTGCGTTCACTGGTGGCCACATCAAATTGGTTGGCACTGGAGATCAGTTGCGACATCCCGCAAAGCACCTGACGCACCGCAGGCATCAGATCTTCGGTTCGCGGTGTCGGTTGCATGCCCCCGGATGTTCGAACAAACAGTGGGTCTGAGAGCATCTTTCTCAACCTGGCCAAACCGATACTGACCGTGGGTTGGCTTAATGCTATTTGCTCTGCAGTTCGGGTCACGCTTCGTGTGGCATAGAGCGCATCAAGCAGCCTCAGCAACTTGAGGTCGATTTCCGTCGGGTTAAGTTCCGAATTCTTCGTCATATTTAAATTTTCAATATTTATTATTTATTTCATTGTATTTACCTAATTTTGTTCCAGTATTAGCATCCGCGCAACTCGACCAAATGCAAGAGATAGGAGTGCACATTGAAGATAGCTGTACTGGGCGCGGGTGCGCTGGGTTGCGCAATGGGAAGTTGCCTCAGCGAATCGGGACACGAGGTCTGGTTGATCAATCGCCGCGAAGATCACGTCGAAACGATGAACACGCTTGGGCTTTGCGTTCAGGTCAATGGGGCAGACCGGTACACGCCCGTCAAGGCGGCGTTGCATGCTTCTCATGTTGCCGCGCAAATCGGCACCGTCGATCTGCTGTTAGTGCTCGTCAAATCATTCCATACGCGCGAAGCCATCACTTCCTCCACTTCAATCGTAGGCCCCGATACGGTCGTCTTGTCGCTGCAAAACGGCCTTGGCCATGAGGATGTACTGGCAGAGGTCGTGGGGCGCGACAAAGTGATGGCCGGCAAAACATATGCCGGAGGCGTCATGCTCGGTCCTGGCCGGATCATTTGCGGTACAGAGGGCAAGGAAACTTACATTGGCGAACTTGAGGGACGCATGACCGATCGCGTCCAGCGCGTGGCTGCGGCATTCAATGCAGCCGGATTGATCACCCACATCAGCGACAACATCATGGGCACGATCTGGGAGAAGCTCCTGGTGAATGTAGCTACCGGCGCATTGAGTGGCATCACCCGCCTTGCTTATGGCGATTTGTACCAGGTGCCAGAAGTCAAGGCCTGCGCATTGGCTGCTGTGCAGGAGGCCATGGATGTTGCCCGAGCCTGCGGCATTGGCCTTTCTGTCAATGACCCTGAGCAGCCCTGGATCAAGGCAGCCGCAGGACTTCCGCCAGAATTCAAGGCGTCCATGCTGCAAAGCCTTGAAAAGGGCTCTGTCACCGAGGTGGACTATGTCAACGGCTCGGTGGTTCGGTGGGGGCAGAAATGTGGGGTACCCACGCCGGTGAACAGCACCCTGGTCGCTTGCCTCAAAGGCATCGAGCGCCGCTTCACAACATAACTCAAGGAGTCACCATGGCGATCAAAGCCTACGTTGAACATGTGGCCGTGCGGGTCAGGGATATTCGCTGGCACATCAATTTCTTTAGCGAAGTTCTTGGGATGGACGTGCGAGAAATCGATGGCCCCACCGATGATCCGAAGCAGTACTGGACAATGGGCGGAATGCAGTTCATTGCCGCGCCAGATTTTAAGGCTCCGCCCAGCAATGATGATGGCTGGCTGGCGCATCTTGGGATCATGGTCGATGACCTTGAAGCGGCGCTTCAAGCAGCCGAACCTTGGGGCGTCAAAACATTGCCGCAAGGTCGCAATTGGTTGCAATTGCCAGACGGGCTTGCAGTTGAGCTCATTCAGGCGGCCCCCGGCACCGTGCAGCAGGCCCTCCTGGTCAATCCGCGCGCCCAATGACCCAAGGAATCGACCATGAAAATCACGCCCCCTGCCATCCACTTCAAGACAGCCGAGAAATACTGGGACGACGCCAAGGAAGGCGATGCCTGCATCAGCCCCAGTTACGAGGTCACCGAGGAACGTATCAACGCCTACGCTGTGCTGACCGGTGATTACACCCCTGTGCACATTGATGAAGACTACGCCAAAACCACGCCATTTGGAACCCGCGTGGCGCATGGCCTTTTTGGCCTGTCCATCGCGGATGGCCTCAAAACACAAAGCGAGTACCGATTTTTGCCTGGCATGTCATTGGGCTGGACTTGGGACTTTTTGCTCCCCATCAAGATCAACGATGTGCTGCACGTCAAATTCACAGTCACAGGCTTGCGGGCCAGCAAGAGTCGGCCAGGCTGGGGCATCGTCATTCTGCCCTCGTCGCTGATCAACCAGCATGGCCAAGTCGTCCACAAAGGTGAGCATCGCCTGATGATCCCTCGTCGCCCAGGAGCGTTCTGATGCAAAACCTGCCCCTCCAAGGTATTCGGGTGATCGATTACAGCCACTTTCTAGCAGGTCCCTATGTGGGCCGATGCCTGGCCGCCATGGGCGCTGAAGTCATCAAGGTGGAACGCCCGGGGCTGGGCGACGCTGGACGCCAGCATGCGCACGTTCTTGACGATCAGCAAAGCGGCTACTTTCTGCAACTGAACATGGGGAAGCAAGGGGTCAGTGTCAACATGAAAGACCCGCGCGGCAAAGACTTCATGCAAAAACTGTGTGACAGCGCCGATGTCTTCATTGAAAACTACCGCCCTGGCGCCCTGGACAAACTGGGCCTGGGCTACAAGGAGCTGTCTGAGCGCAACCCGCAGTTGGTGTATTGCTCGATCTCGGCTTACGGCCACACCGGGCCCGACTCGCACCGCGCGGGATTTGGCCTGATCGCAGAAGCCAAGAGCGGCATCATGCAGATGGTGGGGGTCCCCGGAGAAGCGCCCCCACTGCTGCGCATCTCGCTGGGCGACATGTACACCGGCATCCACGCAGTGGCCGCCATCAATGCCGCGCTGCTGGGGCGCATGCGTTCCGGCAAGGGACAACACATCGACATGGCGCTCTACGACACGCTGGTCTCCATGCACGAATATGCGGTGCAGTGCTATACCCTTTCTGGTGGCAAGGTGCTGCCACAACAAACCGGGCACGATATGCCAACCTCGACGCTCTACGGGGTGTTTCGGGCCAACGACGGTGACCTGGTTATCGCGGCGCAAGTGGACGACGCCTGGTTGCGATTTGCCAACATGCTGGAACAGCATGGCGGGCCTGCAGGCTTTGGCAGCGACACCCGTTTTCACAGCCTCGCGGGACGCAATACCCACCGCGAAGAGGTTCTGGCCACTGTCAAGACCTGGGTCGCGCAGCGCACCGTGGCCGAGGTCCTGGCCCTGCTGGATGGCATCGATGTGCCCAGCGCCAAGGTGCAGCGTATTGACGAGGTTCTCAATGACCCCCAAATTCAGGCACGTGGCATGGTGCTGGAACAGCAACACCCGCGCTACGGCATCCTCAAAATGCCCAATCTGCCGTTCCGTTTTTCGGACTGCGACACCACGGCACCGATGCAACAGGTTGCCCCTGACATGGGTCAGCACAACGCCCAGATTGCCCGCACTCTGGGCTATTCCGATGCCGACATTCAAACCATGCAGTCCGAGGGCGTTCTGTTTTCGAAATGAACTCTAAGCCAAGCCTGATCACTGTTCATCCATGCCAGCCCGACTGACCTCTTGCCAATCTTCTGAATTTGTATATATTGGTGAGACATCAACCCGCTTGATTGGACTGCAGCATGAAAACCATCAGCCAATTTTTAGACCAACACGACAGGCAGATTTTTTCAGTCAACCCGACCACCTCTGTCAGAGAGGCACTGGAAAAAATGTCCAACCACAACATTGGTGCGTTACTGGTTCTCGATGGCAACGCGCTGGTGGGCATTTTTTCCGAACGAGACTATGCACGAAAAGTTGTGCTCCACGGTAAAAATAGCAACGATGCCAAAGTGAGCGAAATCATGACTGCGAAGGTGATCACCATCGATACAGCGCACACGATAGATCAATGCATGGAGATCATGACCCACAATCACATCAGGCACTTGCCCATCGTCAACGGATCCAGGGTGATTGGGTTGATTTCGATTGGCGACGTGGTTCGGGAAATGATCGCATATCAAAAAACAATGATTGACCAATTGCAGAGCTATATCACTGGTTAAAAGTTTTGCATGGAAACAAAAATTCAACTCCATCAAATCCATGCGAATGGAGTCGATTTCTCATACCTCGCGTGTGGGTCAGGTCCAATCGCTCTTTGTGTACACGGGTTCCCTGACTCCGCTCATACCTGGCGATACTTGATGCCCGAGTTGGTCCGTGCAGGCTTCAAAGCGATTGCTCCTTTTACCCGAGGTTATGCGCCCACATCCGTTGCGCCCGATGACTGCTACCAAACTGGGGCACGTGCAGCCGATATCAATGCTTTGCATGAGGCACTTGGCGGTGATGAAAATGCGGTGCTCATTGGTCATGATTGGGGGGCATCTACTGTGATGACCGCTGCTGCCAATGCACCTCATCGATGGAAACGTGTGGTGGCCATGTCGGTTCCGCCGGTGAGCATCCTGCGCAAGGCATTGACTGGGAATCACGCTCAAATCAAACGCAGTTGGTACATGTTTTATTTTCAGTCCGCATTGGCAGAAATTGCCATTGAAGCGAACGATTACCAATTCATCGAGATGCTGTGGGATGATTGGTCCCCAGGTTTCAAATCAAACATTGACCTGGAAAATTTTAAGAAGTGCGTTCCCACGGCCAGCCACCTCAAAGCAGCCCTTGGCTACTACCGAGCCTCGCTGGGCAATGGCAAAAAAATGGACATTTACACTGCGCTAGAGACTCAAGGACTTGAGCCCCTGACACAGCCAACACTTTACTTGCATGGCAAGAAAGATGGATGCATTGGTGTTGAACTGGCTGAGGAAACCAGGCGCACTTGCCCTTGGCTAGAAGTGAGGATTCTGGATGAGGTCGGGCATTTCATGCAGCTTGAAGATCCCAGACAGGTTAACCAGCACATTGTTGAGTGGCTCACCTAGAAAAAAGGTGATATTTGAACGACCCCGCTCATTGAACCAACTTGGGCGCCAGCGCGCGGATTCGCGTCGCCACATGGCGCGCAGCCAGCGACAAAGGGCGTTGACTCGTGACTGACAACACAATGGTGCGAACAATGGCGGGGTTGACGATCGGTCTTGCCTCCAAGCGGCCCTGCGACAGTTCAGCCTTCACGGCCATCAATGGCAGCAAGGTATAGGCATGCCCGCTTTGCGTGACATCTTTCATACTGCCTGCACTGTCGACTTCCATCACAATGTTCAATTTGACGGCGTGACGCCTCGCAAGTTGGTTCAAATTTGTTCGCAGTCCATTGGGGACAGAAGGTAAAACCAACGGAATTGTGCTGAGGGCTTTGAAGGGAATGCTTTTTCTCTCCATCAATGCACTTCCCTTACGCCCGATCAAGTAAGTATCTGCCGAGCCCAGAACTTCTTCTTCGCGCCGGGTGCTGAACCCATAACGGTTGATCACTGCCAAGTCGAGTCTTCCATTGGCCAGCTGCTCATCCAGGAGCCCACTAAACCCCTCCACGGCACGCAGCGTGATTTCAGGCGCGTTGGCGCGCAGATCCGCAAAAAGCAATGGCAACAATTGCGTCGCCAATGAGGGAAGAACACCCACCTGCACAGTTCCCGTGGGGACGCCTGCTGACTCTTTGGCAGTGACATCCAAGCGCAGGATCTGATCCATTGCGGCGCGCACCTGCGGCAGCATCAGCTTGCCGAATTCAGACAAGACCATGCCACGCCCGGTGCGTTCAAACAATCGCGCGCCCCAAGCGGTTTCCAAAGAAGAAATGTGCCGACTGATCAGCGACTCCGCCAGGTCGGTGGCGGCAGCGGCCCTGGCCAGAGAGCCTTGCTCGGCCACTGTTAAAAAAGATTGCAAATGCTTGAGGTTCATGGATTCACTTTTTTGCAACTCTGATTTGAGTAGTTTGTTATTTTAATCAAGCCACAAAGGTTTTATGCTCACCCCATCACACGGAGACTGGCACCATGAAACTCGCTAGATGGACTTTTCTATTTTTGGCCTGCCTGACCTCAACCTTCACGACACAGGCTCAGAGTCCAGCCTATCCACGTGGCCCTGTGACCCTGGTGGTGCCCTTCCCTGCAGGAGGGCCGACGGATGCCATGGCCAGGCAACTGGCGCAAAAGCTTGGGGAGCGCCTTGGGCAACAAGTCTTGATTGACAACAAAGGCGGAGCTGGCGGCAGCATTGCGGCCGAAGCTGTAGCCAAAGCAGCACCCGATGGACAAACGCTTTTTTTTGGGACCACAGGAACGCTGGCGATCAACCCCAGCCTCTACACCAAACTTCGCTATGACCCGATCAAAGATTTTGCCCCGGTCAGCCTGATGGCAACCACCATGAACGTGTTGGTTGTCAATCCCGAGGTCCCCGCTAAAAATCTGACGGAGCTGATCCGATTGGCCAAGGCAAAACCCGGCACGTTGACCTATGGCTCCGCCGGCAATGGCAGCTCAAACCACCTCTCTGGGGAGTTGTTGAAGTCTGCGGCCAGCTTGCAAATCAACCACATCCCCTACAAAGGAAGTGCCCCAGCCTTGGTAGATTTGATGGGGGGGCGTCTGACAATGATGTTTGACACCCTGGCGCAACAGACAGGAAACATTGCCTCCGGCAAATTGCGTGCGCTCGCCGTGACAGGTCCCAACCGGTCACCTTTATTGCCTGAAGTGCCTACAGCGCAGGAGGGGGGACTCAAAGACTTCGACGTGACAATTTGGTTTGGCGTTTTGGCTCCAGCCGGCACGCCCTCCTCTGCTGTTGATCGTTTGGCCAGAGAAATCGCCAACGTCATGTCTACCGATGAGATGAAAAAGCGCATGCAAGACGATGGCGCAGAAGCGCGCCCGTCGTCACCGTCTGAATTTTCGGCGCTGATTCGCAGTGATATGGCCAAGTGGGCGCCCATCGTCAAGGCATCGGGCGCCTCGCTCGATTAAGGGCAGTGGCGTGACGGGTGTCGATGCGCGTTTGAGCGCGCTATTCAACCCACGCAGCGTCGCCGTGATCGGGGCGACGGAAGATCGCAACCGAGTGGGTGGACGACCCCTGCACTATTTGCGCACCTTTGGCTACGCCGGAGCTGTTTACCCGATCAATCCAAAGCGTGAATGGGTACAGGGTTTCAAGGCCTACGCATCTCTGGATGAACTGCCCGAAGTGCCCGATGTCGCAGTGCTTGCGGTTGGCAGCGAGCAAGTCCAAGCGGTACTGGCACAGTGCGCATTCAAAGGCATTCGAAGCGCAGTTGTCATGAGCTCGGGGTTTGCCGAAACCGGGGCAGAAGGCGTCCAAAGGCAGGCCTGCCTGGTGGATCAAGCCAAGGCGCTGGGGATCCGGCTGGTTGGCCCCAACGCGCAGGGTGTGGCCAACTTCAGCACCGGCGCAGTTTTGAATTTCAGCACCATGTTCATGGAAGTTGCGCCGCAGGATGGTCCTGTGGCCATCATCAGCCAAAGTGGTGCAGCAAGCGTGATGCCCTATGCCATGTTGCGCGAGCGCGGTGTGGGCGTTCGTTACCTGGTGGCTTCAGGCAACGATGCTGACACCTCGGTCAATGACTTGGCCCTGGTGGCAGCGACCGACCCGAACATTCGCGTGGTGCTGATGTACATCGAGTCGTTGCCGGACCCTGACACGCTGGCCCAAGTGGCGAGCACAGCGCGGTCCAACGGCGCAGCCGTGATCGCGCTCAAATCGGGTCGCAGCGCACAAGGGGCCAAAGCGGCTGCATCGCATACAGGCGCCATCCTCAACGACGACACCGTGGTCGACGCGTTTCTCGACAGGCATGGGATCTGGCGTGCACAGGATGTGCATGGCATGGTCAATGCCGTCGAACTGTACTTGGCCGCTCCGTCACGGCCGGCACAGCAACTGGTGGTCATGAGCCACAGCGGCGCGGTGGGTGTGCTGTGCGCCGACACTGCTGAATTTTTGGGCCTGCCCTTGACCGAGTTGGCACCATCGACTGCCACAGATCTTGCCCGCATCATGCCCAGCTTTGCCACAGCGCAAAACCCGGTAGACATGACCGCTTCACTGATGACTCAGGGCGGCATGTTTTCTGAAGCCCTGAACATCCTGGCTTGCGACCCTGGGGCAGACATGTTCTTGATCGGGGTCCCTGTGGCTGGACCCGGGTATGACGTGCCAGGCATGGCGGCCGACGTCGCAAAGTTGGCCATTTCTCAGGGCAAGCCAGTAGTCGTTTCAGCACCGCAGGAAAGTGTGCGTTCGGCGTTTCGTCAGGCGGGTGTCCCTGTGTTTCGTCACGAGACCGATGCCTTGCACGCCTTGCACCAGTGGAGTCGCCACGCAGCACGCATGGCGCAAGCACTGGCGAGAGAGTCGCTACCGGCTCGTGAAGAAACGATGCCTCGTGTTGCCGCTGGCCGACATGGTTTTCTCAACGAGGCCGATAGCCTCCAATTGCTGTCGCAGTCGGGAATCCCGACTGTGCCCTTCAAGCACTGTCGCAACCTGCAAGAAGCAAGGGAAGCCTGGCAAGCATTGGGCCCTGCAGCAGTTTTGAAGGCTAGCTCGGAGCACCTGCCGCACAAATCAGAGCATGGCCTGGTGTTTCTGGACATCGACAGCGAGGCGGCTCTTGAAATCGCCTGGCAAACCTGCGCTGAACGTGTCAACGCGCTCAATATTGCCTTCGAGGGTGCGATCGTTGCCAAGCGTGTCAACGGGCGACGCGAATTTGCCCTTGGGGTGAAACAGGACCCCAGCTTTGGAATCGTGGTGATGCTGAGTGACGGCGGCAAATATGTCGAAGCGCTGCGTGACTTTGTGGTGCTGTTGCACCCTTTCTCTGAAGACCATGTGTTGCAACGCCTCAGGCAACTGCGTGTGTTCCCCATTCTGGCGGGCGTGCGTGGCGAAGCGCCAGTCGATCTTGGCATCATTGCCAGCGTCGCTGTCAAAATAGGTCAGCTTGCCGCGGCGAACGCTGATTCGATTGCGTCCATTGATCTCAATCCCCTGATGATTCACGACATGGGCTCAGGAGGCTTGGCGGTGGACGCTGTTGTAGAACTGAAGGGATCCAATCTTGAGCAACGATAAAACTGTTCTGCAGACCATGATCGATGGCGTAGCTGTAGTGCAATTGAACCGCCCAGCAGCGATGAATTCTGTCAACGCTGACTTGCGGGCTGCGCTGACACAAGGTTTGTACGACCTTGACAAGAATCCGCAGGTTCAGGCCATGGTTCTGACAGGCAGCGGCGACCGGGCATTTTGTGCAGGCCAGGATTTGGACGAAGCGGCGACCATCGACACAGCCAATTTGGCAGGCTGGCTGAATCGGCAACACGCCATGTACCAGGCTGTGCGAGACGTGAACAAGCCATTGATTGCCGCCATCAATGGCACTGCCGTCGGTGCAGGCTTCCAAATGGCGTTGATGTGCGACCTCAGGATCGGGCATGCCGGCTTGCGCATGGGGCAACCCGAGGTGCGCGCAGGATTGGCCAGCATCGTTGGCTCCTACCTGATGTCGCTGCAGATAGGGCACTCCCTGAACCAACAGCTGTCATTGAGTGGCGAGCTGATCAGTGGTCAACGCGCTCACGAGATCGGCCTGATCAATGACCTCGTCCCTGCGGCCGAAGTCCTGGCTCGCGCCATTGAGCGCGCAAAAGAATTGGCCGCATTGCCCGTCATGGCTTTTCGCACGACCAAGCAGCGCTTTCGCGAAAAAACGCAAGCTGGATTTCAAGAGGCCTGCGGCGCTGGCATCCGTCACCAGCTGGAGTGCTATTCAACGGGAGAGCCGCAACGGGTGATGCGCGAATTCATTGCTCGCCGAAATTCACAAGTGGACAATAGCCGCCAACGCTGACAGCTTGCGGCCCGGTTCCTTGGCTTCGCCCTGGCCGGGGGTCGGGCATGCTTCGGAATCAAATGGCGTGGTACCCGGCAGCACTGGCTCGGATCGCAGAAATCAGCGCGCGTGCTGCCGGTGTGAGAATGGTTTTTTTGCTGGTGATCGCATGAATGCGCAAGAGGGGAAGCACTTCGACCACAGGAGCCACCGCGATGCCTTGCGCTGCCCACAAAGCCAGCGGCCTGGGAATAAAACCAATCAGGTCACTGTGACGAATCACCTCCAGGGCGGACCATACCGTCTCCAGGTACAAAGGGGTGGCTGGGGCTTGCAGGCCATATTTTTCAAACACCTGGCCCACAATGGCGCCCGGCCCATCCGGTGGGCCCATCACCATCCAGTCCTCCTCCAGGAAGTCCTTGATCGATTTCGAGTGGGCTTTTCGGTGACCCTTGCGAACAGCCACGACCAGTTCCACGTCCATCAGTTTGGTGGTTTTGAAATCGCGGCCCAGGCCGCGCTCAGGTATCGGACCAATTGCGAAGTCAATGCTCTCCTGCCGAAATTCGTTCATGAGCTCCGGGTAAACGGCCTCGGTCACTCGCACTTGCACATCGGTGAACGTCCGTCTGAAATGCCCAATCGCTTCGGGCACAAACAGCATCATCGGAATCGGCGAGCAGGCCATCGAGATATTTCCGGAAACCTTGCCCTGCATTTGTAGCAGCTCATCCTTGGCTCGCCGCAACTCTTCTTCGATCCTTTGGGCTCGCTCCACAAGGGCCAGGCCGTAGGGGGTGAGACTTGCCCCGCGCGCACTGCGCTGCAGCAGGCCTACTCCCACTTGCTGCTCGAGCAGTCGCAGGCCGCGCGTGAGCACCGGCTGTGTCACCCCAAGGGCTGCAGCGGCTGAAGTGATGCTGCCGTTGCGCTGAACCGCCAGCAATGCACGCAGTTGGGCAAAGGTGATGTCGGTCAGTGACATGGGCAAATGCTTTTGGTGGAGGAAGGGGCATGTCATAAAGGCATGACCCATAGCCGAATTCTAACTTCCGACGCGCCCACCCCCTTCCTACACTGGCCACACCCCAAAAAATGACAACACAAAACCGATTACTGCATACAGAGACTGATCAATGATTTCAGAAAAAAGTCCCAGCATTAGCCAGAGCATCCTGATCAATGGCGGAGGCATCGGGGGATTGACCACCGCCCTGGCTTTGGCTCAAAAAGGCATCGCCAGCCAAGTGCTGGAACAAGCCAGTGAATTCCAGGAAGTCGGTGCCGGACTGCAAGTTGGACCCAACGCGTTTCGGGTCTTCGACCAGCTGGGTGTCACCGAGGCCATCAACGCCCTGGCCACCTTCCCAGAGTCTTTCACCTTGATGGATGCGCTGGAAGCCAGGCAGATCGTGCAATTGCCTCTCGGAGACGGTTTCCGCGCCCGTTTTGGATTTCCATATGGTCTGATGCATCGCGCCGATTTGCATCAAGTTTTACTCAATGCATGCCGTCGGCAAACGCTGATCAAACTGCACACCAACAGCAAATGTGTGTCCTTCATGGACACAGGCAATGGCGTGGACGTCACACTCGCCGACGGCAATTTGGTCAGCGGCAGTGCCCTGGTGGGCGCCGATGGTCTTTGGTCGGTGGTGCGTCAATCGATTGTGGGCGATGGCCCGCCACGCCTTGCCGGTCACATCTGTTACCGAGCCATCGTGCCGATCACACAACTGCCAGAAGACATGCGCAGCAACGCCATGAACCTGTGGGTTGGCCCCAAAATGCACATGGTGCTGTGGCCCATGCGCCAGGGGGCTTACAGCAATGTCACGGTGGTCTTTCACAGCGACCGCTTTGAAGAAGGCTGGGATACCTATGGCGACCCAGAAGAACTCCGCGAGCGCGTGGCCAACCTGGATCCCAAGGTGCGTGACTTTGTGATGGCGATCCAGGACTGGCGCATGTACGTCTTGCGCGATCGCGATCCCATCCGAGATTGGTCCAAAGGCCGGGTAACCCTGCTTGGCGATGCAGCACACCCCATGCTGCAGTATCTGGCGCAAGGCGCCTGCATGGCGATGGAAGATGCAGTCTCCCTCGCCGATCAGGTGGCTAGCCACGCCAGCGACCCTGCTGCCGCGTTTAAAGCCTACCAACAGCAGCGCTATCTGCGCACAGCACGCGTGCAGCTTACAGCCCGTCTGTATGGCCATGTTTATCACGCCGCTGGCGCCAGTGCTGATTTGCGAAACGAATTTCTGCGCACCAAAACACCCGCTCAGATCTTTGAAAGCATGGCCTGGATTTACGAGTAGCCCCAAAACCGAGGGGGTTTGAACCCCCAAAGCAATATCCACAACCCAATGGAGACAACCATGTTCTTTTTCCGTAGACATCTGCTGAGCGCCTTGGCTGCCCTCGTTGGACTGAGCGCTGCAATCGTTGGTCATGCCCAGTCCTTTCCTAGCAAGTCCGTGCGCTTGGTCATCCCCTCGTCTGCGGGCACCCCGGTTGACATCCTCTCCCGGGTTGTCGCTGCGCGTATGGCTGCTGACCTGGGACAGCCTGTGGTCGTAGACAACAAGGTCGGCGCAGGTGGCATTGTGGGCATGCAGGATGTCATGCGACAGCCAGCCGATGGGCACACACTGATGACCATTTACCGAGGCATGGTGCTCACACCATTTATCTTTCGAAACGTTTCTGTTGATCTGCGGCGAGACTTTTCGCCTGTGGGACAAACTCTTTTCACCTACAACGTTCTGGTGGTCAACCCCAAGGTGGCTGCCAACACGGTGTCGGAACTGGCCAGCATGATCAAAGCCAAGCCAGGACAAGTCAATTTCGCATCAGGCGGCATTGCTTCTCCCGCGCACCTTGCCGGTGAGCTGTTCTCGCAAAAGCTCGGCAGCAAGATGCTGCATGTCCCCTATCTGGCCTTTCCCCAAGCCATCGGTGACGTCATGGGGGGGCAAGTGGAGATGATGTTTGCGGCCACCGCACCGGTGATTGGACACATCGAGTCGGGCAAGCTCAAGGCGCTTGCCGTCACTTCCAGCCGTCGTCTGCCCTCTCTCAAGGATGTTCCGACCATGGCTGAAATGGGATTCCCTGAAGTCACGATGCGTGACTGGCTCGGCCTGGTTGTCAAAGCCGGCACACCGGCAGATATCGTCCAGAAGCTGAACAACGCATTGCGCAACGCACTTAACTCTGAGGAAGTGCGTCAGACTTTTGCGCGATTGGGCGCTGAAGCGAATGGCGGAACTCCGAGTGATTTTGCTGCTCTGATTGCACAGGATTCGGATAGCCTGCAGCAACTTGCGCGCAGCGCCAGCATCAGCGCCGACTGATGTGACTTTCTTTTGTCGCTCCAAAGAGTCCTCGTCATGATGCAGCGCCCCAACATCATCCACATTCTTGCTGACGACATGGGCTATGCCGACCTTGGGTGTACTGGTGCACGTGATGTGTACAACCAAACCGTAGATGTTTCCCCTCATCTTGACGGAATGGCCAGGCAAGGCATGCGCATGACCCATGCCTATGCCAACTCGGCACTGTGCTCACCCACACGCTTTGCTTTGATCACGGGCCGCTGGCAATACCGGCTGCGCGGGGCCGCCGAGGAACCCCTGGGACCGACTGCACACATCATGGGTCTTCCGCCCGAGCATGCAACCGTTCCGTCCCTGTTGAAAACAGCGGGTTATGCCACGGCCTTATTCGGAAAATGGCACCTGGGCACCCCTCCTCACTTTGGTCCTCGTCTGTCTGGTTACGACGAATTTTTTGGCTGCCACAGCGGTGGGCTTGACTATTTTGCACATACCGATGTCCGGGGCAAACATGACCTTTGGGAAAACGAGTCACCGGCACAAGCCGATGGTTATTTCACCGATCTGATCAGTGCACGCGCTGTCAGCTTTATTGAGCGACAACCAAGGCAAGGCGCACCATTTTTCATGAGTGTGCACTACACAGCCCCCCATTGGCCCTGGCTGACGCGCGATGATCGCGAGGAAGCCAAGCATACCTACAACCGTGGCGAGCACACTGACGGTGGCTCGGTGCCCACCTACCAGCGGATGATTCACCATATGGATGAGGGCATCGGTCAGATACTGGCAGAGCTTGAGCGCTGCGGTTTCGCGGAAAACACTCTAGTGATTTTCAGCAGTGACAATGGCGGCGAGCGCTTCTCCAACAATTGGCCCTTCATGGGCCAGAAAATGGACTTGCTTGAAGGCGGTCTTCGCGTTCCCCTGATTGTGCGCTGGCCCAAGGCCATCCCTGCAGGCGCGGTGCACCACACTCCCAACCTCACCATGGATTGGTCAGCCACCATGCTGGCCGTTGCTGGCGTCAAGCCAGATCCTCTCTACCCATTGGATGGGATCGATCTCAGCCCAGCCTGGACAAACCCCGACTGGCGCCGTCCCGGCGACCTGTGCTGGCGCATGAAACACAGAGACCAGAGCGCACTGGTGCGCGGTCGCTGGAAGTACCTCCAGATCGAAGGGGTCGATTACCTTTTTGATATCGAAAATGATGCGCGTGAACGCGCAAATTTGCGTGAGCGACACCCGGATGTGATGCTGACTCTCAAGTCAGCATGGCAGACATGGAATGCCTCCCTGCCCCCCATTCCTGAGGACGCGCAGGTCTACAAGCTCTACACACAAAACCATATGCCGCAATCCACCTACGGCTGATCAACCTTCACCCCACCCTTTTGAGCTCCAACCATGAAACCTCATGAATTCCGTCGTCCCGGCATCCATGCCGTTCACTCGGTGAACCGCTTTGTTTTTTCCGTACCCGATCTGGCGTCGGCTGAACACTTCTACCAAAGCTTCGGCCTTGATGTTCGTCGCCATGGCGATCGGCTGGATTTGAAAACGGATGGTCTTGCACATGTCTGGGCCAGCATTTTCGCCAGTGGAAAGAACAAGCACCTGGAGTACCTGAGCTTTGGCATCGATGCGGAAGATGAGTCAGCTTTTTCACAAAGGATCGCTGAACAGGGTCTTGCGTGCGCTCCACACCCACTGTCTGATGGGACGGGGCTCTGGTTGAAAAATCCGGACGGCATTTCAGTGCAGTTAGTGGTGACATCCAAGGTGTCTCCTAGTGAAAAGTCAACACCCCATCCCAAAGACGCTCCCCTGCTGGGGCAGGGCGCGGCCCCCCTGCGCAGCCAGGTTCAGCAGGTACGGCCTCGAAGGCTTTCACATGTCCTGTTTTTTACGCCGGATGTGCCTCGCATGGTCCGGTTTTGCACAAACATTCTTGGCTTGCGTTTGTCAGACCATTCGGGTGACGGTATTGCCTTCATGCACAGTGCTCACGGCAGCGACCACCATCTGGTGGCCTTCGCCAAATCCGATGCCCCGGGGCTGCACCACTCAAGCTGGGATGTTGGCAGCTTGGATGATGTCGGTTGTGGCTCCGAGCAGATGCGCGTCGCAGGTTATGTCCATGGCTGGGGCGTGGGCAGGCATGTACTAGGCTCAAATTACTTTTACTACGTTCGCGATCCATGGGGTAGCTGGGCAGAGTTCTCGCACGATATCGACTTTATCCCGCACAACCTGGATTGGCCTGCGGCCGATCATGCGCCAGAAGACTCGCTGTATGTGTGGGGGCCGGCTTTGCCTGAAGACTTCATCACCAATCACGAACAACACAACTGAATCTGGTTAGAGAATTTATATGAAGCTCGTCACATTTCACGCGCGCGCCCGACACAGCATAGGCAAGGTCGTAGGCCAACAGGTCATTGATTTGCCAGCCAGTGACCCCTCTTTGCCAGGCAGCATGCTGGAATTTTTACAGGGTGGTCAGCTGTTCATGGAACGTGCGCGTGTGTTAGAGCCTTCCCAGGCAGTCACCTACCCTTTGGCGGATGTCTCCCTTGCTGCCCCTGTCCCCAACCCCTCCAAATTCCTTGCCATCGGCATGAATTACCGAAAGCATGTGGCAGAGGCTGTTGCCGCAGGTATCAAGGTGCCCGACAGCCAGGTCTGGTTCAACAAGCAGGTGTCATGTGTCAACGGTCCGTTTGATTCCGTGCTGATGCCCAAAGTATCAGACCATCTGGATTACGAAGCTGAACTCGGAGTGGTGATCGGCACGCGCTGCCGCCATGTTTCTGAAGCGGATGCCGCATCGGTCATTGCTGGCTATGTTGTCTGCAATGATGTTTCCGTGCGTGATTGGCAAATGCGTTCACCCACCATGATGCTGGGCAAATCTTTTAATACCCATGGCCCATTCGGACCCTGGATTGTGACGCGCGAGGAAATCGCCGATCCACACAACCTCTCCATGCGCATGTTTGTCAATGGCGAGTTGCGTCAGGAGGTAAGCACAGGCGAGATGATCTATAACATCTGGCAACAAATCGCTTACCTCTCAACCGTCATGACGCTTGAACCAGGCGACGTTTTGGCTACGGGGACGCCATCGGGCGTTGGGCTTGCCTACAAACCACCCAAGTTCTTGAAGGTTGGGGATGTGGCCCGGGTTGAAATCGATGGCGTAGGGCACATAGAAAACCGCGTAGCCCAGGAAATTTAAGCCAGAGAAGTTTCCTCCACCCTTCCCTGCTGCGCAGAACGACCCAGATTGCGATCTAAATCAACGAGCGCAACTCCTGGGCGGTTTTCTGCAGCAAAGGTAACCACTTGCTTGCCAAATCCGGGGCATCCGGGCCTGCTCCAGAACGCACCAAATTGAGAGCGGCTACGGTTTCTCCACGCAAATTCCGTAAAGGGACGGCCAGCGCATCGACTGCCATTTCATATTCCTGGCTGGCAAGACAATAATCCTGCTTGGCCACGCGCTTGAGTTTGCTCTTCAATTCTTTCATCCCAGACACCGTATTGGGAGTGAGTCGGCTGATCGGGTGCGCATTCAACCACTCTTGGAGCTGTGCCGATTGCAAGTTAGCCAGTAGCACCTGGCCAGTGGAGGTGGCATGAGCAGACAATCGCGTCCCGACATGAAGACCATACGCCAGAACGCTAGGGATGCTTTTGATAGACGAATCCGGTCCTTGCCAGATACCACGCGCAACAATGATGACGGCATCGTTTTGCAATACAGCCACCGAGCACGACAACTTCGTGATCAGACTGAGTTGATGCAAAGAGGGCTGGACTGCGCGAGGCAAACGGGCACTGGCCAGGTAACTTCCTGCAAAACCAAGCACTTTGGGTGACAACCAGAAATACTGGCCATCAGACTCGAGATAGCCCAGTTGCGACAAAGTCAGCAAATGCCGGCGAGCAGCTGCACGGGTAAGCCCGGTGCGTTGGGCCGTCAGGCTGGCATTCAGACGCTGCCGATCGGTGCCAAAGCTTTCAAGTACAGCCATCCCCCGAGCCATTCCTTCGATCCAGTCAGATTTGTTCATGGTGCTTGCTCACCTGTTTTGCGCGATGATCGTGCAACCATTCTATTGGAAGCGCAAGAATTCGAGCGGGAATTTGCGATAGCTCAAGCAAGCGACTAACGTACGCACACTCTGAAAGAAAGCGAATCATGCGTACACAAGTCGTTATCGTGGGTGCCGGCCCTTCGGGACTGTTGTTGGGACAATTGCTGCACAAGGCAGGCGTCGATGCAATCATCGTAGAGAGACAAAGCCCAGACTATGTGCTGGGTCGCATACGCGCAGGCGTGCTCGAGCAAGTCACTCTTGACGTGCTGGCCCAGGCCGGAGTGGATGAGCGACTGAACAAAGAAGGGTTGGTGCACACTGGCTTTGACTTGTTATTCAAAGGTCAGCGCCATCGAATTGACCTGAGTGCATTAACCCATGGGAAGAAGGTGATGGTCTACGGCCAGACCGAGGTTACTCGCGACTTGATGTCGGCTCGCCAGGCCGCCGGACTAACCACCTTTTACGAAGCTGCCGATGTCCATATTCATGGGTTTGACAGCGCCAAACCCAGTGTTACTTTTACAAAAGACGGCCAGCAGCAGACTGTTCATTGCGATTTCATCGCCGGTTGTGATGGATTTCATGGTGTTTGCCGCGCCAGTGTGCCCAAGTCATCGATTCAGGAGTTTGAAAGGGTTTATCCCTTTGGTTGGCTTGGCGTTTTATCCGACACCCGCCCGGTGCATGAAGAGCTGATTTACGTGAACAGCACGCGCGGCTTTGCACTGTGTTCACAACGAAGCCATTCCCGCAGCCGCTATTACTTGCAGGTTCCATTGACCGATAAGGTCGAGGACTGGAGCGATGAAGCCTTTTGGACAGAGTTGCGAAACCGCTTGGACCCAGCTGCCCGAGAACAATTGGTCACTGGTGCCAGCATTGAAAAAAGTATCGCACCGCTTCGCAGCTTTGTCGCTGAGCCGATGCGGTTTGGCACGTTGTTCCTGGCCGGTGATGCAGCACACATCGTGCCTCCTACGGGCGCCAAAGGTTTGAATCTGGCTGCTACCGATGTGAAGTATCTATCGGATGCGTTGGTCGAAGCATGCGTTGAGAAATCTCGCGCGGGCATTGACCACTACTCCGAGCGCTGCTTGGCGCGCATCTGGCGAGCAGAGCGTTTTTCTTGGTGGTTTACCAGCCTCATGCACAGGTTCCCTGACCAAGGCGAGATTGGACAGAAATTCCAAGAAGCCGAACTGGACTATCTGATTCACAGCGAGTCGGGGTCGCGCACCATTGCCGAAAATTACGTTGGATTACCTTTGAACTTTGGCGAGTAAAAAACTGCCCCTGGAGGAGCTTCTTGCCTTTCAATCACCGATTGGTGGTTGATTTTTCGAACCTTTTCAAGGCGTAGTGCTGAATCCAGGCAACCAATTGAATGGCTGCAGGTGTCAGCGGCAGATCGTGGCGGCGCACAGTGCAAATCAGGGGACTGGGCAACTCGTCCTTGATCGGGACCACGCACAGCCGTTGTTTGAATGAGCTGTTTTCCCAAAGAATTTGCGGCATTGTCGTCATCCAATGTTCGGATGCGGCCACAATGGCTGGCAAGGCAAGAAATGATTCGCACAGCATTCTGACCTTGGGCGCCGAAAGGCCTTGCTTCTTGAAAGCTTCCTCAATGATCGCACCCGGCCCTCTGGATGGGCTGGACAGCACCCACTCGCATTCTTGAAGTTGCTTGAGTTTGGTGGCACGCGAGAGAGGATGCGATACCCCCGCAACAATGACAACCTTGCTTGCGTACAAGGGCTCAGCCACCAAGTCTGTTTCCAGATCAAAACGATGTACGGGTGTCAGGGCGAAATCCAATGTGCCATCCCGAATGGCTGGTGCGATGCTAGGGTACAGGCCATCCTGGCAATGCACTTTAACTTTGGGGTGCTGTTGAGAAAACTGCTGCATCGCTGCAGGCAACAGGCCCAAGCCAATGGCTGGCGAAACGGCCATTCTGACGGTTCCCTCCCAATGCCCCCGCAGTTGGGAAATCTCATCTCTGGCTCGACGACTTTGCGAAACCATCAATTTGGCATGTCGAAGAAATGCTTGTCCAAAATTGGTGAATGTGGCTCCCTGTCGGCTGCGAACCAACAACGGTGCCTTGAGTTCAGCCTCCAGTTGCTGAACGGCAGCCGTCAATGCAGGTTGCGTCAAGTTCATGGCCTGCGCTGCCGCCCGAATGCTTCCCAGCTCTTCGACCAGCATCAATGCCTGCATAGTGGGTAATTTCATGCATGCCTCGCTATATCAATTTTTTTTATCAAAGCGTGATTTTTTTGAATTTTCATTATTAGATCCTTTTTTTAGGATCACTTCAAGTCAATAAAGCACCCCAAGGTGCATCATCCATAGGAGACCGGTATGTTCATTCAAAACTGTTGGTACGTCGCGGCCTGGGACATCGAAGTCCCTGAAGAAGGAATGCTGGCCCGCACGCTGCTGAATGAGCCGGTGCTGATGTACCGAGACACCAAAGGGCAAGCGGTAGCGTTGGAGAACCGCTGTTGCCATCGTTCGGCGCCCTTGCACCTGGGGCGCAAGGAAGGAGACTGTGTACGCTGCATGTATCACGGTCTAAAGTTTGATCCCAGTGGGGCTTGCGTCGAGATTCCCGGACAGGACAAAATTCCTCCCAAAACCTGCATCAAGAGCTACCCCGTGGTTGAGCGCAACCGCCTGGTTTGGATATGGATGGGTGACCCGGAGAAAGCCAACCCTGAGGACATCGTTGACTATCATTGGCACGATTCGCCAGATTGGCGAATGAAGCCCGGCTACATCCACTACAAGGCCAATTACAAACTCATTGTGGATAACCTGCTGGATTTCACCCACTTGGCCTGGGTTCATCCCACGACATTGGGAACCGAAAGTGCTGCGGCGCTCAAGCCGGCCATTGACCGCAACACAGACGGAAACGGCACGCTCACCATCCGTCGCTGGTACATCGATGACGAGATGCCTAACCTGCACAAGAAAGTTGCGAAGTTCGAGGGTCGAGTCGATCGCTGGCAAATCTACCAATGGTCCCCGCCTGCTTTGCTACGCATGGATGCAGGCTCCGCGCCCACAGGAACGGGGGCCCCCGAAGGTATTCGCGTACCCGAAGCGCTCCAATTTCGTCACACCTCGATTCAGACACCGGAGACAGAAACGACCAGCCATTACTGGTTCTGCCAGGCTCGCAACTTCGAGCTTGAAAACGCGCAGATGACCGAGTCTATCTTCCAGTCAGTCGTGGAAGCCTTTGAGGAAGACCGCACGATGATCGAGGCGCAGCAAAAGATTCTGGACCAGGTCCCCCAGCGTCCGATGATCCCCATTGCGGCTGACAGTGGTCTCAACCAGGCACGCTGGTTGATCGATCGACTGATCAAGCTGGAAGCTGAAGAAGGCAGCGCATGATCCAAGTTGCCGTTACGCGGACACAGGCCATAGCGCGTGATGTCTTGCTGATCGAACTAAGCGCACCTGGGGGGCAATCGCTGCCCGGTGCTGCGCCAGGCGCGCATGTAGATGTGCATTTGCCCAGTGGCCAGATTCGACAGTATTCCCTCACAAATGCGCAAGGCCAGGTCACTCAGTCCTGCTATCAGATCGCCGTTGCACGAGACGCCAATAGCCGCGGCGGTTCTGAGTGGATTCATGACAAGCTTCGACTGGGTTCATCCTTGAGGATCAGCGAGCCACGCAATTTGTTTCCCTTGGATGTCTCTGCGCACAAAAAGGTCCTTTTTATCGGTGCCGGCATTGGCATCACACCTATTTATTCCATGGTGAACTCGATCAAGAGTTCGCCTACGGACTGGACTTTGATGGCCTGTGCGCGATCGGCTAGCCGTCTGGCCTTTCAGGAGGAGTTGTCAGGGCTGGATGAACAACGGGTGCACTTTCACTTCGACATGGACCACGGTGGCCCCCTGGATCTGCAGACCCTGCTGAGCAGCGGCCCATGGGATGCGCTTTATGCGTGTGGTCCGGCAGGTCTTCTGGACGCCCTGCAAGATGCGACGCGCGATTGGCCTGCTGGCTCAGTTCATATGGAACGGTTCAAGGCACAAGCGCAGGACAACTCTGAAAATTCCAGCTTCGAGTTGGTACTGTCATCAAACGGTCAGTCTGTGCATGTCGAGCCCGAAGAGTCCCCTCTGGAAGCGTTGGAGCGGATCGGTGTTGATCATCCCTTCGCATGCCGCGAAGGTCTGTGTGGCACCTGTGAAGTCGAAGTGGTGGAAGGCTTGCCGGACCATCGCGACAACGTGCTGGATGCCAACGACAGAGCCGCTGGCAAACGATTCATTCCTTGTGTGTCGCGTTGCGGTGGCAACAGACTCGTCATCAATTTATGAGAACGTCATGAACCTGAATAAAAAAATTGCCATCGTGACCGGTGGCGCATCTGGATTTGGGGCTGCGTGCGCCCTGCGTATGGCAGAAGCAGGCGCTTTGGTGATGGTGGCTGATCTCAACATGGCAGGCGCGCAAGCCATTGCCGAGAAAATCAAGGCCTCTGGCGGTCAAGCCGCCAGCGTCATTGCTGATGTCTCTGACCGGGTGTCATTTGAGAACATGGTCGCCACCACTCGCCAACACTTTGGCGGCCTGGATATTCTGATCAACAACGCTGGAACCACACATCGAAACAAGCCGGCGCTTGAAGTCACCGAGGAGGAGTTTGACCGGGTTTACCGAGTGAATGTCAAAAGTCTTTTTTGGGCGTCGCAGGCCGTGCTTCCCTTCTTTGTCAAGCAAGGCAGTGGGTGCATCGTGAATGTGGCTTCCACAACCGGGGTCCGTCCCGGCCCAGGGCTGGCCTGGTACAGCGGCAGCAAAGCAGCCATGATCAATCTCACCAAAGGATTGGCGCTGGAATTTGCACGATCTGGGGTTCGCATCAATGCGGTGAACCCGATGATCGGTGAAACCGCCATGTTGGGCGACTTCATGGGCATGGAAGACACCCCGGCCAACCGGGAACGCTTTTTAATGCGTATCCCCCTGGGGCGCTTTACCCGCCCTGCTGATGTCGCATCGGCCGTGACCTTTCTGGCCAGCGACGAGGCGTCCTACCTGACGGGTGTGTGCCTGGATGTGGACGGAGGTCGCAACATATGACCAACAACTACCAAGCCCCTGGCTTGCTGATACAGGGACGATGGCGTTCCGGTCGTCATGCGATGACGGTCCCGATCATCAATCCTGCGACTGCTCAGACCCTGGACACCTTGCACCTGGCCAATCATGAAGACATTGAATTGGCTCTGAGTGCTTCCTGCACAGGCTTTGAAGCATGGCGACAGGTGCCCGCGCATGAGCGATCCGCTCGCCTTGAGCGCGGTATTGCCCGGATACGGCAAAACATAGACAAAATTGCCACCTTGCTGACGTTGGAGCAAGGCAAGCCACTGGCAGAAGCCCGTGCGGAATGCGCCATGGCGGCTGACCTCATCAAATGGTACGCAGAGGAAGCACGCCGAACCTACGGTCGCATCATCCCCGCCAGACAGCCCAATAGCAGCATGCAGGTGCACAAACTGCCTGTGGGCCCAGTGGCTGCGTTCTCCCCGTGGAACTTTCCACTGGTGTTGTCAGCTCGCAAAATTGGTGGGGCACTGGCAGCTGGCTGTTCAATCATTGTGAAAGCGGCCGAGGAGACACCGGCCAGCGTTGCCGCCATGGTCGATTGTTTGCAAGAGGACTTGCCAGAGGGCGCCTTGCAATTGCTGTTTGGGGTGCCGGCAGAAGTATCGGCTCAACTGATAGCCTCGCCCATCGTTCGAAAGGTGAGCTTCACAGGCTCAGTGCCAGTGGGTCGGCATTTGTCGCAGCTCACGGCGCGTCATCTCAAGCGCATCACGCTGGAGCTGGGCGGCCACGCGCCCGTCATCGTCTGTTCGGATGCCGATATCGACAAGACCGTGAACATGATGGTCACCCATAAATTCCGAAACGCTGGCCAGGCCTGTCTGGCACCGACGCGTTTCTTCGTGGACAGATCCATTGAGAATCGCTTTAATGAGGCATTCATCCAAAAGAGTCATGAACTGGTATTGGGAGACGGTATGGCCAGCGACACACAGATGGGGCCGTTGGCGAATGCACGCCGTGTTGCCGCGGTGCGAGACTTAGTCGATCGGTCGGTGCAGGGTGGCGCCCGTTTGCATCAGGGAAAAAGTCCAGCGTCTGGCTTCTTTGCCCCCGCGACGGTGCTGACCCATGTGACACCAGACTCACCGATCATGTCAGAAGAGCCTTTTGGTCCCGTGGCCACCATCACACCATTTGACGCTCTCGACCATGCGATTCAACTGGCCAACCAATGCCCATACGGTTTGGCTGGCTATCTGTTCACCGATTCAGCCCGAGCAATCCAGCGCGTGAGCGAAAGACTGGAAGTCGGCAGCCTGGCCATCAACGGAATGGGCGTATCCGTCCCAGAAGCTCCGTTTGGTGGCATCAAAGACAGTGGCTACGGCAGCGAGTCGGGCATTGAAGGCATGGAAGCTTTTCTGGAAACCAAGTTCGTCCACCTTTGCAACTGAAATAAACCACAACGGAGACACACATGAAACGTAAAAATTTCCTTGCCTGCTTGGCCCTTGTTTCAACAGTCGGGGTCCATTCCTCAGCTTCTGCTCAATCGGATAAAACCTTGCGGGTTGTGGTCGGTTTCCCGGCCGGGGTATCCATTGATGTCGTTTCTCGAATCTTGACCGAAAAGATGAAGGACGAACTCAAGCGCCCGGTGATTGTGGATAACCGACCAGGTGCTGGCGGCCGTCTGGCAGCGGATCTGTTGAAGGCAGCGACCCCAGATGGCAATACCGTGATGATCACACCCATCGTCGTGCCTGTGCTTGCGCCGATGGTTTTCAACAAATTGAGCTACAACCCAGAGATCGACTTCGTCCCCGTAGGCAAGGTTTGCGATTTTTCTTTCGCACTGGCTGTGCCTGCCACTGCACCTGTCAAGACCCTTAAAGAGTACGCCGCGTGGATCAAGGCAAACCCCCAGCAAGCCAATTTTGGCTCTCCTGCGGCGGGAAGTCTGCCTCACTTTTTCGGCGTGATGATTGGCACTGCCCTGAACGTCGAGATGGTCCACGTCCCTTTCAATGGCGGTGCCGCTTTGCAATCAGCTGTCCTGGGTGGTCATGCGCCAGCAGGTATCGATGTTGTCATGGAGTGGCAACAAAACGCCAAATCCGGCAAGGTCACTGTCCTCGCGACATCCGGCGCGCAGCGCAGCAAGGTCATGCCCGACGTTCCGACCTTCAAAGAGCAAGGATTCCCCGATGCGGTGGGCCAGGGATGGTTTGCCATGTATGCACCAGCCAAGACGCCTTCAGCGGCCGTTGATGAGATCAACAGAGCATTGAACAAGGCTCTGGCCAACCCTGAGGTGCGCGAGCGTTTTGCAGCGCTGGGGCTGGATGCAGGTGGCGGAAGTCCTGCCGATCTTCAAAAAACTATGGTGGAAGATACAAAACGCTGGAGTCCGATTGTCAAAAAATCTGGCTTCAAGGCGGATTGATTCACAGATACGAACAACAAGATCCGAGCTTGAGACCATGAAACGCCCCAACATCATCTTCATCGTGGCCGACGATTTAGGTTATGCGGACCTGGGCTGCTACGGCGGTCGTGATGCGGCGTTCGGGCCGGTCTCTCCAGTCATTGACCAGCTTGCCGCTGGCGGTCTGAAACTGACCGAGGGGTATGCCAACTCACCCGTGTGCTCGCCCACCCGATTTGCCCTGATGACCGGGCGTTACCAGTACCGTCTGCGCGGTGGGGCCGACGAACCCATCAGCAGCAAAAGCAAGGGCAGCACCGTCCTGGGCTTACCACCGGAGCACCCCACCCTGCCCTCGCTGCTTAGGCAAGCGGGCTACCACACGGCCCTGATCGGAAAGTGGCATCTCGGCTACCCCCCGACTTTCAGCCCCATCAAGTCAGGCTACGAAGAGTTCTTCGGCCCCATGTCGGGTGGCGTGGACTATTTTACTCATTGCAGCAACAACGGAACACACGACCTGTATTTCGGCGAAACCGAGCATTCGGAAGAGGGCTATCTCACAGACTTGTTATCCCAGCGCTCGGTAGATTATGTGAAACGCATGGCCGAGCCTGCCCGCAACGGCCAGCCGTTTTTTCTGAGTCTGCACTACACCGCGCCACATTGGCCATGGGAAACGCGCGAGGACAGCGACGTGGCCGGGCAAGTCAAGAGCAACCTGTTTCACCTGGATGGCGGCAACATCCATACATACAGGCGCATGATCCATCACATGGACGAAGGCATCGGCTGGTTGGTAGCGGCTTTGCGAGAAACCAGACAACTCGAGAACACGCTGATCGTCTTCACCAGTGACAATGGTGGTGAGCGGTTCAGCGACAACTGGCCGCTTGTAGGCGGCAAGATGGACCTGACCGAAGGCGGCATTCGTGTGCCCTGGATAGCGCACTGGCCTGCCGTCATTCCTGCCGGCTCTGTCAGCGCCCAACACTGCCTCACAATGGATTGGTCGGCGACGATGCTGGACATTGCGGGGGCAACGGTTCCCCAAAGCCACCCGCTTGACGGTGTCTCCCTGCTTCCCGTTTTGCAAGATCCGTCGCGGCCCATCGAGCGGCCCATGTTCTGGCGCATGAACCACCGTGGGCAGCGTGCCATGCGCAGCGGCCCTTGGAAGTACTTGCGTGTAGATGGGAACGACTATCTGTTCAATATCGACTCGGATGCCCGTGAGCGCGCCAATCTTGGCAAGCGTGAACCGGATCGCCTGGCTGCCATGCAGAAAGCCTGGGAAGCCTGGGAGTCCACGCTGCCTCCAATCCCTGAGGACGCCATTGTGAGCCTGGGTTACTCCTACAAGGACATGCCACAGCGCTGAAGAACTCTTCGATCTTTCACCAGATCGACAAATTTTCAGAACTTGGAGATGGCGTGGATTCGAAACACTCTCGCACTGCTCGGGGGGTGGACTACTTGTACATGATTTCGGCAGTCGATGTGAACTTCAGTTGCTTCGCCGGTTCACCAGAATAGAGTCTAGATGACTCATCACTGTCTCATTTTTTTGATTGATCAATGAAAACTTGAGGACCACCACGCCACGGTCAGGCTTGGAACTGGAGGGACGGCAATGAATCCACTCTTGCTTCAATATGACAGTGTCACCTGGGCGCAACGGAAGATGAAATCGCACCTCGTCGTAGCCCAATGAAGCAATGACTGACATTTTGGGAAGACTATGAATCAAGCGCTGCTTGATGGCCAACATGTAAAGGCCCGGTGCGGTGAGACTGCCAAAGGCTTTTTTTCCGGATTCTTCGTCAACGTGAATGGGAAGCGGATCCCACTGTTGCGCGAAGGCCGTCATTTCATCAATGTCCACAGTGTGGGGCAAGGTCGATACATGCTGCCCCGGACTCATATCTTCAAAGAAAAGCATGACGACCTCGTCAATGAGTCAAATAATCAATCACCATCCGATTGAACTTGTCCGCTTGTTCCCACTGCGCCCAATGGCCACAACGGCTAAAAACATGAAGTTCAGCATCGTGCAGTCCCGCAACAAGTCTTAGCCCAACGTCCAGGGGCACAAAGCGATCATCACGCCCCCATATGACGAGTGATTGATTTTTGACTTCATGTAATCTGTGCCCAAGGTCAGGAAATTGGCGCGCATTCGCTTGGGTACTTTTGACAAAGTTTTCAAGATGATCTCGTCTCTGCAGCATGTTCTCCAGGCGAGCTCTGTAAAGCTCCTCGGTGATGCTACTGGCGTCGTAGACGAAAACATTCATCATCCGCTTTAAATTGTCAATTGACGGCTCTCTGTAAAGTGCGCCGATCAATTTGATACCCTCCGTTGGCATTGGCACAAATGAGCTCGTACCACCTGTTCCCCCGCCCATGAGCACTAATTTGTTGGCCCGGTTTGGATAGTCCAAAGCAAAAGCAACAGCGCTGTGAGCGCCCATGGAATTTCCAATCACGTGAGCCTTCTCAATTTGCAGGGTATCCATTAGCGATTTGAGCGTCCGCGCGTTGAGTTCAGAGCGAGAACCTGTATTGACGATGGAATCGCTTTTTCCCCAACCAAGACAATCCATCAAAATCACACGATAACCAGCGCTCGCCAATGGCTCAATGTTTCGGTGAAAGTTGGCCCAGCCGGTTGCGCCTGGGCCAGAGCCGTGCAGCATGACAACTGTTTCAGCGCCAGGACTGGCCGGACAGTCGTTGTAATGAATTTGCCAGTTGCGATCGCCATCGCGGATGGTGGCCATCCGGCTGGTGGAGGGTTCAGTGATTGAATGAATGCTCACAGTCGGTCCTTCAATGAGTGGTTATGTCGACCCAAATTTCGCGCACACAGTTCCAACGCCTTCAATCTGCGCCTCGAACCTGTCGCCTGGGTGAGCGGCCACCATCGGCCCCAATGCACCTGTCAGAACCAGGTCACCAGCCATCAATGGGCGACCAAGCGCCACCATTTTTCGAGCCAACCAGACGCCAGCATTGAGTGGATGCCCTAAACAAGCGGCTCCGCTTCCCGATGAAACGGTTTCATCGCCACGGCGCATGACCATTGCAGATCGTTTCAGGTCTAAGGCGTTCAATTGGGTGGGAACTGCACCCAACACCACCAAACCACTGGAAGCGTTGTCTGCTACGGTATCAACAAATTTGATATTCCAGTTGGCAATTCTGCTGCCGACAACCTCGATGGCAGGCAACACGTAGTCGACGGCGCCTATCATCTCCACCAGAGTCGTGTCTGCCGACAGAAGATCACGCCCCAGAACCAATGCGATTTCAGCTTCAACTTTAGGCTGCAGCGTACGGACCCACGGAATTTCTTCGTCGTCGCCGTAGATCATGTCTGCGAACAACGTACCAAAATCAGGTTGATCCACACCTAATTGTTGTTGAACAGCAGGCGATGTGAGGCCAATCTTTCTGCCAACGATTCGACGGCCTTGATCTGTGGCATGCCTCACATTTTCCATCTGAATTGCATATGCAATTTCGGCAGCTGGATCTGCGCCAATTTCGTCTCTCAAAGGGGGAATCGGTTGATGGCAGGCCTCTGCCTCTCGCAATCGAGCGGCCCAATTCTGAATCTTCTCTTTCATTTTTAGCCTTGGTTGTTTGTGAGAATTTGAATGCCAAACCCTGCGATGTATTCAGGTATGGATTGATAGTGTCTGAATGTGCAAACTGGCGTGCCATCGCCGACCAATGCTGATCGCGCCACCAGCCAACTTTTTGACTCATGCGCGGAACGGCCGCCTTCCTCAGAGATTGCGTTTTCACTTTGGGTACAGAGTTGATCCAGCGAACTGCGATCGCCACTGATCGCCGCCATCCATTGCTCATCCCACGCAGGATTAAGTGGCTTGATTGCCCCACTTCCCGAGGCAAGCGCCATGCCTGCGGCCATCACACGCTTTGTCTTTGCGTCGCGTTCGGTCTGCGTGGGATTCTGGCGCAAGGTAATTCGCTCGCGTATGGCTGGATCAGGGTCATCCAGCGTTGGCACCGGCGGTTCATGCGAGAGTCCTCCAGATCCAACGAACAGTATGCGCCTGGTGTCATTTTCGAAAAACCTGCCCATGGCCTCACCCAAAGCGCGGCATCTTCTGAGTCGGGGAATTCCTGGCGTGGCCACTGCATTCAAAAAAATCGGGACCACATGCGGCGTGTTGAGGCCGCCCCAAATAAGTTGTAGCGGTTGTGCAAAGCCATGATCAACCTTCATCGCCCTGGAAATTGCAATGTCGAACTCATGGTCCATCAAATGATCAGCCAAAGACAACGCGGTGGCTTCATCCACTCTTAGCGGCCCTGAAGGCGTCAAATAATCACCAACCGCATCGGCTTTGCTTGCAATGCAAAAAGGCGGCATCATTTCATTGAAGAAGCCGTTGTAGTGATCAGGTGCAATCAGTACAACGAGTTCTGGACTGAAAGCCAGAACCTGCCGTCTGGCTTCTTCAATGGCGCTTTGCAATTTCGTTTCGACATCTTTGGCAATGGGGTTCAGGCCCAGCAAAGGTGTGTGTGAGATGCCCAGGAATAGGCGGGGGAATTTCATACATGCCTCGCTGACACTGAAAGCACAGAGTTGAGAGCTTGCGCCAGCAACTTGCGAGCTTGGGTTGCATCGTTCACGCCGTGCTTGTGGCGCCATGCGACCACACCGTCGGGTCGAACCAAAAGTGCCCCGGCTTCGTCAATCTCTCGCACGGCCTGCCATTCGCAGTAAACGTCTTGGGCTTTTGCGGTGCCCACCACCAGGACATCCAGAAAAGGCAGATCGATTTCTTGCACCGCCTTGGCCCAATCCTGTCCAGCCAGTCCGGTTACCACAGTGGTTCGTCCTTTTCCAACCAGGTCCAGCATTGATATGCGCCATCCGCGTTCATCAATCAGCCATGCATGAGGCACCTTGGCACCCGGGCGCGTTGTTGCTTGCAAATAAAGTACCGGATCACGCTCCCATATTTCATCACCCGCATTGAGGTCGGGGATGACGGCATCAGAGACGCATCGCTGATTTAGTTCGATGCCATGCGCATTGAATTCGGTATTTTTAAAATCAAGGGCTTTGCGCAATGCCTCTCGCCTTGCCACGCCATCGGGGCCAGGGTCTGAAAGCTTCTGTAACCCCGCCGCAACCGGGTCCGCAGCTTCTTTGTCCCGGAAACAGGCATTCAGGGGGCCGTAATCGACGCGCGACTGATTGGCTCGTTTGACGATTTGAGCTCCGACAGGGGCTCGTTCAAGGGTATAGGAGTCCAGCAACCCTGGACCAGCATACCCCTTGACAACATACGCCAATTTCCAGGCGAGATTGAATGCATCCTGCATACATGTGTTCGAGCCCAAGCCACTCGATGGCGGATGGCGATGCACGGCATCCCCACCACAGAAAACTCGTCCATTAGAGTAAATTGGAGCTACTGCCTGATTGACATACCACACAGAGGTGTTTTCAATTTCAACCTCCAGATTTGGATCGCCCACCAAGAGTCGAATTTTGCTCAACACTTCTTCTGCAGAGAAGTCTGGCTCCCCCTTTTTCATATCCAAGCCCCAGCCTGCAATCCATCGCTTCCAAGGATCTATCGCTCTCAACAGTCCCATGCCGATCTCCCCAAATGCGGCATTGGATGTGACGATCCAATAAAGAATGCTGGGCCGGTGAGCCACATAGCGTGACAGGTCAGCTTTGAACAGCACATAGGCCGTTGCAGCACGCGCCAATTCGCCCTCGACCTTGAGCCCCGCATCCTCTAAAACCTTGGAACGAGCGCCATCTGCGCCCACCAAATATTTGCATCGAACCTGCCACTCATAACCCGTGTTGACATTCCTCAGCGTCACTGTCACGCCATTGGCGTCCTGTTCGTGCTTCAAGTACTCAGTATTGAAAGAGAGCACTGCGCCCTGTGTGGCCGCATGCTTTACCAAGATGGGCTCCATCCTGTGCTGCGGAATGTCCATCATCGGACATGGACTGCCCTGCAGATAATCACCTATCCTTTTGTCTCCGGTTCCCCAGGTGCGAAGCCGGGCAATTTCACGACCCGCAAGACTGGTCGTGAACAAAGTGTCTCCCATCCATTCCCAAGGTGTGGCTTCACGCCTGGCATCCTCCTCAACGCCTAAATCGCGAAGAACCTCAACGGCGCGTTGGTTTGTAATGTGTGCTCGCGGTGTGGTGGCGGTCCAGTTGTAGCGATTGACCATTTGCACCTTCACGCCCATCCGGGCCAGCGCCAGCGCGGTTGTCGCGCCCATGGGGCCCGCGCCAATCACCAGGACGTCGGTTTCTTCAATTGGATTCATGATGGTTTAACTATCCTCTCTCGATGCGGCGGGAATCGCGTTTTCACGCACAGATGAAACTGAACGGACACGCGTTCACGCCATGATCTGGTGTGCTGCCGGGCAGTTTCATTGATTTCTTTTGTGAGGTACAGTGTGTGCACAGAGTGCACCATGAAAACACCCAAAACCATTGATGAAGCCAGCACGTACCGAGAAGTTCGCGGGTTAACCCGGGGGTTGGCAGTTTTGCGCGGACTGAACGAACTTCCCGGCGGCATCGGTACCGTGAGCGAATTGGCACGTATCACTGGCATACACCGAACAACAGTCAAGCGCCTGCTGGAAACACTTCGCTCCGAAGGCCTTGTGCATCACAAAGACGACGGCGCTTCTTACTGTCTTGGATTTGAAGTGAGACGATTGTCAGAGGGATACGTTGCCGCTGACTGGATCGATCAAATCGCTGCCCCGGCCATGCGCATGCATTTGCGTGCTTTGTCCTGGCCCAGTGATCTTGCCACGCCCGATGGTGCGTTCATGATTGTCCGAGAATCCACGCATCGCGCCAGTCTCTTGTCGCAACACCGCGCAACGATTGGCATACGCATTCCCATGCTTGTCTCTTCACTGGGACGCGCGTGGCTTGGCTGGTGTAACGAAGAGGAGCACGAAAGCACACTTAGGTTGTTACGCCAGCGAACTGATTTGGCGGGAGACCTGGCGCGCGACAAAGTTTACGTGCGCCGAATCCTGCGAGAGACACGCAGTCGTGGCTACGCAGTCAACCGTGGGGAATGGTCTGCCGAGCCAAATGTTGTGTCGATTGGTTACCCCATCAAAGATGCCAACCACGCCATCGGGGCAATCAATCTGGTGCTACAACGCAATTTAGCGTCTGATGCCGAGATCGAAAATCGCTATGCTCCGCTCTTGCTGAAACTGGCCGATGAGATTTCAACCGGTTTGGCCAGCTTCGCAAGAGGTTGATTTTTTGAGGCCCCATCGGCCCTTGCATTTATTCGAGTGTGATCCCTGCTGACTTGATCAGCGCACCTTGGCGGTCGGTCTCGCTGCGAATTCGTGCACGAAACTGATCGGGGTTCAACTGAATGGGTTCAAAGCCCAGGGGATTGAAGCGATTGGTAAATTTGGGATTGCGCAATGCCTGCGTGATTTCCTCATACAGTTTTTGAACAACAGGTGCTGGCGTACCCGTCTTCGTGACCAGACCAAATTGGGCATCCATGACGACCGAAGGGTATCCCGCTTCTGCCGTTGTCGGTGTGTTCGGAAGAGCGGAAGAGCGCTTCGGCATGGCCACTGCAATAGCTTTGATTTTTCCCTCGCGAATGTTAGGAAGCGCAGGACCCACACCATCCACTGCGAAATCTATCTGACCACCGATCAGGTCAGTCATCAAGGGGGCTGATCCCTTGTAGGGAATATGGGTCAAGTTGGTTTTTGATACTGAACGCAATTGTTCACCAGCGAGGTGAGCTACGGTACCAGCGCCAGGTGTGCCGTAATTCAGCGGTTTGTTGCGTGAGAGATTGACAAGATCTTGCAGCGTATTGGCAGGGCTGTTGCCAGGCACCAAGATCATCATAGGCATTGACAGCATGCTGGTCACGGGATGAAATTCGGCCAAGGGGTCATATGCATAAGATTTAAAAAGCAGCGCATTGACTGAAAGCATCGACATTTCACCCAGCATCAGGGTATGCCCATCAGGGGCTGAGCGAATGAGCGCTCCCCCCGCAATTTGACCGCCGCCGCCTGGGCGGTTATCGACGATCACGGACTGACCCAGTTTCTCTGTGAGGATTTCACCCAGCACGCGCGCCATCAAGTCCGTTGGACCACCTGCAGGGAATGGCACCAAAATGGTGATGTTTTTCGACGGAAAGGATTGTGCATTTGCGGTAGGCAAGGACATGCCCGAGACAGCCCCCGCCACGGCCGCCATTGTTTGAATCAATTGGCGTCGATTGAATGAATGAATTTTCATAAATGTCTCCTGTGGGTTAATTTTTTGTTGGGTGGATGAGAAAGAAAATTGGCAGTGTCGGACAAATCTTGTTGGGTGCATAGTATGTGCACAGAGTGCACATGCAAGAGATACCAGCATTCACAAGCCAGGTCCAGCGACTGTCTGACTTCTGGCGCCTTTGTCTGCTCCATTACACTCGCCCGACCTCACCCTGTTGCGAATCCAAAATGACTTCCTTTGACGTGATTATTTCTGGTTTGGGCCCCACTGGCGCGACCTTGGCATGCCTTCTGGGACAGTCCGGACTGCGTGTGGGCGTTTTTGATCGCATGCCAGACCTTTATCCCCTGCCGCGTGCCATCGGTTTGGACCATGAAGCAATGCGAATCGTTCAAGAACTGGGGCTGGCAGAATTGATGGGGGAAACCATTGCGCCCTACCGGCCCAGTGAGTACCGTGGCATGGATGGCGAACTGATCAAAAGACTTGACACACTGCCAGAGCCGCATCTTTTGAGCTGGTCACCCAATTACGTGTTCGACCAACCCTCATTCGAGAGAATCCTTCGCGCACGGCTCGAACATCTGCCCCAAGTGAAGGTGTTTCTTGAGGCAGATGTTCAGACGACAGGTCAGAACAGCCAGCATGCGTGGGCGGATGTCGTGCTCAAAGGTGATGAGGCAGCAACGCGTTTCGAAGCTGCCTATATCGTGGCCTGTGACGGCGGATCCAGCCCGATTCGCAAGCGTCTCGGGATCGAACTCGAAGACCTGGACTTCGACGAGCATTGGCTCGTTGTTGACGCCATCGTTACAGATGAAAAAATCCAACATCTTCCCCAAACCCAGGTTCAGTATTGCGAAGCGGCGCGCCCCTCGACTTTTGTGGTCGGCCCCGGCAATCACCGTCGCTGGGAGGTCATGCTGCTCGAAGGCGACAGTTTGTCTCCGGAATTTCCAGAGGATGAGCTCTGGCCTTTGCTCGAGCGCTGGCTAAAGCCTGGCGATGCAAGGCTATGGCGCGCTGCGGCCTACCGATTCCACGGCCTGGTTGCAAAGCAGTGGCGCAGGGGACGTATTCTTCTGGCGGGAGATGCCGCTCACATGACCCCTCCTTTCATGGCACAAGGCATGGTGAGTGGCATGCGGGATGCGCATAACCTGGCATGGAAACTGGCCCTGGTCACAAAGGGACGTTCCAGAGTGCCTTTTGGACACGTATTTTGAAGAACGTGAACCGCATGTTCGTCAGATCATCAGCACCTCGATGGCGTTAGGCCGGATCATTTGCGAACGAGACCCGCACAAAGCAATCGAACGCGATCAACGCCTGCGTGCGGCTCACGGCGGCGAAGTGAAGACCGAATACCGACAGAACATGATCCCTGACATCCAGCACGGTGTCATCGCAAAAGGGGCACTTGCGGCCGGCACGCTTTTCCCGCAACCGTTCGTCACCGCCGGCGCTTTTCATGGGCGCCTTGATGACCTGACTGGGCCACGGGTGCTGGTGCTCGTTGCCGCCGGGATCTCAGAAACTGAGCGGTCAGGCTACCTGGAAGCTCTGGAATCCGTTGAAGGGCGACTGGTGGAACTCGTCAATGACGCATCAGCGTCAACGCAGGCTGGCCCAAGCTTTTGCATCAGCGAAAACCGGCCTCTTCTTGGCCCGTGGCTGGAGAAATTAGGTCAACGCGCCGTTGTCGTCCGTCCTGACCACTGTATCTACGGCACGGCTGAAAATCACATGGCTGGACTTGAAATGCTCATTGAGCTTAAGGTAACCCTTGGCTGTCAATCATGACCGTTGATAGTGGCTGACCGAACCATAGCGGTCAGTGGTTTGTTTTGGCCTGCCTCATCGACTGCTCACAAAGGTATTGCACACCCGCGCCCATGCCAAGCGAGGCCAGCCAGGCAAGTACGATGCCCAGCGATGCCAAAGCCATGCCCTCAAAACCGAATTTTTCCCAAATGCCGCTGACCACGATGATCACGGCAAAGTGGCTTACAAACATGCTGTACGAAACATCACTCAGGTACTGAATACTTTTGCTAAGAGGACTGAGGGCGTTTTGCCATTGGATGTGGGCAAAACCATACAGGCAGAGGGCTGTGAGCAGCGCCAGGACAGGACGCGTCCTGGGATCAGACAGCCAGTCTAGAAGCAATAGCGCCACAGTGATCCAGAACCAAATGCGAGCACGCTCACTGTCGCGCGCCCATGCAACCAGAGCGCCCAACCCGTATGCTGACAAATAATAGATCGCCCATACATCTAGTGCAGCTTCACGACTGAAGATGTGAATCGATGCCACGGTGGAAATGGCCACAATGAGCGGCGCAGAGGACTCGGACAGCGGGCGCTTTGATTGCTGTGCGATATGTGCCAATAGGACAAAAAGCGCGAACAGTTGCAAATCGATGGCCACGTACCATGCCCCCGCTGACATGGATTCAATGCCCAGAACATCCTGCAAGAAGAACAAGTGTGCCAAAAACACACCGAGCGTCGGCAAGGGTGAAACCCAGTCTTCATGAGACAACTGATCGCCCAGACACAGTGTGGCAAGCACAACGAGCACCAGTGCTAGAAGCAATTGCGGTGCCAATCGCAAATAGCGCTTCCAGATCAGCAGCCCAACGTTCTGACAGGGCTTTTGACTCAGTGACTGCGCAGCCAAGAATCCGCCAATGACCAAAAACGGCTGGACTGCCAGTCGTCCATCCTCAAAAAAGAAAGTTACCAGCCGCGGCCATGTCAAGGAAACCCAATCCGTCATCGGAGCATACAGCGACAGATGGTGCAGCACGATGACTTGAGAGGCCATGGCTTTGATGCTGTCAATGACTGCGGATCTGCTCATGTGATGCGTTGAATCTTTTCAACGGGTTTGCTATTTTCGGTATAAGAAATTTTGTCAAATGCGTTTGCGCAACGCCGCTACAGCCCCTATTATGCGGCTAGACATCTGCCTGAGGGCTGAGCGCCGGGGTGTTGTCTTGAGAGATGTGTCTGAAAAAAATTCCAACAATAGGCATGACTGCGCGGAGACAAAACGATGAGCAAGGGCATCACCGTACCTGAGGGCATTGGCATTGTTTTACCGCCTGGTGCAGACACCAGGCGCATCGAATACGAGGCCGCCCAGTTCCTGTTGCGACTTGGCGGCATGGGGTGGTGCAAATTCGAAACGCTTGAAACCGCCAAAGGTCAAGTTTTGCGCTTGCGCCTTCGCAAATCACTTTTTGCCAAATTTTCACCTGGGTTTGACACGCTGACGCTGCGCCAGAGGCTGCTCAAGTCCATGGCGCGGCAAGATGAAGCGCTACTCGTGCGCGAGATCTGGATCGCTATGCTCAGCGCCCCCATCAGGATGGACTTTGCCAACCTGGATGAGCTTGAATCTCATGTTCGCATCCGTTGCAACATTGTCTGCGCAGCAGAAAAAACAGCGCTGGCATTCAAGGTGCACGCGACGGAAAGGCCCGCTGACTTCTGGCATGACGAACCCGATGAGGGGTTCTTGCTCAAAAAGGAGGTCTGTCTGGTGGATGCCTTGATCGCCGCCACGCAGCCTGAGCGCACAGGGCGTTTGTACGATTTTTCCTGTTACCGGGCCACCGAATACGTCATTCTTCTGGGTTTGGCGCAGGAGGCCAGGTCCACTGCACCTGACTTGTATGCCCGTCTGGAGGCAAAGGCCCGACAGAAATGCATCAAGTCTGGCCTTTTCCATGAGGTATTTCTGGTCGAGTACGGAACCACGGATGCCCCCATTCCGATGAACTACTACGTCCCAGGCGATCGAGTTTGGTTCAAGAACCCAGACGAACACTCTTCCAATGCTCCCGGTTACGAGGGCTCATGGGTGATTTACCTAGGTGGAGGCCGTTTCAGCAATTTCTGGAAGCGCGATGCGCCCTATTCAATGCAGGCCAAGGCCTTGGAGGTCTACCACTGGCGACATGGTGCCCACATCGACGCCGATGCGGGTATGCAAATGAATGAGCAGGTGGTTGACGCAGAGGTGGCGCGATCCCGCAGCGATCCAATCAAGCGACAAAAGATTTTGAAATTGATGAATCGCTACCGCGATCCGATGGGCGTCTACAGCGATGGGGGATGCATCGACGCAAGTCGGGAGTTTCCACGTCATTTAACTAGCATTGTTCTGCCGTGAGAAATTTCAGTTCAGCTAGAGAGTATTTTGCGCAATAACCCGCTACTTCGCCCTTAGCAGTAAATCATGACTACCATATGCGCAGATATCAACGCCCTATTTCAACAAGCCTCCCTGCATGGCCAGTTGGATGCGGAGTTGCGAAATATCCACTGGTCGCACCGCACCATCCCCACCCTGGGTGGTTGCCAGGGATGCAGCGAGTCCAGCGGCCTGACCTACTGCCATTGAAATCGTCATGACGCGCACGGCCGCCAGTGCTTCATGTGTTGTCGATATCCCCCGGCCCGCAACGAGTGCATTGTCCAGATCGATGGGTATCAGACTTCGAAACGGAATTTGATAGGCGTGGTCCTCGGCAAAGGAACGGTATTCGATGTCACCCCCCGCTGTGGCGTGGATGTCAATAGGATAAGCGCCTGCGGCAATCGCGTCTTCAAATTGTGTCGGTCGCAACAAGTCTGTTGCCGTCAAAACATGGTCGCCATGAACTCGGCGGGTCTCGCGGACCCCTACTTGTGTTGCAAAGGCCTGAAGTCGGCCCTTCTCGCACCCGGGTACTTGCTCACGCAGGTATTTTGCGGCTTTCCAGGCTTGACGACGCCCCTCGATCTCGGCACGGCCCAAAGCCATTGCATCTGTCGCATCAATGGACAGACGGCTGATATTGAACCAGCCATCCGCGCTGAATGGATCACGCGCAAAGTGCAAGGCCGCCCGAGCCAGGTGTCCTGATTCATAACCACGGCGGGCCAGCGCTGCGATCTCTTGCTTGGGCAACGCATCCAGAGCGGTGTGTTCCAGGGGACCGAAGCGGAACATCATCGTTGCAGGCTGCAGCGCTTCCCCTTCGTCTAATGCGAGAAAGCGCGCGCCTGCGTGCTGCATTGCATCCAGGTCACCGGAGGTGTCTACAAGCGCCCGTGGATGAACATTCAGCACGCCACTTTTGGTGAGCAGCTGAATCGTTTCGATCCGCCGATGTGCGCATTTCACTCCCAACAAATTGGCATGAAACAGCGGCTGAACCCCTGCTTCACTCACCATATCGTCCAGGACCAACTTGAGAACCTCGGGCGCGTACGCCACGCGATCCATTTTGTGCCCGGTGGACATGACGAAGACTTCGTGCTCACCTGCACCGCCATAAACACGCAAGCGATCTACGACCTCCTGGGCCATGCCTGCAACCACCGGCCGGCCCGAGGCGGTCTGCCAACTGTTGAACTGGGCCACAGCTCCGGCGGTGGCATTGCCCCCAAGAAAACCGTATCGTTCTGCCAATATGACCCGTGCACCCGCCCGCGCAGCAGCCACAGCGGCCATGGAACCCGCCACACCGCCACCGCACACCAGAACATCACAGTCGAGGGCTTCAATGTTTTTCATGGCGCGCACTTCATTGTGCGGGCTTGATGCCACGAGATTGAATGATGGTGTTGTAGCGCAGGGCTTCAGCCTTGAGGAATTGCCCAGTGGACTGCCTAGACTGAATGATGGGGGTGACGTTCAAGGCGGCAAACCGAGTTTTGACGCTGTCGCTGGCCAGGGCTTTCGTCAACAAACCCTCCAAGCGCGCGAGGCCTTCCTCGGGTATGGTGCCGCGGGGCGCAACGAGGGTCGCCCAGCCTTGAACTTCCAAACTAGGGTAGTTCAAAGAGCGAAATGTAGGCACGCCAGGCAAGTCTGGCACGGGTTGGGGGGATGACACGGCCAGACCACGCAACTTTCCGTTTTTGATATGGACCGCCACACTGGGCAAGTTCAGGAAGCCAAGCGACACCTGACCGCCAAGGAGGTCTGGCATCAGCGCGCTTTCACCCCGGTATGGAACAGGCGTCATGGCAACGCCCGTTTCCACCTCAAACAGTTCCGCTGCAAGATGGGCCAGTGTTCCGCTGCCACTGTTACCTGCGGTAAGGGCAGCGGCTTTTCCTTTGTACTGGACCACCAAATCTTGAACCGACTTGATGGGCGAAGCAGCCGGCACCACCAACACCAAGGGCTGCGCCGACACCATCCCAACGGGATCAAAGTCGCGAGCGACGTCGTAACCGATTGATGGGTTAAAGGAAGGGTTGATCACCATGCTGTTGCTGCCCATCAGCAGGGTATGACCATCCCTGGCTTGGGCGGCAACGTTCACGCCCAGTGCACTTCCCGCACCTGGTTTGTTCTCAACGATGACCGGTTGGCCCAACTGCGGCGCAAGCAGCTCGGCCAAAACGCGAGCGGACACGTCTGATCCCCCACCAGGGGCAAAAGGAACAATGATTCGAACAGTTCGCGTTGGCCAAAGTTCTTGGGCACAAGCGGGCGTCAATGCCGAAGCACAAAGTCCGAAAAGGAATCCCAAAGTGATGCGGCACAACAGCCGTCGATCAGAACTTTCATACATGAAGATGGCCTGTTTCAAGCGATTGATGGGAAACAAGTCTATCGCAAAGGACGTCAATCAATCAGCACGCCATCCATGTGAAACGGATAGGGCCCCTCAAAAGCACCGATGGGTAAGGTGTGGGTCACCAAGCCGGTCTTCGTCGTCCATGCATGGATGCGCAATCCACCGGGCTCAAGGTTCCATTGGGATAACGCTTCAGGATCCAGGTCCAGCACGACCTGGTGCGCTGGCGCAGGTGAAGTGGAAGCGATGGTGCCGCCAAAGCGCACATCAATCGCGCGGTGCAAATGTCCGCAAATGATCCGTTCCACGTTGGAATGAAGCGACACGATGCGCGCCATCTCCTCGCGTCCCTCCAATAACCCAATCTTGTCCATGTGACCGATGAGGGTGGTGAAAGGCGGGTGATGCATCGCTATGACCACGGGCCGGTGTTTCGCCTTGTCCAGCGCACTGGCCAGCCAGTCGAGGCGTTCGGTGTCGAGGGCACCATGGCTCTGCCCCGGCACCGAGGTGTCCAGCGCGATCAGTTGCAGATCCCCCACGGGTACCGAATATTGCAAAGGCCCTGAGGCGTTCAGGTAACTGTGTTCTGGGAATGCAGCGCGCAGGTTGTCGGCATCGTCGTGGTTGCCCGCAAGCAGGAAGTAGGGGCAGGTCAGGCCGGCCAGCAGCGCGCGCAAATGAGCGTACTCCGACATGCGGCCGAAATCTGTCAGGTCACCCGTCAGGACCACCGCGGTGGGCGGTTGGCGGCAACGCGCAATGGTCTCGACAGCCTGTTGAAGGTAAGGTGCCGTGTCCAGTCGGCCATACGCCTTGCGGCCGGGCTCGCGTATGTGCAGGTCAGTAACCTGGTAAAGGAATGTGCTCATAAGGGTTCTCCGCAGGCCATGAGGGAGCGCGGGTCGACAGTCAGTGTCACGGCATCGCCCACGCGCAAGGGACAGTCGCGCGTGGTGTCTACCAGCAAATCGCCGACTTCCGGGGTGGTCACGCGCAGGTGCGTTCGGTCACCCAGGAAAACGCGGTGGCTCACGCGCGCCGTTGCCCCCGCAGACGCCGTGACCTGGATATCTTCGGGTCGCAGCATCACGCAGTCCTGCGCCGCGTTATCGGTATAGGGAAGCCAGAGTCCGCCCAGCCGGATGCCACGCGTGCCCGCGTCGCCGGTCACCAGCTTCAGAGCATTCACCCTTCCGAGAAAGCTCGCAACAAAGGGATGACGCGGTGCGCGGTAGAGGTCTTCGGCAGTGCCCATCTGGATCACCTGCCCCGCTTGCATGACGGCCAGACGGTCCGCGATCGACATCGCCTCGTGCTGGTCGTGGGTCACGTGAATGGCGGTGATGTGCAGACGGCGCAGCAGCTCGGCCAGTTCGTCGCGCAGGGATTCCTTGAGCTTGGCATCAAGTGCGGTCAGCGGCTCGTCGAGCAGCAGCACCCGGGGGCGCACGGCGATTGCTCGGGCCAGTGCCACGCGCTGTCGCTGTCCGCCTGAGAGCTCGGCGGGGCGCTTGTGCTCAAGGCCCTTCAGGCGCACCAGCTCGATGAGATCGCCCACGCTGCGACGCACCTCGGTCTCGGGCGTACCGCGTATGCGCAGACCATAGCCGATGTTGGCCGCCACGTTCATCTGCGGAAACAGCGCGTAGTGCTGGAAGACCATGCCGATCCCGCGCTGCTCAACGGGAATATGCGTGACGTCGTCGTTGCCGAACAGGATGCGCGCGCCCGCATCGGGCGTCTCCAGTCCAGCCAAGATCCGCAGCAGCGTGGTCTTGCCGCAGCCTGAGGGCCCAAGCAGGGCCAGCACTTCGCCCGGCGCGATGTCCAGGTCGGTGGGCCGCAGGCCGCGTGTTCCGTCGGGGTAGGTCTTCGCGCACTGGCGGATGGAGATGGGGGTACGTTCAAGTTGCATAACGCTTTTCGGCCAGTGACGCGACCAATTGGAGCAGCCACAGCAGCGGCAGCACGACGACAAGAAAGACCAGGGTGTAGGCAGAGCCAATCTCGATTCGCATCGAGGCGTAGCTGTCAGCCAGTCCCACGGGCAAGGTGCGGGTCAGCGGTGTGTGCAGCATCCAGGTGAGGTTGAACTCGCCGATCGACAAGGTGAAGACCATCAGCGCGCCGCTGATGATGGCCGGAAAGACCGCCGGCACCAGCACGCCGATGAAACACTGGGCAAACGAGGCGCCCAGCGTGGAGGCAGCCTCCTCGAGCGCGATCAGCTCGCGGCGTCGGAAGGCTGCAGTCACGGTACGCACCATGAAAGGCAGGGTGAAAATCATGTGCCCCACCAGCACGAACAAGAAACTCTGGCGGAATTCGCGCAGCTGCCCGTAAGCAAGTATCAGGGCCAGCGCGGTTGCCAGGCCCGGCACCGCTACGGGCAACGTCAACAGTTCCTCGAACCAGGCCGTCCAGCGCCGGCGCGAACGCGCCAGCGCATAGGCGCAGGGCACGCCCAGAACGATATTACCGATGACGGCCGCCGTGGCGATCAGTATGGAGGCCATGACGGTCGAACCGTAATTTTCCCAAACCTCCCCCAGCCAGCGCAGGGTGAACCCACTGCGCCAGCCCGTGCTGTAATTTTCCATGAGGCCGGCGCTCACCGACAGCAGAACCGGCCCGATCATAAAGTTGGCAACCAAAAGGGTCAGGGCCAGCAGGATGGGAGCGCCGCGCGTGGACGATGATGCGCTGGACATGGTCAAGCTCCCAGTACTGCGGTGCCGCCAAGTCGGCGGGCGAGCGCCAACGCCGCCCAAGTCACCAGGCCCAGCGTGATGGACAACGAGGCCGCCAGCGCAAAGTTGGCGTAGTTGGTGAACTCGTTGTAGATGGTGATGGGGATGACCTCGAATTTGCTGGCCAGCGTGAAGGCCGTCCCGAAAGCGCCCATGGCGGTGGCGAACACGATGGCGCCGCAGGCCAGCGTCGTGGGTGCAAGCTCGGGCAGCCACACATCACGGATGATGTGCCAACGCGAAGCACCCAGCGAGCGCGCAGCTTCCTCTAGCGCCCGGTCCATCGCTTCCGCCGCCGCCGCATAAGAGGCGATGGCACGCGGCAAGGAAAAATAGAGGTAAGCCAAGAACAGCCCGACCAAGCCGTAGGCGAAAGTCCAACGGCCCAGGCCGAGCGAGTCGGCCAGCGTGACGATAGCGCCTTGCCGGCCTCCTAGCAGAATGACAAAGAAGCCGATGATCACGCCTGGGAACGACAACGGCAAGGTGAGCAACGAGATCAGCACGCGCCGCCCAATGAAACGGGTGCGCGCCAGGAAAATGCCAACCGCGGCGCCCAGCACCAGCGTGAGGGCTGTGACGGCCAGCGACAGCAGCAATGTGTTGAGCAAGCTGGTGAGGTACTTGGCCTCGGTCAGCACGACGAAGTAGGTTTGCCAGCCCTTGTCTGCTGGCAAGGCGATCAGTCGCACGATCGGCAGCAACCAGAACGCAGCAAAGAAGGCGACGGCTGGCGCGATGCACGCCAGCTGCCACCAAGCCTTCGACGCGCGAGCGGTCGCGAACGATGCGCCACTCACCTTACTGGACTTCTTTCAGGTAGCGGTCCGAGAAGGGCTTCTGCACCTCGGCCATCTTGCCGTAGTCAACAGTCCGGGCGCGGGCGTACTCGCTGGCGGGCAGGAAGCGCGATTGCACTTCTTTGGGAATCGCACTGGCGCGTACCGGGCGGAGGTAGGCGTTGGCCCAGATGGCCTGGCCTTCGTCGGAGAGCACAAAGTCCAGCACCTTGCGACCGTTGTCGGCGTTGGGGCCCTTGTTCACAAGGCTCATGACGTAGGGGACGATCAGCGTTCCTTCTGCCGGGATCACGAACTCGACGTTGGCCTTGTCCTTGTACTTGGCGCGGTAAGCATTGAAGTCGTAATCCAGAAGGATTGCAATCTCGCCCGAAAGCACGCGCGCATAAGAAGTCTGTTTGGGAACAATAGGTTCGTTCTTCATCAAGGCCTTGAAGTAGTCGATGCCAGGGCCGAAGTTGTCCAGCGTGCCGCCGCGCGCCTGATTGACAGCAACCGCACCTACGTAGCCCACAAAAGCCGATGCAGGATCCAGGTAACCCACCAGGCCTTTGTATTCAGGCTTGAGCAGGTCGGCCCAGGATCGCGGAATCGCCTTGCCCTTGAGTGCATCAACGTTGACCATGAAGCCCAGAGTGCCCGAGTGGATGGTGAACCAATGGCCGTCGGGGTCCTTCAGGCCGTTGGGGATGTCATTCCAGGAGGACGGCTTGTAGGCGGTGACCACGCCCTCCTTGCGGGCTTGGATGCCGAAGGTCACGCCCAGGTAGGTCACATCCGCCACGGGGCTGGCCTTCTCCGCAACCAGTTGAGCCAGTGATTGGCCCGAGTTCTTGTTATCTGGCGGTACGGTGATGCCGGTTTTGGCCTTGATGGCGCGAAGCTGCGATCCCCAGTCGGCCCATTCGGGCGGGCAGTTGTAACAAACGGCGGTTTGGGCCACAGCTGCCGTGGCGGCAAAGCCCAGGGCCAGTAAACCAGCCCTCGCGATGGTTCTCAAATGGTTGAACATGGCGTCCTCCTATGACAAGGTTAGTGGGCCTGGGGGCAGGCCCTTGATGGATAAGCCGCAGGGGCCTGTCCGCACGATTCGCCAGCCCGGAACTGGTGGGCCAGCATCACACTTTCACGCGGCGTAGGCCGCTTGCATCGTTCGATTGACTGAACCAACCACTGCACGCCAAGATGGCCGGCTTCATGATTGGGCTGCACGATGGTCGTCAGCATCGGCATGGTGTCCAGCCCCAAGGCAATGCCATCGAAGCCCACGATGCTGATGTCTTGGGGCACGCTCAGACCTGCCAGTTGTGCAGCTCGCAAACAACGCAGGGCCAACAAATCATTGGAACAGACAAGAGCGGTCGGCCTGTTGCCAGAATTCAGGTAGGCCACGACCGTCTCGACAGCCGACTCCATAAAGGGCACCTCCAGCAGGCAAGGCCCTTTGATCTGCGCAAGCTTGAGGCCTTGCAGAAATCCTTTGTATCGCTGCTGAGCGCGGTCCGAGGCGCTCAGGGGCCCGCTCACCATGGCGAGGCGTCGATGCCCCAAGGCCACCAGGCGAGTCACCACCTCGGCGACCGCGGTTTCGCTGTCGCCGCTGACACACGGGTGTTTGGGGTGGCGGTTGTAAAGCAGCACATAGGGCTTGCGGGCGCGCTGCAGCTGCCGTAGCGCCTGCGACGTTTGAGGGTTGGAGACCACCAGCAGCAAACCGTCGACACTGGCGCCCTGCATCAGGCCGACACAACGCGTTTCCAACGCAGCATCGTAATGCGTGGTCATCGGCAGGATGGCGTATCCAGCGGCATGCGCCGCCTCAGCCACGCCCTCAAGACACTCGGCGAACACGGGATTGGTCAACGTTGGCATCAGCACCCCCAGGACACGGCTGCGACTTGTGCGAAGCGTGCGCGCGCTGGCATTGGGGACGTAGCCCAGTGCCCTGGCCATGCTGAGCACTTTCTTGCGTGTGGCAACGCTGACCTGATGCGGCGCATTGAACGCACGCGACACAGTGGCGACGGAGACGCCGCTTTTGCGGGCAACTTCTTGGATGTTCACGGATGGCGAATGATGTAATCGATTACAGTATCCGCGAATTTTGTGAAATCTTGATGACACCTGTCATGCGGGCAAACCCTTCACTCGTCAAATTGGTTTCAATGCGACGGCGGTCTGATTTAGTGCTGAAACTAGCAGGGTTGAAGTTGAGCGGCAGAGACGAAAGTCGCAAGTGGAAATGATTGAACACTTCTACGTCCAGCCAACTTAGCCTACTCCTTGCGCAATCGCGTGATGTTTCTCACAGGGCTGTGGTCTGGAATACGAGTATCAGAAATCGCGAGCCATTCAGTTGGCGGTTACTGCCATCACTCAGATCAACTTCAATGGTGGTCTCACAAAGGTGGACGAACAATGGACACATACAACTCCAGACTGCGGCGTTGGGACTGAATCTTCCTATTTCTTGCGGCAACGCTGAACAAGTAGTGAATGTCAAAAAGGCGCATCTCAATTCAATGATGCTAGCGAAGCATGAAACGCTAGCAGGGATGGATAGTCAGCCCCCTACCCTTGCGCCTGAATCACACGACTGGGGCAAGCACGCAATAACCGACACTTCATCACGCGGGGATCAATGCAAAGTGTCGGTTCAACCGACACCTTGTGATCAGGGGCTCAGCAGAAATGCTTTCGAGAGCCTCACTGGGTAGTGCAGTACCCCTGGTTGGCAATCACTGCTTGACCTCATAAAATGCATCCATCGGCTGGACTGATGTCAGCTTACACGCCCCGAATTAGTTTGAAAAAAATCATCATCATCGCAGGCCCCAACGGCGCAGGAAAAACCACCTTCGCCCGGGATTTCCTGCCTGCTGAGGCTCAAACGCTGAAATTCGTCAATGCGGATTTGATTGCTGCTGGCTTGGCCCCCTTCAACCCAGAAAGCGCCGCATTCAAAGCTGGTCGGTTGATGCTGGAAGAGATTGACGAGTGTGCCGAAGCTGGTAAAAGCTTTGCGTTTGAAACCACACTGTCTGGACTCACCTACTTGAAGAAGATTGCTGTTTGGCAGGCTCTGGGGTATCAAGTCAAGCCGTGGTTTCTGTCATTACCAAATGCAGATATGGCTGTATCCCGGGTTGCACGTCGCGTCGCTCAGGGTGGACACAACATTCCTGAAGACATCATCCGCAGACGCTTCAAAGCTGGCCTGGACCATTTCTACAACAACTACAGCAAAATTGTGAACTCATGGGCCTTGTACGACAGCTCTGGCATGAGCCCCAAACTGATTGATTGGAGCAATCGATGAACACCAAAGACATTCGCACCTCGACGGATCCGGATTTGGCAGGTTCCTTCGCGGCCATGGAACGTGCCGCCCGTGCTGCTCAAGATCTTGCAATCAAAACCAACACCAGCATCGTCGTTGCCATCGATGGCAAGACCACTGAACTCTCAGCCGCCGACTTGATCAAGCTTCGTGACCAAGAGTCCCCGAATTCGCAACACTGAATTACTGTGGCAGGACTGGCTTTCCCATCACCCAGCCAACTTAGCCGCAACCGCCCGCTTGCCCAACTTTCTCACCGCTGCAATAGCCGCCAACTGACTGGCGCGCGGCTTGGTCTTGCCCGTTTCCCAGTGATACACGCTTTGGGCGGACACACCCAGCAGTTGACCCATCTCAGCAGCGCTGATACCCAACTTCTTGCGCAGGTAGCACTGGAGTTGATGGACCATCAGCGTGTGAGATTGATGCGGGGTGAGCTCACACAGGCAACGCAGGAAAATGACCACAACAGGCTGCGGCGGGACATCTTGCCTTTCTTTGGCAACTACGAGGTAAAAGACGTTGACTACAACGTGATTGACGCCTATATCAATCAGCTGACCATTCAAACAGGGCGTGGCAGAGCAGGCGTGTTGTCCAGCGGCAGCATTCAACTGCATCTCACACAGATTGGCAAGATTCTGCGCTTTGCCCGCAGGCATGGACTGATTGATGCGTTGCCTGCCATGCCCACGCTGCGAAAGCAGGAGCGCAGCAGGGACTATTTCACGCCTGATGAAGTTAGAAGGCTACTGGCTACTGCTCATTCACTTGTTGGCGATACAGATGTCATACGCATCAAGCGCACAGGCAAGTTCATCCGAAATGTGGAAATCAGCGAGGACATAGGCGACTTGATCGAGTTCATGCTTCACACATTTGTGCGCCCCACAGACTTGAAGGTTTTGCAGCATCAGCAGGTGCAGGCTTGAAGGGCAGTGGCCCCGGCGAAGGATGCAAGTGGCCCGAGTGCAAGCACTAATCGAGTGGCTGAAAAACCGTGGCTTGTAATCTTAAAATCTGGCAAAGTTCCAAAGTGGTCATTGACTGAATTTCTGTGAACGTTGACTCATAGCCGACAATTCATCACGCAGGGCTCAAGTTCCATGCAATTGATGGTTGGTGACAAACCCTCAAGCATCCGAACTGCTGGCCGGCAAATCTATCAGGTTGTAACAGAGGCGCCTACTTATTGCTGAGCTTCTCGATGAGGAAAGCGATCATTTCCTCGATGCCTTGTTGAGTGATCTCGGGATTAGAAACATTGCGGTTCTCACAGCCCTTGCCCTTGCAGGCCACGGCCTCGAAAAAGCTGTAGGTGCGGCCATGATCCCACCCGCGGGTCGCACCATCGAACAGCCGAATCGAGATCACTGATTTTGCTTCCTCCCCCATGGCCGTGACCATGCTGGCACACGACTGTGGATCTCTGTCTTCATAGTCGTCCATGGTTCCAGCAAAGATCCTAACTGGGGCACCAGAGTAACGGCTGTAGGCATCCGCCGGAATCTGCGGCAGGGATCGGCCAGAACGAACGAACCGCTCGATGATGAAACAGGGCGGATAGAAGGGAACATGCGCCGCGAATGACGGAAACGAGGAATCGGAGTAGCTCTCACGAGCCCAGCGCGTCGCGCTGAGTAAGGTGAGAGTGCCACCATAACTACCTCCTGAAATCGCGATGCGAGCTTTGTCCACACCAGGAACCTGCGCCAGGTAACGCAAGGCACCATAAACTTGTGGCAGATAGCTGGCAGCCACACGTTCGCGCTGCATCACAGTCGTGAATAGGCAGGGCTCGAGGGTGAAAAAGCCAGCTGCATTCAGGGCAGTCGCATAGGCACCCGTCTGGCTGTTAACACATCCGCCGCCGTGGTGCAAAAGAACTACAGCTGGAGCTCCCTTAGCACCCGCAGCGCTGTCTGCCGGCTTACCCAGTATGGCGGAAACGGATTGGTTAGACCTAATGGCATTGAAGCGCACCTCACTGGCCTTAACTTGCAACGCGAAAACCTGAGATAGTGCGACCAGTGCCGCAACAGCTGCCCACTTGTTGACCATCACGAATTGTCCCCTGTTTACGTCGCGTTCATCAAAATCGGATTTGCCGATATTCAAGCGAATTCAATACCGGAAAGCTACACAGCAGTGTCATGTAAAACGACCCCTCTAAGAGTTGTAAACCTTCCACCCCAACACGAATCAGACAAGCTCACCTGTCGACTCTGAACCATTCTGTGTAGAATAAAAACACTGTGGGGGGGTAGCTCAGCTGGGAGAGCGTCGCGTTCGCAATGCGAAGGTCGGGAGTTCGATCCTCCTCCTCTCCACCAAAATTCGGCTCTTCCCCACTAACGGGCGATGACGCATTCAGCGCCCGACTGTTCTCAACTTGGGGCTCTTCCCGAGTTCGGCCCTTTTCTGCCCTCTGCTCACTCGGAATCTCTGCCAACTTTTTCGCCGTAGCACACGGTATGTGGTGCTGACTCGTCGGATGGTGGCCCTGGGCCCGAATCTAGGCGAGCCTCACACCAAGGCGATGAAGGACGGCTTGTTTGAACTTCGACTTAAGGGCGCAGAAGGCATTGCCCGCGTGTTTTACTGCACGCAGGTGGGCCGACGGATCGTGATGTTGCACAGTTTCGTGAAAAAGACCAACCGCACGCCCACGCGCGAGTTGGATACAGCGATGAGTCGCTTGAAAGAGGTGAAGCATGAAAACGCATGACGAAGTGGTCAAGGCACTGATGAGACGCTCTGGCGTGAAAATCGAGGTTGAACGTATCGAACGGGAAGAAGGTGAGCTGCTCGACGCCTTGCTCAAGGCCAGGCAGGAAGCCGGCTTGACGCAGGCGGAGCTCGCTGAACGGATGGGCACGCAAGCGCCATCGGTGGCCCGGCTCGAGAAATCTCTGGCAACGGGGAAACATTCACCATCGGTCGCCACCCTGCGCCGCTATGTACAAGCGTGTGGCAAGAATCTGCGGTTGCAGGTCTGCTGATTTACTTTCAAGCGGGTGTAAGCACGCAGATTTACGCCAAGATGATTCGAATGCTTGAACTGGGCACCCTCGATATCGCCCACCCGGACCCGTGGCGTTCGTCTTTGCGTTGATGCCGTCAGTTTTTCGCAGGCGGCGCCTTGCGGTAGGTCGCCGGGGTCCGCCCCAACTTGATCGGCGAACCAATCCCCCGGTAATCCCCAATTTCCACCAGCATGCCGCGGTGTGCGGTGTGGGGGTGCTGCAAGGTTTGGTCGACCGACAAAATCGGGGCGC
>VERE01000035.1 GCA_018882835.1 Limnohabitans sp.
CCGCCAACGCCGCCATCGACCACATGCGCGACTGGGCCCTGGGCACCAACGGCAAGTGGGTCACCATGGGCATTCCGTCCGATGGCTGGTACGGCATTCCCAAGGACACCCTGTTTGGTTTCCCTGTCACCTGCCAGAACGGCGAGTACAAAGTGATCGAAGGTCTGGCCATCGACGAGTTCAGCCAGGCTTGCATCAACAAGACCCTGAAAGAGCTGCAAGACGAGCAAGCTGGCGTGGCCCATCTGCTCTGATCACTGCGCGCTGATCCATGGCCCATCCGCGCGATGTCCTGCTAGGCGCCCAAGCGGGCGCCGTGCACCTGCCTGTGTGCGACCACTACAGCGGTGTGGAAGCGCGGATGCGCAAAAGCCTGCAACTGCAGGCCGAGATGACGCAGGAGTTCGGGGCCTGCGTTTTTGACGTCACCCTCGATTGCGAAGATGGCGCCCCGGTCGGTGGCGAAGCCGAACATGCCGTGTTGGTGACCGAGCTGGCGCTGGCTGCGGCGCCGCAAGCCCGCGTGGGTGTGCGTGTGCACCCGGTGGATCATCCTGCCTTCGAGGCCGATGTGTCTTACATTGCCTCGCGTGCGGGCCAGCGGCTGACCCACATCATGGTGCCCAAGGTGGAATGCGTCAACGATGTGCAGCGCGCCGAGCAAGCCTTGATTCAAGCTGGCGCTGGGCATTTGCCACTGCAAGTGCTGATCGAGTCGCCCGCGGCGGTTCACCGCGCTTTTGACATTGCTGCGCACCCGCGTGTGCAGTCCATGAGTTTTGGGCTCATGGATTTTGTTTCTGCCCACGGCGGTGCCATCCCCTCCGAGGGCTTGGGTGTTCAAGGGCAGTTCACGCATCCGCTGGTGGTGCGTGCCAAGCTGGAAATTGCCAGTGCGTGCCATGCCCATGGCAAGGTGCCTTCGCACTGTGTGGTCACCGAGTTCAGCAACACCGAAGCCATGACGCAGGCCGCCCGGCGTGCGGCCCGCGAGTTTGGCTTTACCCGCATGTGGAGCATTAATCCGGCGCAGATTCGTCCCATTCTGGAGGCATTGGCCCCGCAAGCCCATGAAATAGAACTGGCCAGCGACATTTTGCTGGCCGCCGTGAAGGCCGACTGGGCGCCCATCAGCCATGCGGGTCAGTTGCATGACCGCGCCAGCTACCGCTTCTTCTGGCAAGTCCTTCAGCGTGCTTTTGACACCGGTCGCGTTTTACCGGCCGAAGTGCGAGAATTCTTCCGATAACACCGAGGAGAACAACTTGCGCACTTTCATTTTGTTTTTGTCTTTGACCCTGGCCTCGTTTTTTGCGCAAGCCCAAGGCGGCACCACAGAAACTTCGCCGAACAAGGCCAAGCCTGTGGCCAAGGCAGTTGCCAAGCCCGCACCGGCCAAACCCGCGGCCCAAGCCAAGGTGGCCCACAAGGAGGTCCCGCCGCTGCCACCTTTGGAAGCTGACCTGATCGCTATCGCCGAACAAGTTCACTTGGGGAGCATTCCCTGTGAAATGGGGCAAAAAGTTTTGCTGACTGCGGACCCTTTGTCGCCTGGCCGTTTTTACATGGCCATCCAACAACACCGATTTCATCTGACGCCGGTCATGTCCCGTACCGGCGCCATTCGGCTTGAAGACCCAGAGGCGGGTGCCTTCTGGATTCAACTGTCGAACAAGTCCATGCTGATGAGCAGCAAGCTCGGTCAGCGCCTGGCTGACGAATGCCAAAGCCCTGCGCAGCTTGCCGTTGCACAGGCCATGAAACTCGCGCCGCCCGTCAATTTGCTGGACGGTGGCCGCGACGTTGCGAAAAATTGATTTTCTTTACAGGAGTGTTCACCATGTTGAAAGCTTACCGTGACCATGTGGCCGAGCGTGCCGCGCTCGGTATCCCGCCTCTGCCCTTGTCGGCGCAGCAAACCGCCGAACTCATCGAGTTGCTGAAGAACCCGCCCCAAGGCGAAGAAGCCACCCTGGTGGACTTGATCACCCACCGCGTGCCCGCTGGTGTGGACGACGCGGCCAAAGTCAAAGCCTCTTACCTGGCCGCCGTGGCCCATGGCAGCGAAAAATGCGCGCTGATCAGCCGCGAAAAAGCCACCGAATTGCTGGGCACCATGCTCGGCGGCTACAACCTGACCCCGCTGATTGACCTGCTTGACGATGCGCAAGTCGGTAGCGTTGCCGCAGAGGCTTTGAAGAAAACCCTGCTGATGTTCGACCAGTTCCACGACGTCAAGGCCAAGGCCGACAAAGGCAACGCCAACGCCAAAGCGGTGTTGCAGTCCTGGGCCGATGCCGAGTGGTTTACCAGCCGTCCCGAAGTGCCCAAGAGCATCACACTGACAGTTTTCAAGGTGACCGGCGAAACCAACACCGACGATTTATCACCCGCGCCCGATGCATGGAGCCGCCCCGACATTCCCTTGCATGCCTTGGCCATGCTGAAGAACAAGCGCGATGGCATCACCCCCGAAGAAGATGGCAAGCGGGGTCCGGTGAAATTCATCGAAGACCTGCGCGCGCGCGGCCACCTGGTGGCCTATGTGGGCGACGTGGTGGGCACAGGTTCCAGCCGTAAGTCGGCCACCAACAGCGTGCTGTGGTTCACCGGCGAAGACATTCCTTTTGTGCCGAACAAGCGTTTCGGTGGCGTGTGCCTGGGCACCAAGATTGCCCCCATTTTCTACAACACCATGGAAGATGCTGGTGCGCTGCCCATCGAGCTCGACGTGAACCAGATGAACATGGGCGACGTCATCGAGCTGCACCCTTACGAGGGCAAGGCCCTCAAGGACGGCAAAGTGATTGCCGAGTTCAAGGTCAAGAGCGATGTCCTGTTTGACGAAGTGCGCGCCGGTGGCCGCATTCCCCTGATCATTGGCCGTGGCCTGACCGGCAAGGCGCGTGAGGCCCTGGGCCTGCCGCCTTCCACCTTGTTCCGTTTGCCCATGGACCCCGCCGACAGTGGCAAGGGCTTCAGCCTGGCGCAAAAAATGGTGGGCCGTGCCTGCGGTTTGCCCGAGGGCAAAGGCGTTCGCCCCGGCACCTATTGCGAACCCAAGATGACCTCGGTGGGCTCGCAAGACACCACTGGCCCCATGACCCGCGACGAACTGAAAGACCTGGCCTGCCTGGGCTTCAGCGCCGACCTCGTGATGCAGTCCTTCTGCCACACTGCGGCATACCCCAAGCCCGTCGACGTGAAGATGCACCACGAGCTGCCCGACTTCATCAGCCACCGTGGTGGCATTGCGCTGCGTCCCGGTGACGGTGTGATTCACAGCTGGCTCAACCGCTTCTTGCTGCCCGACACCGTGGGCACCGGCGGCGACAGCCACACCCGTTTCCCCATTGGCATCAGCTTCCCCGCAGGCTCTGGCCTGGTGGCGTTTGCCGCGGCCACTGGCGTCATGCCGCTGGACATGCCCGAGTCGGTGCTGGTGCGCTTCAAAGGCAAGATGCAGCCCGGCGTGACCTTGCGTGACCTGGTCAATGCCATCCCCCTGTATGCCATCAAGCAAGGCTTGCTGACGGTGGAGAAGAAGGGCAAGAAAAATATTTTCTCTGGCCGCATCCTGGAAATCGAAGGCCTGCCCGACCTGAAAGTCGAGCAAGCGTTCGAGCTCTCCGACGCCTCTGCCGAGCGTTCTGCTGCGGGCTGCACCGTGCACCTGAACAAAGAGCCCATCATCGAGTACATCAACAGCAACATCACCCTGATGAAGTGGATGATTGCCGAAGGCTATGCCGACCCACGCACGCTGCAGCGTCGCATCGAGGCGCAAGAGGCCTGGCTGAAGAACCCCCAGCTGCTCAAGGGCGATGCCGATGCCGAGTACGCCGCCGTGATCGAAATCGACCTGGCCGACATCCACGAACCCATCGTGGCCTGCCCGAACGACCCCGATGACGTCAAGACGCTGTCGGATGTCGCTGGCGCCAAGATCGATGAAGTGTTCATTGGCTCTTGCATGACCAACATTGGGCACTTCCGCGCAGCCTCCAAGCTGCTCGAAGGCAAGCGCGACATTCCCGTCAAGCTGTGGGTGGCCCCGCCCACCAAGATGGACGCCAAGCAACTGACCGAGGAGGGCCACTACGGCGTGTTCGGCATGGCCGGTGCGCGCACCGAAATGCCCGGCTGCTCGCTGTGCATGGGCAACCAGGCCCAGGTGCGCGAAGGTGCCACGGTCATGTCCACCAGCACCCGCAACTTCCCCAACCGCTTGGGCAAGAACACCAATGTGTATTTGGGCTCGGCCGAACTGGCGGCGATTTGCTCACGCCTGGGCAAGATCCCGTCCAAGGAAGAGTACATGGCTGACATCGGCGTGATCAACGCCAATGGCGACAAGATCTACAAGTACATGAACTTCGACCAGATCGAGAGCTATCAAGCGGCTTGAGCCAAAAGGTGCTGATCTGAAAAGGGCTCCTGAGGGAGCCCTTTTTGTTGCAAGCCTGTGCATCTTCACCGATTGCCAGAAAAACGGGTGAGCTTTTTTTAGCATGAGAGGGCTTTACTTTTAAAGTATTTGTAACTACATTAACCAGTGTTGATCAGCTTTGATCCTCGAAAAAGAATGTCGACATGGCTCGAGCGTGGCTTGGACTTTATGGACGCCGCAATCGTTTTTGATGGACCCACATTCGAATTTGAAGATCTGCGGTCTGACTACTGTGAAAAACGAATGATTTGTTTTGGCTTGTTGCAAGGCCGTTGTGTAGTGATCGGATACACACAACGATCTGAGACTCGACATATTTTCAGCATGAGGAAAGCCAATGCGCGAGAACAAGAACGTCTCCAAAAGCTACTTGGGCACTGATTTGCAGAAGGTGGATGCGCATCGAGTGCAAGACAAAGAGTACACAGAGCTTCCGGAGTTGAACGAAGACATGATGTCGCGAGGGCGCGTGAACAAGGGGGGGCGACCTCGCTCTCAGAACCCCAAGCAGCTCATCACCATTCGACTGCCCGAGGACGTGATCCAGCGTTGGCGCGCGACGGGCCCAGGCTGGCAAACGCGAATGGCTCAGAAGTTGTCGCAATGAGCGCACGCTCAGCCGCTCAAGAAACCGCTCACCATACCGATCATGAAAGGTCTACTTCCAATCATAAGCCGCATGCAAGCCCAACGACCGTTCATTCAAGCACTCCTTGCCGCAGCAATCGGCATGGGGGCTGTGGCTCACGCGCAGAGTGACTCGGACAAGAAAGGCTGTCTGGTCGCCGAGTTCCGCACCATGGCTCTGAAAACCCATGATGTGGGGCAGCGCGTGGAGCGGGTTGAAGCTTGGCTGCGCAAACATGGCAGCAGTTGCACGAAGCAGCAGCTCGATGCCATCAAAAGCAACCGCCCTGCCTGGCTGGGTGCGGCAGACACGCCTGAGGTTATGGGCATCATCGATGGCATGCTGGAAGCCAAAATCAGCAGCAACCCGGAGTTGATGGCACAGTTCTACGAGACCAAAGGCCGCGAATCGGTCACGACGGCAGAAGTGTTCAGCAGCTCAGGCTATCGTCCGCCCCCGCCGCCGCCGCCGGCCAAGGTGGTGGCGCCCCCGCCACCCCCACCACCGGTGATGGTGGCGCCGTTGCTAGGCGTGCCCGAGTACGCGGTCCCCAAGCAACCTCCCTTGGTAATACCGAAAAAACCTTTGGATTAAGCAGGTCGGTGCAACGCGCACAGTTTGTTGCCATCGCGATCGATTCACCATCGACATGACCTGCACCTACGACATCGCCAAAGGCCGGATTCAGAAAGCCACTTTTGTGATGGGTGACAAGGTCATTTTTTTCAATGATGGAGAGGCATGATGTGCCCACTGATCCTGTCCAGTCAGCCATGCTGTTAATCTATCGCCATGAACTTCAATCCGCAACTTGACCTCCGACTGGTCCGCACTGTCCCCGTCTCTCGTGCCGATGTCTGGCGTGCCTGGACCGAGCCCGAGCGGCTCAAACCCTGGTTTTGTCCGCGCCCCTGGACCACCATCGACTGCGAGATCGATTTGCAACCTGGTGGCGTTTTTCGCACCACCATGCAATCACCCGAAGGTCAGCTGTTTCCCAACAGGGGTTGTTACCTGGCAGTGGAAACCCACCAGCGCCTGGTCTGGACCAATGCCCTGTCGGCGGGGTTTCGTCCCAGCCTGATGACCGAAACCTGCGGCTCTGACGAAGCAGGGTTCATGTTTACCGCCATCATCGAGTTGGCCGATGATCCTCAGGGGACGCTCTATACCGCCACCGTCAAGCACGCCGACGTGAAAGGCTGCCAGACTCATGCGGCCATGGGCTTCGAGCAAGGCTGGGGCATCGCGCTGGACCAGATGGTGGCGATGATTCAGTCGTCTGCCAGGGACTAGGGGCGCCAGGCATCGCACTGACCTGCGATCGCGCCCACATCGAGGAAGTGGGGCAGGTGTTGCTGGACGAGCGCGCAAGGGTCGATTGGTCATGGTTTTAGAGAAGCTAACCGACAGGCTGTGTCCCGCGCGGTTGAAATGACGGAGAACGTGGTTCGAAGCAATCCAACAATGCCTGGGGGACTTCGGGGGCTTGCTGCTTCAAATAGCGCCTCATCAGGGGGGCGGGCTCCCAGGGGTGGGTGAACCCACTCCAAACGGCATGCGGGATGATTTCCCAGCCGTTGCCAGTGGCTTTCATCAGCACCACGGCGGGCAGCAAATCGCTGAATTCCACCTCTGTCAGCCCCCATGTCTGCGAAGTCCACAGGCTGGCAACCCGTGCGGACGCCGAGCTGGGCGGGCTGTAGGCCTGCAATGTCTGCCTGGCGCTTGCAAAGCCTGGTTCAGAGGCCTGCAGCTCAGCCACGTGCTGGCAATCGCGGGTGGCACGCACCCAGTGGTTGTTGGCTTGCCCGAGCAGGTCGATCTCGATGCCATCGACCACCAGCAAGGTTCCATTGTCTCGCTCGATCCAACCGACATGGCTGATGATGACGCCTGCCACGACCAGCAGCAGGGCGAACAGATGAACGCGGTGGCGTTGGATCATGAAGTGAAGCCTCTGCGCTTAAAAATCGAATTGCATTTGCGGCAGGTTGTCCGCTGTACGCGCATTGCTTTTCTTTCTGGTGGTGACGCGCTGACGCGATGCGTGCTTTTCAATGACGGCTCGTTTGCCCTCTCTGACTGCTTGCATGCCACGCCGTTCGTACAGTTTTTGTTTGGAAAGCTTGGTGGCTTCTCCCAAGTCCACCAAGGGCATGGGAATGTCCAGGCCCACGCGCACGCCCGCCTGTGCCTGCACGCTGGCAGGCATTTGCCAAGGCTGCCACAGCCAGGAGTCGGGCACCTTGCGCATGGCGGGCAGCCAGCGCCGCACAAATTGGCCGTGCGGGTCATGGTCCTGCGCTTGTTTGAGGGGGTTGTAGACCCGCGTGGTGTTGATGCCCGTGGTGCCGGACTGCATTTGCAGCTGGCTCCAGTGAATGCCTGGTTCGTAATCCAGAAATTGCCTGGCCAGCCACTCGCCTACAGGCCGCCAGTGAAGCCACAACGGATAGGCCGCGACAGACACCAGCATGGCGCGCATCCGAAAATTAAGCCAACCCGTTTCCCGCAGCATCGTGACGCAGGCGTCCACCATGGGCCAGCCTGTCCGTGCGGCTTGAAGCGCCTCAAAGTGCGCCGTGTTGAATTCCTGCTCGCGCAGGTTGTCATAGCCACGGTGCATGTTGTGCCATTCGATGGCGGGCTCGGACTCCAGCTTTTGGATGAAGTGGCAGTGCCAGTGCAAGCGGCTGATGAAAGCGGTCAACCCTGCGCGATGGCGCACCGCTTGGGGTGGCAAGGCAGCAAGTTGCTCGCGTGTGGCCTGTACCACTTCACGCATGCTCAGACAGCCCCAGGACAGGTAAGGCGACAGCCTGGAGCAGGCGTCGGGCGCCGACAGCGGCGAGGAGATGCCGCCACGGTAACCCAGGCTGCGCGCTTTCAAAAAACTTTGCAGCGCGGCCAATCCTTGTGCTCGTCCGCCCATTTGTCGAAGCGGTGGGTCATGGGTCAGATGGTTGGGCGCTTGCAACAACAAGGGCTCGGGGGCGGGCGCTCTCCAAAAAACCGGCTCCGAAAAAGTTCGCTGAGGCAATTGCATGTGCGCCTCCCAGGCGGTTTGCCAACCGTCCCTGCTTTTGAGGGCGCGCACCACACCAAATTGCGCATGCTCATGCCATGCGATGTCATGGGCCCTGCACCAGGCCGCGACCCGCAGGTCGCGCTGGTAGGTCCACTGGTTGCCAGTTTCCTGGTGAGAGTGCAGGTTTGCAAAGGGCGCTTCGCGCCAAATGCGCGACAGCACATCAGGAGCTTCACCCACGAGAACTTCAATGCAGCCCCCCATTGGCCGCAAGGCCGCGTCCAGGGCCTGCAAAGATTCGCGCACAAACTCGAAATGCTGCAAGGCGGCATCGGGTTGTTGCCAAAGCTCTGGCTCCACGATGTAGATGCAGCGAATTTTTCCCCGTTTCGAGGCCTCGGCAAGAGCGGCGTGGTCTTGCCATCGCAAGTCGCGCTTGAACCAAACCAGTTGGTAGCTCATGGCTTCAATCGATAGTGGGGTTGAATGACCCTTGAATTCTAGGGGCGTGGCTTTTGAGGGGAGAATCAAACTTCAATGTTCTGCCACTTCAAAGGGTCTTCTCGCGGTTGCCTGTGATGGTTACAAAAGCGCTCACCGAACAACTGCTCGTCAACCTCATTGGCGAACGTATTCGCCGCATCACCGGGTCGGTGGGCTCGCTGGATGTTTTCATGCAGCCCAAGGGCGACCCGGGCCTTTTGGGGCCTGATTCCATGGCATGGCGGGTTCACGAAGACCTCACGGTGATGATGGTGGGCGGCTTGTCGTCTCTCATCATTCAGTGCTTGCATCCACGGGCCCTGGCGGCGGTGTGGGACCACTCCGATTTCCGGCACAACTTGCGCGCAAGGCTGGGGCGCACGGCTTATTTTGTGGCGCTGACCACTTACGCTGCCGAGCCTGTCGCGTTGCAGGCCATCGAGCGCGTGAATGCCATTCATGCCAAGGTGTGTGGTCTCGATTTGCAGGGGCAGCCCTACACCGCGAACGAGCCCGACCTGATTCGTTGGGTTCACCTGGCCGAGGTCACCTCGTTTTTAACCGCATACCAACACCTTGCGTTGCAACCACTGTCGGCCGCTCAATGCGATCAATACATTCTCGAAATGTCGCGCATAGGGGGCTTGCTCGGTGCAGTGGATTTGCCGGTGACTTGGCCCGCAGCAAATGCTGCCTTGCTGGACTATCAACCGGCACTTAGATTTGATGCGCGTGCTCAGGAAATTTTGCGCATCATTGAAGCCTACCCCACGGACCTTTTGGACCGGCCCTTCATTGCTTTGGTTTTAAAGAGCGCACTCGACATCATGCCGACCTGGGTGTTGAGCCTCATTGGTCGACCGCCCGTTTGTGCGCTGCCAAGCCAGGCCACCCGCTTGGCCTTGCAGACGACGTCGTTGCCGATCCAATGGATGATCCGCAAAAGCGGTGTCTCAGCCATCGCGCGTGAGCGCCTGCAGGTTTCGTGAGCAAGCGGCCTGTGGCTCCCGGCGTCATTTACTGGTTTCGCCAGGATCTGCGTCTGCACGACCAGCCGGCCTTGCAGCAGGCCGTGAAGTACGCCTTGGATCACCAGGTTTGGCTGCTGCCAATTTACATTGCCGATGCAGACCACGACAGTCAAACCGCTTGGGACTTTGTTCGCGTTGGGCCCCGCCGCCAGGCCTGGACTGCCATGGCTGTGCAAGGCTTGGCTGAACAGTTAGAACATTTGGACAGTCAGCTGCTGACTTTCAAAGGGCAGCCAGTGGAAATTTTGACTGGCTTGTGCCACTCTCTTCAACAGCCTTTGCTGGTCTGCGAAGACATTCGTGCGCCCTATGAAGTCTTGCAGGTTCAGACCTTGCAAGAACGCGGTGTGCAGGTACAAACGATTTGGCAATCCACGCTGATGGCGCCCGAGACGCTGCCCTTTGCGCCAGAGGAAGTGCCCGATACCTTCACGCGGTTTCGGCAGATTTTGGAAAAAAATCACGTCAAACCCGTACCGCCTTTGCCGCCAGTCTGTCAGATGCCGCCCTTGCCGCCCGCTTCGGTGCTGGCTGCATGCTTATGCCATCCACAGATTTGGTCAGACGTTTCGGCAACTTTGTCCCCTCCGCAAGACCCCCGTACCGCTTTCCCCATGGCTTCGCCTGAATTTCAGGGTACAGAACAGGCGGCTCTGGCGCATGTCAACGCGTATTGCCACCGTGGGTTGCCCAGCACTTACAAAATCACGCGCAACGAACTGATGGGCGTGGATTACTCCACCAAGTGGTCGCCCTGGTTGGCCACGGGTGCTTTGTCGGCGCGCCAAGCCTGGTCTGCCATTGCAAGGTTTGAGAAAACACAGGGTGCGAATGAAAGCACCTATTGGATCTGCTTTGAGCTGTTATGGCGCGATCACTTTCGTTGGTTACATTGCAAACACGGTGGGCAACTCTATCGCTCACAGGGACTGACCGACTTGCCTGCACCGGCCCATCACCCACGCGCATTTCAAAAATGGTGTCAGGGCGAAACAGGTCAGCCATTCATTGATGCCGCCATGCGTGAGTTGGCATTGACCGGCTACCTGTCGAACCGCATGCGACAAAACGTGGCCAGCTACCTGATTCATGATCTGCAATGCGATTGGCGCGCCGGCGCTGCATGGTTTGAATCGCAACTGATTGACTTCGATGTGTACAGCAACCAGGGCAATTGGTTGTACCTCGCGGGCCGCGGCACAGATCCCAGAGGCAGTCGGCGCTTCAATACCGCGAAGCAGGCAGGTGATTACGATCCTGAAGGTGCATATCAGCAACTGTGGTTAGGTTTCGATTGTTGACTTTGGCGGTCAGCGCTGGGTTCAGCGGAGCGCACGCGGTACGCGAGCCAAGGGTGACGGGTTGGCGCGGTAAATCACCCGTGTGCTTGTTGAATTCAGGTCACCGGTGCCGGATTGAACAAAGCCAGGGCGTTGTGCAGTTTCCACTGCTCGGCATAGGTTTTCTTGCGGCCGCTGGCGACATCCAGCATGAGGTGGAACAGCTCCCAGCCCACCTCTTCAATGGTTTTGTCGCCATCGGCAATGGTCCCCGCATTGACGTCCATCAGGTCATGCCACCGGCGTGCCAGATCGCTGCGGGTGGCTACCTTGATAACGGGCACTTGCGCTAGGCCATAGGGGGTGCCGCGTCCGGTGGTGAACACATGCAGGTTCATGCCGGCTGCCAGTTGCAACGTGCCGCAGATGAAATCACTGGCGGGCGTGGCGGCGTAGATCAGTCCTTTCTGCTTGAGTTTGTCGCCGGGTGACAGCACGCCAGAGATGGGCGAAGTCCCCGACTTGATGATCGAGCCCATGGCTTTTTCCACAATGTTGGACAGGCCGCCTTTTTTGTTGCCCGGTGTGGTGTTGGCGCTGCGGTCCACTTTGCCGCGCTGAAGGTAGGCGTCGTACCAGGCCATCTCGCGAATCATGGCCTGGGCCACTTCTGGGGATGTCGCGCGTGAGGTGAGTTGGTCGATGCCATCGCGCACCTCGGTGACTTCCGAGAACATCACGCTGGCGCCAGCGCGCACCAGCAAATCGGTGCAATAGCCGACGGCCGGATTGGCCGTGACGCCCGAGAACGCGTCGCTGCCGCCACACTGCACGCCCACCACCAATTCGCTGGCCGGCACCGTCACACGGCGCCGCGCATTCAGGCGCTGCAGGTGCTGCTCCGCCGTGGCCAGAATGGCGTCAATCATGGACAGGAAGCCCACATGCGCATCGTCTTGCAAGCAGACCACATCCAGTTGTTGTGCATCGCCGCGCTGATCGGTGATGGGAATGGTGCCCGGGGGCATGAGCCGCTCGGGAGGGAGTTTTTCACAACCCAGGCTGACCACCATCACCTCGCCGCCAAAATTCGGGTTCAGGCTGATGTTGCGCAAGGTGCGAATGGGAATTTCAGCGCCCTCTGCATCGATGGCCACACCGCAGCCGTAGGTGTGCTCCAGGCCAACCACATCGTCGACCTGCGGGTACTTGGGCAACAACTCGTTCTTGATGCGTTGCACCGCATAGTCCACCACGCCCGAGACGCATTGCACGGTGGTGGTGATGGCCAGGATGTTGCGTGTGCCAACCGAGCCATCGGCGTTGCGATAGCCCTCGAAGGTATAGCCTTCCAGCGCCGATTGCGGCGGGGGCTTCACGGTCGCGATGGGCAAGTTGTCGAGCTCGCGGGCGGTGGGCATCTCAAGAAGGCGCTCATGCACCCAGCTGCCGGCAGGAATGTCCTTCATGGCAAAACCGATCGGGATGCCGTAACGCACCACGGCTGACTTGGCCGGCAAATCCGTCAAGGCCACTTTATGCCCTTGCGGTACGGCGTCTTTCAGGACCAGTCCATTCGTCAGAGGAGTGCCTGCTGGCAGCCCGCCTGGGTTGGCCACGATGGCCACATTGTCCTGGTCGTTCATCTTGATGGTCAGCGGCTTCATTGGTTCTCCATGCAGGGGGCGTTCACGCTGGGCGGAATTCTAACCATGGAGCCGCTAGAATGGTAGCGATACCATTTGAGCAGGAGCCCTGTCAGCCATGGCCGACAAAGAGACAGCCAAACGTTCTCGGCGCAGCAGCGGTGCCATCACCTTGCGCGATGTGGCCAAGTTGGCGGGCGTGGCACCCATCACGGCTTCACGCGCATTGAACACCCCTGACCAAGTGTCCGAGGTCGTGCTGAAGAAGGTGAAAGAGGCGGTAGAGCGCACGGGTTATGTGCCCAACCGCTTGGCGGGAGGCCTGGCCTCGGCGCGCAGCCGCTTGATTGCCGCCATTGTGCCGAGCACAGTGATCTCGGTGTTCAATGAAACCATCGAGGCCCTCAATGGCACGCTCTTTGATGCAGGTTACCAACTCATGCTGGGGCAGTCGGGCTACTCGCCAGCGCGTGCGGAAATGCTGCTGGAGGCGGTGATTGGTCGGCGACCGGATGGCATTTTCATCACGGGCATTTTGCCGCCTGGCAAAGCACGTACGCGCTTGCTGGCCTCGGGCATTCCAGTGGTGGAAACCTGGGACCTCACGCCCACCCCCATCGACATGCTGGTGGGCTTTTCCCATTCGCAAATTGGCCATGATGTGGCGCAGTTCTTCAGCAAGAAAGGCTGCCGGCATTTGGCGATTGTGCGTGCCGAGGACGAGCGTGCCGACCGCCGCACGCGTGCCTTCATAGAGGCCGCGGCCACCTACGGCCTGGGCGGGGTTCATGTGGAAAACGTGGGGGCGCTGCGCACCCTGCGCAGCGGTCGCCAGGCGCTGGCCAATGTGCTGGCGGCCAAGCCACAGGTGGATGCGGTTTTTTGCAGCTCAGACTTGCTGGCCATGGGCGTGCTCACCGAGGCGCGCGTGCGCCACATCAGCGTCCCAGAGCAGCTGTCGGTCATGGGTTTTGGCGATGTGCCCTTCGTGGCCGACATGGTGCCCGCGCTGTCCACGGTGCGCATCAATGGCGCCCAAATCGGTCAGATTGCGGCGCGCAACCTGATGGACCGCGCGGAAGGGCGCGGGGTGGCCCAGCCGATGGTGGACGTGGGCTTTTCCATCATCGAACGCGATAGCACAGCCCAAGGTAAACCCTGATATTTTAACGTTGCCCCACTTGTTTGGTAACGCTACCATTACATCCTTTCCTGTATTGGTAGCGCTACCATTTTCGAGGTGATCCCCATGAAAAAAATCTTGTTGGCTCTCGGCCTGTGCCTGAGTGTCAGTTGGGTCCAGGCTTGGCCTGACAAACCGGTGACCTTGGTCGTTCCGTTTCCTCCGGGCGGCTCCACCGATCTGATTGCGCGCACCCTCGCGCCCAAATTGCAGGAGAAACTGGGTGGCACTTTTTTGACCGACAACAAGGCCGGGGCGACCGGCACCATTGGTGCGGGAGCGGTGGCTCGCTCGGCGCCCGATGGCCACACCTTTTTGGTGACGTCTTTGGGCCCATTGGTCATTGCCCCGCATTTGCTGGCCAAGGTGTCGTACGACGCTTTGAAAGACTTCGACTACCTCAGCGTGGCGGTGCAAGCGCCCAATGTGCTGGTGGTGCCGGCCAACTCGCCGCACAAAAGCATGGCCGATGTCATGGCCTTTCTCAAGGCCAACCCAGAGAAGATGACCTTTGCCTCGTCTGGCAACGGCAGCAGCGACCACCTCACCGCTGAATTGTTCTGGCTGCAAACCGGCACCAGCGGCATCCACGTGCCCTACAAAGGAGGCGGCCCGGTGATGACCGATTTGCTGGGCGGTCAAGTGGACTCTTCGTTTATGAACGTCAACACAGCGATGCCGCAAATTCTCTCGGGCAAGCTGCGTGCCTTGTCCATTACCAGTGCCAAGCGCTCGCCCTTGCTGCCCAATGTGCCCTCGCTGGAAGAGCTGGGCATCAAGGAGGCCAATGTCTATTCCTGGCAAGCCGTGGCAGCGCCCCGTGGCTTGCCGGCAGACACCAAGGCCAAGGTGCACGCCGCCATTGTGAGCGCGCTGAACGATCCGCAAGTGAAACCCAAGCTGCTGGAGTTGGGTTTTGAAATAGTGGGCAACACCCCAGAGCAATTCACGGCATTTCAAGCGGCGGAGTTCGCGCGCTGGAAAAAGCTGATTCAAACCCGCAACATCAAGGCCGACTGATGACACCTCGCGCAACACCTCGCATTACCCAACTGGAAGTGATTCCAGTGGCAGGGCATGACAGCATGCTCATGAACCTGTCGGGCGCACATGGCCCGTTTTTCACGCGCAACATCGTGATCCTGACTGACAGCTCTGGCCAGACAGGCATTGGAGAAGTGCCGGGTGGCGAAAAAATTCGCGCCACCATCGAAGATGCCACTGCCTTGGTGGTGGGTCAGCCGATTGGCAACGTGCAAGCCGTGATGAATGCCATGCGCACCCAATTTGCAGACCGTGACGCGGGCGGACGCGGCTTGCAGACCTTTGATTTGCGCACCACCATCCATGCGGTGACCGCGGTGGAAGCCGCCATGCTGGACTTGCTGGGCAAATACCTCGATCTGCCTGTGGCCGCCTTGCTGGGCGAGGGCCAACAACGATCCTCGGTGGAAATGCTCGGGTATCTGTTTTTTGTAGGCGATCGCAACCGGACCGATCTGGCCTACCGCAGCGAGCCCGACGCTGACAACGAATGGTTCCGCTTGCGCAACGAGGAAGCCATGACGCCCGAGTCGGTGGTGCGCCTGGCCGAGGCGGCGCGCGAGAAATATGGCTTCAACGACTTCAAGCTGAAGGGCGGTGTGTTGTCCGGCGAGGCAGAAATCGAAGCCGTCAGGGCTTTGCATGCGCGCTTCCCGCAAGCGCGTGTCACGCTCGACCCGAATGGCGGCTGGCTGCTCAAAGACGCGATCCGGCTGATGCGCGACATGCAGGGGGTGGTGGCTTATGCAGAAGACCCTTGCGGTGCGGAAGAGGGCTTCAGTGGCCGCGAGGTGATGGCAGAGTTTCGACGCGCCACAGGCCTGCCTACTGCCACCAACATGGTGGCCACCGATTGGCGGCAAATGGCGCACTCGCTTTCGTTGCAAAGCGTGGACATCCCGCTGGCCGACCCGCACTTCTGGACCATGGCGGGCTCGGTGCGGGTGGCCCAAACCTGTCGTGACTGGGGACTGACCTGGGGCTCTCATTCCAACAATCACTTTGATGTGTCACTGGCGATGTTCACCCATGTAGCGGCGGCGGCGCCCGGCAAAGTGACAGCCATTGACACCCACTGGATTTGGCAGGACGGCCATGGCTTGACCGAGGCGCCTTTGCAAATTGTGGATGGCCACGTGCAAGTGCCGCAAAAGCCGGGCTTGGGCGTGACCCTGGACCGCCACAAAGTGGCTGCAGCGCACCAGCTGTATTTGCAGCACGGCTTGGGCGCCCGCGACGATGCGGTGGCCATGCAATACCTGATACCCGGCTGGAAATTTGACAACAAGCGACCCTGCATGGTTCGCTGACCACCCTTGAGACAAAGGAGCATGAGCATGAGAATTGGTTTTATTGGCTTGGGCATCATGGGTTCGCCCATGGCCAAGCATTTGCTGGATGCAGGGCACCACCTGTTCGTACGCACCCGCAGCAAGGTGCCCGCCGAGTTGGCAGGCGCCACTGTGTGTGCCAGCCCCGCCGAGGTGGCGCGCGCTGCAGACATTGTTTTCCTGATGCTGCCGGACACGCCCGACGTCGAGAAGGTGCTGTTTGCCGAAGATGGCGTGGCCCATGGCCTGAGCGCGGGCAAAACGGTGGTGGACATGAGTTCCATTTCGCCGATCGAGACCAAGGCCTTTGCCCAGAGGATCAACGATTTGGGCTGCGACTATCTGGACGCGCCGGTATCGGGCGGAGAAGTCGGCGCCAAAGCGGGCAGCCTCACCATCATGGTGGGCGGCGCAGTGGCCACCTTTGAAAAGGTCAAGCCGCTGTTGGCATTGATGGGCAAAAACATCACGCTGGTGGGCGGCAATGGCGATGGCCAAACCACCAAGGTGGCCAACCAGATCATTGTGGCCCTGAACATCGCAGCCGTGGGAGAGGCCTTGCTGTTTGCCAGCAAGGCAGGGGCCGACCCCGAGAAAGTGCGCTCGGCCCTGATGGGCGGCTTTGCCGCCAGTCGCGTGTTGGAAGTGCATGGCGAGCGCATGATCAAGCGGACCTTCAATCCCGGATTCCGGATTGCCTTGCATCAAAAAGACCTGGGGCTGGCCTTGGCCGGTGCCAAAGCCATTGGCGTCTCTCTGCCGCAAACCGCATCGGCTGCGCAGTTGATGCAGGCCTGTGCTTCCAATGGCTGGGGGCAACTCGATCACTCTGCCTTGGTGAAGTCTTTGGAGCTGTTGGCGGCGCACGCCGTGGCTGAAGGCTGAGTCGCATTCATCGTCCCTTATTTCATTTTGCTGTTCAGCGACATTCCTAACAACCGCATCGTGAAAGTCGGACGACACCGTCTGGTTTACCGACCCCTTGTTTGGCATCAATGGCGAGTGGGAAGGCTCGCGCGCGAAGCCTGAGCAGGCCAGCACCAATGTCTACCGCATCGACACCGATGGCAAGCTGAGTGCTGTGGTCACCGACATCGTCAATCCGAATGGCCTGGCGTTCTCGCCCGACGAGAAGAAGCTCTGTGTGGTGGAGTGGAAGGGCACGCCCAACCGCAGCATCTGGAGCTTTGACGTCAATGCCGACAACACCCTGACCAACAAGACCAAGCTGATTGACGCGGCCGACCAGGGCGCACTCGATGGCTTCAAAGTGGACCGCGATGGCAACCTGTGGTGCGGCTGGGGCAGCAACGGCGCCTTGCAACCCGAGCCGACCGATGTTGGCGGTCGCAAGGTGTACCAGCTCAAAGGCAAGTCAGAGGACCTCGACGGCGTGATGGTGTTCAACCCGCAGGGCAAGGCCATTGGCTTCATCAAGTTGCCCGAGCGTTGTGCCAATCTGGCCTTTGGCGGCCCGAAGAACAACCGCTTGTACATGACCAGCTGCCGCTCGCTTTACGCGCTGTATGTGGAGTCGCATGGCGCGGTTTAAGGCGCCAGGCCTTGGCAGCGCGGTTCAGGCCGCAAGCCAGGGCCGCTGTTTGAAATAGTCTTGTTCAAAACGATGGATGTCGTCGGCGTACTGCAGTGTCAGGCCCACCGCATCCAGACCGTTGAGCAGCATGTGCTTGCGCAAGGGGTCGAACGCAAACGGCAGCACCTTGCCATCGGCTAAGGTGGTGATCGTCTGGGATTCCAGGTTGACACGCATTTCGCAGGTGGCGGGGTCCTGGGCCAAGGCCATCAAACGATCGACTTCTGGCGCTGGCAAGACGATGGCGGGCACGCCATTGCGCGCACAGTTGTCGCTGAAGATGCCGCCAAAGCTGGTCCCGATGACGCAGCGCAAGCCCAGCTCGCGCAGTCCCCACACCGCATGCTCGCGGCTGGAGCCGCAGCCAAAATTAGGCCCGGTGATCAGCAGTGCGGCCTGTTGCCAGGGCGCACGGTTCAACACAAAGTCGGGCCGTGGCTTGCCAGGCGCTTCAAAGCGCATGTCAAACAAAAATCCATGGCTCAGCCCCTGGCGATCAACCCCACGCAAAAATTGCTTGGGCATGATTTGATCGGTGTCCACATGGGCTTGGGGCAGGGCAGCGGCGATGCCGGTCAATGAATGAAAAGCTTCCATGCGTTGCGTCCTCAGCTCGGTAACAGTCGGCGCACATCGGTGAGGGATCCGCAGACCGCCGCGGCGGCCACCATGGCGGGACTCATCAGATGGGTGCGAGCGCCTGCGCCTTGCCGGCCTTCAAAATTTCGGTTGGTGCTGGAGGCGCAACGGTCGCCAGGGTTCAAGTGATCGTCGTTCATGGCCACGCACATGGAGCAGCCGGCTTGTCGCCATTCAAAGCCGGCTTCGATGAACACCTGTGCGATGCCTTCGGCTTCGGCTTGCTGTCGCACCGAGGTGGAGCCCGGCACCACCATGGCGCGCACGCCCTTTGCCACGCGCCGCCCACGCAGCACGCGCGCGGCATCGCGCAAATCGTCCAGGCGGCTGTTGGTGCACGAGCCAATGAAAGCATGGCTGATGGGCAAGCCTTCCAGTGCTTGGCCCGGTTGCAAACCCATGTAGTCCAGTGCACGCACCATGCTGCGCCGGCGCGTGGCGTCGGCTTCGTGTGCAGGGTCAGGCACTGCGGCGCCAATCACATCGCCCTGGTCCGGGCTGGTGCCCCAGGTCACCATGGGCGCGATGGCCGAAGCATCGAGCGTCACTTCGCGCTCAAACAAGGCGTCGGAATCGCTTTTCAGTTGTCGCCAAGCGGTGACGGCGGCATCCCAGTGCTTGCCTTGGGGTGCAAAGGCCCGGCCTTGCAGGTAGTGAAACAGCGTGTCGTCCGGTGCCACCATGGCGCCGCGCGCAGCGGCCTCCACGCTCATATTGCACAAGGTCAAGCGGCCTTCCACGCCCATGGCTGAAATGGCTTCGCCGGTGTACTCCATAACGTGGCCCGTGGCGCCATCGGCGCCAATCTGGCGAATCAGGGCAAGCACCAGGTCTTTGGCGGTCAGGCCCGCGCCAAGTCGGCCGGTCACATGAACCCGCATGTTTTTCATGACCGTGTAGACCAGGGTTTGCGTGGCCAACAAGTGTTCAATCTCGCTGCTGCCAATGCCAAAGCCCAATGCGCCCATGGCGCCGTGCGAGGTGGTGTGGCTGTCGCCCGCAGCGATGACCATGCCGGGGAGCACCAGGCCTTGCTCGCTGGCCACCACATGCTCGATGCCTTGGCGATCATCCAGCATGTCGAACAGTGCAATGCCGTGGCGTTGGCAATTGTCTGCCAGTGTGTGCACTTGGCGCGAGCGGTCGGCGTCGGCGATCACCATGGTGCGCGCATTGCGCTCGGGAGTGGTGGGGTTGACGTGGTCCACCACCGCCAGGGAGGACGCCGGACGCCAGACGTCCCTTCGGGCGGCGTGCAGGGCTGCAAAGGCCTGCGGACTGGTGTATTCGTTAAGAACTTGGCGGTCGATGTAGAGCAGGATTTGCCCATTCTTGCCCAGCGGTCGAACAGTGTGCTGGCCAACAATTTTTTGGTACAAAGTCCTTGGGGTCATGCTGGCTTGACCGCGCTTGCGGCATAAGCCGCCGTGGCGGCCACGACTTCGTCCACTGCAATGTCGTTTTCGGTCAGCCCCATGGGCAGCACAATGACGCCGTCTTCATCGGCGACCAGACGCTGGCCTGGCGTGAAAGTGACGCCACCAAAGCTCACTGGCACATCGACTTCACCGGCGCCGGTGCGTTCGCCCCGGCGAGGCACCGTGCCCAGCGCCTTCACGCCGATGGCCATGCCATTGATTTCCAGCGCATCGCGGATGACGCCATGGATGACCAGGCCAGCCCAGCCATTGCGCATGGCGATGTCGGCCATGACATCACCAAACAAGGCGCGTGCGCGTGAGCCACCGCCGTCAATGACCAGCACTTGGCCGTTTCCCGGTTGGTTCACGGTGTTGCGCATCAAGCCAATGTCTTCGAAGCAGCGCAGGGTTCGCAAGGTGCCAGCAAAAGCACGCCGTGCGCCATAACTTTGAAAGGGCAGGGCACAGGCCTCGGCTTCGGGGCAGGCATCGCAGAGGTCTGAGGTTTTGATGTTCATGGCGAATGGGGCTCAATCCAGGCGAATGCTGGCTTCTTTGACCAGGCGCTCCCAGCCCGCGGTGTCTTTGGGCAGGAAAGCGGAGAACTCTTCCGCTGTGCCCCCAATGATCTCACCGCCTTGCGAGGCAATTTTTTCAGCAACATCTGCTTGCTTCAGAATGGCGTTGACCTCGGCGTTCAGTCGCTGGACGATGTTGCGCGGCATGTTGGCGGGGCCGAGCAAGGCAAACCATTGCAGCATTTCGGCGTTCGGCACACCGGCCTCAGCCAGCGTGGGCACGGCGGGCAGCAGTGGTGAGCGTTTTTCGCTGGTGATGGCCAGCGCGCGCAGCTTGCCCGTTTGCAAGTGCGGCAGCACGTTGGGCGGGCTTTCGAAGTTCAGGTTCACGTTGCCCGCCAGTAAATCCACGATGGCCTGCCCGCTGCCTTTGTAGGGCACATGGGTCATCTCGGTCTTGGTGACCAACATGAAGCGAGCGGCGGCCATGTGTTGCGAGCTGCCACTGCCCGAGGAGGCAAAGGCCAGGCCATTGGGCTTGCTTTTTGCCAACGCGATGAATGACTTGACGTCGGTGGCTGCCACGCCGGGATGTACCGTCAGCAACAGCGGTGTGCTGGCGATGCGCACGATGGGTGTGAAATCACGCACCACGTCATAAGGCAGCTTGGGGTAGAGCGCAGGGGCCACCGCATTGGAGTTGCTGTGGCCCAGCAAAAGGGTGTAGCCATCGGGCTTGGCTTTGGCGACCAGATCGGCCCCGAGCGTGCCAGCGGCACCAGCCTTGTTCTCGACCACCACTGCTTGCCCCAGGCGGTCTTGGAGCTTTTGGCCGATGGTTCGGGCCAGGACATCGGTGAAACCGCCCGGCGCAAAGCCCACGATGAGCTTGATGGGCTTGTCAGGCCAGGATTGCGCAAGAGAGGCTGTGGCCACCCCCAGACCGAGGAACGCAAGAAGGATGTTTCGGCGCAGTGCGCAGGTGCGGTGCATGGTATCTCCTGGAGATTACATCAGGAGGTGTTCACCGGCATTGTCGCCGCCCAAGATGACGTAATTGACTTTGCGGATGTCCATCAGCTTGGTGCCGCCTGCATAAGACACCGAGCTTTGCACGTCCTCTTGCATTTCACGCAAGGTGTCGGCCAGCTTGCCTTTGATGGGCTCGAGAATGCGCTTGCCTTCCACGTGTTTGTATTCGCCCTTGTTGAAGTCGCTGGCACTGCCGTAGTACTCCTTGTACAGCTTGCCGTCTACTTCCACGGTTTGACCGGGGCTTTCTTCGTGCCCCGCCAGCATGGAGCCAATCATGACCATGGTGGCGCCAAAGCGGATGCTCTTGGCGATGTCGCCATGCTCGCGAATACCGCCATCGGCAATGATGGGCTTGGTCGCCACACGGGCACACCATTTCAACGCGGACAACTGCCAGCCGCCCGTGCCGAAACCGGTTTTGAGTTTGGTGATGCACACCTTGCCAGGGCCAATGCCCACCTTGGTGGCGTCGGCGCCCCAATTTTCCAGGTCGATCACGGCCTCGGGCGTGCCGACGTTGCCCGCAATGACGAAGGCCTGGGGCATTTTTTGCTTCAGGTAGCCAATCATCTTTTGCACACTGTCAGCGTGACCGTGGGCGATGTCGATCGTGATGTAGTCGGGGATCAGTCCCTCGGCCAGCAACTTGTCGACCGTGTCGTAATCGGGCTTCTTGACGCCCAGCGAAATCGAGGCAAACACGCCCTTGGTCTTCATGTCGCGCACGAAGGCCACATTGTCCAGGTCAAAGCGGTGCATCACATAGAAGTAACCGTTGCGGGCCAGGTACTCGCAAAGGGTCTCGTTGACCACGGTTTTCATGTTGGCCGGAACGACGGGGATGCGAAAGCTGTGGTTGCCCAGCGTGACGCTGGTATCGCACTCAGAACGGCTTTCAACGCGGCACTTGCGCGGCAACAGCAGGATGTTGTCGTAATCAAAAATTTCCATGAACCCAACTCCAGAGTAAGACTGAAAGAATGAGCGCTTGGCCTGGCCGGTTCCCGTGGCGAAGAGCCACAAAAAAACCGGGCGCAAGAATCTTGGGCCCGGTGTCTGATTCTACCAGCAGTTTTTGATGGCTTGCATCACATGAGCCAGAGGGTGTCCCTAAAATCGGACCATGCAATCCCCCTTCAGCTTTGGCGATGCGTCGCCCCATGACACCACCCCCAACGGTGCACCCTCGGCCAGCGCCCTGATGCAAGGACTCAACCCCGAGCAAATGGCGGCCATCACCTTGCCACCAGAGCATGCGCTGATCCTGGCCGGTGCCGGTTCGGGCAAGACCCGGGTGTTGACCACGCGCATCGCCTGGCTGCTGCAGACCGGGCAGATTTCACCGGGCGGGCTGATGGCGGTGACCTTCACCAACAAGGCAGCCAAGGAAATGCAAACCCGCCTGACGGCCATGCTGCCGGTGAACGTTCATGGCATGTGGATTGGCACGTTCCATGGCCTGTGCAACCGTTTGTTGCGTGCCCACTGGAAACTGGCGAACCTGCCACAGACCTTTCAAATTCTGGACACCCAGGACCAACTGTCGGCCATCAAGCGGTTGTACAAACAGTTCAATATCGACGATGAGCGGTTTCCCCCTAAGCAAACCCAATGGTTCATCGCCGGCTGCAAGGAAGATGGCCTGCGCCCCACTGGGGTTCCGGCGCAGGATCCCGACACCCGCAAAAAAGTGGAGATCTACCAACTCTACGAAGAACAATGCCAGCGCGAAGGCGTCGTCGATTTTGGCGAGCTCATGCTGCGCTCTTACGAGTTGTTGCGCGACCATGACCCGATTCGCGAACATTACCAGCGACGCTTTCGCCATATCCTGATCGATGAGTTTCAAGACACCAACCGTTTGCAATACGCCTGGATCAAGCAACTCACAGGCGACAGCAGCGCCGTCTTTGCGGTGGGTGATGATGACCAAAGCATTTACGCGTTCCGGGGTGCGCGCGTGGGCAACATGGCTGATTTTGTGCGCGAGTTTTCCGTGCGCCACCAGATCAAGCTGGAGCAAAACTACCGCAGCTGTGGCGCCATTCTGGACACTGCCAACGAGCTGATTCGCCACAACAAAACCCGGCTGGGCAAAAACCTGCGAACCGACCAAGGCCTGGGCGAGTTGGTGCGCGTCATGGAGTCCCCCGGTGATTTTGCCGAGGCGCAATGGCTGGTCGAGGAGGTCAGGCAACTGCTGCGCGATGGCCAAAACGGCGATGGCCGTCAAGGCGTGGCTCAGCGCAGCGACATTGCGGTGCTGTACCGCAGCAATGCCCAAAGCCGGGTGATTGAAACTGCGCTGTTCAATGCGGGCCTGCCTTACCGTGTGTACGGTGGCTTGCGCTTTTTCGAGCGCGCAGAAATCAAGCATGCGCTGGCGTATTTGCGCCTGCTGGAGAACCCCAGCGATGACACCAGCTTCTTGCGGGTGGTCAATTTCCCGCCGCGTGGCATTGGCGCGCGCAGCATCGAGCAATTGCAAGACGCCGCCCGCGCGGCCAACCTGCCCTTGCATGAAGCCGTGCCGCAAGTGGCTGGCAAAGCCGGCACCCACCTCAGCGCCTTTGTTGCCAAGGTCGATGTGCTGCGCGAACAAACCCAAGGCCTGTCACTGCGAGAAATCATTGAGCTGGTGCTGGACCACAGCGGCTTGCTCACGCACTACAAGGCAGAGCGTGAGGGCGCCGATCGTGTCGAGAACTTGGAAGAGCTGGTCAATGCGGCCGAAAGCTTTGTGGTGCAGGAGGGCTTTGGCCGTGACGTGGTGGCCCTGCCGCAAGCAGGCGAGGCCGAGGCCGCTGCCTTGATGACCGACGCCGACACTGGTGAAACCCTGTCGCCCCTGGCCGCATTTTTAACGCATGCAGCGCTCGAAGCCGGTGATAACCAGGCACAAGCCGGGCAAGACGCCCTCCAGTTGATGACGGTGCATGCCGCCAAAGGCCTGGAGTTCGAATGCGTCTTCATCACCGGCCTGGAGGAAGGCTTGTTCCCGCACGAAAATTCCATGAGCGATTACGAGGGCCTCGAAGAGGAGCGACGCCTGATGTACGTGGCCGTCACGCGGGCCCGTCGGCGTTTGTACCTTAGCCACGCCCAGACGCGCATGTTGCATGGGCAAACCCGCTACAACATCAGGAGCCGGTTTTACGACGAGATGCCAGAGCACACCCTGAAATGGCTCAGCCCGAAGGCCGGCGCGGCTACTGCGTCGCCCTGGAACGACAATTTCTTTGGCAAATCCACGGCGCGCGCCGATCAGGGTTGGAACGCCGGTGCCTCGATCAGTACCGCGCCGCACGAGGCGCCGGTGGTGGTGGCTTCGCGCCAAAGCGCGGCCAGTGGCCCCAACGCCTGGGTGCGCTCGGGCTTGCAGGTGTTTCACACCAAGTTTGGCGAAGGCACGGTGATGTCTCTGGAGGGCTCGGGCGAAGATGCGCGCGCGCAAGTGAATTTCCCGCGTCACGGTACCAAATGGCTTGCCCTGTCGGTGGCCAAGCTGACCCCTGTGTGAGCATCAGGCCAGGATGGGGTCGGTCGCGAAGCTGTCGTGAAAGCTGAAATAGCTGGAGGTGAAAAACATGGCCGCCATCAGCAGCATCAGGGGCAGCAGCATCACCGAGGCCAACTCGGCGCTGTCGGTGATGGCCGCCACCACGATCACCCCCAAGCCGACGGCTGCAAAAACGCCCAGCCAGGTGAAGACGTAAACCAGAAAGGCGCGCCAGTTGCCCAGGCAAGCCATGGCGCTGAAAAACATGCTTTTCACAGGCGAAATGCCATGCCAATGGATGAGGGCAGGCGCATGCCAGAACAGGGCAGAGAGCGGCAAGTAAAGCACCGTGGAGAGCCACATGGCGGCCTGAAAGTCGTCGCGCATCAGGGTTTCCCGCGAGAAGCTGCCGCCCATGAGGTACAGGCGTGCAAACTCGCCGCCGTCCAGCAAGGCGGACAGGCCCATCACCCCCAGAAAACTGATGGCATACAGCACCCCTAACACCAGCATGTCTTTCTTGCGCTGCTGGCCAGCGCGAAAGGCGCTGACCAACACCGTGGGCATGGGGAATTTGCCCAGGAAGGCCTCACGCGCAGCGGCCATCAGGCCCAATGTGGCCGCGGGTAACAGCATCAAGGCCAGGAAGCCACCCATATAGGGCAGCAGAGAGGCAATGGACATCAGCGCCATGAACATGAAGAACAGTCCGGTCATGGCGATCGGCTGGCGCCAGAAGGTGCGAATGCCCAATCGAACCCAGAGAATGCCTGTGCGTGCGGGAACGATGTTGAGTTTCATGGAGTCACAGCGCCAAGGGGTGGACCACGCGCTGTCGCAAAACGCGCTCGAAGTGCGTGGGGTCATGGGGTTGCAGCAGGTTGGCTTCGCGCGGCAGGTAATAGTCCCACAGGCGGGAAATCCAAAAGCGCAGCGCGCCGGCCCGCAGCATGGGGTTGAGCATGCTGCGCTCGGCGGCTTGCAGTGGCCGCACACTTTGGTAAGCTTGCAAGAAGGCTTGGCCATGGGCTGGCAAGTAGCGCGCGGTGCTGTGCTCGATGCACCAATCGTTCAGGCACACCGCAATGTCAAACAGCCAGCGGTCTACGCCGGCAAAGTAAAAGTCAAAAAAGCCGGTGAGAGCCTCGCCCTCGAACATCACGTTGTCGCGAAACAAGTCGGCGTGAATCGGGCCAGAAGGCAAGGCCGCGTAGGTCGCTGAGGCCGCTGTGTGCTGTTGAAAGGCCAGTTCTTGTTGCAGCAGTCGGGCCTGATCGCTGTTCAGGTGCGGCAGCACCAGCGGCACCGTGTCGGCCCACCAGGCAAGACCGCGCAAGTTCGGCTGTTCTCGGCTGAAATCCTGACCTGCCAGGTGCATGCGGGCCAGCATGGCCCCTACAGTGGCGCAATGTGCGGGGGTGGGTTGAAGTTGGCTGCGCCCACGCAGGCGGTTCACCACCGCCGCCGGCTTGCCACACACCGTCAGCAAAATATCGCCCTGGCGATCCGCTTGTGGGTCGGGTACCGGAATACCGCGGCTCGCCAGGTGCTTCATCAGGTACAGATAAAAGGGCAGTTGGCTGTGTGTCAGTCGCTCGAAAAGTGTCAGGACAAACTCACCCTGGGTGCTGGTCAGGAAATAGTTGGTGTTCTCAATGCCTCCCTGAATGCCTTGCAGGCTCTGGAGGTCTCCCAGTTGCAACTGTTCCAGCAGTTCTTGGGCCTGACTGTCGAGGACTTCTGTGAAAACGGCCATGAAAGAGCAAATAACGGGTGGGGGTCAGAGAAGCTGACATTGTAGGGGGCGCTTACAGGGCAGGGCGTGCCAAGGCACAATGCACCCATGACTGCCACCCCTCTTTTGTTGCTGGTCGACGGTTCCAGCTACCTGTACCGTGCGTTTCACGCCATGCCCGACCTGCGAGCCGTGCCGGGCGATCCCGCCAGTGCGCCCACTGGCGCGATTCGCGGCATGATCAACATGATGCAAAGCCTGCGCAAGGAGTACCCTGCGCTTTATGCCGCTTGCGTCTTCGATGCCAAAGGCCCGACCTTTCGCGATGAAATTTATCCGGCTTACAAAGCCCAGCGCTCGCCCATGCCGGACGATTTGCGGGCGCAGATTGAGCCCATCCATGAAGTTGTGCGCCTGATGGGCTGGACGGTGCTGGATGTGGGCGGCGTCGAAGCCGATGATGTCATTGGCACCTTGGCGCGCACCGCCTCGGCACAAGGCATCGAGGTGATCGTCTCCAGTGGCGACAAGGATCTCAGTCAGCTGGTCAATGAGCACATCACCATCATCGACACCATGAATGGCAAGCGCCGCGATGTGGCAGGCGTCACCGCCGAGTTTGGCGTGCCGCCCAGCCTGATGGTGGATTTTCAGGCTTTGGTGGGTGACGCAGTGGACAACGTGCCCGGCGTGGAAAAGGTGGGCCCCAAAACCGCAGCCAAATGGCTTAGCGAGTACGGCTCGCTCGATGCCCTGGTGGCGCGTGCCGATGAAATCAAGGGCGTGGCGGGCGAGAACTTGCGCAAAGCCCTCCACTGGCTGCCCACCGGCCGTCAATTGCTGACGATCAAAACCGATTGCGATCTGTTGTCAGTGGTGCCTGGCCTTCCCGCCCTGGATGCGCTGAAAATCAGCGAGCCCGACACGCTGTCCCTGCGGGCTTTTTACGAAAGCTATGGCTTCAAAGGCCTGGCACGCGCCATTGACGCAGGGTCGGCGGTGCCCCAGGGGGCATCACCCGCAGCCGGCGCTCAGGCCATGCCCGGCTTGTTTGACGATCCCTTGCCGGCCACTTCGCAAGTTCAGGCCTTGAACTATGAAACCGTGCTGACGCAAGCGCAACTGGATACCTGGCTGGACAAACTGAGCCGCGCCGGGCTGGTAGCACTGGACACCGAAACCACTTCGCTGGATGAGATGTGCGCCGAAATCGTCGGCATCAGCTTTTCCACAGAGCCGGGGGAGGCCGCTTACATACCTTTGGCCCATGCGGGACCGGACGCGCCCGTGCAGTTGCCCAGAGAGGCAGTGCTGGCCCAATTGAAGCCCTGGCTGGAAAATCCGGCGGCGCTCAAACTGGGTCAACACGTCAAGTACGACCGACATGTATTTGCCAACCATGGCATTGAAGTGCAAGGCTATGCCCACGACACCATGCTGCAAAGCTATGTGCTGGAAGTGCACAAGCCGCATGGCCTGGCCAGCCTGGCAGAGCGCCATGTGGGGCGCAAGGGCTTGAGCTACGAGGACCTGTGCGGCAAAGGCGCCCATCAAATTCCGTTCAGCCAAGTGGATGTGGCCCGCGCCACCACCTATTCGTGCGAAGACTCGGACATGACGCTGGATGTGCACCGGGTGCTGTGGCCCCGGCTGGAAGCCGACGCTCGTCTGCGCGATATTTACGAATTGGAAATGGCCAGCAGCGAGACGCTGTACCGCATCGAGCGCAACGGCGTGCTGATTGACGCGCCCACCTTGGCCAGCCAAAGCCACGAACTGGGGCAGCGTATTTTTCAACTGGAGCAAGAGGCGCATGCCATTGCGGAGCAGCCTTTCAACCTCAGCTCGCCCAAGCAGATCGGTGATATTTTTTTCAACAAGCTCGGCTTGCCGGTGTTGAAAAAAACCGCCACGGGCGCGCCCAGCACCGATGAGGAAGTGCTGGAGAAACTGGCCGAGGATTACCCCTTGCCCGCCAAAATTCTGGCGCACCGCAGCCTCTCCAAGCTCAAGGGCACTTACACCGACAAGCTGGCGGCGCTGGCACATCCACGCACGGGGCGTGTGCACACGCATTACGCCCAGGCCGTGGCGGTGACGGGGCGCTTGTCCAGCAACGACCCCAATTTGCAGAACATTCCCATCCGAACACCGGAAGGCCGGCGGGTGCGCGAGGCTTTTGTGGCGGGGCCGGGCAACATCATCGCCAGCGCTGACTACAGCCAGATCGAGCTGCGCATCATGGCGCACATCAGCGAAGACGAGGCCTTGCTGCGTGCGTTTCATGAAGGAGTGGACGTGCATCGCGCCACTGCGGCCGAAGTGTTTGGGCTGTCTGTCGATCAGGTCAGCGCCGAGCAGCGCCGCTACGCCAAGGTGATCAACTTTGGCCTGATTTATGGCATGAGCGCCTTCGGCCTGGCCAAAGCCTTGTCGATCGATAACACGGCCGCCAAAAATTACATCGAGCGTTACTTCCAGCGCTTTGCCGGTGTGAAACGCTACATGGACGACACCCGCTTGCAGGCCAAAAGCCGGGGCTATGTGGAGACCGTGTTTGGCCGACGTTTGTACCTGCCTGAAATCAATTCACCCAACGGGCCGCGCCGAGCGGGCGCAGAGCGCGCTGCCATCAACGCGCCCATGCAGGGCACGGCGGCCGACCTCATCAAGATGAGCATGGTGAAAGTGCAGCAGGTTCTGGATGCCCAGCAACGCGGCACGCGCATGATCATGCAGGTGCACGACGAACTGGTGTTCGAAGTGCCTGAATCAGAGGTGGATTGGCTGCGCGAAACCGTGCCTGCGCTGATGGCGGGTGTGGCTGCTTTGAAGGTGCCTTTGCTCGCCGAGCTGGGCGTGGGACGCAATTGGGACGAAGCACATTAAGGTGAACACGATGAATTCAAAACACGCAGAGATCCAGAGTCTGTTACATGCCAACCGCCTGGAGGCCATGCCCACGCGCCGCCTGGCCTTGCAAACTGCGCTGGGGGTGGGCTACGCTGCCACCGCCATGCCCCTGGTGGCACAAACCGCCATCAAGACACCGGGGGAAGGTTTGCTGCACGGGGAGGTCACCATCGAGGTGAATGGCTTCAAGATGCCGGCCTACCGCAGCATGCCGGCGGGTGCCAAAAATTGCCCGGTCATCCTGGTCATTTCCGAAGTTTTTGGCGTGCACGAATACATCGCCGATGTCACCCGCCGCTTGGCCCAAGCGGGCTATCTGGCGATTGCACCGGAGCTGTTCATTCGGCAAGGTGACCCAAGTGAGTATGGCGAGATGGCCAAGCTGTTTGCCGAGGTCATCAACAAGGTCCCTGATGCACAAGTCATGGCCGATCTGGATGCCTGTGTGCAATGGGCGGGCACCCAGGGAGGCGATGTGTCGCGGCTGGGCATCACGGGCTTTTGTTGGGGCGGGCGGATCAGCTGGCTCTACGCCGCGCACAACCCCCGGTTGCGTGCGGCCGTGGCTTGGTATGGGCGGCTGACCGGGGACAAGACAAGCTACTTGACCAGTCATCCGCTGGACAAAGCGGCTGCGCTGAAAGCACCCACGCTAGGCTTGTATGCGGGGGAAGACGCAGGTATTTCGCAGGCCTCGGTCGAGGCCATGAAAGCGGCGCTGGCGGCACAGACCGGCAATGCGGCGGCGCAGGCCAGCCAGTTCGTGGTGTATCCCGGCGTGCCGCACGCGTTTCATGCCGACTATCGGCCGACCTACCGGGAAAAAGAGGCCAAAGATGGCTGGCAGCGTGCGCTGGCGTGGTTTCGCCAGCACGGTGTAGCCTGAAACTCAGGCATGGAATCTGAGATGATCTCGCCATGACGTTGATTGCGATTTTGTTGGGCACCCTGGCGGCAGGCTTGGGCAGTGTTTTGCTGGCTGCGTTGTTGGCCAATGCCTTGTTGACCCGCTACACCCAGCATTTGCTTAGCCTGGCTGCCGGCGCGCTGCTGGCCACCTCGTTCATGCATTTGTTGCCCGAAGCCTTCGAGTCAGATGTCAGCCCGCACCGCCTTTTCATGACCTTGCTGATCGGGGTGGTCTTCTTTTTTCTGCTGGACAAAGCCGAGCTTTGGCATCACGGGCATGAACACCACCATGGGCCTCATGGGCATGAAGGGCACCATCACCACGCCCACCCAGAGGAGAAGGTCACGGGCAGCTGGTCGGTGCTGCTGGGCGACAGCGTGCACGCCTTTGGCGACGGTGTGCTGGTGGCGGCGGCCTTCATGGCCGACGTTTCCCTGGGCGTCGCTGCCTCGGTGGCCGTGTTGGCGCATGAGGTGCCGCACCACATGGGTGACTTGGTGGTTTTACGCCAGGGCATGCAACACGGCAGGGGGGCCTTGCTGAAGTTGCTGATGGCGGGCGGTGTCACCGTGGTGGGCGGGCTGGTGGGTTACACCGTGCTTGAACAGCATTTGGGCATCTTGCCTTATTGGCTGACCGTGGCGAGCAGCAGCTACGTTTATGTGGCCCTGGCCGACTTGATTCCGCAGTTGCAAAAACGCTTGAGCGCACAGGCCACGCTGGCGCAGATCGCCTGGCTGCTGACAGGCATTGCCTTGGTCAGCGGTGTCAGCGCGCTGATCCGTCACTGATTCGGCGCACAGGCTCTCAGCCTTTGGCGCAAGGCAAGCCGGGGGTGGTGCACCACTCGCTCCAGCTGCCGGCATAGAGCGCGGTGCTGCCCAGGCCAGCCACTTC
>VERE01000088.1 GCA_018882835.1 Limnohabitans sp.
TGCGCAGTTGCTGAAAAACCGTCAGCATCACCACGCCATTGAGGACCGCTTGCCCAGACAAGGCGATGAAGCCGATGGCCGCCGAAACCGACAAAGGAATGTGAAACAACCACAGGCCAATGAACCCACCAATCAGGGCCAACGGGACATTTACCAAGATCAGCACCGCGGTTTTCACCGAAGCAAACGCATCGAAAAGAAGCACAAAAATAAGCAACAGCGAAATCGGTACCACAATGCTTAAGCGCTGCATGGCACGTTCCTGGTTTTCAAACTCACCCGACCAAGTCAAGGTGTAATTCGGCGGCAAGGTCACGCTTTGTGCCACCCGTGCCTTCATGTCGGCCACGATGGAGCCCATGTCCCGGCCTTTGATGAAAATGCCAATGGCCATCGTGCGCCGGCCGCCCTCGCGTGCAATGTTCATCGCGCCGCTGGTCTCGCGCAGCGTGGTGACTGCGCCCAAGGTGGTGAAGCCGCCATCGGGCGTGGGTACTGGCGTTGCTGCCAATTGGTCCAATGTTCGTCGTTCAGCAGGCAAGCGAACCGCCACCGCAAAGCGGCGCTCCCCTTCCCACAACTGCGTTGCCGCTTTGCCCGCCAGGGTGGTCTCAATCAGGTCCTGGATGTCGCCCACGTTCAAGCCATAGCGCGCGGCGCGCGCTCGGTCGATGTCGATCAGCAGCTGGGGCAGCTCCCCAAGCCGGTCAATTTCGGCGCGGTAAACCCCGCGTACCTGTTTGATCTCGCGTTCTATGGCCTCTGTGGTGCGCCGCAGAGTGGCCAAATCGTCACCGGCCACCTTGATCACAATCTGCCCATCAATTTGAGAAATCGACTCCAGGACGTTGTCTCGAATGGGTTGCGAAAAAGTGGGTTCCATGCCGGGCAGATCAGAGACGGCGCGGTCCATCTCTTCGATCAGCTGTTCGCGCGTCAAGCCCGGCCGCCATTCGTCCGGTGGCTTGATGTCCACAAACACTTCGGCCATGCTGATGGTTTTCGGGTCGGTGCCATCTTCCGGCTGGCCCGCTTTGGACACCGTTGTGCGAACCTCCGGAATTCTAAGCAAGGCCTGGCGGACGTTGCGCAAGGCGCGCGCCGCCTCATCGTTCGATATGCTGGCGGGTAGTCGCAAGTTCACCCAGATAGTGCCCTCGTTAAGTTCTGGCAAAAACTCCGAACCCAACCTGGAGGCCAGCCCCATGGCGACGCCAAACGCCAAAACCGACAACGCCACCACAGAGCGTGTGTTCGCCAGGGACCACTCCAAGATGGGGCGATAAAGACGCTTGGCACCGGAGACCAGCCGGTTGTCTTCATGGGGCAATTTGCGCCGCAGCATCCAGTACGCCAGCAAGGGGACCAGGGTCAGCGAGAAAATCAGCGAGCCCACCAAGGCCGTCGTGACCGACAAAGCCATCGGCTGAAAGATGCGCCCCTCATGCCGTTGCAGCGCAAAGATGGGAATGTGAGCGGCAATGATGATCAGCATAGAGAACAAGGTGGGGCGGCCCACCTCGTTGGCAGCTCGCGTGATGACCACGCGCCGCTCCTTGTCGTTCATGCCCTCGCCGCGTTCGGCCAAGCGGTGCATGATGTTTTCAATCACAATCACTGCGCCGTCCACGATGATGCCGAAATCCATGGCCCCCAGGCTCAGCAAGTTGGCGGGCACACCCATGATTTTCAAGCCTAAAAAAGTCGACAGCAAGGCCAGGGGAATGACCACAACCACCGCCAGGCTGGCGCGCAAATTCGACAAGAAAAGGTACAAGACCAAGGACACCAGCAGCGCGCCCTCGACCAAATTGCGAAACACGGTCGACAGTGTTTTGCCCATCAGCCAGGTGCGATCGTAGAACGGCACGATCTTGACGCCCTCGGGCAGCAAGCGTGAATTCAACTCTTCAATTTTTTCTTTCACGCCCTTCAAGACCAAGCTGGGGTTCTCGCCCTTGCGCATCACCACAATCCCCGTGATGACATCATCATCCAGGTCTTGGCCCACCGTACCTAGCCGAGGGACTGCCCCCACTTTGACTTGAGCAACATCGCGAATCAGCACCGGTGTGCTGTTGCGCGATGTCAGCACCACATTGCCGATGTCATCGGCGGATTGCAACAGGCCCAGGCCCCGAATGGCGTATTGCTGCGTGCCTTGCGCCACGTAGCTTCCACCCGCATTGGCATTGCTGCGCCCCAGGGCGTCCAGCAAATGTTGGTAGTTCAAGCGGTAGGCACGCAGCTTCTCTAAGTCTGGCTGCACTTCGTATTGCTTGATGAAGCCGCCCATGGCCACGACATCTGCAACGCCTGGCACTTGGCGCAAATTACGCTCCACTGTCCAGTCTTCCAGGGTTCGCAGTTCGGTGGTTGATATGCCGTCGCCACGCAGCCGGTAGCGCATGATTTCGCCAACGGGTGTTGCGTTGGGCGCGATGTTGGCTTCGACATTGGGGGGCAAGGCCACGCCGCGTAGGCGCTCATTCACCTGTTGGCGTACCAGGTTGACGTCAGCGTTGTCGTTGTAGGTCACCACCGTGAACGACAACCCAAATTGAGTGTGGGAAAAAACCCGAATCGCATGGGGCATGCCGGAGAGCGCCACCTCAATGGGCAGGGTCACTTGCTTTTCAACCTCTTCGGCCGCGCGTCCTGGGTACAGCGAGATCACGGTGACCTGGGTGTCGGTCACATCGGGAAAGGCTTCTACCGACAGGTTTTTGAAGGCGATCACCCCTGCCATCACAAATAGCAGCGTTCCCAGCACAATGAACAGTGGCTGATTCAGTGCGTACTGGATGATTTTTTTCATGGCGTCGCCTTGCCGGCGCTGGCTGCGGGGCTGCTGCGCTGTGCGGCTTCGCGCGCAATCCGAAATTCACGCGCCAGCAGCAAAGCGTTTTGGGTGACCACGGCTTCCCCTGCCGCCAGCCCTTCGCCGACAAAAACCTCTTGTGGCCCTTCGTGGAGCAAGCGAACATCGCGTCGCTCATACACACCGATTTGTGGCTGGATGAACACGCTGTGTTGCGTGCCTTGCAAGAAAACCGCGCTGGCGGGAATGCGCACACCGGTGCCCATGTCGCGTGCGATGCTGACATTTGCCAGCATTTCCGCTTTCAGCAAACGCTTCGGATTGGGCACGGAGGCCCTGATTTTGAGGGTGCGCGTGACGGGGTCGATGAAGTCCGCCACAGCAGAAACCGTGGCCGTGAAACGCTCGCCAGGCAGCGTCGCCACCGTCATCTCCACCGCTTGGCCCTTTTGCAGCGCCAGCAAATCACCCTCGCGGGCATCGATGAGCAGCCATAGACTTTCGGGATCGGTGATCACAAAGAGCGGGGGCGATCCCGACGCCGTCATTTCCGGTCGGACCTCTTGGTGCGGGTTGAGGTTGCGCTCCACGATCCAACCCTTCAGGGAGGCCGTGAGGTGCAAGCGTTGCGAAACCTCGGCCTTGCCACCGTAGAGTTGGGTGCGCGAAGAGGCTCGGTGGGCCTCGGCTTGCGCCCGTTGCGCCTCAGCCTGTGCTTGCTCCAGCTCTTTGCGCGCGGTAATCCCCGTCTCAAACAAGGTTTGCTGGCGAGCCAAACTCTTTTCGGCCAACTCCAAATCTGCGCGCGCGCGCGCGGCGTCGGCTTGCGCGGACCCAAACTCAGGCGATGCCAGTTCAGCCAGCATGCTGCCGACCTGAACTTGTTGTCCCACGTCGGCATGAAGTTGCGCGACCCGGCCAGAAAAAGCCGGGTAAATGCGTTGCGTCCGGCTTTCGTCCCACACCAGACGCGCAGGCAGGCTGGCGGGAACTTTGCCAGCCACGATCGCGTTCTCTGTCTTCAAAAGGCCCAGCTGTGGATGACCTGAGGGAAAGCGAAGCTGATCGCCTTGCAAGATGGGTTGGGGCGTGGACGCCGCAGGCGCAGGCGCATCGCCGCAGCTCGTCAGCAGGCCAAGTGCGCTGAGGCAAATCAGCAAAAGGTGTTTGTCACTCATAGGGCGTTTGTGTTGAGTTGCCACAAGCCTTGGGCTTTGGCGTGTTCCAGCTTGGCCATCAGACCTTCAAGGCGGGTCGCGCGCAAGGTCCGGCGCGCTTCCAGCAGATCGGTCAGTGGCAGGGCGCCTTGTTGGTAGGCCAACTCTGCCTGCGTTGCCACCTGCTGTGCTTTGGGCAACAGTGTTTGTTCATAGATCAGCATCTTGCTGTGCGTAGCGCGCCAAGACTGGTAGAGGCTAATGAATGCGTGCCGCGCAGTGTGCAAGGCCTTGGCGACCTGATTTTCAGCTTGTTCGTTTTGCGCTGCGGCGCGCCGGATCTCACCTTCATGGCCATACCCCCATTGCAGGGGCATTTGTAGCCGAAACTCCAACATGCGCGTGGAGCTCCCGGGAAAGTGATCGAATGAGCTGCCCCAGGTGATGTCACTTGTTTTTTGGGCCTGCGCCAATGCCAGGGCCGACTTGCTGGCCTCCAGCCGATCTTGCGCAGCTTTGACATTGGGGCGTTGTTCAAGCCAAGCACTCAAAGCATTTTCAAACGCCGGTTCGCTCAGCATAGCCGTTGAAGTCTTTGGCCAAGAGCCCATGGCTTGCGGCAGGCCCTGCCCAGGGTCCGCCTGTCGCATCAGCAAAGCCAATTGATGCGCTGCATGCCAGCGTGCCAAATAAGCCGACTCGGTCTCGGCACGCGCGCGTTCTGTTTCAATGCTGATGCGGTTGAGGTCTTGCGCGGAGACGTCACCCGCTTGCAAGCGCTTACGTGTTGCGATCAGCAGTTGCTCGTAGCTCTGCCAAAGGCCGACCAACTCCTGTTGGCGCTCCTGCGCAGCCAACAAATCGTAGAAAGCCTCCAAGGCCATCTGCTTTTGCTGTAGTTGGACGTCCAGCACATCGGTCTGTGCGGCTTGTGCCAGGCCCTCACTGGTGCGGGTGCGAAGCAGTCGCTTGTCAGCGCGTTCCCAGGTCCAGTCCAGCCCCACCGATTTGTCGATTCTTTTTTGTTGCCAGAGCGAGCCTGCGCCCACCCCATTTTGCAGGTCAATCGAACTGGTTTTGGCCGACAGAATCGGCAACGGCGCTCGGTTGGCCGCTACAACGTCGGCTTTTGCCGCCTCGGCTTCCTTTTCTGAAAAAACAACCTCCCAGTTGTTGGTTGCGGCTTTCAGCACCTCGGTCAACGCAATGGGGTGGCTCGCTTGGGGTTGCGCGGCCAAAGGGGCCAGTAGGCTCAGGCAGGCGACCAAGGCCGCCGCGCTCTTGTCCCAAAACAAGTGTCGTATGCTCATGCATGGTTTATCGCAAACACTGCCTGACCGCCGCCTGACCAAAATCATCCATTCTTGTCGTTGCCGCCATGCGCATTCTTTTGATCGAAGACGATGCAGTCTTGCAAGCCGTCATGTTACGCAGCCTGAGTGATGCGGGGCACCGGGTGGACGCTGCCTCGCACCTGGAAGATGCACGGCACTTCTGGCGGATACAGTCATTTGACGCGGTGTTGCTGGACTTGAATTTGCCTTTGCATGGACGCGCCAGTGCCGCCTCTGGCTCTGGCTTGACGCTTTTGCGAGACGTTCGCGCCCGCGGCGACAAGACCCCTGTGTTGGTGTTGACCGCCAGAGGCCGTACCGAAGAGCGCATTGCTGGCCTGGATGCCGGCGCCGATGATTACCTGGGCAAGCCCTTTGACCTGGCCGAAGTTGAGGCCCGATTGCGCGCCCTGGTGCGGCGCGCCCAAGGCACGCAGGAATTTGTTCAAGTGGGGCGCTTGTGTTTGCACCGCCAACATCGTCGCTTCACCTTGGCTGACCAGGAGCTGGTCTTGCCGGCCCGGGAGTTTGAGGTTTTGTGGGAGTTGATGACCCCACCAGGACGGGCCGTGAGCAAGCGCTCGCTGTCGGAAAAACTCTCTGATTTTGACGAGGCACTGGGCGACAATGCCTTGGAGGCTTTCATTTCGCGTTTGCGCAAAAAGCTGTTGGACAGTGGTGCCAGCATTCGGACACTGCGTGGCATTGGCTATGTTTTAGAGGAAGTGCAGCGGTGAGTCGCGCCAGCGCCACCCAACCGTCCTTGCGCAACCGCTTGTTGCGGCATGTGCTCATTCCCTTGGCGGCCACCTGGGTGCTGGGCGTAGGTTTGATGACCGGTGTCGCCAGCTATTTCACTCAACAAGCGTATGACCGCGCCTTGTTGGACGATGCTTACCTGGTGGCCAGCCATGTCCACCTGCAAGAGGGTCCTGCAGGTCCACGATTGTTCCTCCAGCTTTCCGCGACGGAGATGACCACGGTGCTGTTTGACCAGACAGAGTCTCTTTTCTTTGCGGTCATCGATGCCCAAGGCGAGTTGCTGGCTGGCCATCCAGGCTTGGCGCCCGCTGCCCCATTGACGCCTGGCGCACCACACTTTGCAGACCTGACATACCAGTCTCGGCAGCTGCGTTCGGTCACGCTGCACAAGCGCCAGCCACAGCCCTTTTATGTGGTGATGGCCCAAACCACCACCAGCCGGGAGCGTTTGCTGCAACGACTTTTTCTGTTCTCTTTGGTGCCGCAGGTGGCGCTTCTGTGGCTGTTGGCGGCCGCATTGCGCCGCTGGATTGAAAAAGACCTGCAGCCCCTGTCAGACCTGGAGCAAGCATTGCATAGGCGCGACGCCCGCGACTTGACGCCCATCCACGTTGGCACGCGCACGCGCGATTTGCAGCGCTTGAACGAGGCGGTCAACGACCTGTTGGCCCGCATTGGGCAAAGTGTGCGTGCCCAACGAGAGTTCTCGGGCAATGTGGCGCATGAATTACGCACGCCGCTGGCAGGGATTCGCGCACAGGCGGGCTACGGTTTGGCGCAACTGTCGCCGGATGTGTGGCGTGAGCAATTGCTGGGAATCACTCGCAGCGAAGAGCGCGCCAGCCATTTGGTGGATCAGTTGTTGGCCTTGGCGCTGGCAGATGAAGCGCAAAACTCTTTGCCTTTGGCGCCGCTGGCCTTGGATGAGGTGGTGCAGGACACGCTGATGCGGTTTTTGGCACGCGCCGACAGCTTGGGCGTGGACCTGGGCGCACGCGGCTTAGAACATCCTGTGCTAGTGATGGCGCATCGCGCACTGGTGGAGGGGGTGTTGAACAACTTGCTGGACAACGCGCTGCGGTATGGGCGGCCGCATGTCGGCACGCCGCAGGTGACGGTCTCGGTGGTGCAAAGTCATCTACATGTCCTGCTCAGCGTGCAAGACAACGGCCCTGGCATTTCCGCGGATCAGCGACAGCGGGTCATGCAACGTTGGTCGCAAGGCCAGGCCGGGGAGGCCCTCAAGAGAGGGTCT
>VERE01000006.1 GCA_018882835.1 Limnohabitans sp.
ATCCAGGCCACTTTGTCGCGATCCAGGTCACCCCCATAGCACCGCCTGTCGCTGCATTGCCCCCCACTGAATTGCCGGTGAGCACCTGGGTTCATAATTCCCCGCCGCAGGCAATGACGCCATCGGTGGCGCCGGTTTATTTGGCGCCTTATGTGTATCCTTATCCACCGGCCTACTACGGCCCCGCGCCCTTCATGTTCAGTGTGGGCGTCGGTTATCACCGCGGCTACGGTCGACACTGGCGCTGAGCGCCTGCCGTTCGACCCCACGCACCTTGGCTTTTTTCAGGAGACCTCTCATGCCTGGCTTGCTTTCACACATTGACCCCGATGGACTTTTGGAGTTTTCGGTGGTTTACACCGATCGCGCGCTGAACCATATGTCTCAGCGCTTTCAGGGCGTGATGCAGGATATTTCTGCAATTTTGAAAGAGGTTTACGGCGCCAGGTCTTCAATCCTCGTACCCGGAAGCGGTACGTTTGGCATGGAGGCCGTGGCGCGGCAGTTTGCCACCGGCAAGAAAGCCATGGTGATTCGCAACGGGTGGTTCAGCTACCGATGGACACAAATTTTCGAGATGGGGCAGATCCCTGCCGAATCCTCGGTGCTCAAGGCGCGACGCACTCACGCTGGCCACCAGGCACCCTGGGCGCCCTGTCCGGTGGACGAAGTGGTGGCGGCCATTCGCAGCCAAAAGCCAGATGTGGTCTTTGCGCCGCATGTGGAAACGGCCGCTGGCCTGATGCTGCCAGACGACTATTTGCGCCAGGTTTGCGATGCGGTGCATGAGGTGGGGGGCCTGTTTGTTCTGGATTGCATTGCGTCGGGCGCCATGTGGGTCAACATGGAAAGCACCGGCGTCGATGTGTTGGTCAGTGCACCGCAAAAAGGCTGGAGTGGCTCACCTTGTTGCGCCATGGTGATGCTGAGCGCACGAGCGCGCGCGGCCATTGAGGGCACCACCAGCTCCAGTTTTGCCTGTGATCTCAAAAAATGGTTGCAAATCATGGAAAGCTACGAAGCGGGTGGTCATGCCTACCACACCACCATGCCAACCGACGCCCTGACCCGACTGCGCGAGGTCATGAAAGAAACCCAGGCCTATGGCTTTCAGAAGGTCCGGGATGAGCAAATGGCGCTGGGTGCCAAGGTCCGCGCTTTGCTCGAGAGCAGAGGCTTTCGCAGCGTGGCCGCCGAGGGCTTCAAGGCGCCTGGCGTGGTGGTCAGCTACACCGATGACGTCAACATTCACAACAGTCAGAAGTTTTTGGCGCTGGGTTTGCAGACGGCCGCAGGCGTGCCATTGCAGTGTGATGAGCCAGCCGATTTCATGACCTTTCGCATCGGACTCTTCGGGCTGGAGAAGCTTCACGACGCCGATCGCAGTGTGGCCCATTTGGCGTCCGCGCTTGACCATATTCAGCAGCAACAGAAAGTTCCGCTGGCGGCCTGAGCGGCGCTGCAACCCATTGGTAAAACCCTTAGGAAAGAAGCGGCGTTTATGGCATAAGCTTGCCGCTTCTCCTTGATTATTTGATGTCATGAAAACTCAATCTGCTGTAACTTCCCGAAAGCTCAAGTCTTCTTTGTGGGTGGCCCCCTTGGCCTTGGGCATGGCGTGCGCCACGGCCGGCGAAATTCGCGTCATGTGTTACCAAGACGGCACCGAGTGCGAGGTCACGGCCGATCTGGCCAAACGCTTCGAGGCGCAGAACCCTGGCACCAAGGTCGTGTTGGATGTGGTGCCCTACAAAACCATTGTGGAGCAACTGCCTGTGCAACTCGCGGCCGGCCAAGGTCCCGACATTGCACGCGTGACCGATTTGGGGGGGCTATCCAAACATTACTTGGACATCACGCCCCATTTGAAAGACGCCAAATATTTTGAAGCCAACTTTGGCGCAACCCTTCCCTGGCTGCGTCCTGCGGCAGGCGACAAAGGTATTTACGGCTTCATGTCCCAGTTGACCATGACGGGACCCTATGTGAACAAAACCTTGTTTGAGCAAGCCAAGGTGCCTCTGCCAGGTCCCAAGGCAACTTGGGATGACTGGGTGGAAGCTGCGCGCAAGGTGGCGAAGGCCACTGAAACCAAGGCGGCACTGGCATGGGACAGATCGGGCCACCGTTTTGCGGGCCCCGCGATCAGCTATGGCGCGAAGATTTTTGATGCCAAGGGCGAGCTTGCGCTGGACGCAGGTTACCGGACCGCTGTCACCAAGTTTGTGGGCTGGCACAAAGATGGCGCCATGCTCAAAGAAGTTTGGGCCGGCTCTGGGGGCTCCACCTATGCCGACTCGATTGGCGAGTTCATCAACGGGCGCGTGGTGATGGTTCTCTCTGGCTCCTGGCAAATCAATCGCTTGCAAAAAGACATCGGGACGAACTTTGACTGGCTGGCGGTTCCAAATCCCTGTGGTCCTGCGGCTTGCACGGGCATTCCAGGCGGTGCCGCTTGGGTGGCCTTGAAAACCAGCAAGTCACCCAAGGAAGCCGCTCAGTTTTTGGAGTTCATGGCCTCTGAGGCCAGTTATGCGGAATTCGCCGGCAAAACCAACAACATCCCCGCCCATGCAGGTCTGGCCAAAAAGGGCGTTGCTTACCCAGGGGCAGCAGCGGGGGCCCGAGCCGCCTTGGGCACCTTCAGTGCAGGGGTGGCCAACCTGTCGCCTGTGGCTTACCAGTTTCAAGGTTACAAATACAACCGTGCGCTGATGTTGCCCACCGTCTCGCGCGTGACCCAGGCCATTGTGGGTGAAATGAGCGTGGATGAAGCGCTTGGCAAGATTGGCACCGACATGTCGGACGCCGTCAAGCAGGCGCAGAAATAAATGCGAGGAGCGGGTCGCTGAACGTGCGCCTCCTCGCGCTTTTTTTCAATCTGTTCGAACCCTTGTTCAGGCTGGGCCAGAAATGGCTTGGCCTTTCTCGCCTGGGATGGTTGTTCGTGGGGCCGAACCTGGTGGTCTTCGGCTTGTTTACTTTTTTACCGATCGTCATCAATTTCATCTATGCAACCACGGGCGGCGTACAGCTCATGCCTTTGGAGCGGCCATTTACAGGGGTAGAAAATTTCGTCACCTTGTTTGAGTGCCAGAACTACCTCGATTTGCGAACTTGCCGAAAAGATGTATTTTGGCGGGCCATGGGCAACACGCTGCAATTCAGCATCTTGCAAGTGGGCTTGATGGTTTTTTTCTCGCTTCTGACCGCCCTTGTGCTCAACCGCAACATTGCAGGCCGAGGCTTCTGGCGGGGCGTTTTTTTCTACCCCGTGCTGTTGTCGCCGGTCGTGGTGGCTTTGATTTGGAAATGGCTGCTTCAAAGCCAGGGCGTTTTCAACGCCGTCCTGGTCTCATGGGGCGCTTCGCCGGTGGCGTGGTTGACGGATGCAGGCTGGGCGTTTTTCTGGACTGTTTTTGTATCCATTTGGGCCCATATGGGTTTCTACACCCTGATTTTGCTCGCAGGCCTGCAGGCCATTCCGCGGGACCTTTACGAGGCTGCAGAGATGGACCATGCCTCCCCGTGGCGTAGGCTCACGCGCATCACCTTGCCACTGCTGATGCCCAATTTGATTGTGGTTCTGGTGCTGGCCTTGATTCGAGCCATTCAAATTTTCGATGAAGTCTTCGTGCTGACAGGCGGCGGGCCAGGCTCGGCCACGACCTTCATGGTTCAGTTCATTTACCAGACCGGCTTTGCAGAACAAATTCATCTGTACGGCCTTGCGGCGGCGGCCTCATTGGCGCTGGCCGCCGGGCTGATTCTTCTCACCCTGGCACAACTGCGATTGACGCGTGCCAGCGAGGCCGGCCGACGCGAAAGATGACCCCATGTCGTGGCTGAAATTTTTGTTGCGAACGCGTGGCAGGCAGCGGTTGGACTGGACCGATTGGTTGAGCTACGCCTATCTGATGGTGGGTCTGTTCACCCTGTTTGGGCCGGTCGCCTGGCTGGTGTTGTCTTCTTTGAAAACAGAAAGCGCGCTCAGCAAATTTCCTCCCACGCTTTTGCCCTACAGTCAAAAAACGGTTCAGGTAGCTGGCCATGACAAGCCTTTGCCGGTGTTTCTGGCAGCCAACGAAAGCGGCCACATGCAAGAGTGGGCGCAGGTGCGCCGAATTGGCATTCAGGCAACGCTGGTAGACCCTGCCCAGCCGGAAGTCACGCGCCAAGTGAACATCAAGGAGAGAGTCGCTGTCGATCAGCTTGCCTTCGCCTGGGGCAATTACACCGAGCTGTTTGAAAAGTTCACCTTCGGCCGGTATCTTTGGAACAGCGTGTTCATTACCGTGGTGGCGACTTTGCTGACCCTGCTGATCAATTCCATGGCGGCCTTTGCCTTGTCGAAGTACCAATTCAAAGGCCAAAAGGGCGTCTTTCTTTTGATCATTGCCACCTTGATGATTCCGCCCACCATTATCCTGGTGCCGGTCTTCCTGGTGATCAACTCGGTGGGCCTGCTGAACAGTTTGTGGGGGGTCATTTTGCCGGCCATCGCCACGCCCACCGGTGTCTTCTTGTTGCGGCAATACATGTTGACCCTGCCCGATGAGCTGCTGGAGGCTGCGCGCATGGACCATGCCAGCGAGTGGCGTATTTATTGGCGCATCGTCTTGCCCCTGACCGCGCCCGCTTTGGCCGTGCTGGCCATCTTCTCTGTCATGTGGCGATGGAACGACTTTCTGCTGCCCCTGATTGTCCTGTCCAAGTCTGAGCACTTCACCCTGCAACTTGCGCTCAACTCCTTTCAGGGCGAGTTGAACACCCAGTGGCACTACCTGTTGGCCATGACCGTCATCACCCTGATCCCGGTGACCCTGGTCTTTGCATTCTTGCAACGCTACATCACAACTGGCATTGCCAGCGCCGGCGTCAAGTAAACCCACCGAGCCACGCTCAGAAACGTTTTAGGAACATCCAAAGTGTCTGCACTTGAACTGAAGGGCCTGACCAAAAGTTTTGATTCAACGCAAGTGATTCGTGGCGTGAATCTTCAGGTTGAGCATGGTGAATTCATGGTCTTTGTCGGACCCTCCGGTTGTGGAAAATCCACCTTGCTGCGCTTGGTCGCCGGACTGGAGTCACCCACTGCCGGCGACATCCTGATGGACGGCGAACCGGTCACGGCCGTGTCAGCGGCTGATCGCGGTTGCGCCATGGTCTTTCAGTCCTATGCTTTGTACCCGCACATGACGGTGTATGCCAACATGGCCTTTGGCCTGGAGAACATCGGGGAAAGCCGGTCCAGCATCCAGGGCAAAGTGCGTTCGGCGGCTGAATTGCTGCAACTCTCGTCCCTGTTGGAGCGCAAGCCCACCCAACTCTCAGGCGGTCAGCGCCAGCGCGTAGCGATTGGCCGCGCCATCGTTCGCAACCCCAAAGTTTTTTTGTTTGATGAGCCTTTGTCCAACCTCGATGCTGAACTTCGGGTATCCATGCGCGCCGAGCTGCGTGAGTTGCATCGTCGTTTGAAGTCCACCATGATTTACGTCACGCACGACCAGGTGGAAGCCATGACCCTGGCTGACAGGATTGTGGTCCTCAGAGACGGGCGCATTGAGCAGGTCGGAACCCCACAGGCCCTTTATGCCCATCCCGTCAACACATTTGTGGCAGGTTTTATCGGCAGCCCCAGAATGAATTTCATTCCTTTGAGTGCTTGCCAAGCCTGGCCTGAAATGATCGGCTCACGACCCCACGGCACCACACAGATTGGCGTGCGGCCAGAGCATTTTTCAGTTGTCGCTGAAGGGCAGGGGCTTACATTGACGGTGAATTCCGTCGAGTACATGGGTGCGCACAGCCTGGTGCAAGGCACTTTGGCCGATGGTACGCCGGTGGCGCTGATGTGGGGCGATGCAGTTGCAGCCTCCGAGGGGCAGACCTTGAAGCTTCAAGCCTTGCCGCAGCATGTCCACAGCTTTGATGCCCAAGGCCAATCTCTGGCCACAAAGGAGAGGCTATGAAACCTTGGCACGCCCAGGAATGGCAACAGAGCGTCCAAGGCGCCAGTGCCTTGCTCGAAGATCAGTCACAGTTGACGGTTCGCTTCTTGTCCGAAACCCTGGCGCGGGTCACCCTGAAGCCCCAGGCAGGGTACCGTGAGCCTCGCACCTGGGCGATTGCACCTGTGTTGCAGGGGGACGCGCCTTTACAAGGGCGCAGCAGGGATGATTTGACGGGTTTCCCATTGCCGCCCATCAAGCACCAGGTACAGGCTGGCGTGCTGCAAGTCGGTACGCCCCGTTTGTCGGTCCGGCTTCACCCTCATCCACTGCGTTTGGAGTGGCAGGCTGGTTCGGGCGGGCCAGATTTGCTGAGTGACCGCGGGACCAGTGCCTACCTCAGAGAAAAACGAACCGGCGCCATTCGCCATTGCCTGCAAAGAAATACTGCAGAACGTTACTACGGATTGGGTGACAAGACGGGCCCTTTGAATTTGCATGGGCGCCGACTGCGTACCGGCGGCATGGACTCTCTGGGGTACGACCCCGAGCACGGTGACCCACTGTACAAACACTGGCCCTTTGTGTTGAGCAGAACACCGCAAGGCCAATGGCTTGGCCTTTACTACGACACCTTGTCTACTTGCACATTTGACCTCGGCTGTGAGCATGACAATTACCACGGTTTTTACCGGTACGTTGACATCGACGATGGCGACCTGGACTATTACTTGATGGTGGGACAGACACCCGCCGAGGTGGTCGCGCAATTTGTGGCCCTGATCGGTGGCACGGCCTTGCCGCCACGCTGGTCTGTCGGTTATGCCCAAACAGCCATGGGGCTGGCTGATGCCCCTGACGCGCAGGCACAGCTCGATGCCTTCATTGACAAGGCCCGGGACCATCGCATTCCGGTCTCTGCGTTTCACTATGGATCAGGCTACTCCTCGCGTGGCAAGCAGCGCTATGTTTTTACCTGGAATCACCAAAAGTTTCCCGACCCCAAAGCCCTCAATGAAAAATTCCATGCCGCTGGCATGCGGCTGGTGGCCAACATCAAACCCTGCTTGCTCGACGATCACCCGGCCTACGCGCTGGTGCGCGATCGCCAGTGGCTGATCGAGAACGCCGTCACACAACAGCCGGTGGTCGAACCGTTTTGGGACGGGCAAGGCTCACACCTTGACTTCACCCACCCTGAGGCCTATCGGTGGTGGCAACAACAACTGGCTGAAAAGGTGCTCGATTACGGCTTGGACGCTGGCTGGAACGACAACAACGAATATGCCATTCAGGACGAAGATGCCAGCGTTCATGGCTTCGGTGAACCGCTGCCAATGCACCGTTCCAGGCCGCTCCAGGCCCTGCTGATGACGCGCGCGACCTATGAAGCCCAAAAATCGCGACTGGCGCCTGGCGAACCGGTCTTTACCGTCACGCGGGCTGGCCCGCCCGGGATTCAGCGCTATGCGCAAACATGGTCGGGTGACAACACCACCAGCTGGCGAACTTTGCGATGGAATATCCGCACCGGCTTGCAGATGAGTCTCTCCGGCTTGTTTAATGTGGGGCACGACGTGGGGGGCTTTTACGGTCCCTTGCCAGAACCGGAGCTGTTCGTGCGCTGGGTGCAGTCGTGTTGCCTGAACCCCCGCATGGTGATGAATTCCTGGAAAGAGGGCGGGGCCAGCAACTTGCCCTGGATGCATCCCGAGGTGGCTGCCGAGGTCATTGACGCAATCCGTTTGCGGTATCGCCTGATGCCCTATTTGTGGTCTTTGTTTGAGCAGGCGCATGCCTCTCACAGCCCCATCCTGCGCCCCACATTTTTCGTTTTTCCAGAGGACGAGGCTTGCTACGAGGACTGCGATGATTTCATGCTGGGTGACGCCTTGCTGGCCGCGCCTGTGGTGTGCCCCGGCGAGCGGGAGCGGCGGGTCTATTTGCCCCAACTGCCGCAAGGGCAGCCTTGGGTTGACTTTCACGACGGCACTCTGTGGGCATCGGGCCAAATGCATACCGTTGCGGCGCCCCTGGGGCGCTTGCCCCTCTTTGTGCGTTCGGGTGCGCAGCTGCCGCTGGCCAATCCGCGGCCAGGTCAATTGCCCCAGCACGATGATCCGATCACCGAGTTGAAAAGCTTTGGCCCTTGAAGCCATGGATTTCCACGTAGACAAAGTTGTCTTTTGTGGTTCACACTAGCCCCTGATTTTTTAGGGCATCACTGAAGAAAGGTTGATATGCATTCCACACGCCGCCAATGGCTTCAGACGACGCTTGCCACCAGCTTGTTCGGGGCAGGGACCTCTTCCCTTTGGGCTCAGTCAGGCAGCCCCCTGGAGTCCCTCAAAATCGTGACCGGTTTTCCCCCCGGCGGTACTTCCGATTCCATTTGTCGACGCGTCGCTGAAAAGATGGCGCCCGGTTATGCCAAGACCGCATTTGTCGAAAATAAAACAGGCGCGGGTGGCCAGATAGCCATTCAGTTTGCCAAGGCTGCTCCGCCCGATGGCACGGTGCTGCTCCAAACGCCCATGTCCATGTTGGGCATTTACCCCCACATTTACAAAAAGCTCAGCTACGACCCGATCAACGACGTGATGCCGGTGTCACTGGGCTGCACCTTTGACTTTGGCTTTGCCGTGGGTCCCTTGGTGCCGGCTTCCGTCAGGACCGTGCCAGAGTTTCTGGCCTGGTGCAAGGCCAACCCCAGCTTGGCAAATTTTGGCTCGCCGGCAGCGGGTTCCGTCCCTCATTTCATTGGTGCCCTGATGGGCCGCGCCGCAGAAGTCGATTTGCGCCATGTGGCGTTTCGCGGCACCCAGCCTGCCATTCTGGACATGATTGGCGGCCAGATCGCTGCCGTCTCGGGGCCCATTGGTGAATTCACCCAGCACGTGGCCGCGGGAAAGTGCCGCCTGCTGGGGGCCACTGGCGCCAAACGCAGCCAGTTCGCGCCACAGACGGCGACTTTGGCAGAGCAGGGCATGAAAGATTTTGTCTACAGCGAATGGTTTGGCTTTTATGTGCCGGCCAAAACGCCGACCGACATCGTCAACCGCCTGAATGCAGCCTTGCGTGCGGCCCTGGCGGCACCCGAGACGGTGAACGGTCTGGCCGTGATGGGGCTCGAGGCGCAGTCTTCTTCGCCCGCAGAGTTGGCCGCGCGACTGAAAGCCGACACCGAGCGTTGGGGCCCGCTGGTCAAGGCCATCGGCTTCACGGCGGAAGGCTGACGGTTTCGCGCGATCGGGGCTGGCTTATTGGCCAGCCTTGATGTTGTTATCCCGGACCACTTTGCCCCAGCGGTCCACTTCATTGCGGATGAATTTTCCAAATTCATCCGGTTTTGAGGCGCTGACTTGAACGCCCATTTGGGACAGTCGCTCTTGAACGGCAGGAATTTTCAGCACTTTGGCAAGCTCTGCGTTCATGCGCAGCACAATTTCAGAGGGAATGCCGGCAGGGCCCAACATGCCCCACCATGCCTGTGCTTCGAAATCAGGCAAGCCTTGTTCCGCCACAGTGGGCACATCGGGAAGTTGCGGCATGCGCTTGGGGGACGTGACGGCGAGCGCGCGCAAGCGACCCGAAGCAATGTGCGGTGCCCACAGCGCATAGGTGGCCAAGGTCACAGGCACATGGCCAGCAATGCCATCGGTTGACAGGGGGCCACCCCCTTTGTAAGGAATGTGTGTCCAGTCGGCCTTCAGCTGGTTGCCCATGGCCGTCATGGCCAGGTGCGCCAGACTGCCTGACCCAATGGTGCCGTAACTGATGGCGCCAGGCTTGCTGCGCGCGGCTTGCAGCAACTCCGAGAATGATTTGTGCGGCGTCGAGGCATGGGCTGTGACCACCATGGCGCCTGTGCCAATCAGCATCACGGGGCTGAGGTCTTTGATCGTGTCAAAGGGCATGTTGGGAATCAAGCTGGGGTTCACGCCGTGGGTGTCAAACACCATGACCCAGGTGTAACCGTCAGGGGCAGCCTTGGCTGCCGCTGCGGTTCCGATGGAACCGGATGCGCCCACCCGGTTGTCTATCACGATAGGCTGTCCCAGAGCCTGCTGCATGTGGGGTTGCAACAAGCGTGAAATCTGATCAACCGTGCCGCCCGTGGGGAAAGGGTTGATCCATTTGATGGGCTGGGTGGGCCAAGCCGCCGTTTGTGCGGAGACGTTCAGGCCGAGCAGCAAGCCCAGTGTCGAAACGATAGCGGCCGATTGAAACCAACGATGCAGCATGCAGCAACTCCGAGAGAGATTGAAGAACCAGGCGATGCTACGAAGCTTGCGTCGCACGCGGCATCAGGGAAACCCTTGTCAGGCTTCGATGTCCAGCAGCTCGACGTCAAATTTCAGTGTGGCATGGGGCGGAATCACACCCCCTGCGCCGCGTGCGCCATACCCCAGCTCGGACGGAATGATCAAGGTCCGGTGGCCGCCTATTTTCATCCCTTGCACGCCTTCGTCCCAGCCTTTGATCACCATGCCAGCCCCCAGGGGGAATGCAAACGGATCGTTGCGGTCTTTGCTGGAGTCGAACTTTTCGCCTTGCTCACCGTTTTCATAGAGCCAACCGGTGTAGTGCACCGAGACGTATTGTCCCGCTTGCGCAACGTCGCCGCTGCCTTCTTGGGTGTCGAGGTACTGCAGGCCGGAGGGGGTGGTGATCATGGTGAACTTTCTGTAAATTTGAAAAAAGGGGGAGTGTACTCAGGCGCGCGATTCACATCAGCACTTCGATCAGGAATGGCCCTTCTTCGGCAAGTGCGGCCTGGAGGGCTTGGGCCAGAGAGGCCAAATCAGAGGCTTGGCGCCCCGGAACGCCGTGGCCTTTGGCCAGGGCAACCCAATCCAGGCATGGGCGATCCAGGGTCAACATGTCGGTGGCGTTTTTGCCGGGTGTGCCCGCACCCACGTTTTTCAATTCGCCACGCAAAATTTGGTAGGCGCGGTTGGCAAAGACCAGCACTTTGACGTTCAGATTTTCGCGCGCCATGGTCCACAGCGCTTGCAAGGTGTACATGCCACTGCCATCCCCTTCCAGCAAAATCACCGGACGGCCTGGCGCGCCCACGGCGGCACCCACCGCCGCCGGCATGCCAAAGCCAATCGCGCCTCCCATCACATTGAGCCAGTCATGGGGTCGCGCATGTGTGGTGGGCAGGTCAAAGCCGCGGCCGGTGGAGACGGACTCATCGACCACCACCGCACCTTCCGGTATCAAGGCCGCCAGCAGACGGCCAATGCCCAAAGGCTCCAGGGCACCCGAGGGCAGTTCGCCGGGTTGATAGTCAGCGACGTGGAGGGGGGGCATGGTTGTCGCCTGCAAACGTTCGCTCAAGTCGGTGAGCGCCTGGACAATGTCATCGCCAGCGCCAGCCAATGGAATCACTTGGGCGTGCGGTGCCGTCAGCAGGCTGGGCTTGTCAGGGTAGGCAAAGAAAGCCACCGGCTGTTTGGCGCCGACCAGAATGATTTGGTCGAACTCTTTGAGCAAAGCCACTGCAGCGTCTACCGCATAAGGAATGCGGCGCGTGATGACGCGGCCAGCACCGCGCTGCAAGCGCGGTGTGTTGTATTCCGACAAGACGGCGCACCCCGTGCGTGCTGCAATTTTGCCGACCCAGTTCAGTGCGGGTTCACGCACCCCCATGCCACCCAACAGCAAAGCTGTTCGCAGCGGACGCAGCAATGCCTGCGCCACGGTTTCCACCGTATCGCTGGCAACAGCGGACCGTTGGCCGGTGTAGGGCGTGGTGTCAATACCCGAACCCTCTTCCCACGCCGTATCCGCGGGCAAGATGAGTGTGGCGATTTGCCCTGGGGCCTGGCGTGCCGCATGCACCGCCAGGGCGCCGTCGTGGGCCACGGACTTGGCGCTTTCCGAGGTCTTGACCCAGGCCGACATGGGTCTGGCCACGCCCTGGATGTCAGAGGTTAACGGGGCATTGTGGGCAATGTGATGGCGTGCATGTTCCCCCACGACATTGACAATGCCTGAGCCCGCTTTTTTGGCGTTGTGAAGATTGGCCAAGCCGTTGGCCAAACCGGGACCCAAGTGAAGCAGGGTGCAGGCCGGTTTGTCGGTCATGCGGTAATAGGCGTCTGCGGCGCCGGTGGCGACGCCCTCGAACAAACCCAGAATGCAACGCATCCCTTCGACCTTGTCGAGCGCGGCCACAAAGTGCATTTCAGATGTGCCAGGGTTCGAGAAACAGACCTCGACCTCTTGTGCGAGCAGTGTGCGCGCCAGGCTTTCTGCGCCGTTCATCATGGGAGTCCTCTCGGAGTGAAGCTGCTTGAATCATCGGAGCATACAGGCGACAACGCTATCCCGTCTTGGCTTGACACCTGCCGTGCTTCTGGGTACACCCTCGCTTGAGGGGCATGGAAAGGATGCACGGCATGTTTTTCGGAGAAATTGAAGGCGGTGGCTTCGAGGTGATTGAGCCAGAGTTTGCGCAATGCTTTGTAGGTCATGCGCGTTTGGAGCGCTTGTGGACAGGCGGGCGCTGGTCGGAGGGGCCGGCCTGGTTTGGCGGCGGGCGATACCTGATCTGGTCTGACCTGCCCAACAACCGAATGATGCGCTATGACGAGACAGACGGTTCGGTTTCGGTGTTCCGCGAGCCCTCGGGCTATGCCAATGGCAACACCGTGGACCGCATGGGCAGGCTGGTCACATGCGAGCATTTGAACCGCCGCGTCACACGAACAGAGCATGACGGCGCAATCACTGTGTTGGCCGACCGCCATGCAGGCAAGCGCCTGAATTCCCCCAACGATGTGGTGGTGAAATCCGACGACTCGATATGGTTCACGGACCCAGATTACGGCATCATTGCCGACTATGAAGGCGCTTGTGCGCTCAAGGAGCAAGCAAGTTGCAATGTGTACAGGATCGATCCGCATTCTGGCGAGGTCACCTGTGTTGCGGATGACTTTGACCATCCCAACGGCCTGGCTTTTTCCCCCGATGAAAAACAGCTTTTCATTGCGGACAGCGGAGCCACCGAAGGCGCAGGGCGGCCCAAACACATTCGCCGCTTTGACGTCAGGCCGGATGGCACGTTGTCGCGCGACTCGGTGGTATTTGCCACTTGTCCTGCGGGATTCTTCGATGGCTTTCGCATCGACCGTGCAGGCAGGGTTTGGGCCAGCTCTGCAGAAGGCGTGCAGTGTTACAGCCCAGACGGGCGATTGATCGGCCGGGTACGCGTTCCGGAGATGGTCGCCAACTTGACATTTGGTGGCCGCATGCGCAACCGCTTGTTCATTTGCGGCACAACTTCGTTGTATGCTATTTATCTAAAGATCAACGGCTAAGCTTTCGCGGGGCGGCCGGGCGTCGGGATTTACCTGCTTGTTATCTGCCGCCTTCGCGGTTAGATTGTCATTGACCGAATTTGAGGGACAAGATGAACATTCGATCCATCGCAAGTGTCAAGCCTGTGCCTGCTGCCAGCAAACGATTGACCGCGCAAGAAGCGGTTCAGGCCGCCGCGGCCCTGGTGCCCCGGCTGGCCGAGCGCGCTGCCGAAGCCGAGCGCCTGCGCAGAATCCCTCAAGCCACCATTGACGAACTGCACGAAGCAGGCCTGATGCGCCTGATGCAGCCAGCGCGTTTTGGCGGTTCCGAACTGGGCCTGGACACCTTGATGAACGTGGTGACCGAAATCGCCAAAGGCTGTACCTCGACGGCGTGGGTCTATTCCAACCTCGCCTCCCACTCCTGGAACATCGGCCAATTTGAGATGCGTGCCCAGGAAGACGTCTGGGGAACCGACCCCGATGCGCTGGCTGCCACAGGCCTGGCCTTCCCCTGTGGTCGCGCCATCCCGGTAGAGGGCGGCTTCAAGCTGTCGGGCAAGTGGCCTTTCGCCAGTGGCATTGATGCTTCCACCTGGATGCTGGTGGGCGCCATGACAGAATTGCCTGGGCGTGCGCCAGAGCGCAGGTTCTTCCTGGTGCCCCAGTCGCAGTTCCGCAGCCTGGACAATTGGGATACCTATGGCCTGACCGGCACGGGCAGCCACGATGTGGAGGTCAAAGAGGCCTTTGTGCCGGACCACCGAAGCGTTTCGGCAGAGGTGTTCGCCGCTGGGCAAAATTTGCCTGGCGCCACCCTGTATGAAAATCCCCTGTACGCCATGCCCACTTTTGCCGCATTCGCGTATGTCCTGTCGATCGTGCCCATAGCCACTGCCAAAGCCGTGGTGGAGCAATTCACTGCCGCCATGCGCGCGCGCGCCAGCACCTACACGGGCGCCCGTGTCGCCGAGTTGAGCTCGGTTCAGGCACGCATTGCCGAGGCCGCAGCATGCGTGGAGTTTGCAGAAACCGTGGTGCGCCGTGATTGGCAGGAGCTGGAGTCCCAGGCCAATGAGCGTCGCTACCCGAGCATGGAGACCAAATTGCGCTGGAAGCGCAACGTGGCTTTCGCTTCACAGTTGGCCGTGCGTGCGGTCGACGTCCTGATGCCGGCGGCAGGGGCGGGGGGGTTGACGAAATCGGCCGCATTGCAGCGCCAGTTCCGCGACTTGCATGCTGCCTCGGCCCACATTGGCCTCACCTGGGATGTCCACGCCGTAGCCTATGGCCAAAGCGCCCTGGGGCTGCAGCCCAATGCGGGTTTCTTGCTTTGAGAAACCCTTCGGTTTTGGTGGGAATTGATCGACCGATTACTTGCGCGTTTGCCCTAATGTCGGCACTGACGGAAACAGTTATGGTCGGTCCTCAAGAGTGAGAGACACAGTTTCATATGCCGATCAAAGACCTCAATCATTTCTTCATTCGTGCCAACGACCTGGAAGCTACCAAACAGTTCTTTGTGGATACGCTTGGCTTTGAGGTCATGCCGCGCCCCAATTTTCCGTTTCCAGGCTATTGGCTGGGCGTGAACGGATCCATTCAGGTGCACATCGGCCCCACGGGCATCCCCAACCGGCAGCACTATTACCTTGGGACGCCTGACGATGCCGTGGATGGGCAGACCGGCGTGATCGATCATGTGGCCTTCCTGGCGGATGACCCCGGCAGCTTCATCCAGCGGTTGGATGCCAAGGGTGTTTCGTACCGCCCTCGTCACTTGCCGGACTCCAACCTGTTTCAATTGTTTTTGCGTGACCCCAATGGGGTCATGATTGAGCTGAATTTCTTTGGCGTTGACGATGTGTCGGCTTTCGGGGGTGAAAACTATTCCGAGATGACGCGGGTCAACGCGAGTTAACCCCTTTTGTGTGTGTGCGTGAATCAATAGATTGAGGAGATCAAGATGGATAAGACACGTCGCAAGGTCCTTGGCACCGCCGGTGCTGCTGTGATGGCTGCCAATTTGGGTGCGGGCGTTGCCCATGCACAAGGCGCTCCCGTCAAAATAGGCATGAGCATGCCCCAAACGGGTGGCTTGGGTGCCGGTGGCCAAGCCGCCTTGCTGGCGCTACGCATGTGGGTCGACGATGTCAACGCCAAGGGTGGCTTGTTGGGCCGCAAGGTGGAATTGATCGCCTATGACGACCAGAGCAACGGTGCCAACACCCCGGGCATCTACACCAAATTGTTGGACGTGGACAAGGTTGACCTGCTGATTGCGCCATATGCCACCAACGTCACAGCGCCCATCATGCCGCTGGTCAAAGAGCGCCAAAAACTTTTGATGGGCAACTTCTCGTTCCAGGTCAATGCCAAGGTGCAGCATGACATGTGGTTCAACAACGCACCCTGGAACGACGCCAGAGGCTGGTCAGAGGGCTTCTTTGACATGGGCAAGAAGGCGGGCGGCAAGACGGCAGCCATTTTTGCGGCCGATGCCGAATTCCAGCAAAACCTGGCCAACGGCGCGCGCGAAATCATCAAGAGCTCTGGCCTGAACCTGGTGTACGACCAAAACTACCCGCCCAACAGCACCGACTTCTCGTCGATCATTCGGGCCGTGCGGGCATCGCGTGCGGAAGTCATTTTTGTGGCGTGCTACCCCAGCGAGGCCGTGGCCATCATGCGCTCGGTCAATGAAATCGGTTTGGGTTCGCAGGTGCAGTTGTTTGGCGGCGGGATGGTGGGTTTGCAGTTCACCCCCATCATGCAAAGCCTGGGCAGCCTGCTCAATGGTGTGACCAATTACAACTCTTATGTGCCGGGTATGAAATACCCTGGCATTGATGAATTCTTCAAGCGTTATTCGGAACGTGCGGCCGCCGCCAAGGTCGACCCCCTGGGCTTCTACCTGCCTCCTTTCAACTACGCCACGGGCCAAATGATCGAGGCGGCTGTCAATGCCACCAAGTCGCTGGACCACAAGAAGCTGGCAGATTACTTGCGCAAGAACACCCATCAGACCATCGTGGGGCCCATCAGCTTCGACAAAAACGGCGAACGTGCCAAGTCGGCCGTGGTGCAGGCGCAGTTCCGCAACATTCAGGACAACAACGTGGACCAGTTCAAGAACACTGGCAAACAGATCGTGGTTTGGCCCGACTCTGAAAAGCAAGGGGATCTGATCACACCGTTCGACAAAGCCCGCAAGGCAACCTGATCGATTCTTTGTTCAGCAGGGGCGGACGGTCCGTCCGCCCCTCTTTCTTAAGCGCTTATGTTTTCATTTGAACTTTTGTTCGAGGCAGCCCTGTTCGGTATCTTGCTGGGCTGTTTCTATGCTGCAGTCAGCCTGGGCTTGTCTGTCGCGTTCGGTTTGCTGGACGTTCCTTATGTCGCCCACCCTGCGTTGCTGATCGTGGGTGCCTATTTCACTTACATGCTCTCTGGCATGGGCATCGATCCCCTGTTGGCAGGGGTGTTGCTGACGCCGGTGTTTTTCCTGGTGGGCGTCTTGCTCTACCGCTTCTATTACGAGACTTTTGAAAAGCGGGGCACCGACACCGGCGTGCGCGGTCTTGGCTTTTTCTTTGGCATCGCCTTCATCATCGAGGTACTGCTGATTCTGAGTTTTGGGGTCGACCAGCGCAGCGTGCGTGCCAGCTACATTGGCAGCAGCCTTGAAATTGGCGACTACCGTTTCCCTTACCGCATGCTGATCGCTTTCGGTGTGGCATTGTTGCTGACACTGGTGCTCACGCTGTACTTTTCGAAGACCTTCAATGGCCGGGCCATCAAGGCCGTGGGCCAGGACGAGGCCGCGCTTCGTTTGATGGGGGCCAACCCGGTCAAGATCAAGCAACTCGCATTCGGCATTGCCACGGCGGTGAATGCGCTGGCAGGCGCCATGTTGATCATCGTCGGCCCGGTCGAGCCCGCGATGGACCGTATCTACATTGGCCGCACATTCTGCGTCGTTGTGCTGGCGGGTTTGGGCAGCATGAGCGGCACCCTGGTGGCAGGCCTCATTCTGGGTGTGGTCGAGTCCGTTGTTCTGATGACCTTCGGGGCTTCATGGGCGCCCGCGGTGGCCTTTGGCCTTTTGTTGTTGATGCTGGGCGTTCGCCCCCAAGGCTTGTTTGGAAGGTAAGGCGCCATGAAATTCTGGTTAAGTTGCGCCGTCATGACCCTGGTGATTTTGGGTCTGGCCATGTCGGGTATCAATGAGTACCTGTTCTTTGCAGGTTTCGTGATCCTGCAATTCATCGTTCTGGCGACCGCCTGGAACATCCTGGGCGGCTACGCCGGTTATGTGAACTTTGGCGTTCCGGCTTTTGTGGCGGTTGGCGCCTACACCGCGGTGGTGTTGTTCAAGTCGATCCAGGCGCCCTTGATCGTCCAGATCCTTGGCGGCGGCATTCTTGCGGGTGCCCTGGGCCTGGGGGTCGGTTTGCTGACGCTCAAACTGCGAGGGATCTTTTTCTCGATCGCCACCGTGGCCGTGGTCTTTATCCTTGAAACCGTGGTCATGAACTGGCGCTACGTGGGAGGTGCCACAGGCCTTCAACTGACACGCCCCTCGGACGCCTGGATTTTTGATTCCTATACCCGCATGCTGTTCTTTGTCATGGGCTTGCTGGCGATTGGCGCCATTGCCATTGCCCGCTACATTCAAGACTCTTACTTGGGGCAAGGTTTGAGAGCCGTGCGAGACTCCGAAGAGGCCGCAGAGTGCTCGGGCGTACCCACCCTGAAAATCAAGCTCATCGCCTGTACGGTGTCCGGTGCCTTGATGGGCATTGCGGGTGCGCCGATGCCGATGTACCTCAGCTACATCGAGCCTACCTCCACCTTCAACCTCAGCTACTCCATTTCTGCGCTGGGCATGCCCATCATTGGCGGCACCTCGCATTGGCTGGGCCCGCTGATCGGTGCCATCCTGCTGGGCACCATTCAGCAGGTGGTGACCGTCACCATCTCCAGCGAATTGAACGTGCTGGTGGTGGGTGTGCTGTTGGTCTTGTTTGTTGTGTTGGCCCCTGAGGGTGTGCTCGGACTGGTGAAAAAATGGAAGCAATCCTCGAAGTAAGCAAAGTCGCCAAGCACTTTGGCGGATTCACAGCCCTGCACGAAGTCAACCTTCAGGTTGGACGCGGCGAGCGGCTGGGCTTGATCGGCCCCAACGGGTCGGGCAAGACCACCCTGATCAGCTGCATTTCTGGCGCGTTGCAAAACGACGGCGGCTCCATCAAGTTTGAAGGGCGTGAAATGACGGGCATGAAGGCTTTCGAGCGAACCCGTCTGGGCATCGCGCGCAGCTTCCAGATTCCCCGCCCATTCAAAAGTATGACGGTGCTGGAAAACCTCATGGTGCCTCTGGCGTATGTGGGCGGAATCAACGGGCACAAGGCCGAAACCGAGGCGATGCACATTCTGGAGCGCATGGGCTTGGCAGGTAAGGCCAGCACCCTGTCTGCACAGCTGTCCCAAGTAGAGCTGCGCAAGATGGAATTGGCGCGTGCCATGGCCGCCAAGCCCAAGCTGCTGATTTCCGATGAGGCGCTGGCCGGGCTGGCCGGGGCAGAGGTCGATGAAGTGCTGCAAATCTTGTTCGACCTGAACGCGTTGGGCATCACCATCATCATGATCGAGCACATCATGCAAGCGGTCATGAAGTTCTCGCATCGCGTGGTGTGCCTGGACACAGGGCGCATCATTTGCGAAGGCACGCCTGAAACCATCATTCAAAACCCGGACGTACAGAGGGCTTACCTTGGCGATTAAGCTAGACATCAAAGACATCCATGCGGGGTATGGCGCGGTGCGCGCCCTCATGGGCGTTTCCCTGGAATTGAACCAGGGCGAGACCGTGGCCTTGCTGGGCACCAACGGCAACGGCAAAAGCACGCTGATGAAATGCGTGATGGGCATGGTCAAGCCCGATCAGGGTGAAATCAACCTGGAGATCGATGGCGTCAGGCACGATCTGACAAAGCTCTCGACGGAAGAGATCGTCAACCTGGGTGTGGCCCTGGTTCCGGAGGGGCGGCGTCTGTTCCCGAAGCTGACCGTGGAGGAAAACTTGCTGCTGGGCGCGTTCCGAGAGCTCGCCCGTCCCCAGATTGCAGACAACCTGGCCTTTTGCTTCGAGGCATTTCCGCTTCTGAAAGAGCGTCGCACCCAATTGGCAGGTTCCATGTCGGGCGGGCAGCAACAAATGCTGGCGATTGCCCGTGCTCTGATGTCCAGCCCCAAGCTGCTGCTGGTGGACGAGCCCTCGGTGGGTTTGTCGCCCTTGCTGGTCTCCACCACGATCACCAAGATCAAGGAACTCAAAGACAAGTACCAGCTGACCGTGCTGATGGCTGAGCAGAACTTCAACCAGGCGGTTCGCATTGCTGATCACGGCTACATCATCGTGCACGGTGAAATCGTGTTCAAGGGCGACGTGGACGCCATCAAGAACAACGAAATGGTCAAGAATTTCTACCTGGGTGTGGCCACCTGAAGTGGCCCCGACCCACTCACAACGGCACTGATTGTGCCGGCATGGGTATGAAGAAAACGACGAGGCGCGCGCCATGAAATCACCAGACTTCGATTACTTTCGTGCCAGCTCTTTGCAAGAGGCCTTGACCTGCCTGCAGGCGCATGGCGCGAATGCACAACTGCTGGCCGGTGGCCAAAGCTTGTTGGCCATGATGAATTTGCGCATGGCCTCGCCGCAGATACTCATCGACATCAGCCGCATTCCTGGCTTGTCGCAGATTGAGCGCCAGGGCAGCGTGATGCGCATCGGTGCTTTGGTCACCCATAGGCAGTTGCTGGATTCTGCGGAGGTCGCCACTTGCGTGCCGCTGCTGGCGCAAGCCGTGCCGTATGTCGCGCACCTGGCCATTCGCAATGCAGGCACCCTTGGCGGCAGCTTGGCGCTGGCCGACCCGGCGGCTGAATACCCGTCCGTGGCGCTGGCCTTGCAGGCCACGATGATTGCCACTTCCTTGCGTGGCGAGCGACGCATTGCCGCGGCGGATTATTTTCAGGGCCTGTACCAAACGGCTTTGGCAGAGGATGAAATTCTCACCGCGGTTGAATTCCCCATTGCCACCCCCGGGCAGCGATTCAGCTTTCAAGAGTTGGCCCGCCGCCGTGGCGACTACGCGATGGTGGGGGTCGCCTGTGCCATCACTATGTCTGACGACCGTGTCAGCGATGCGCGCATCACTTTTTTGGCGATGGGCGATGGGCCCGTATTGGCCTCGCATGCCATGAAGGCCTTGGTTGGCACTTCGCTGGACGCTGCTGCCATTCAGGCCAGCCAGCAAGCCTTGTCGCACGACCTGGCGCCTGCGGGCGACTTGCAAGCCACCCCTGAGACCAAATGTCACCTGGCGCGCGTCTTGATGGGGCGCGCCCTGGCCCCGTTGAGGAGCGCTGCATGAGCGAGAAAAAAATCAGCACCCATTTCACGCTGAATGGCGTGCCCACCCAACGCGACGTCCCCGTGCGTCTGCATCTGGTGGACATGTTGCGCGAAGAGTTAGGCCTGACGGGCTCGCACCTGGGGTGTGAGCACGGCGTCTGTGGCGCATGCCAAGTCATGGTGGATGGCCAGCCCGTGCGCGGTTGCCTCACGCTGGCGGTGCAAGCCGATGGCCGCCAGGTTGAAACCATTGAGGGCTTGTCGGACAGCGGCGAGCTTGCGGAGCTGCAAGCCGCATTTTTGGCACACAACGCCTTTCAATGCGGATTTTGTGCCTCTGGCATGTTGATCACCGCGCTGGACATCGTGCGACACCACCGTGACGCCGACCGTGACGGCATTCGCGACCTGATTTCTGGCAACTACTGCCGCTGCACAGGCTACCAATCCATTGTGGATGCGATCGAGTCTGTGCTGAAAGCCCACCGTGCGCTGCCCCCTCAGCGTTTGACACAAGGAGCCGCGTCATGAATGCACGTTCCGAATTGCCATTGAAAGCCGATGGCAGCCAAGTTCAGTCCAGCTTTGTCGGGCAGAGCATTCCGCGCTCGGGTGCCAAAAAATTATTGCAAGGCCGTGGCGCTTACCTGGACGATGTGCGTGTGCCACGCCTGGCCCATGTGGCGTTTTATCGCAGCCCGCACGCCCACGCCAAGATCACCCAGATGGATTTGACACAGGCGCGTCAGCAACCGGGCGTCATCGCCGTGGTGGAGGGGCGTGCCCTGGCAGAATTTTGCACGCCCTGGGTCGGTGTTCTTGGCCATTTGAAAGGCATCAAATCAGCGCCACAGCATGCGTTGGCCATTGACCGCGTGTGCTGGCAGGGCGAGGCGGTGGTGGCCATAGTGGCCGAAACACGGCGTCAGGCAGAAGATGCCCTGGACCATGTGCAAATCGATTGGGCGCCCTTGCCGGCCGTCACCGACATGAAGGCCTCGCAGCGGGGTGACGTCGTCATCCATCCCGATTTGGGCGACAACATCTGCTTTACCCGCTCCTTGGAAACCGAGGGCTTTGCAGAGGCCTTTGCCAAGGCCGATGTGGTGGTGGAAAAAACCTACGACTTCAGCCGTCACACCGGCGTGACCAACGAGCCGCGTGCCATCCTCGCCGATTACAACCCGGCAGAGCACTCGCTCACGGTGTACCACGGCACCCAGGCGCCCAACATGATGCAGGATGTCTTTTCGCGGCACCTGAACATCCCGGAGTCGAACGTGCGGGTCATTTGCAAGGATGTCGGCGGCTCCTTCGGCATCAAGGTGCACGTCTATGCAGACGAGATGGCCACCGCTGCGCTGTCTGTGATGCTCAAGCGCCCCGTCAAATTTGTGGCGGATCGCATCGAGTCCTTCCTGACCGACATCCATGCCCGCGAACACACGGCCACCGTGCGGCTGGCTTGCACCCGCGAAGGCGACATCATCGGCTTTGACCTGCTGGATTTGACGGGCATTGGCCCTTATTCAGTCTACCCGCGCACCAGTGGCATCGAAGGCAACCAGGTGGTGAACCTCACCGGTGGGCCTTACAAGCACAAGCACTACCGCGCAAAACTCGATGTGGTGTTCACCAACAAGAATGTCACCTGCCAATACCGCGCCGTCGGACATCCCATTGCCATGGCCCTCACCGAAGGCATTGTGGACGAGGCTGCGCGCGCCATCGGCATGGACCCGGCCGAGTTCCGGCGCCGCAACCTGATTGCTGACGATGCCTATCCCTACACTTTTCCTTCGGGCATCAAGTTTGAAAAACTGTCGCACCAGCAATGCATGGACAAATTGCTGAGCGTCATGGACTACCAAGGCTTGCGCAAAGAACAGGCCGAGTTGCGCCAAAAAGGCATTTACCGCGGCATCGGCCTGGCCGCCATGATTGAGGTGACCAATCCCTCGCCGGCGTTTTACGGCGTGGGTGGCGCCCGCATCTCTGCCCAGGACGGCGCCACGTTGCGTCTGGACCCTGCGGGCATGGTCAATGTGCTGGTCAGCGTGACCGAGCAAGGGCAGGGCACGGAAGCGATCTTTGCGCAAATTGCAGCGAGTGCGGTCGGCGTCAGCATGGACCGCGTGCGCGTCATCACGGGCGATACCGCCGTGACGCCCTATGGCGGCGGCACCTGGGCTTCGCGCGGTGCGGGCATCGGTGGCGAAGCCGTGCTGCAAGCGGGCAAGGTGCTGAAGTCCCATATCCTGGAGGTGGCTGCCGCCATTCTCCAAGCAGACAAGGCCACGCTTGACGTGCAGGGCAACGAGGTCATCGACAAGCTCACGGGCAAAGTGCATATGCCTTTGCAAGAGGTGGGGCGCGTTGCGTATTTCCGCCCTGACACCTTGCCCATGAATTTTCAATCGGAATTGACCGTCACGCGCCATTACACACCCAGAGAATATGGCTTCACCTTCACCAACGGCATCCAGGCTTCCTATGTGGAGGTAGATACTGAAACAGGGTTTGTGAAGTTGCTCAAGCACTGGTGCATAGAAGACTGCGGCACGGTCATCAACCCGATGCTGGTGGACGAGCAAATTCGGGGTGGCATTGTGCAAGGCATTGGCGGTGCGCTGTTCGAAGAGTGCCTCTACAGCGACGATGGCCAATTGCTCAATGGCTCCATGGCAGACTACCTCGTCCCCATGGCTGGCGAGATGCCGGACATTGTGGTGGGGCATGTGGAAACACCCACGCGAACCTCCGAGTTGGGCGCGAAGGGGGCCGGCGAGGCGGGCACAGCCGGCGCGCCCGGTGCCGTCATGAATGCCATCAATGATGCGCTGGCTTGCCTGGGGGCGAATGTGAGCGTGCAGCCTTTCACGCCGCAGCGCGTGCTTCAGGCGCTGGGGAAAATTTAAGACAGAACCGTGTGCGCCACACCGTTGATTTCGACGGCGGTTTCCATGATCAGGTTGTACGGGTCGGCGAAATGCGTGGCCCATTGCGCCATGCCCGGATCGGGCAAGTTGATCACGGCGCCCAATTGTTGCGCCATCGTCACCGCCTTGTAACCCACCGGCACCCGCACACGGCTGTATTCAGCCAGCGCTTGCGGCACCTGCTGGCCCGACTCTTGTAGCGCCTGAACCAAGGCCAAGGCATCGCCCGCCGCCTTGGTGACGCCTTGGCCCACATGGGGGCGCGCCACAAAGGCTGCGTCGCCCAGCAAGGCGACGCGCTGCGTGCCCATGGTGTCGGTGACGCCGTCCAATATTGTTTGCACAATCAGGTCGGGTGATTTGTCCACAATTTCAGCCCACACCGGGTGCAATTGAGCGTGTGCTGCTTGCCTGGCTTGCTGGAGGACCTCGGGTCGCAACAGGTGCGGCGCAATGCCATCCGGGTGATAGCGGCCCTGCGCATCCGTGAGGATGTCACGCAAGGCCTCGGCTGAGGTACGGCGGTACCACACGAAATTGACGTGAATCGTGTTCTGATGGTCAGCACCCAGCACCGGATAGCCGACAATTTGCTCGCCCGGGATTTGAGAAAAGGCAAAGTTCTCACCCACAAGCTCGCAAGCCAAAGTGCTCAGGGCCTCCCGATGGACCAGACCGCGCCAAGCGACATAACCCGCATAGCGCATGGGCGGCGCGTGAAATAACTGACGGCGTGCCTCCGATCGGTTGCCATCGGCCGCCACCACCAGGTCGGCTTGCAGCACCCGGCCATCGTGCAAATGCACTTGGGCCGCTTGCTGGGCATCGCCATCTTCAATTCGGACCACGCCGGACGACAAGTGGTAGCGATCGGCAGGGAAGGCCTCCAGCAGAATCTGCAGCAAGCGAGACCAGGAGGTGAAATTTTGTGGCAATTGCACTTCACTCAGGATGTGGCCGCGCGCGTCAAATGCAAGGCGCCGAGAAATTTCAATGCCCAGCCGGTTTTCGAATTGCGCGCCTGCCAATCGCATGACCTCGCGCAGGCCGGGATGGGTCACGATGCCAGTGCCTCTGCTTGTGAGTGGGGTGGCAGCTTTTTCCAGCAGGGTGACATCCCAGCCAGCACGGTGCAGCAGGTTGCCGGCAAACAGCCCCCCCATGGAACCCCCAATGATCACGGCCTTGGGTGCATGCATACTCTTATCCTAAAATGCAAAACGTGAAAAAAAGTCAACCTTCAGCGGGAACACGGCTGGATCCCGCCACCCGACGCCAGCAAATTCTGGATGCAGCCATTGTGTACTTTGCCGAGGCAGGCTTTGGTGTCCAGACCCGAGAGTTGACACGCCGCATCGGTGTGTCCCAGCCTTTGCTTTACCGTTACTTTCCGTCCAAGCAAGACTTGATCAATGCGGTGTTTGATGCGGTGTTCATCGGCCGCTTTGACGAAAACTGGATTGCCTTGCTCAGAGACCCAGCCACGCCCTTGCGAGACCGGTTGCTGCATTTCTACGAGCTGTATGCCAAAGCCACATACCGTCCCGAGTGGATTCGCATCTACATGTATGCGGGCCTGGCCGACATGGGGTGGAACCGCAACTACCTGAACATTGTTCGTAAAAAGTTGCTGAACGTGATGTGTGAAGAGCTTCGCACCGCTTTGGTTCCCGCCAGGCTCTTGAAAGACGCCCCGCCCATCAGCGGGCGTGAAATCGAGTTGGTGTGGAACCTTCATGGCAGCATGTTTTACTGGGGTGTGCGGCAAAATATTTTCAACACCAAGTCGGCTACATCGTTTGAGGCGCGGACGGCAGACGCCATTGACCTGTTTCTTTCAGGCGCGGCAGTTCACTACCCCCGGATCCTGGAAGAGGCTGTCCGCGAGGACAAGAAGAAGCCCCGTTGAACAGCGGCTGAGGGGCCGCCGCCTCAGCCCTTGGGCGCAGGAATTTGCTGGGTGTACCAGTCGGCAATTTTTTCGCCCGTCATGATGGCCACATCTGCCTTGGCCAACACGGCATCCAGCAAGCGCTCAAACGCTTCAATACGATGTGGCACGCCCGTGATGTAGGGGTGCACGCTGATGGCCATCACGCGCGGTGACTGTGCGCTGTCTTTCCACAGCCGCTCCAATTGCAGGACCCCGCGGTGGTACAGCTCGTCGCTGCGGTGGTTCTGAATGGCCATCAGGGGGATGTCGTTGATTTCCACGGTGTAGGGGACGGACAGTACAGGCCGTGGCTTGGCTTGGATCCAGGTCGGCTGGTCGTCAATGACCCAATCGGCCACGTACTCAATGCCTGCCGCGGATAAATGGTCCAGGGTTTCGTCGGTTTCTGTCAGGCCGGGGCTTTCCCAGCCACGAGGCGCCTTGCCTGTGAATGCTCGGATACTTTCAATCGTCTGGCGGATGGCCAGTGCCTGATCTTCCACACGGTGCATCGGGCCTTGCACATAGCTGTGCCCCATGAACTCCCAGCCCGCATCGAGCGCAGCTTGTGCAACGCGCGGGTAAGACTGGCAGACGATGCCGTTGATAGCCAGCGTAGGCACGATGTGGCGCGAAACCAGGGCATCGTAGAGACGCCAAAAACCCGCGCGCATGCCGTACTCGTGCCACGACCAGTTTGGCAGGTCCGGCAACAGGGGCTGGCCCATCGGGGGTGGCAGCACGGTGCGCGGCATGGCGCGCTCAATCGACCAATGCTCCACATTCACGATGATCCAGACCAGCATGCGCTTGCCATCGGGCATGGTCAGAGGCGGGCGGTCGGGCATCGCCATGTAGGGGACGCGGTCACTGAGCAAGCGAGGTGAGGTCATGGAAGGGCCTTGATGTATTTCAGGGCGTCTGGGAAGACGCCTCGTAGTTGTGAACGAAGTCTTCGGGCACTGAAGGGCCCCACAGGTACATGGAATCTTCAGGGGGGTAGTCGCCGGTGGGCCATTCGGTGTCAGCGCCAATGAAATCTATGTCGTAGGAAAACTCCGTGAAGCTGCCCCAGGGGTCCTGTGCATAGTAGAAGTAGTTGGAGCCAATCACATGGCGACCCACGCCCCAGCCTTTGCGGTAGCCTGCGTGGTACATCTGCTCCATGCCCAGGCCCACTTCATCCAAATTGCGTACCACCCAGCTCGAGTGGTGCAGCCCGGGCCCATTCGATTTGGCCATCGCCAGCAAATGATGGTCACTGGCATGCGCGCCATGCAAAAAGGCAATCACATCCAGCGACTTGTCCGACAGGCGGAACCCCAGCGCCTCGGTATAAAACTTCACGGCGCGCGGCACATCGGTGACAAAAATCAGAATGTGTGACAAGCGTTGGGGATGGACTTTTTGCGTTTGGCTGCGCATGGGGCTCACGCCGACGCCAATCACATTGTCATGAAAGGTAGACTCCTGGCGCGGGGCTTTGGCGGAGGGTGTCACCTTCTCGCTGACCACCACCTGGATCGGCATGCCATCGGGGTCGGCGACCCAAAAGCCTTGGCCATCGGATCGCGGATGCGGTGCGATCAGTGCGTGACCTGCAGCCTGAACCTGCGCCTTCAGGGCCGCCTCGTCTTCGGCATAGACGCCAACTGTGTAGTACTCGGTTTTTTTCGGGCCAGTGCCTTGGTGCACGATCCCCCAGCAGTGTGAATGGCCTGGCGTGAAAAGATGCAGTTGGTCGGCGTGACGAACCACCTGCAAGCCAAAGCAGTTGAAATAGGCTTCGGCCACGTTCAGGTCCGGCACGGACAGGGCAAAACGCAACACCGAATGGATCGCAGTCACTTGAGGTCTTTTCACGAGGGCCATGGTCGTTCCTGTTCAAAGCCGGAATGAACCGCAGTCTAGGACACTGCTGATCGCTCGACCACTGGGGATTTCACTGTATGCTCTGACCCCATCGCGACTTGCAAGAAAGCCTGACATGAATGCATTGAACCGATCAGCCAAGGGGGTCTATCTGATCACAGTGACGCCGTTCACTGCCTCGGGTGCGCTTGACTTGGACAGCACCGATCGCATGGTGGACTTTTGCCTTGAAAAGGGGGTGACCGGGCTGACCATTCTGGGCATCATGGGCGAGGCGACCAAACTCACAGCCGAAGAGTCGCGCACCTTCGTGCAGCGCGTGCTGGCGCGCGTGGCTGGCAAGGTGCCTGTGGTGGTGGGCGCTTCAGCGCCAGGCTTTGCGCCCATGCGCGAGCTGACAGACAGCGTCATGGCCATGGGGGCTGCCGGCGTCATGGTGGCGCCGCCTTCCACGGTGCGCACCGATGACCAAATTGTGGCGTATTTCGACATGGTCAATGAGACGCTGGGGGCCAATGTCCCGTGGGTTTTGCAAGACCATCCGGTGGCCACAGGGGTGCAAATGTCGGCTTCGGTGATTTTGCGCATCTTGAAAAATTCGCCTACCTGCGTGATGTTGAAACACGAGGATTGCCCCGGCTTGGCCAAGCTGTCGGCGATTCGTGCCGCTTGCGACCGTGGCGATGTGCAGCGCGTGTCGATTCTGACGGGCAACGGTGGCGGGCTTTTCTTGCCTGAAGAGCTCAGCCGTGGTGCCGATGGCGCCATGACGGGTTTCGCCTACCCCGAGATGATGGTTGATGTGTGCCAAGCGCACGCCGCAGGCCATGTCGAGCGCGCCCATGATGTGTTCGATGCCTATTTGCCCTTGGCCCGCTACGAGCAGCAATCTGGCGTAGGCTTGGCGGTTCGCAAGCATTTGCTGGCACAGCGCGGCGTGATTGCTTCCGAGGCCGTGCGCAAGCCTGGCCCCAAACTGAGTCCGGCTGATCTGGCCGACATCGCCCGTTTGGTGCAGCGACAAGAGCGTCGCCTGGCCGAACTGGGTGCCCGATGATTCATTGAACAAGGACACTGCATGTTGATTCGTTGCGCTTTTTTTCGCGGTCACGTCAAGCCTGGCATGGAGGAAGAATTCTTCCGCCATGTGCATGACAAGCTGGTGCCGCTGTGGTCCCAGTTTCCCGGCGTACAAGAAGTGAGGGTGCTGCGCCAGCGCGAAAGCGACGTCGAAGACCCCCACTTGGCCATGGTCATGGCCATGCGCTTTGAAAGCATGGAAGCGATTGAAAAGGCCTTGGCCTCCGACATTCGCTACCAGAGCAAAGAGGCATCCAAGCGTTTGTTTGAAATGTTTGACGGCTCCGTGTTTCATACGGTGTTTGATGCGGAGCAGTTCAAGCCTTGAAGGCTTGCGAGGCGGCCATGTACCTGGCAAGCTTGCAGGTCAAAGGCTTGTCGTTCCGGCAACCCCACGCTCAGCTGTTCGCCGATTGGTCGGCCACGTTTTTGCCGGGCCTGACGTGGGTCACTGGCGATGAAGGTGTCGGCAAGACCACGTTGTTGAGATTGCTGGCAGGCGATTGGCCCCTGGCGACGGGATCGGTGCTTTGGCAGGACACACAGGGTGTGCGCAAGCTGTCATCCGCCGATGTGTATTGGGTGGATCCTGCCGACACTTCGCGTGATGACCTGACGGTCCATGCGTTTGCAGCTGCGTGTCAGGCGTGCTATCCGCGCTGGTCGCAAGCGGCATTCAACCAGTGGGTCGACACACTGTCATTGACAGAGCATCTGGACAAATTTTTATACATGCTTTCCACCGGCAGCAAGCGCAAAGTCTGGCTGGCAGGCGCTCTGGCGGCCCGCGCCCGGGTGACCCTGTTGGACGAGCCGGAGGCGGCGCTTGATCAGCCTTCCCGGCGCGCCTTGCGCGCACAACTGGCGCACTGCAACCAGGGCCACGATGGGGTGTGGTTGGTGGCCAGCTACAGTTGCCCAATCGATGGCGAACCAATGCAAACGCTGAGCTTAGGTTCTTGACATTTTTGGCAGAGGCCGCATGATCTCAGCCACTGCATCAAGGAGACACCATGCTCAAACGTCGTCGCTCGCTGGCCCACCTGATGGCATTGTTTGGCCTGACTGTGTCAGCCGTTTTGGGCAGTGCCAGCGCACAGGCTCAGGCCTATCCCAGCAAGCCCATCAAGATGATCGTGCCCTTTCCTGCAGGGGGTACCACCGACATCGTGGCACGCCTGGTGGCACAGCGCATGAGTGAGTCCATGGGCCAGCCGGTGGTGGTGGAAAACAAAGGTGGGGCAGGGGGCGCCATCGGCGCTGACATCGTTGCCAAGGCGGCGCCCGATGGCTACACCCTCCTGATGCACAACATCACCTTTCCGTTGTCCTCTGTGGCCCAAATGCTGGCGAATCGCTCACCCTTCAATGCGGACACAGATTTCGCGGGCATTTCGATTGCGGTGTTTGTCCCTTTTGTGCTGACCGCACACCCCAGCGTGCCGGCCAAGGACTTGAAAGAGCTGGCCAACCTGTTGCGTACCAACAAGGCCTTGCAATACAACTATGGCTCCACCGGGCCAGGCTCTGCGGTGCATGTGCTGGGAGAGGCTTACAAGCGTGATGCGAAGATCAGCATGGAACACATTCCCTTCAAGGGGGCCGCGCCTTTGAAGCAAGAATTGCTGGCGGGCCGCATTCAGATCGGGGGCGACCAGTTGTCGTCCTCGCTGGCCGAAATCAGGGCCGGCACCCTGAAGGCGCTGGCCACCACGGCCACCACCCGCATCGCCGGCCTGCCAGATGTGCCAACCGTGCGTGAACTGGGCTTTCCCGGGCTTGAACTGGAAGGCTGGAACGGATTGTTTGCGCCTGCCAAAACACCCAAAGACATCATTGACCGGCTGCAGCGTGAAACCGCAGCCGCAGTGCGTCACCCAGAGGTGATGAAACGCCTGCTGGAGCTTGGCGCCGAGCCTGTGGGCTCGTCACCCGCAGAGCAAAATGCCATGCTGAAAAATCAGATGGACCAGTTCCGCTCTGTCATCAAAGACATGCGCCTGGAGTAAGCCTCAGCGCTTGCTGCCGTGCTGCAGCCACCAAACGGGGTACTGCGAGCAGTCTGCAGCATCGATGCCATCGTGCGCAGCGCGCTCAAAACTCGCCAGCGCCAGCGCAGTCAATGGCATGGCGCGTTGCAGTGACTCACCTTGCGCGAGCATGGTCTTCACGTCCTTGCGCATGGTGGCCAGGTTGACTGTGACCATCTCATTCTTTTCGCCAGCCAGTGCCTGCGCAATCATGCCGCCGCGGACTTTCAGCATGTTGGGGCCCCCTGACGAGTCGGACAAGATGTCTACCACACGTTGGGGATCCACGCCCAAAGGCTCGATCAGCGACAGGGCCTCGCTCAGTGTTTGCCAATACACCATGAGCGGCAAATTGACGGCCAGTTTCATCATGGCGCCGGCACCGTGTACGCCAACAGGTTCGACACGGCGACAAATCTGGGACAAAAGGGCATGCACCTTTTCCAGATTGGCAGGGGTGCCGCCGACAAAGCCAATCAGCTTGCCTTCTTTGGCGGGGCCCACACTGCCGCTCACGGGGCATTCAAGGTATCCCGCGCCCAAGGCCTCCACGCGAGGCGCCATCTCTTGTTGCTTGGCCGGCTTGACCGTGCTCATTTCAATGAACACCTTGCCCTGAAGCTTGGCTAGCGACAAACCGTGAGCGCCGAAGTAAACCTCTTCGATGGCCTCTTCGTTGGTGAGAAGACTGATGACCACATCCACTTGGTCCGCCAACATCTGCGGCGTTGCAGCCCACTTGGCGCCGGCGCTGACCAATGGCTGGGCCCGTGCTTCGGTCCGATTCCAGACATGCAGCTCATGGCCCAGCCCCAGCAGGCGGCCACCGATGGCTTGTCCCATTTTTCCTGTGCCGGCGATTCCGATTTTCATAGGTGATGTCCTTGTGGTCTCAATCCACTGTGGCGCCGGAAGCTTTGACCACCTCAGCCCATCGGTCAATCTCGGCCTTGAAAAAAGCGCTGGCCTCTGCGGGGGTATTCACCACCACTTCAAACCCCAGGTTATTGAAGCGTTGCGTCATTTCTGCAGCGCGGAAACCCTTGGCAATGTCGGCTTGCAATTTGGCAACAATGTCTTTGGGCGTGCCTTTGGGAACCGCAACCGCTTGCCAGGAGGTCACATCAAAATCCTTCAGCCCGCTTTCCAGCATGGTGGGCACATTGGGCAATTGCGGCATGCGCTCTTTGGACGTGACGGCCAAGGCTTTCATTTTGCCGGCCTTGATGTAGGGCACAACGGTGCCAAAGTTCTGGAAGGATGCTTCAATGTTGCCGGCCATGATGTCGGTTTGCGCGGCTGCGCCGCCCCGGTAGGGAATGTGAACCCCGAACGTCTGGGTTTGCAACTTGAACATTTCGGCAGACAGGTGGTCGCTGGAGCCAGAACCGGAGGAGCCATACGACACCCGCCCTGGATTTTTCTTCGCATAGTCCACCAGCTCTTTGACTGAATTGGCAGGGAAGTTGGGCGGGGTGATCAGCACGTTGGGTGTGCGCACAGCCACCGTCACGGCCTCGAAATCGCGCATCACATCGTACTTGGGATTTTTGTAAAGCCCCATGTTGATGGCAAAGGTGCCAATCGAACCAACCAGCAAGGTATAGCCATCGGCGGGCGATTTGGACAAGGCTTCTGCGGCGATGGAGCCATTGGCGCCAGGTCGGTTTTCGACCAAAGTGACATAACCCGCGTCATTCAGCTTTTGAGAAATGGCACGCGCCACGATATCACTGGTGCCGCCTGCCACAAAGGGCACCAAAATTTTCACGGGCTTTTGCGGGTAACTTTGGGCCATCGACAGGGCGCCCGCACAACTCAGCATGCTCAACAAAATGGTTCGGATGGCTTTCTTCATGGTGACTCCTTTGGGATTCAAGCTCGTTGAGGTTTTTTGGCAAGCATAAATGACAACGAGCCCAAACCTGCCACCAAGGCCAGCAGGGTGAACCCTAGACGGTAGTTGCCAGTCAGGTCGGCCAACATGCCCGCCACCATGGGGCCTGCCACCTGGCCCACTGCAATGATGGCGGCCGAGAGCCCCAAAATCATGCCAATGGCATTGCGGCCGAAATAGTCGGCGCGAATGGCTTGCATGAAAGGCCCGCGCAGTCCCCAGGCCACGCCATGGAACGCAGCAAAGGCCGCCAGCGCTGCCACATGGGTGGCATAGGTCAGGCACAGCAAACCCACCATGTGCGAGACCATGCACAGCGCTGCAACCACCCGCTTGTCATAGCGGTCGCCCATGCTGGCGCCCAGCAGCACCCCTCCCATTTGTCCCATGGTCATGAGCATGATGACCCACCCGGCCTCAGACACCGAATAGCCCAAGCCTTCCTTCATGTGGGTGATGGCGTGCACATTGATGGCGGTGACCACCAGCAACGCCAGTCCGTGCCCGATGGCCAACATCCAGAAAGCCTGGGTACGCAATGCCTCTTTGGCCGTGAATTCGTGTGGGGTGGTCTGTTGGCCAGCGTCTTCCTTGAGCGGCATATCAATCGCATGGGGCGCAATTCCATCAATGAACTCGCCATGGTCTTCAGGTCGGCGACGGATGATGCGTGCCAAAGGAATTCCCACCACCAAGGCCACCACGCCCGAGCCCAAAGCTGCGGCACGCCAGCCAAAGCTTTGCATCGCCCAGGCCACCACCGGTACCGCCAGCCCCCCCATTGCCAGCCCCAGGCTCATGATGGACAAGGCGCGTGCACGGTAACGCTCAAACCATTGCACCAGGGCCACCGAGAGCGGGAAATAGCCACACAGGCTGGTGCCAATCGCCATCAAAATGGCGCTGACATAAAAGCCGGTGAGCGAGTCGATTTGACTGAGGCTCAGCAAGCCCATGCCAAAAATCACCATGCCCCAGCGAATCATCGACTGCGGTCCGAAGCGGTCGACCACCCAACCCAGAACCGGTCCGATGATGGCGGCTTCCACTGATTGCAAGGCAGCTGCACCGGACAAGGCGGTTTTGCTCCATCCCAATTCGTCCGACAGCGCGGCAATGTACAGGCCGAACGACTGCATCAGCAAGGCGGCCAGCAGAAACTGAATGCCGCAGGCGGCAGCGGTCATGCGCCAGCCATAAAAGATCTTCACAAGCTCAGGGTCCGGTTGAAGTGAGTCACGCCAGTGTCCCATGCATGCCAGCTTGGGGCTGTTAGATGGGTGACTGGCCAGATTGCCTCAGCTCCCTTTCTGCCGTTAACCTAGCAGTGTTTGATTTACCCGACTCTGACGGAAAGGTTGTTCATGGCTCACCAAGCTCTTATCACTGGCGCATCCAACGGTATTGGTCGCGCGATTGCCTCCCGGCTGGCGGCCGATGGCTTTCAAATCATCACAGTGGACCGGGTACCCCCCAAGCAGGCTTTGCCAGGTGAGTTGTTCTACGAGGCTGACCTGGCGGACCCCGGCAGCACGCGCGACACCCTGGGCCGCATCGTCGAAAAGCATGACATCTACGCATTGGTGAACAACGTGGGCAAGGTCATGCCTGCGCCCATTGAAGGTACCTCCATAGAAGACATGCACGCCGTGGTGGCGCTGAACCTGGGATCTACCCTGTTGTGCACCCAGGCTGTTTTGCCAGCCATGAAAGCACGCCGCGCCGGACGCATTGTCAGCATTTCCAGCCGTGCCGCTTTGGGCAAGGAATTGCGTACCGCCTATGCCGCCACCAAGTCTGCACTGCATGGCATGACCAAAACCTGGGCGCTCGAGTTGGGGCGCCACGGCATCACGGTGAATGCCATTGGCCCGGGTCCGATCGACACAGAATTGTTCCGTCAGGTGAACCCGCCCGACAGTCCGCGCACGCATGCCATCATCGAGGCCATTCCGGTCAAACGCATGGGCACGCCGGACGATGTGGCGCATGGCGTGGCCAGCTTTGTCGACCCGCGCGCAGGCTTCATCACAGGGCAGGTGCTTTACATCTGCGGCGGCATGACCGTCGGTCTGGCAGGCTGAGAGGCGCTCAACGCGGGCGCGACTCGGGCAAAAACCGAACGCCTTCGCGTGCCATGCCACCGCTGACGCCAATGGGCGTGCCATCGGCGCGCCAGCAGGCCGCCCCTTCCAGGCGGCCATCGTCATGGAAGCGAATGGCATTCATGCCGCCCCCCACGTTGCTCACGGGCAGGATGTCGTGGCCTCTTGCAGCCAGCGCCTGGGAAGTGGCCTGCGAAAAGGCCGGCTCCAATTCCAGCCCGTAGCCTTGCGTCCAAATGCGTGGCGCCTCGACCGCTTGTTGCAAGCTCATGCCATGGTCAAGCAAATTGACCACGGCCTGCAATGCCGATGGAAAAATTCTCAGGCCCCCAGGCAAGCCCAGCGCCAAGACCGGTCGGCCATCGCGCAGCACAATCAGGGGCGCCATCGATGAAATCACGCGCTTGCCCGCAGCGAGCGAGTTGGCCCGGCCGGGTCGCGGGTCCAGTACATACAGGTAGTTGTTGGGAATCATGCCGGTGCCAGGCACCATGTAGCGCGCACCAAAGACCGAGTTGATGGTTTGGGTGGCGCTGACGATGCAACCCTGGGCATCGGCTACCGTGATGTGGGTGGTGTTGGCACTCTCTGCAGGCACCACGCCCGGGGCCCAATCCTGTGCCCTTGACATATCTATTTGCTGGCGGCGCTCATCCGCATAAGATGCAGACAGAAGCTTGTCGACGGGCACCGGGACAAAGTCCGGATCGGCAGTCGCCGCTGAGCGATCGGCAAATGCAATCTTCAGCACTTCGGCCAGCAAATGCACGCTGTCCACGCTGCCAAAGCCCATGGCTTTGACATCGAAGCCTTCCAGGATTTTCAGCATCTGGCCGATGTGCAAGGGGCCAGCGCAGGGGGGCGGGGGGCCGGTCACTTCAAAGCCGCGGTAGGTGGCGCGCAAAACCTCTCGGTCGCGGGTTTGGTAGCCGCGCAAGTCGGCCAGCGTCAGATAACCCGCGTTGTTGGCCATGTCATTCGCCAAAGCTTGTCCCAAGCTGCCGCCGTAGAGCGCGCCCGGCCCTTCGCGAAGCACCGTGCGCAAGGTCTCGGCATAGGCGCCTTGAACCAGCCGGTCACCAGCTTGCAGCGGGCGACCTCCTGGCAGGAAGACACTGGCAATTTCGGGGTCGAGCAGCAGATCTGCGGCGTTGTCGGTGATGCAGTTGCTGAGGTAGCGTGTGGCCACAAAGCCGCGGCTGGCATATCGCAAAGCGGGCTGCATCACATCCTCCAGCGACAGCGTCCCGTGCCGTTCCAGCATCTGGCACCAGGCCATCAGGTTGCCGGGGATGGCCACGGCAGCGCGGCCCAGGCTGTTGCGGCGTCCCACGGTTTCCATGGTGCCAGGCGGTGCCTGCGGGTCTGGCGTGAAAGTGCTGGGTGAGATGTTTTGCGGGCAAACCCCTTGGCCCTCGATCACGGTGTGTTGGCCGTTGGGCAGGCGCAGGTGCGCAAAGCCGCCACCGAGCAGGCCGACCATCATGGGCTCGACAACCGACAGGGTGAACAAGGCGGCCACCGCCGCATCGACTGCATTGCCACCCGCAGCCAACATTTCCGTTCCGGCCGCCGAGGCCAGAGGGTGGTTGGTGACCACCATGCCGCGTGCGCCGAAGGCAGGCTGCTTGTCAGTGGCGAAGGGCGTGGAAAAGGGGGGACTTGAGATCATGTGCTCAGCTTAATCAGCGCCGATGGGCTGGCGCGTCACCCTTGAGACAAATCGGGCGTGGCTATCGATTGCGTGATTGACAGCCTGGAGCCTTCACTCGACACTGGCTTTTTATGCGGAGAATGGCTTGTGTTGAATCTTCATGGAAAAGTGGCTTTGGTCATGGGCTGCGGCGCGGTTGCCGAGGGCTGGGGCAATGGCCGGGCCACCGCCACGTTGCTGGCACGCCAGGGCGCGCAGGTGTACGGCATCGATCTTCAACTCAGTCATGCTGAAAACACCCGGGACATTGTGCGCGCTGAGGGCGGCACCATCGAAGTCGCGGCCTGCGATGTGACACAGGCCGAGCAGGTGAACCAGGTGGTGGACGATTGCGTGAAGCGGTTCGGGCGCATTGACATCCTGGTCAACAACGTCGGGCTGTCGCAACCTGGAGGGCCGGTGGACATGCTCGAGTCGGTCTGGGACAGCCAGCTGGAGGTCAACCTGAAAGGGGCCTTTCTCGCTTGCAAACGTGTGTTGCCCTTGATGAAGGCCCAAGGCGGTGGATCGGTCATCAACATTTCCTCCGTGGCCGGACTGCGCTATGTTGGCAAGCCCCAGGTGGCTTACGCTGCGGCCAAGGCCGCCTTGATGCAGTTCACCCGCACCACCGCGGTCATCCATGCGCCGGAAGGTATCCGCTTGAATTGCGTCATCCCCGGGCTGATGCACACGCCCTTGATCGAAGGCCTGGCCGCCAAGTACGCGGCAGGCGACACTGCCGGTTTCATTGCCCACCGTCACCAACAAGTGCCCATGCAGCACATGGGGGACGGCTGGGATGTCGCGAATGCTGTTTTATTCTTGGCCGCCGATGAAAGCCGGTACATCACAGCCACTGAAATTTTGGTAGACGGCGGTCTCGTCGCTGCCACACGTTGACCCACAAAAGGAGACCTCATGACTTTGTTTGACCTGACAGGCCAGGTGGCCGTGATCACCGGATCCTCGCGCGGCATTGGCCGCGCCATTGCCGAGCGCATGGCCGAGCACGGTGCGCGCGTGGTGATTTCTTCCCGCAAAGCAGATGCTTGCAACGAGGTGGTGAAAGCCATCGAGGCCAAGCATGGGCCAGGGCGGGCCATCGCGATTCCTGCCAACATCTCAGCCAAGGCAGACCTGGAAAAATTGGTGTCCGAGACCCGTCGTCACTGGGGGCGCATCGACATTGTGGTGTGCAACGCGGCCAGCAACCCATACTACGGTCCGATGGCAGGCATTGGAGATGACCAGTTCCGCAAAATTCTGGACAACAACATCGTTGCCAACCATTGGCTGATCAATTTGACCGTCCCTGAAATGAAGGAGCGCCGCTCCGGCTCGATCATCATCGTCTCTTCCATCGGGGGCTTGCGCGGCTCCTCCGTCATCGGCGCCTATTGCATCAGCAAAGCCGCCGACATGCAGTTGGCGCGCAACCTGGCGGTTGAATACGGCCCGCACAATATCCGTGTCAACTGCATTGCCCCCGGCCTGATCAAGACCGACTTTGCCAAAGCGCTGTGGGATGACCCGGCCATGCTCAAGGAGCGCAATGCGACCACCCCCCTGCGTCGCATTGGCGAACCCGATGAAATTGCGGGCGCGGCGGTATTTTTGGCGTCCCAGGCGGGGTCCTTCATGACCGGGCAAAGCCTGGTCATTGACGGGGGTGTCACGATTTAGTCATTTTTTTTCATCCATCCTGTCCACCAAATTCTGGCTGGGTGCGTTGATTCTTCATCATGTATGGAGAAAACCGCATGGAAAAGAAAACCACCCAGCTGGCGCCCGCCCGCAACGGCATGGACCAGTGTTTGCAGCAAATGAACGACGAAGTCAGCCAAATCAAGGCCAGTTTCAATCGTATTCGAGCCCTTATGGCCCAGGAACACGAACAAAAGCATCGTCCCGCTGCACGCATTTATTCTGGCATGCGTGCACTAAAGGCTTAATTTTCCAGGATTTCAAGCGCCAATTTCATCCAAAGGTGACAGGCTGAACTTCTCAGCCCATCCCTGGCAAGCTAACATCCGCGCTGTCTAGGGATGTCACACAAAGGTTTCGCCATGGATGTCGGAGCGAAAGGCTGGCTCTCAGCCGAAGAAGACCAAGCGCTTCGTGCGCGCTCCAATGTTATGGGTTTCTACCTGGTGCTGCATGCTTGGGGTACCATCTTTTTGGCCATGGCCTTGTTTGTGGCCTGGCCCAACCCCCTGACTTTTTTGCTGGCTGTCATCCTGATTGGCGGCCGTCAGCTTGGCCTGGCCATCCTGATGCACGATGCAGCGCATCGCTTGCTGTTTAAAAATACCCGCCTCAACGATGCAATCGGCTTTTACCTCTGCGGCTCGCCGGTAGGGGCCAGCTTGGCTTTGTACCGTCCCTACCATCTTCAGCACCATCGCCATACCCAGCAAAAGGACGATCCCGACTGGATTCTGTCCGCTCCTTTTCCCATCAGCCAGAAAAGCTTCAGGCGCAAAATGCTGCGAGACCTTTTCGGTGTCACGGCCTACCAGCGGCGACTGGAAGGCTTTCGTTACAACATGGGCGAAGGCACCACCGCACAGCGTTGGGCCCGGCTGTGGCGGCTTGACGGCCATTTTTTGATAGCCAATGGCCTGTTGTTTCTGTTGTTGTGGGGTGTTGGCCATCCGGAGCTTTTTTTCACCCTCTGGCTCCTGCCCCTCATGACCTGGTACCAAGTCATCAGCCGTGTTCGCAACATTGCGGAGCATGCAGTGGTGCCTGACAACGATGACCCCTTGCGCAACACCCGCACCACCCTGACCAACCTGGCCATGCGCGCCATCCTGGCGCCTTATTGGGTGAACTACCACCTGGAGCACCATCTCTTGGTAGCCACGCCTTGCTGGAAATTACCTGCGGCTCATCGCCTGCTGTGCGCGCGCGGCCTGCGCGATCGCATGGAAGTTGTGCAGGGCTACCGTGCGGTCTTGCGCCAAGCCATCTCGAACCCCCACGACGGCCCGCACCGCGGGCGCGAGCGCAAAGTCTCCATGATTTGAGCGCTTAGCTTGGGTTCAGCAGCTTGGGGGCGCCCGCGCGAAACCAGCGCACAGACAAGCCCAGCGCCAGCAACATCAACAAAAAGGCTGCACCTGCCAGCAAGGCGCTGATTTCGGTGTCCTTGCGTTCCAGCGTGAACTGGGTGGAGAGATGCTCGTATATTTTTTTCAATTCATCGGCCGAACCGGCTTTGAAGTATTCAGCCTCGGTGACATTGGCCACGGCTTTCAGTGTTTCTTCATCCACTTGCGTGAAAAAGGAATAGCCCTCGTAGCCCGGGATGAAGCCATTGGGTGTTCCAAAGCCGACGGTGTAAACCCGAACCCCCAAATTGGCCGCCAACTTGGCCGCTTCGATGGGGTCGGGCCCCGTGGTGCGGCGGCCATCGGAGAGCAGCACGATGGCGCCGCCTGTGTAAGAACCGGGTGGCACCGGGACGATTTCTTTGGGCGGTGTGCTTTTGCGTCGATCTTCCAGGCTTTGGCCTTGGGGCTCACCGATGCCGCGCTGGGCGACGCCGCCGTACAAAGCGGTCTCCAACTGGATCGGGGCGTCTGGCCGCAGGGTGGACAGGGCCATCAACAACCCACTGCCGGTGGCCGTGCCACGCTGTAATTGAAAGCGGTCGATGGCGGCCACCCAATCTTCGCGCCGGTCACTCACATGCTGGACCACCTGGGCGGTGCCGGCAAACGACACAATGGCCACCCGCACGCCTGCAGGCAAGGCTTGTAAAAACTCTTTGGCTGCTTTTTGCGCCGCCTGAATCCGGTTAGGCTCGACATCGGTGGCCAGCATGCTGCGTGACACGTCCATGGCCATCACCAGGGTCATGTAATCGGCGGGGAGGGTGATGCGGGCCACCGGGCGGGCCATGGCCAACAAAGCCAGCACAAAGGCCATGCCCACCAATGCGGGGGGCAAATGCCGGCGCCAGCGCGATGACGAGGCCATCGCTTCATGGATCAGGCGCAAGGATGAAAACGCCAGCACCTGTCGCCGACGCCGGCGAATCAGGTACAGGTAAAAGCCCACCAGCATGGGTGCCAGCAACAGGGCCCAAAGCATCTCGGCCTGGAGGAAATGCATGTGAGGTTGGAAGGTTAATAAGGTCTGACGCCAATTTACCATTGAACCCTGTGTTATGGTTATTTCATGAAACGCGCCGTGGTGTTCAGCAAACGTCCCCGTCCCAGCGAGGCGGAGCGTCAAATCGCTGCGGCCAAAGCCCCAGAAGCGGCAAACGATGAAAAAAAATGGCGATGGGACCGGGTTGCCCTTTTCCTGATGGGCTTGCTGGTGGCCGTGCTGGCTTACGAAGTGCGCGACGCATCGACCCCTGCCAAAACCGAGCTGACTCAAAAAGACATTGATGCCGCCGTTCTGCATGCGCTGACCACACAGGATTTGCCATCCCCCACGGCCAAAGCGGCCGCGGCTGTGCAGGGCGCTGTGGTGCGCGTGCAGGGCTTTGAGCCCAACCCCAAAAAACCCAAGGACGAGGACCGAGAGAGTGGCGTCGGCACCGGTGTGGTCATCAAGGACGATGGCACGATTCTCACCAACTACCATGTGGTCTGGGGGGCCAAGCGCTTGGTGGTGACCTTTGCCGACGGCACGGAGTCTCCTGCCCATGTGGTGGGGGTGCACCCTGACAAAGACCTGGCGGTGGTCAAGCCGCAAAAAATTCCTGACGATTTGCAACCGGCCATTCTGGGCTCGAGCCGCCAGTTGTTGCCCGGAGATGGTGTGGTGGCCGTGGGCTTCCCCTTTGGCATAGGCCCCTCTGTCTCAGCGGGCGTGGTGTCGGGACTGGGGCGCGAGTTTTTGTCTCCCGAAGGCGGCCGTCGCCTGGCGGGGCTGATTCAGTTTGATGCGGCCGCCAACCCAGGCAATTCGGGCGGGCCTTTGGTGAACTTGTCAGGTGAGGTGGTGGGCATTGTCACCGCCATCCTCAATCCCACCTCGGCGCGCACCTTCATCGGCATTGGTTTTGCAACCACCATTGAGGAAGCGGGCATGGCCGTTGGCATGCCTCCTTTTTAACGAATTTCAAAGCAAGGAAATGGCATGAACACTTCCACCGATGTCTGGCGCGGCCAGCCCACCGCCAACCCCGCAGCTGCGCAAGCCGCAGCCCAAATGCAGCATGTGCTGTACGAAGTCAAACGCGTGGTGGTAGGGCAAGATGCCTTTCTGGAGCGCGTGCTGGTGGCTTTGCTGGCACAGGGCCATTTGCTGATCGAGGGCGTTCCGGGCCTGGCCAAAACCCTGACCGTGAATACCTTGGCCAAAACACTGCGCGGCTCATTCCGCCGCATTCAGTTCACCCCCGATTTGTTGCCAGCCGACTTGGTGGGCACGCGCATCTTCAATCAAAAAACCAGCGAGTTCAGCACGGTGCTGGGCCCGGTGTTCGCCAACCTTTTGCTGGCCGATGAAATCAACCGCGCCCCCGCCAAAGTGCAAAGTGCCTTGCTGGAGGTCATGCAAGAGCGGCAAGTGACCCTGGCTGGCGAAACCCACCGCGTGCCCTTGCCGTTTTTGGTGATGGCCACGCAGAACCCGATTGAAACCGAGGGCACCTATCCCTTGCCTGAGGCGCAAGTGGACCGTTTCATGATGAAGGTGCTGGTGGACTACCCCACGGAAGACGAAGAGTTTGTGATCGTGCAGCGCGTGATTGGCGAGCCAGCGCAAGTGACCGGCGTGGTCACGCCAGAGCAGTTGATGGCCTTGCAAGCCCAGTGTCGGCGCGGCTATGTAGACCCTGGCCTGGTGCACTACGCCGTCAAGTTGGTGGCGGCCACGCGTCAGCCGGAGCGCTATGGGCTGGAAGACATGAAACGTTTCTTAAGCTTTGGCGCCAGTCCCCGGGCCACCATCGGCTTGATCGAGGGGGCCAGAGCGCTGGCGTTTTTGCGCGGGCGCGATTACGCCTTGCCTGTAGACGTGGCCGACCTGGTGCCCGATGTGTTGCGCCATCGGTTGGTCTTGTCCTACGAGGCGTTGTCAGAAGGTCAGACCCCTGACAGCTTGATTGCCCGCATCATGCAAGCCGTGCCGGTGCCCGACAAACCCTTGGAATCTCATGCTCGGATGGCTGCGTCAGCTTAAGCGCCAGCGACAGGCTGAGCCTGCAGCGGCTGTGTCGGGCACCGCGCTGGCGCGGGCCGACATGGATGCTTTGCTGCGACAGCTCGACTGGACCGTGTTGCGCCGCTTGGACGGTGCGCTGCAAGGCGACCACCGCAGTCTGTTTCGCGGGGCGGGACTGGACCTCGCGGATTTGCGCGAATACCAACCGCACGACGATGTGCGCCACATCGACTGGAATGTCACTGCGCGCCTGCAAGTGCCCCATGTGAGAGAACACCAGGAAGACCGGGAGGTCAGTGCCTGGTTTTTGCTGGACATGACCGGCTCCATGGGTTTTGGCTCCCAGGGACAGAGCAAGCGCGCTTTGATGCTTTCTTTCGTGGGCGTGATGGCTCAGATGCTGATGCGCCGCGGCAATCGCGTGGGTGCACTCATGCTGACCGCTGATCCCTCTGCGAAAATTCGCCATGTGCCTGCGCGGATGGGACGTCGGCATTTGCTGCATTTGATGGACACCGTGCAACGCGTGCCCCTGCAGGCATCTCACCATGAGACCGCCCTGGGGCCATGGTTGCACCAAGCGCAGTCCCTGCTCAAACGCCGTTCGCAAGTGTTTGTGCTGTCGGACTTTCTCAGCGCACCGGGTTGGGAGAAAGCCCTCAGTGGCTTGGCACGGCGACATGATGGCATTGCGGTTCGCCTCAGTGACCCATTGGAAACGAGGCTGCCAGCGGCAGGCCTGATGTGGCTCGAAGATGCGGAATCGGGTGAACAGTTGTTGCTGGACACCTCTGATCCTGCGTTCAGGCAGCGTTATGCCGACCTGGCGCTGGCGCGAGAAGCGGCGTTTCATGCCGCACTGACGCAAGCCGGCATGGATGGTTTGGCGCTGGCCACCGACGAAGACCTGGCTTTGGCGGTACGGCACTTCGTGGCGCTTCGCAAGCGCAGGAGTTTGCATGCCTGATCTTTTCAGCCTGCATTTTTTGTGGCCGCCATTGCTGGTGAGCGGCCTGCTGGTGCCAATTTTGCTGTGGGTCTACCTTCGACTGCAACGCGCAAGCGCCACTGCGCCGGTTGGGCTCAAAGCCAAATGGCTGCTGCATGCGCCTGTGCTGTTGGTGTTGCTGGGTTTGACGTTGCTGTGTCTGGCTTTGGCGCGGCCGCAAGCCGTCATGCTCACGCCCATGCGCGAGGCCACGGTGATGCTGGCGATGGATATTTCTGGCAGCATGCGTGCCAAAGACTTGGAGCCCAGTCGTTTCGAGGCCGCCAAAGCGGCTGCCGAACGCTTCATCCAAGACAAGCCTGCACGACTGCGGGTGGGCCTGGTCACCATCGCTGGCACAGCGGCATTGGCGCAAGCGCCGACCGACCAGCGCGACGACTTGCTGCGTGCCCTGGAGAATTTGCCCCTGCAATACGGATCCGCATTGGGGACAGGCGTGTTGATTTCCCTGGAAGCCCTGCTGCCGGGAGCCAACATTGACGCCCAAAAAATCATCAATGAGGCGATGGATGGCAAGCCAGCCAAGCCGCCATCGCAGCCCCCGTCACAGCCAGCGCCATCCGCCAACCCAGCGCCTCAGGGACGCGCCATGGCAATTGTGTTGCTCAGTGATGGCCAAGGCAACATGGGGCCAGACTTGTTGGCCATGGCCAAATTGGCGGCAGAACACAAAGTGCGGATTTACACCGTTGGCATCGGCACGCCAGAGGGCGCCATCGTGCAGGCCCAAGGACGGTCGATGCGGGTTCGGCTGGAGGAAGACATGTTGCGCAAGGTGGCCAACGAAACACAGGGTGAATATTTTCGGGCCAGCAGCGCGCAAGATTTGCACAAAATCTATGACCAGTTGGGACACCGATTCCGCTTTGAAAAACGCGCCGTGACCGAGGTGACGGGTGCCATGGCTGCGTTAGGCATGCTGTTGGCCTTGTGGGGGTGCTTGCTGTCTTTGCACCGCTACGGTCGCATCCTCTAAAGCCGCAGCCCCCTTTGGGCCTCGCAGCTTTTTTAGGGCTTGGCAATGCGGCCGGTCAGCGGGTATTGGGGGTCGTTGTAGCCGTGGGTGGAGGCATGGCCTTGAGGCACCCATCGATCTACCACGGCTTCATCCTCGGCAGTGAGCCTCACAGACAGGGCTGCCACATAGTCTTGCCATTGCGCCAAGGTGCGCGGGCCGCCAATGACGCCCTGGATGCGCTGGTTGTTGAGCACCCAGGCGATGGCAAATTGCGTTGGGCTCATGCCTCGTTGCGCTGCATGTGCGCACAGCGCTTGTGACACTTCGAGCGACTCTGGCCGGAACTCGGTCTGCAGGATGCGCTTGTCACCACGTGCTGCACGGCTGCCTGCCTCGGGGGCAGTACCCGGCTTGTATTTGCCTGTCAGCACACCGCGCGCCAGAGGGCTGTAGGCCACCACGCCCACGCCATAGTGGTCACAGCAGGGCAACAGCTCGGTTTCAATCTGGCGTGTGACTGCGCTGTACGGGGGTTGGCACACAATGGGTTGTGGAACGCCCATTTGCCGCGCCGTTTCCACCATGCGCGCCACACGCCAGCTGCGGAAGTTGGAGACGCCGTAATAGCGAATTTTGCCCAGCTCGATCAGCCGCGCGAAGGTGCCCAGGGTTTCTTCGATGGGGGTGCTCTCGTCGTCGCGGTGCATGTAATACACATCGATCCAATCGGTTTGCAGGCGCTGCAGGCTGTTGTCTACTTCCTTCAGCAGCCAGCGCCGGGACAAGCCCCGATCGTTGGGTTCTTGTCCGATCGGGTTGGCCACCTTGGTGGCCAGGACCCAGCGGTCTCGGTCCTTGGCAATCAGCCTGCCTACCATGCGCTCCGATTCGCCGCTGGCATAGTTGTCAGCTGTGTCGATGGCGTTAAGGCCCGCGTCGCGTGTGGCATCGACAATGTTGCGAGCCTCTGCCTCGTCTGTTTGGTCACCAAACATCATGGTGCCCAGCCAGAGGGAGGGAACCTTCAGACCGCTGTGGCCCAGGTTGCTAAATTGAACCGTTGCCATGTCGCTTCACTCCACCACCAATTTGATTTGTTTGACCACCGATTCAAAGGCCTCCAGCTCGGCCTTGATTTGTGCGGCCATCTGTTGCGAGGTGTTGCCCATGGGCTCCGAGCCGGCCTCCAGCATTTGCTTGCGCACATCCGGTTGCTGAATGATTTTCACAATTTCCGCATTCAGTTTTTGCACGATGGCGGGCGGGGTGGCGGCCGGTGCCAGCAAGCCAAACCAGGTGCCGACATCGAAGCCAGGCAGTACCGTTTCAGACAATGACGGCACGTCCGGCATGGCAGAAGAACGTTTGGCCGTCGTGACCGCCAAGGCGCGAAGCTTGCCTGCCTTGACTTGCGGCAAGCCAGAGGTGACGGTGTCAAACATCAGCTGCACCTGACCACTGAGCAAGTCGGCCACCGCCGGTGCGCTGCCTTTGTAGGGCACGTGCACCAATTCCACGCCAGCACGCAGCTTGAACATTTCGCCGATCAAATGGTGGGCGGTGCCCGCGCCGGCAGAGCCGTAATTGAATTTGCCGGGCTGACTTTTGCTCAGCGCAATGAATTCGCCAATCGTCTTAGCGGGCACGTCGCTGTTCACCACAACCATGTTGGGCACCATGGCCACCATGGTGATGGGCGCAAAGTCGCGATCGAATTGGTAGGGAATTTTGGCGTAGACCTTTTGTGCAATGGTGTGGTGTGCCGCGCCCATCAGCAGGGTGTAGCCATCGGGTGCGGATTTCGCCACGATGTCGGCGCCCAGGGTGGCCCCGGCACCAGGCTTGTTTTCAATGACCACGGGCTGTCCCCAGGCCAACGTCAAGCGTTGGCCAACGAGCCGGGCCAGCATGTCTGTGGTGCCCCCCGGTGCAAAGGGCACCACGATCTTGATCGGGCGCGAAGGATAGTTGGCTGCAGTTTGCGCAATAGCGTTCGATGCCATGGCGGTCAGACCCGCGGCCAGTGCAATGCAATTCAGTAGGCGTTTCATGTCAGTCTCCTGATGCCAATTAAACAATGCGTTGGCCGTATTTGGCCAGCGCTCTTTCGGACAAGGTTAAGCCCAGCCCAGGGGCTTGCTTGAGGTGCAACACGCCGTTGCGAATCAGTGGCGGGTCTTCATACAGTTCGGCCTGCAAGGGGTCTCGCTCCGGGTCGGTAAAGGCCTCCACGATACAGCCCGCGGGGCTGGAGGCCACGATGTGGGCATGGATGAAGCAATCGTGGTGCGGCGCCACTTGCACGTGGTTCAGTTCGCACAGCCCCGTGAGCTTGCGGCCCTCGGTGAAGCCGCCCATCATGGTGCAGTCGAACTGCAGAATCTGAATGGCCTGTTCCTCCAGCATGGCGCGGCAACCGTAGCTGGTCATTTCGCTTTCGCCGCCCGACAACGGTATGCGCGTTTTCTGCGCCAGCAGTTTCAGCCCTCGTCGGTCATCTTCCCAGCGGATGGGCTCTTCCAGCCAGCGGGGGTTGAGGGCTTCCAGGCGATGCGCGGCATCGATGGCTGTCGGCAAGTCCCAGGCGCGGTTGGGGTCGATCATGAAGTCGCGGTCCGGGCCAATCACCTCACGCATGACGGCCATGCGCTCGACATCCTGCGGAACCGGCAAGCCACCGGCTTTGGCTTTGAAGCCGGTGTGGCCCTGGCCGAGCAGCATCTGCATTTCGTCGCGCAATTCCGCATGGTCTTTGCCTTCGCGATAGTAGCCACAAGTCACATAGGCGGGCACGCTGTCACGGTAGCCGCCGAACAGCCGGTACAGGGGCAAGCCTGCTGCCTTGCCCACGATGTCCCAGCAAGCAATGTCCACCGCCGCAGAGATGCGGATCAGCGCTTCGCGCGACCAGCCTTTTTCATTGGCCACTTTGCTGGTGGTCAGGGCAAACAGCTTTTGGTAAAGCCGCTCGGGCGCGAGCGCATCCTCGCCAATGATTTGCTCGGCCAGGCCGCCTTTCCAGGCCTTGATGGCAAAGTCAATCGGGGTGTAGCTGGTGGCCAGGCCAAAGCCTTCAATGCCTTCGTCGGTGTACAGCCGCACCAAAATTTCATTGGCGGTGGGCACGATGAAATGGCTGGTCCAGTGCGGGCGTTCGGGCGCCGGCGCACGCAGGGCAAACACTTCCAATCGGGTGATCTTCATGCAGGAGTTCCTTGTGGTGCTGGGACTGTGCGCGATGCCGCCCAATGCCTCAGTCGCCAGTGAGACATTTTGCATGTGCACAATGTCATCTTGTTTGCCATTGTGAGAGATTGCCCGTGCCACTGCCTTCACCCCAACCCCGCGCCCCAGAACATACCCGCCAAGTGACGTTTCAAGGCTATCGCCGTGAGGATGGCCTGTGGGACATCGAAGGTGAAATGAAAGACACCAAAAGCCTGGTGTTCGATTTGCAGGAAGAAGGCATATGGCAACCCGGCGAGCCCATCCATCATTTGGCCATCCGCTTGACCGTGGATGCCAAATTGCTGATCCATGACATCGCCGTGGCCATGGAGAGCACGCCGCACCGGGAGTGCCCGACGGCCGCCGCCGCCATGCAACGCATGGTCGGCTGTACCCTGGGCGCGGGCTGGCGCAAAGCCATCGAAAAGAACCTGGGCGGCGTCCAGGGATGCACCCATTTGCGAGAACTGTTGTTCAACATGGCGACCGTGGCGTTTCAGACCATTCAAGGCGCTTTCTCCTCGCCCGATGCCACGCAACCGCCGCCCCACCTGGGGCGTTGTCATGCGTGGGCTTTTGAAGGGCCTCTGGTCGAACGGCAGTACCCTTTGTTCTTTCGTCCTAAGGGCAAGCCCTAATCCTTGCGCTTGGGGTTGTCACGGCTATTCAAGCTAAGGGGGAGTCGGTATCGTTGCGTTGTGATGCCGATCTGGCACCTTTTCAACAAGGAGAACCCATGCGCCGAAACTGGCTTCGCTCCCTCGCTGTGATCGCTTGCTGCATGGCAAGCAGCAACCTGTCCTGGGCGCAAGCGCCTGCCAGCCCCAACGCCTGGCCCAACAAGCCTATTCGCTGGGTCATTCCCTACACCCCCGGGGGGTTGACCGACAGCACCACCCGCATGGTGATTCAAAAGGTGCAGGAACTGACCGGGTGGCCCATCGTGATGGAAAACAAGCCTGGTGCCAATTCCTTGCTGGGCTCGGAATTTGTGGCCCGCGCCCAGCCAGATGGGTATACCTTTCTCACCGTCATTGCGGCACATGCTGCCAACGCCACGCTGTATGCCGGGCGCATGCCTTATGACCCCGTGAAAAGTTTTGCACCGGTATCCGTGGTGGGCATCACCCCGCTGATACTGACGGCCAGCAACAATTTCCCGGTCAAAGATGTCAAGGAGTTGATCAGCTATGCCAAGGCCAATCCGGACAAGGTGTCATTTGGTTCCTCGGGCATTGGTGCCGCAGCCCATTTGACCACTGAGTTTCTCAAGCTGAACACAGGGACCCAAATGGTGCACGTTCCCTACAAAGGCACCGCGCCCGCTTTGCAAGACCTGATGGGCAACTCCATCCAGATCCTGGTGGACACCCCGGTGTCGTTGATGCCGCATGTGCGCAGTGGCAAGATCAAGGCGCTGGGCATGTTCTCGTCCAAACGCATCCCCAGTGCGCCCGAAGTGCCGACCTTGGCCGAAGCTGGCGGTCCGGCACTGGAGGCCTCGACCTGGGTGCTTTTTCTGGCGCCCGCCGGTGTGCCCAAAGAAATTGTGGCCCGACTTTCTGCCGAAACAGCGCGTGCCTTGAATTCACCCGACTTGCGCGCGCGCTTTGAGGCCTTGGGCCTGGAGCCTGTGGGCAGCACTCCCGATCAGGCGGTGAAGTTTCTGGACGAAGAAATTGTCAAGTGGGGCAAAGTCATCACATCCGCTGGCGTGAAGGCCGAATAAGCCCTTTTCCTGAGCCACAATCGGCGTTCTGCCCCGATTGACCACAGAGAGGAAGACATGATCAAGCGACGCACGATGCTGGGCGCCACCACGGCGAGTCTGGCGAGCATGGCTTTGAAGACGCATGCGCAAGCCACCGGCTACCCCGATCGTCCCATCACTTTCATTTGTCCCTGGCCTGCCGGTGGCACCGCCGATCAAACCATGCGGGCGCTGTGCCTGGCAGCGGGCCGTGAGCTGGGTCAGTCCATGGTGGTTGAAAACAAAGTGGGCGCCGCGGGCATGATCGGCCTGAAGGCCCTGGCCTCGGCCAAGCCAGATGGCTACACGGTTGGCCAAATTCCTATTTCGGTCACCCGCTTTTCGCAGTTGGGAACGGTCGCCATCGATCCCTTGAAAGACCTGACCTACCTGGCGCGCACCTCCGGCCAGACCTTCGGCATCGCCGTGCCTGCCAATGCTCGCTGGAAAACATTGCAAGAACTGGTGGCAGAAGCCCGTGCACAGCCTGGCAAGATCAGCTATGCCCATTCAGGGGTCGGTGGCGCCACGCATGTCGGCATGGAAGAGTTCGCGCTGGCTGCCAATGTGCAATTCAACCATGTGCCCTTCAAGGGCGGCGCCGACGCCTTGCAATCGGTGTTGGGCGGTCATGTGGAGGTGCTGGTGGATTCTTCCTCCTGGGCGCCGCATGTGGAATCGGGCAAGCTGCGATTGCTGGCCACCTGGGGCGAGCAGCGCACGGCTCGCTTCAAAGACGTGCCGACCTTGAAAGATGCCGGTTTCAATGTGGTGGTGGATGCGCCCAATGGCGTGGGCATGCCGCGCGGTGCCGATCCTGCCCAGGTGGCTCGCTTGCGGCAAGCCTTCAAAGCCGCCGTTGCCAGTGCCGAGTTCAAACAAGCTTGTGACAAGATCGATGCGCCGGTGCTCTACCTTGATGGGCCTGATTATGAAAAATATGTCGGCACGGTGTACAAAAAAGAAACCCTGTTGATCGAGCGCCTTAAATTGCGTGAACTGACCCGGAGTTGAGCTGTGGCCTTGATTCGTTTGCATGAACAAGACAATGTGCTGGTTGCCAAATCGGCCGTCGCACTGGGCGAGGTCTTCAGCGATTGGCAATTAAGGGCCCGCGCCCAGGTTCCCGCCGGGCACAAAATTGCCGCGCGCGCTATTGCGCAAGGGGAGCGTGTCCTCAAGTACAACACCGAAATTGGCGTGGCCACCCGCGACATTGCAGCCGGCGATCATGTGCACAGCCACAACCTGGCACTGGGCGAGTTTCACCACGATCCTGCATTTGGGGAAGACGTGCGGCCTGTGGCGTATGTGCCTGCAGCGCAACGCGCCACCTTTCAAGGCATCGTGCGCGCCGATGGCCGTGTGGCCACGCGCAACTTCATCGGTATTTTGTCTTCGGTGAATTGTTCTTCCACCGTGATTCACCGCATCGCTGCTTATTTCACCCCTGAAAAACTCGCGGCCTACCCCAACGTCGATGGCGTGGTGGCGTTTGCACAAACCAGCGGCTGTGGCATGGCCTCGCCAAGCGAACATTTCGATGTGCTGCGACGCACGATTGCCGGCTATGTGCGCCATCCGAATTTGGCGGGGGCCCTGATTGTCGGACTGGGCTGTGAGCGCAACCAGGTGATGGACCTGGTCAGCTCGCAAGGCTTGCGCGAGGACCGCTTGATGCAAACCCTGGTCATGCAGGACACTGGTGGCACACGTGCCACAGTCGCGGCGGGCATTGCGGCGGTGGAGGCCATGCTGCCGCTTGCCAATGCGGTCAAGCGCGAGCCTGTTTCAGCCAGTCATTTGAAAATTGGCCTCGAATGCGGCGGCTCGGATGGCTTTTCGGGCATCACCTGCAATCCGGCTTTGGGGGCGGCAATGGACATTCTGGTGCGCCATGGTGGCACGGCCATCTTGTCGGAAACGCCAGAAATTCATGGCGTCGAGCACATGCTGACGCGCCGTGCGGTCTCGCCCGAAGTCGGACAGAAGCTGCTGGACCGGCTGGCCTGGTGGGCCGAGTACACGCGTGGTACCAACGTTCAGTTCAACGGGGTGGTGGGGCATGGCAACCAGCAAGGCGGCTTGGCGAACATCTTCGAAAAATCGCTGGGCTCGGCCATGAAAGCCGGCACCACGCCTTTGCAAGAGGTTTACCGCTATGCCGAGCCGATTGACAAGGCAGGCTTTGTGTTCATGGACTCTCCCGGCTATGACCCTGTGGCCAGCACCGGCCAAATTGCCAGCGGCGCCAACCTGATTTGCTTCACCACCGGGCGCGGTTCGATGTTTGGCTCCAAGCCTGCGCCCACCATCAAGCTGGCCAGCAATTCGCCGATGTTCCAGCGGCTTGAGGAAGACATGGATATCAACTGCGGGCTCATCCTCGATGGCAAATTGAGTGTGCAGGAGATGGGTCAGCAAATTTTCGAGCAAATTTTGCGTCATGCCTCTGGCGAGCCCACCAAGAGCGAGGCATTGGGCCTGGGCGACCATGAGTTCGTGCCCTGGCACATGGGCGTGGTCAGCTAAGTCTCAACTCAGCAATGCGTGCAATTCAGGCAGGCCGCTGATGGTTTGAACGCGGGTCGCGATGTCTGGCGCGAGGGTGCGCGGGTCACACAGGGAATACACATGCATGCCCGCAGCCAAGCCTGCCTGAAGGCCCGGCACACTGTCTTCCACTACGGCGCATTGGTGAGCGGGGATGCCCAGTTGTTGCGCCGCATGCCAGAACAACTCTGGGTCGGGTTTGAACGCGCCGATGTCGTAGGCGCAGTACAAGTGGTTTTTGAAAAAAGGCAGCAGACCGGTCAGGCCCAGCGTCAGCTCTGCCTTTTCGCGCGGCCCATTGGTGGCGATGGCATAAGGCAGGGTCAGTTGCGACACCAGCGTCAAGGCGCCCGGCATGGGCTCCAGGGCTTCACGGAAACGCACTGCCATGCAACGGCGCAAATGGGCCGTGAAATCCATTTCAAAGTTTTCGGGAGGCGCGTTTGGCAAACGCCTTTCAATGCTTTGAACGCACAGCGCCATTTTTTTGCCACGAAACTCGGCATGGGCTTGCTCCAGGCTGAGTGTCACGCCCAGCTTTTGGGCTTCTTCGTGCATCACGTTCAAGCCGTGCGTTTCGCTGTCGACCAGGGTGCCATCCAGGTCAAAGATAAGAGCGGCAGGGGTGAAGGTCATGCGCGGGCGAATTGCTGAAAAGAAAACTTATCCACAGACTGCAGGCAAAAGACAAGACCTGACCCCATGGTTAGTCGGCTTGAATGTTGGCGGTTTTGACCACGCGTTGCCACTTTTCGATTTCGCTGCGCAAAATTTTGGCGAAAGCTTCGGGGGTGGTGGGGAAGGGGTCGGCGCCCGCTTCGTGAAAACGCTGGCGTGTTTCGGCAAGGGACAGCACTTTCACGATGTCTTTGCTCACCTGGTTGACGATGTCCTTGGGCGTGCCCGCCGGTGCCACCACCGCGGCCCAGGAGTAGGCCTCATAGCCTGGCAGGCCGGATTCGGCCATGGTGGGCAAATCGGGCAGCAAGCTGTAGCGCTGGGTGCTGGCGACCGCCAAGGCCTTGACCTTGCCATTGCGAATGAAGGGCAGGGCGGTCGGGGCATCGCTGAACATCAGGGGCACTTGGCCACCGAGCACATCGGTCATGGCGGGCGCGCTGCCTTTGTAGGGAATGTGGTTGAGTGTGGTGCCTGCCAGCATGTTGAACAGCTCAGCCGAGAGATGGGTGCCGCCGCCATTGCCGGCCGAGGCATAGGCCAGGTTTTTTGGATTTTTCTTGGCATAGGCGATCAACTCGCTGACGGATTGCACCGGCAGTGAGGGATGCGCCACCAAAATGACCGGGAACATGGCGCCGCCACTCACGGGCACAAAGTCGCGCTCGATGTCATACGACAGCTTGGGCTTGAGGCTGGGCAGCACCGAGTGATGGATGCTGCACAGGAAAAAAGTGTGGCCGTCGGGCGCCGCTTTGGCAGCGTATTCCGCACCGACGATGCCGCCCGCCCCGGCCTTGTTTTCCACTATGACCTGACGGCCCCAGAGCTCTGTGAGCTTTTGCGCCAACAGCCGACCAGTGAGGTCCACCGGTCCCCCGGGTGGAAAGGGCACGATCAAACGGGTGGTGCGGCTGCTGGCCGCAGTTTGCGCCGCTGCGGGAAGACCCGCCAGTGCCAGAGAGGCGGCAGCGCCCCCCAAAAGTTGACGACGAACTTCAGAGGTCATGGTTTCTTTCCTAGTCACCTAAGCAATAGACCATCTTAATGGGAATTCGTATAGTGGCCTGCGTGGTTTGTCACGGATCGAACAAGGAATTTCATGCAGGCATTTCAAAAACTGACCGTGCTCGACATGAGCCAGGGCATCGCAGGCCCGGTCAGCGCCGGTATCCTGGCGCGGCAAGGTGCCCGCGTGATCAAGGTGGAGCCGCTCGGTGGCGATTGGATTCGAGGCACGGGGGCCAGCCAGCAAGGCATGAGCGCCAATGCCCTGGCCGGCAATTTCAACAAGCGCGGTGTGGCCATTGATGCGGCCAGTGCCCTGGGTCGCGAGGCCTTGTTGCGCATGGTGCCCAAAGTGGATGTGCTGGTGGAAAATTTTCGCCACGGCGTGATGAAAAAGCTGGGGCTGGATTACGAGGCGCTTTCCAAGCTCAATCCGCGCCTCGTGTACTGCTCCATCACCGGCTTCGGCACCCAGGGTCCGCTGAAAAGCAAACCCGCCACCGACTCTGTTGTGCAGGCTTATTCCGGCATGGCCGTGGTCAATGGCGATGCGCAGCGACCCCGGCGCATGGGCTTGTATGTGCCGGACAACATCAGCGCCTTGTATGCGGCACAAGCCATCAGCGCCGCACTGTATGAGCAAACGCAAACCGGACGCGGCCAGCACGTCGAGATTTCCCTGGTGGAATGTTGTGCAGCCTTTCAAGCGGGTCCGATGTTGAACGCCTATTTGTTTGAGCGCAACCCTTCTGAAAAGGTGGCGGTCTTTGCCCCGGCGGGTGAATTCCGCACGGCATCGGGTTGGATGGTGGTGGCGTGCAGCAATGCCGACATGTTCACACGCCTGGCCAAAGCGGTGGGGCGCGAGGACTGGCTGTCAGACCCACGTTATGCGGACAGCGACGTGCGCAAACGTTACTTGAAAGAAATCAATGCCGATCTGGGCGAGGCCTTGGCGCAAGACACGCGCGAGGCCTGGATGCAAAAGCTGGAAGCCGCCGATGTGCTGGTCAGTCCGGTCCACGATTACTTCGAGCTCTATGACGATGCCCAAATGCAGGCTATGAATTATTTTTGCAGCGTGCCCCAGGCACCCTATGGTGAAGTGAAGGTGCCGCATTTGCCAGGGTCTTCGCGCGATCTGAGGCCCGCGCCCCGTCTGGGCGAGCACACGCAGAAGGTCTTGCAGGAAATGGGTTTCAGCGATGCCGAAATTGACCACCTGATCCGCCAACGTGCAGCCTACCAAGGAGAAACAAGCGAATGAACACCCCTGCATTTTCGCAACGCCGTGCCCTGATGGGTTGGGGGCTCCTGGGGGCCCTGCCTTTGAGCTGGGCGCAAACGGCGGGTTACCCCTCGCGTCCTGTGCGCATGGTGGTGCCCTTTCCGCCGGGCGGCCCCACCGATGTGTTGGCGCGCATTGTCGCCAGCAAACTGGGCGAGCGCTTTGGACAAGCCTTTGCCATTGACAACAAAGCCGGCAGCTCGGGCATGATGGGGTCTGCCGATGTGGCCAAGGCGGTGCCCGATGGCTACACCTTGCTGGGCAATGCATCCATTCACGTGATCAACCCCAGCCTCTACCCGAAGATTGCTTTCGATGCATCGGCCGACTTCACCCCGATCACGCAACTGGCTCATGTGCCCCTGATCTTGGTGGTGAACAACGACCTGCCCGTGCGTTCGGTCAAAGAGTTGATTGCCTATGCCAAAGCCAACCCCGGCAAATTGAACTTTGCCTCCTCGGGCAACGCTGCGGCGCCTCACCTTGCAGGCGAGTCTTTCAAGCTGGCTACGGGCATCGACATGCAGCACGTGCCCTACAAAGGGAGCTCGCCCGCACTGACCGACCTGATTGGCGGCCAGGTGCAGTTGATGTTCGATTCCATGCCTTCGGCCATGCCATTTGTGAAGGCCGGCAAATTGCGCCCACTGGCTGTGACCACCGCCCGGCGTTCCTTGGCCGTGCCCGACCTGGCCACCGTTGCCGAAGCCGGCGTGCCCGGTTACGACATCAGCACCTGGTACGGTCTGTGGGGCCCCAAAGGATTGCCCAAAGAGGTGGCCGACAAGTTGGCCAATGAAGTGGCGCGCATCCTGAAGTTGCCGGATGTCAAAGAACGCTATGCGGCACTCGGCGCAGAGCCTGTGGGCAACTCGCCCGAAGAGTTCGCGGCCTATTGCAAGAGCGAACTGCTCAAATGGGCCAAGGTGGTGAAAGACTCGGGCGCCAAGGCAGACTGAGCTGCCGCGCGCCAGAAAGTGTCAATCCAGGGTGGCGCCCGAAGCCTTCACGGTGCGCGCCCATTTCTCTACTTCGTTGCGAACAAACACACCAAACTGATCTGGCGTGTTCCAAGACGCGGCAAAACCTTGCGCGCTGAATTTCTCGCGCACCTGCGGCAATTGCATGGCTTTGCGAATTTCTTCATTGAGTTGTGCAACGATGGCCTTGGGCGTTCCAGCCGGCACCAGCACACCGTTCCAGGCAAACACTTCATAGCCTGGCAAGCCTGACTCTGCAATGGTGGGCACATCGGGTGCTGCGGGGGTGCGTTGTGGGCTGGTCACTCCCAAAGCCTTGAGCTTGCCCGCTTTCACAAAGGGCATGGCCGACAGCGTGGTGTCAAACATGATGCCCACTTGGCCCGACATCAGGTCGCCCAAAGCAGGCGCACTGCCTTTGTAGGGTACGTGAACCATTTTGATTCCCGCCATGCTGTTGAACAATTCGGCCGACAAATGCGTGGACTGGCCATTGCCTGAAGAGGCAAAGTTCAAACTGCCCGGCTTGGCCTTGGCCATGTCGATCAGCTCTTTGATGCTGTTGGCGGGAAACTGGGGGTGCGTGACCAGGACCAGTGGTCCTTGGGTCAACAAACTCACGGGGGCCAGATCTTTTTGCACGTCGTAATTCAAAGACTTGAAGAGCGACATGTTGATGGCATGGGCCGTTGTGCCAATCAGCAGGGTGTAGCCATCAGCGGGCGCTTTCGCCACGGCCTCGGCGCCAATATTGCCGCCTGCGCCCGCGCGATTGTCAATCAGAAATTGCTGGCCTGTGCTTTCGGCCACCTGCTGAAACAGCACGCGCGCCACGATGTCAGTGGGGCCGCCGGGCGGGTAGGGCACCACCACGCGAACGGGTTTGCTGGGGTAGGACTGTGCCTGCAACGTGAGGGCAAAAAGTCCACCTATGGCCGCAAGCAAGAAGGATCGGATGCTGAGCTTCATGGCAAATCAGACCGTGGCAATCGGCGTCGCCGGTGAGCCCACAGCGCCGGGCAAACGCAGCGGTGGTGCGGTCAACAAAAAACGCGAGCGCTGGTGTGCCCGCAGCCAGTTGGCCAGTGGCGTGAGGTGCCAAATTTCCCCCAGATGCACGCCCAGCTTGAAGAGGCAGTGCTCGTGAATGGGCAAGGTGGCACAGGGGCCTGCCTTGGGTGAGGCGGGATGGGCTTCTACCGCATAGTTGTCGGCAATCAGGGCCACCAGGCCCGAGTCGGTGATCCATTGCAGCAGGCGGGGGTCGCGGCCTTCCAGCACCGCGCAACTCTTGTCCAGCAATTCGCCATCCGGTTGCTTGTTCATTTCCAACAACATTTCAGAAAAGCCCGTGTGCAGGCACACCATGTCGCCTGGCTCGACGGTGACATGGTCTTTCTTCATGATGTCCATGAGTTGTTCGTAGTCGATGTTGACGCGCTTTCGCCCCACATGCGCGTGCAGGTCGATCATCACGGCACGGCCTTGCACGCAGCGCTCGGACATTTTGTCGATGCCCAGGGCTTTGGCCTGCGAAGTGGACTCGCGAGGAATCTTGGCGAAGTCAAAAATGCCAGCGCCTTCACCGCTGGCAGGGCCCACCACGTCGATGCCTGCGCGAAAGCCGTTGTAGTACACCGGTTCGGGTTGGCCATCGCCGTTGGCATCGAACATCGAGCCCACATGGGCCAGGCTGTCCCATTGCGTGCTGTATTGCAAGTGCATGATGACCAGGTCATCGCTGATCACATCGGTGCAACTGGGGTCATCGCACCATAACTGGTAGTTCAAATTGGGCTTGCCATTGCGCAAGGTCGGTCGCAACACCGGCGGCAAACGACGGGGATTCAGCACATTGCCCCCTGGAACATCCAGCGGCAAACTGAGGTTGAAAGTCAGGCCCTCTTTCACTTCCGCAATGCCTTGTCGCACTTTTTCGGGCGTGAGAAGGTTCATGCGACCGTATTGATCGTCGGGCCCAAAGTCACCCCAGGTGGAACCGGGGGGGCGTTGTTTCCAGCGTGGGTTGGGGCTTGTCATCTCGGGTCTCCTTGTTTTAAAACTTGCCGTATTTCAAATAGGCTTGCACCGGGTCCACGCCGCCACGGATGGCATCGCGCACCAGGTTTTCTGTACTGGCCACTTGCTCAGTTTTGTCCAGCACGTCTTGAATCATGGCCTGTGGAATGACCACCAGGCCATCCCGATCGCCCAAAATGTAATCGCCTGTGCACACTGTCACAGTGCCCAAGGTGACGGGCTCTTCATAGCGGTCAGGGCGCCAGCGCGCCACAATGTCCGAGGGCGTGAAAAAACTGTGAAACACCGGGAAGCCTTGGTCGAGGATGAAATCTGTGTCGCGGCAGCCGCCGTCCACCACGTAACCCAGAACGCCTTTGTTTTTCAAGGTTTCCGCCGACAATTCGCCCATCAGCGCTACTTCTTTGTTGTTCGGTTGGCAAACCACCACATGGCCTGCCGGCGCTTTGGACAACAAGGTGGTCCATCCCAGCAGGCTGTCATGGCGAGAGATGGTGCGGTCGATGTGACCCGAGACGGTCCACACGCGGCCTGCCACTTTCAGCGAAGGGTCCAAGGGACGCAACTCGGTAGGGAGCACGCAATTGTCGTGGCCCAAGCCGCGCAACACATCGTGCACGGCGCCAGTGTAGAGTTGGCTGAGTCGCTGGGTGAAGGGGTCTAGGGTTGGGGGCATGGTGGTTGACGGGATCAATTCAGAATAAGTCACTTTAGGTTGAGAAGGGGGCATTGGCAAGTCATGCACACGACAGTGAAATTTCTGCGCAACAGCCTGATGGGTCTGTTTTTGGGGGTCATAGGCCTGGGCACGGCCTGGTCATTCCCCACCAAACCTGTTCGCATCGTGATCGGCTTTCCTGCGGGCGGCCCCTTGGATTTGCATGCCAGATTGCTGGCAGACAAATTGCAAGCGGTCTTGGGCCAGCCCGTGCTGATCGATTACAAAGCCGGTGCGGGTGGGACCGTGGGAGCCCAGGAAGTGATGAAGTCCGCTCCCGACGGCCATACCTTGATGCTGGCGAACACCGGTGTGCTGGTGATCAATCCCGCCTTGTACAGCCGGTTGCCCTATGGCACCTTGAAAGATTTTGTGCCGATCGCGCGCACGGCCATGCAGCCACTGGCTTTGTTGGTCAACCCACAATTGCCGGTGCGTACCTTGCAGGAGTTCACGGCCTATGTGCGTGATCGCCCCGGCCAGGTCAATTACGGCTCGGCGGGCAATGGTGGCATCAGCCACCTGGCACCGGAGATGTTCAAGTCTGCGGCCCAACTTTTCATGGTTCATATTCCTTATCGCGGTAGCGCACCGGCGTTCACCGACCTGATGGCGGGGCAAGTCCAGTTCATGGCGGAAAGCATTCCGCAAGCGGCCAACTACCACAAGCAAGGCAAGGTGCGCGCCCTGGCCGTGACCAGTCGCGAGCGCAGCCCAGCCTTGCCCGATGTGCCTACCGTTCACGAGAGCGGCTTCAAAGACTTTGTGGTGGTGGGTTTTTACGGCTTCATGGCCCCGGCAGGGACACCGAAAGAAGCTGTCGAGGTTCTCAGTCAGGCTTTTAAAACCGTTCTGAACCAGGCCGATGTGCGCAAACGCATGGTGGATCAGGGGGCAGACCCGGCGTTCCTCGGGGCCGACGATTTTCACCGATTTTTGTCCAACGAAATGCCGCGTTGGAGCGAGGTGGTAAAAAAGTCGGGCGCCCGGGTGGACTGAGCCTGTCAGGCAGGCAGTGACCAGCTGCCCTTGAGCGATGGGCGCTCCATGAAACTGGCAGCCCATTGCGCGACATGGGGGTATTTGCTGCGCCAGGCCAGATCGGCGTAGCGCAGGTCGAGGTACCACAGCGCGCAGCCCAGCGTGAGGTTGCCAATGTGCACCGCAGGCGTGAGCAATTCGGGGTGGGCTTCAAGGTGACCGAGCGAGGTGGCAATTTTGTCCAGCTGGCCGTTCGTCCAATCATTCCAGCGCAAGGCTTCAGGTCGCACATTGGTTTCGTAGCGGGCCAGCAAGGCGGCATCCATCACGCCATCGGCCAGCGATTGCATGGCCAGTGCGGCCCAGCGTGCCGGACCTGCGATGGGAAACAGGGTACCGCCGCCCAAGCTGTTGAGGTATTCACAAATCACACGACTGTCGTACAAGGCGACGCCATCGTCGGTGACCAGCGTAGGCACCTTGCCCAGGGGGTTGCTGACGATGATGCTTGGGTCGCGGTTGACTGGGTGTGCGCTGCAATTCAAAAAAGTGAGTCGGTCCACCAGGTTCAGCTCATGGGCAGTCACCAGGCATTTGCGTACGAAGGGGGAGGTGGGAGAGAAGTAAAGTTTCATGGTGTACAAATTCTAGGACTTGGGGCAAGATCGCCCATCCTGATTTACCCCTGCGGAGACCCCTCACCATGTACCAATTGGATGTGCTTGTGCAAGGCTTTCCCGGCCGTTCTGTGTGCCATGGCAGCCTGGGCTGGAGCACCTTGAGCCTGCTGCGCGGACAAGGTCGCACGCTGTTGGTGGATGTGGGTTCTTTTGGCGTGCGGCATGTGCTTGCACAGCAGTTGCATTTTCGCGGGGTGGCCGCGGAGGATGTGACCGATGTGTTGTTGACCCATGCGCATTACGACCATGCGGTCAACTTCACCCTGTTTCCCAACGCGCGCATCTGGATCGGCGCGCAGGAGTTGTCATGGGCAGCCGCCCAGCCTGTGGGGTTCAACCCTTTGCCTGAGCTGTATGTCCGCGAGTTGATGCAGTCTTCGCGTGTGCACCGCATTCAGGCGGGCGATGTTTTTTTACCAGGCATTCAAGCTGTGGCGGCGCCCGGCCATACGCCCGGCCATTTGTTGTTTCATCTGACAGGGACACCCGTGCCCGTGCTCTTTACGGGTGATGCCGCCAAAAACCGGGCAGAGCTTTTGTCGCTGGATGTCGACGCTACCGAAGACCGCGCCCAGAGCCAGGCGACGCTGAATACTTTGTGGCGGCTTTGGCGTGCCCAGCCCGGCACGCTGTTGGTGCCAGGGCATGACCTGTGCATGGTGTTGGACGCCTCTGGTCAAATTCAGTACCAGGGAGAGCGCAAAGCAGGCATCGATGCCTGGTTTTCCGAGAGCCTTGCCCAGACCACGCGCATGAATTTGTGCCCTTGAAATCAGGCTATGCTTTACCCATGAGTCCTTTGACATCCGAAATCATTCACGCTGTGGCGCCCTCGGGCGTGTTGCGTGCCGCCATCAACCTTGGCAATCCCATCCTGGCAGGAAAAGACCTTCAGACCGGCAAAGCCAAGGGCGTGTCTGTCGATTTGGCACAAGCCCTGGCCGATCGCCTGGGCGTTGCACTTTCCTGCGAGGTCTTTGAAACCGCGGCCCAGTCGGTCAACGCCGTGACCACCCAGGCGGCCGATGTAGGTTTTTTTGCCATCGACCCTTTGCGCGGCCAGGGCCTGAATTTCACCGCGCCTTATGTGCTGATTGAAGGCAGTTACATGGTGCGCAATGACTCCCCTTTGCAAGACAATGCTGAGGTGGACCGCGTGGGCCATCGTGTGGTGGTAGGTCAGGGCAGTGCCTATGATTTGTTTCTGACGCGTGAAATTCAGCACGCCGAGATTGTTCGCGCCCCCAGCTCGCCTGCCGTGGTCGACACCTTTCTCGCACAAGACCTTGAAGTGGCCGCAGGCGTCAAGCAACAGCTTCAGGCCGATGCGCAACGTTTGCCCGGCTTGCGTCTGTTGCCCGGACGCTTCATGGTCATTCAGCAAGCCATGGGGTTGTCCAAAGGCAGCGGCGAGGCTGCAGCTGTCATGCTGCGTGAGTTTGTCCAAGAGATGAAAGCCTGCGGTTTTGTTGCACAAGCCCTGGCCCGCCACAACATTCAGGGGGCCTCAGTGGCCCCCTTGTAACCCATGCTCAGAGCATGCCCTATCAAACTCAAGGAAATACGATGAAAGCTGCCTGGTACGCTGCCAACGGGGAAGCGCGCGACGTGCTGCAAGTGGGGGAGTTGCCAACGCCGACCCCAGGCCCTGGCGAAGTGCGTGTGCGCCTGAAAACCTCTGGTGTGAATCCGTCCGATGTGAAGTCCCGAAGAGCCCGTCCGGTGACCGATCCCTTGATTGTTCCCCACAGCGATGGGGCCGGCTGGATCGATGCGCTGGGCGCTGGAGTTCCCGCTGCCAGGCTCAATGAGCGCGTCTGGTTATGGAATGGCCAATGGCAACGGGCCCTAGGCACGGCCAGCGAATGGATTGTGGTGCCTGCAGCCCAGGCCGTTCATTTGCCCGACAACACCGACTTTGCAGCCGGGGCATGTCTGGGCATCCCCGCGTTGACGGCCCTGCAAGCGGTGCATCTGGCGGGTGACTTGAAAGGCAAAAACGTCCTGGTGACAGGCGCAGGCTCTGCTGTTGGGCATTACATTGTCCAACTTGCCAAAATGCGCGGCGCGCGCGTTTTGGGTACGGCTGGTGCGCCAGACAAGCAAGCCCATGCCTTGAGCGCCGGGGTGGATGTCCTCTTGAATTACAAAGCCGATCCGGTGGCGGAGCGAATCAAGGCAGAAACCCAAGGCCAAGGTGTGGATGCCATCATCGACATGGACCTGTCGACGACCAGCCAGTATGTGGCTGCGGGCGCGCTCAAGGCACACGGTGTGTGGGTTTGCTATGGCTCCAATGCGCTTGAAGTGCCGTTGGCATTCCGCACCTGCCTTTACGCCTCGATCGACTTGCGTTTCTTCCTGGTCTATGACCTCAAGCCGGCAGACCGTGCTCGCTGCCAGCAAGAGCTGCAAGATTTGTTGTCAGGACAACGGCTGCAGCACAGCATTGGCCCCCGGTTCCCCTTGCAGGACATTGTCAAAGCCCATGAGGCGGTCGAGGGTGGGCGCGTGGTGGGCAATGTCGTGATCGACCTTTGAGGCTTCACCGAGGTTTCGGCCCCTCGCCCTGACGCTCCAGGAAACGAGAGACATTCAGCAAAGCGTCTTCTAGCTTGCGAATGTCTTGCTCGCGCAGCATGTCTATCTTTTGATGCAGCAGCTCAATTTCCAACTCGGCTTTGACATTGATTTCGTAATCATGGGTCGATCGCAACCGATCCACCTCGCTTTGGCGGTTCTGGCTCATCATGATGGCGGGGGCGGTATAGGCCGCTTGAAATGACAAGACCAAGTTCAGCAAAATGAAGGGGTAGGGGTCCCAGGCCTGGCTGCCAGCCTGGGTGTTCCATGCAATCCAGCCCACGATCAAGGCACTTTGCAACAGGATGAAGCGCCAGGAGCCGACCGTGGTGGCCACCGTGTCTGCCAGGCGCTGGCCCCACGTCAAGTGGTTTGCCGGCAAGGCTCCCAGAGAGGGTTGCCGCTCTTCTCGGTGAAGGCGCCGGTGGCTTCTCAAGTGTTGCAGCAAGTGTTGCTCATCGGCACTAAGGGGGCTGTGGTCGGTCATGGGGCCTCCTGGATGGTTCAATGGAGAACTCGCATTGTGGTCCCAGTGAGGCCCCATCGGGGCAATGGATTCATGGATGGCTTGACCTAGGTCAAGCCATGAAAAACGCCACCCGAAGGTGGCGTCTGTAAGCGCATGACAGGTTACTTGACAGCGGTCGGTTCGCCGTAGGGCAACCAGGTTTTGCCGTCGAATTTGATCAGTTGCATCATCTGGAACAGCGCAAAATCATCGGGTGCGGTATTGGCCAGCACGCCCGGGATGGCCATCGGAATTTGGTGGTTCTTGATATTGGATACCACTTTCATGATGTTTTCGCGCGTCAGGTTGTCGCCGGCCTGTTTCAGCACATGCACCATCAGTTGTGCAACTGCATAACCGTAGGTCGTGTTGGCGTCTTCAGGGCTGGCATCGGGCACGTATTTTTTCATGAAGGCCAAGAACTCTTTCATGGTCGGATCGTTTTCCCAACGCTTTTCGGTCGGGTCTTTGATGTACTGCATGGAAATGACGCCCACGGCTTTTTCAACCCCTGCAGGCTTCAGCACCGAGCCAATTGATGCGGACACCTGGTTCAGGTAGTGCGTGGGCTTCCAGCCAATGTCATCCACTTTGCGAATGGCTTGTGCGGCAAACTTCGGCGTGGTGATGTTGAAGAAAGTGTCGGCCCCCGAACCCTTCAGGGTCACGATTTGAGAGTCGATGGTGGGGTCGGTGACTTCATAGGTGACCTCTGAAATGATCATGGTCTTGGCCTTGTCACCCAAACCTTCTTTGAAGCCGTTCAGGTAATCCTTGCCATAGTCATCGTTTTGCACCAGCACGCCAATCTTGGCATTGGGCTTGTTCTTCAGAATGTCCTTGGCGTAGAGCATGCCTTCGGAGTGGTAGTTGGTGTTGAAACCGATGGTCCAGGGGAAGCGCTTGGGGTCATTCCATTTGGAAGCGCCGGTGGCCAGGAACAGGTGCGGCACTTTTTTGGAATTCACATAACGGTGAATGGCGGTATTGGAGGGGGTGCCCAAAGTATTCATGAGCAACAACACTTCGTCTTGTTCCACCAGGCGGCGCACCATCTCTACGGTTTTAGGCGGGCTGTAACCATCGTCCAGGCTGATGAAGTTGATCTTGCGACCATTGATCCCGCCTTGTTCGTTGATCATTTTGAAATAACCAGCTTGCACCTTGCCAATGACGCCATAGGCAGACGCCGGGCCGCTGTAGGGCATGGTCTGACCGATCTTGATCTCGGTGTCTGACGCACCCGGGTCGTATTTCTTCTGGGCCAGGGCCGAGGTGACCTGGCATGACACAGCCAGAGCCAGTGCGCTGAGGAGGAAGTTTCTTTTTTGCATGGTGAATCCTTATGGCAAAAATGGACAACGGGAAAATGATCAGGGGCTGCCACGCAGCTTGGCCCAGGCCAGGCGCACGGCGCCATAGATGCCGCTGGGCATGACATACATGAAACCGATCAGCAGCACGCCGTAAATGGCCCAGGGCGCTGCTTTGGAAATCTGGTCGGCCACATTGGGAATGAATTGCACAAAAGCCGCGCCAAATAAAGCGCCAGGCAAGGTGGCCACGCCGCCAATGACCATGCCCACCAGCAAGGTGATTGACAAAAACACCGTGAAACTGTCGGGTGCCACAAAAGCAACCAAAATTGCGCTCAGGCTGCCCGCGACGCCGGTATATAAGGCGCTGACACCGAAAGCGAGGCTCTTGTAAAAGGGGGTGTTGATGCCCATGGAGGCCGCAGCGATGGGCTGGTCTCGAATGGCCATCAAGGCGCGCCCAATGCGGCCACGCAACAAATTCCAGGCCAGCAGGAACATGATCAGGGCCACCAGCAAGGAAAAGAAATACAGCCAGCGGTCCGAATTGATGCTGAGACCTGCAAAGGATGTGATCCATGGGTCTGGCTTCATGATCACAATGCCTTGAACCCCGCCCGTCCATTCTTCCAGGTGCTTGAATTTCAGCAACTGCGGCAAGGCCACGGCCAGGGCGAAAGTGGCCAGCGCCAGGTAATGGCCTTCCAGACGCAGGGCTGGCAAGCCAAACAGGAAACCCACGACCAGGCAAAGAGCGCCAGAGATGGGCAAGGTGACCCAGTAGGGCATGTCATAGCGGTCCATCAAGATGGCCGTGGTGTAGGCGCCGATGGCCAGAAAAGCCCCATGACCCAGGGAAATTTGGCCGCTGTATCCCGTGAGGATGTTCAGGCCCACCAGGGCAATGGCGTAGGACAGCACCATGGAGAACTGGAACACGCTGTAATTGCTGACAAAAAAGGGCAACACACATGCCGCCATCAGCAGCAAGGCGATCCAGACAACTGTCTTCAGGCTGAGCGACGAAGCGGTGGAGGCGTTGTTCATGGTCGTCATACCCTGGTCACAATGACTTTGCCAAACAGCCCTGCCGGACGGATGGTCAGCACCGACACAATCAGCAACAGGGCGACCGACAGTTTGAGTTCGGTGCCAATCAGGTAAGCACCAAGCAGATTTTCCAGGATGCCCACCAGGAAGCCGCCAAAGACGGCGCCTCCCGGGCTGTCAATGCCGCCCACCAAGGCGGCGGCAAAAGCGTAGAGCAAGATGCCCGACATCATGTTGGGCTCGAGAAACACCACAGGCGCGATCATCATGCCGGCGGTCGAGCCAATGGCTGCCGCCAGGCCCCAGCCCAGCGCCAGCATCCATCCCACCCGGATGCCCACCAAGCGGCTGGAGACCGGGTTTTGCGCCGCAGCACGCATCGCCAGTCCCAGCGGCGTGTATCGGAAGAAGCCGAACAGGAAAAGCAATAACACCAGGGTGACGCCAATCGACCCCAGCTCATGTGCCGACATGAACTTAATGCCAAAAGGCGCCTCTTTAGGAAAGGGCGAGGGGAAGGATTTGATGGTGTAGGAAAAAATCCAACCGGCCAGGCTGTTGAAGATCACCAGCAAGCCGATGAAGACCACCACCACGCTCAGTACCGGCGCATTCTGAACGGGCTGGATGATGATTTTTTGCAGCAGCACCCCCAGCACAAAGGCCAGCAAAATGGTGCTGAAAAAAGCAATCCAGTAGGGCACGCCGGCGTTGACCATGCTCCAGGCCATGTAAGTGGCGAACATGGCCAGCTCACCTTGGGCGAAGTTGATGTGGTGCGTCGACTGGTAAATCATGACCAGGGCCAGGGCCAGGCTGGCGTAGACGCCCCCAGTGGCGATGCCGGCAACAAGTTGGTGCAGGAAGGTTTCCATGGTGCGCGCCTCAATAGCCCAGGTAAGCCCGACGAACCGCTTCGTCTTGCTTGAGTTGTTGGGCCGGCCCCGACATGGCGAGCCGGCCGGTTTCAATCAGGTAGGCCTGATGGGCCAGGTCCAAAGCCATGGCGGCGTTTTGTTCGACCAGCAAAATGGTGACCTTTTCCGTCTCGTTGATGGTGCGCATGATGCCGAAAATCTCTTTCACAATCAGCGGCGCCAAGCCAAATGAAGGCTCGTCAAGCAGCAGCAAGCGCGGGCGCAACATGAGTGCGCGCGCAATCGCCAGCATTTGCTGCTCACCGCCCGAGAGCGTGCCGGCTTGCTGATGGCGGCGCTCTTTCAGTCGCGGGAAATAGTGGAACATGCGCTCCTGGTCCTCGGCCACTGCACGCTTGTCCTTGCGGGTGTAGCTGCCAAGGCGCAAGTTTTCCTCGGCGCTCATGCTGGTGAATGTGCCGCGCCCATCCGGGACATGGGCCACCCCCAGCCGAACAATGTCTTCGGTGCTCAGTCCATCCAGCCGTTTGCCCTCGAACACCATTTGCCCACGGGTGCGAATCATTTTGCAAATGGCGCGCAGGGTGCTGGTTTTTCCGGCGCCATTGGAACCCAGCAGCGTGGTGATACTGCCTTCTTCGATCTTCATGTTCAGGCCATGGATGACATCGGAGGCGCCATAGCCGGCAGACAGGTCGGTCAGTTCAAGCAATGTGCTCATGCGGCTTCTCCGCCCAGATAGGCTTGAATGACTTCAGGATGTTGTCGCACGCGCTCGGGGATGTCGTCCGCAATTTTTCGACCAAAGTTCAAGGCCACCACTTTGTCGGAAATGCTCATCACCATGTTCATGTGGTGCTCGACCAGCAGCACGGTCACATGCAGGGCGTCGCGCACGTGTTGCACCAACTCACCCAGGGCATGAACTTCTTCATGGTTCAGACCGGCAGCCGGCTCGTCGAGCAGCAACAGCTTGGGCTTGCTGGCCAGGGCGCGTCCTAGTTCAACCCGCTTCTGGGTTCCAAAAGGCAGATCGGAAACACGTCGCTGAGCCACCGATTGCAGGTCCAGAAATTCAATGAGTTTTTCAGCGTCGTCGTGGATGCGTTGCTCTTCGCTGGCCACGCCATGCCACCGCAAGGCATGCGCCAGAAAGCCTTTTTGCGCGCGGCAATGGGAGCCCACTTTGATGTTGTCGAGCACCGTCATGGACTTGAACAGGGCCAGGTTTTGAAAAGTGCGACCAATGCCAACTTCGGCCGCACGGTGTCGGGTCATGCCTTTGAGCGGGTGGCCATCGAAGGTGATTTCTCCCTCGTTGAACTCGTACAAGCGCGAGAGGCAATTGAACAGCGTGGTTTTGCCGGCGCCATTGGGGCCAATCAAGCCGGTGATCTTGCCTTGAGGTACTTCGAAGCTGACACCATCCAGGGCCACGATGCCGCCAAAGCGAACACCGACGCCACGAACGGACAACAAGGAGGGAATGTCTGAGATGGACGTTGCGGAAACTGTGTCTGAGGCTTGCATTGTGAGGTGATCAGCGAAGGGTAACCATCGCGTTGGTTTGAACACCATCGTTGCATAGAACCTGAGCCCGGCGATTAGGAGTTTCCCGATTTAGGAGTTTCCCCCATAGCGTCATGCACAGCAGGTGTCAGTCCACCTTCGCCCCAGAGTCCTTGACGACCTTGTTCCAGCGCGTCAATTCGGCCTCGATGTGAGCGCCCAAGGCCTGCGGCGTCGAGCCGACGGGCTCATAGCCGCCAGCCATGATTTGTGCGCGCAGGTCGGGCAGTGTCAGAACCGAAGCGATTTCTTTGCTGAGTCGCTCCACCACGGGCGAAGGTGTGCCAGCTGGCGCCAGAATCGCGTACCAGCCGTTGATCACAAAGCCCGGCATGCCCGACTCGATCATGGTGGGCACATCGGGCGAGATCGAGGCACGCTTTTCACCTGTGACCGCCAAGGCGCGCATGCGGCCCGATTTGATTTGCGGCCACGAAGTGGAGATGCTGTCAAACGTCAAGTCGATTTCGCCGGCCAGCATGGCGTTGACCACTCCAGCGCTGCCCTTGTAAGGCACATGGGTCATCTTGATGCCGGCTTGCGCGCTGAAAAACTCTGCCGCCAAATGGCCTGTGTTGCCATTACCGGCTGAGCCAAATGTCAGCTTGCCTGGAGCGGCCTTGGCCGCTGCGATCAACTCAGGGATGGTGTTGGCTTTCAGGGAGCTGCTGGCCGCCACGATCATGGGCAAGTTGGCCACCAGCGACACCGGTGCGAAATCTTTTCGCGTGTCGTAAGGCAACTTGGGGTAAAGGCTGGCATTGATGGCATGGGCCGCCAGCACCAAGATCAGCGTGTGACCATCGGGTTTGGCACGGGCCAGTGCTTGTGAAGCGACTGTGCCACCTGCGCCGGGCTTGTATTCGAGAACCACGTTTTGACCCAGGCGCTCTTGCAGCTTCATGGCCAATGGACGGCCCAGCAGATCGGCACTGCCGCCCGGAGGATAGGGAATCAGCAATTGGATCGGGCGGTCTGGCCATGCCGGGGCGGCGGGCTGCGCCCATGACACCGTGGCCGTGACCAGCGAAAGAGCGGCCAACAGCAGGCAATGGCGACGAGGTGCGGTGTGATTCATAGCAGTTCTCAGAGTGACAGTTGGGGCAAGTCGGTGGCCAAGGCCATCCAGGCGATCAGGCCTGGCAATATGTTGTGTCGAAAAAGTTTCATCGCAAGCGCCTGGCTCAAGCGGTCATCTCGGGGTGCTGGGCGGCAAAGCTGTCGCGCAGTTCGCGCTTCAACACTTTGCCAATTTCACTGCGCGGCAATGCCTCCAGCCACTCCAGGGCTGACAAGCGCTGGGTTTTACCCACCCGATCGTTCAGCCATCGCATCAGGTCGCTAGCGCTGATGTCATGCCCAGGGTTGCGTACCACAAAGGCCACGGGTGTCTCGCCCCATTGCCGCGAAGGGGCGCCGACCACGGTGCACTCTTTCACAGCAGGGTGCAGGCGCAATTCGGACTCGATATCGATGGGGTAGATGTTGAAGCCGCCAGAGATGATCATGTCTTTTTTGCGGTCGCCCAGAATCAGAAAGCCATCCTCGTCGAAGCGACCGACGTCGCCCGTGCGAATGAAACGCTTGCCGCTGGGGTCAAACCATTCGACTTCGCGTGTTTTTTCTGGCAGCCGGTGGTAGCCCTTCATCATGGCGCCCGAGCTGCCGACGACTTCCCCACTTTCGCCTGGCGCGACCTCGTGGCCTTGTTCGTCAATCAAACGAATGTCGTGCCCCTCGGCGGGTTTGCCAACCGTGTGCAGCTTGTCGGGATGCAGGTGTGCCAGCAATTCGCAGCGGCCACCGCCCTCGGTCATACCGTAGTACTCGGTGAGTCCACCCGGCCAGCGTTTCAGCACGTCACTTTTGAGGTCGGCGCGAAAGGGTGCGCTGGTGCAAAACTTGGCCTGGAAAGAGGTCAGGTCATAGCGGTCAAAGTCAGGAAAATCCATCAGCCGCTGGTATTGCACCGGCACCAGCATGGTATGGGTGACGCGGTGTTTTTCAGCCAAGGCCAAATAATGTTGCGCGTCGAATTTGCGCATCAACACCACGGTGCCGCCCAGCGCCAGGGTTGGCAGCAAGGTCACCAGGGTGGTGTTGGAATACAAGGGCGTGGAAATCAGGCTGATGGTTTGAGCGCCAATGCCATTGATGCGACCCCGGTCACGCTGCGCCCAACGCATGCTGTAGGGCTGAATGATTCCCTTGGGCACGCCCGTGGTGCCAGAGGAGTAAATCAAATTGAAAGGCCAGTCGCCTTCGGGGGTGATGGTTGCCGGCGCCACCGCCGTCTCCAGCCATTCAAGCCAGGGACGGCCAGCGGGTGAGCCATCCAGTGCCACGCGCGGCACCGAAACAGTGGCCTGCGCGGGAACACGGGAAGCGGTTTCCACATCGGTGAACAGCACTTTGGCCTGGGCGTTGTCCATCATCGCCGCCAAATGCGCCGGCGAGGAGGAGGGCGCCAGGGGGGCCACAACCACGCCTGCGCGCAAGCAACCCAGAAAGGTGATGACGTATTCCATCGATGTGGCTGCACAAATTGCCGCCACATCGCCGGGCTTCAAACCGTCGCGCTGCAATGCGGCCGCCACTTGGTCGCGCTGTTGCGCAACCGTGGCGTAGTCAAGGACCCGGTCGTCCAGGATCAGCGCAGGATGCGCGGGGTGGGTTGGCACATCAAACATCAGGCGAACATTTCTCTCAGTTTCAATTTGTAAAACTTTCCGGTGGAAGTGCGCGGCACCGCATCAATGAATTCCACGCGGTCAGGGACTTGCCATTTGGCAAAGCCATGCTTCATCAGGTGGCTGCCCAACTCGGCGGGCGTCACACTTTGCCCGGGCTTGAGTACCACGCAAGCCAGCGGACGTTCGCTCCATTTTTCGTCAGGGATGGCAATCACCGCAGCTTCTGCAATGGCAGGGTGCGCCATCAAGGCATTCTCCAGGTCTACCGAGCTGATCCATTCGCCGCCTGACTTGATCAGGTCTTTGGTGCGGTCTGTGATGCGCACAAAGCCCATCTCGTCCATCACCGCCACATCGCCGGTTCGCAACCAGCCATCCTGGGTGAATTTCTCATCCGAGATCGGGACCTGGTGATAGCTGCCAGTGATGAAGGGGCCACGCACCTGAATCTCGCCCATGGTTTTGCCGTCCCAGGGCGCATCGGTGCCTTCCTCGGTTCGCATGCGAATGTCCACCAATGGCACCGGGACACCGGCCATGGCCGCTCGGCGGTAGCGCTCGTCCATAGGCGCATCGCGCAGCTCAGCTTTCGGATAGGAGATGGTGCATACCGGCGAGGTTTCTGTCATGCCCCAGCCTTGCAAAATCCAGATGCCGTGCTTGTCGAAGGCCCGAATCAAGGCCTCCGGCACGGCCGCACCCCCGACCAGGCTGCGCATGCCCTTGGGCATTTTCCAGCGTCCTGGCTGGCTGGTTTGGGCAGCATCGAAGGTCTGAATCAAGCTCATCCAGATGGTGGGCACGCCCAGCGACAGGGTGGGGGGCTCGACCTGCATCAGGTCCAGCAAATCGTCCGGGTGCAGGTGCGGCCCGGGAAAGACCAGCTTGACCCCCATCATCACTGCGCCATAGGGCATGCCCCAGCTGTTGGCATGGAACATGGGGGTGACGGGCAAGACCACGTCGGTGCCGCGCAGGCCCCAAAAATCGCCCAGGCTGGCCACCAGTGTGTGCAAGATGGTGGAGCGATGGGAGTACACCACCCCTTTGGGGCGGCCCGTGGTGCCCGAGGTGTAGCACATGGAGACCGGATCGTCTTCGTGGTGCGCTGCATAAGTGAAGTGGCTGGCGTCGGTGTCGGCCAACCACTTTTCGTAGTCGATCAAGCCCTCGGGCACCGGTGCCCCAGAAAACGGAAACACAATGACTTTTTCAAATGTGTGCAGGTGAGCGAATTGCTGGTAAAGCGGCAGCAGGATGTCATCCACAATCAAAAAGCGATCTTGGGCATCGGCCGCAATCCAGCCGATTTCATCGGCGGCCAAGCGCAAGTTCAGGGTGTGCATGACGCCCCCGGCGGCTGGAATGCCAAAGTAAGCCTCCAGGTGGGCATGGTGGTTCCAGCACAAAGTGGCGACACGGTCACCCGTTTTCATGCCCAGGTTTTTAAGCGCCTGGCCCAGCTTGCGGGTGCGTTGGTAGTACTCGCCATAAGTGTGACGACGGTAAGACTTGTCGGGCAGACGTGACACGATTTCGTTGGTGGCAAACAGCGTGCCGGCGCGCTCCAGCAAGTGGTTCAGCGACAGTGACACCTGCATCATGGTGCTGGTGATGTCGTTGGGGTGCGCAGTGCTCATGGCGATCTCCTTCAGGGTGTTTGCGTTCTTGTCTTGATGCGTTGGACGCAACCTTATCACGACCATCATGCTGCACTGCAGCAGTCACGTCAGTCGCCAAGTTCACACCCCCTGCCTTGCCAGCCTGCCACGAAAGCTGTCAAATCGCATGAGCATGCTTTGCCACAGGACAAACTTTGACCACCACCGCCGCACCCGCCGAATGGATTGACTCTTCACACGCTACGCGCCGTTTGCTCATCACCCTGGCGCTGATGACTTTGGGCAACGCCAGCATGTATGTCATGGCGGTGGTCTTGCCGTCAGTGCAGGCCGAGTTTGGTGTGGGCCGTGGCAACGCATCCTTTCCTTACACCTTGATGATGCTGGGCTTTGGCTTGGGCGGCATGTGGATGGGCAAGCTCGCCGATCGGCGCGGCGTCATGACGCCCTTGCTGATCGGCGCTGTGGGGACTGGTCTGGGCTTCACCTGGGCCGGCATGTCGGGCAGTTTGCTGAGCTTCAGCCTGGCCCACGGTGTCATGCTGGGTTTGCTGGGCAGTTCGGTCACCTTTGCGCCCTTGCTGGCAGACACCGCGCTTTGGTGGAACAAACGACGTGGGATTGCAGTCGCGGTTTGCGCCAGTGGCAACTATTTGGCGGGCACCGTTTGGCCGGCCCTGGCGCAGCGCGGCATTGACGCCATGGGTTGGCGTGACACTTACTTGTTGTTGGGCCTGGTGTGTGGCGGCGGCATGGCCTTGCTGGCCACGGCCATGCGACAGCGACCCCCTTTGCCGCAGGCGCCCGTGGCACCCCCCAGCATGGGTTCACAAACGGTCGTGCACTCGACAGAGCGACCCATGGGCTTGTCGGTTGGCATGGCACAGGGCCTGTTGTTTGTGGCTGGCGTGGCCTGCTGTGTGGCCATGGCCATGCCCCAGGTGCACATCGTGGCCTATTGTTCAGACCTTGGCTTTGGTGCTGCCCGCGGTGCCGAAATGTTGTCCTTGATGCTGGGGGCGGGCATTGTCAGCCGTCTGGTGTCTGGCGCCATATGCGACCGCATCGGTGGGCTGCGCACCTTGTTGCTGGGTTCAGTGTTGCAGGGCGTGGCTTTGCTGTTGTTTTTGCCGTTTGATGGCCTCGTGTCGCTGTACATCATTGCCGCGCTGTTTGGCCTGTTTCAAGGCGGCATCGTGCCGTCCTATGCCATCATCATTCGCGAGTATTTCTCTCCCAAGGAGGCGGGTGCGCGCACCGGGGCAGTGATTTTCGCCACCCTGCTCGGGATGGCGCTGGGGGGCTGGCTATCTGGCGTCATTTTCGACATGACAGGCTCTTACCGGGCCGCCTTTCTGAACGGCATTGCCTGGAACTTGGTGAACATGGCCATTGCGTTCTCCCTGCTTTGGCGCGTGCGCCGCATGGCCGCAGCCTGAGGCCTGAGCCCTGAGCTTTGAGCCCTGGCTCAGTCGGCCTTGGCGCCAGAGTCTTTCACTGCCTTGGCCCAGCGTGGCAGTTCGCTGCGCAAATGGGCCGCGTACTCGGCCGACGTGCCGCCCAGCACATCGGCGCCCTGGGCTGCCAGTTTGGCCCGCACCTCGGGATGCGCCAGCGCTTTGTTCACCTCGGCATTGAGGCGTTGCACGATGTCATTGGGCGTGGCCGCAGGGGCCATGATGCCTTGCCAGGCAGAGGCATCAAAGCCGCTTAAGCCGGATTCGTGCAGCGTGGGCAGCTCGGGCAACACCGACGACCGTTTCATGCTGGAAACTGCCAGCCCGCGCAGGCGCCCATCGCGCACATAAGGCAAGACCGTGTTGATGGTGTCGATCATGAATTGGGTCTGGCCCGAGGCCAAATCCACCAGGCCGGGTGCGCTGCCTTTGTAGGGCACATGCTGGGTCTGAATGCCGGTTTGGCTGGACAACATGGCACTGGCCAAGTGCGTGATGGTGCCCGTGCCAGACGAGCTGTAATTCAGTTGACCTGGCTTGCTGCGCGCCAAATCCAGAAATTCTTTGACAGAGCGGGCCGGCAGGTTGGGGTTGACCGCCAACACCATGGGCACGCTGGCCGTGAGTGCCACCGGCGCAAAGTCTTTCAGGGTGTCGTAATTGACCTTGCTGTACAGCGCGGGGCCGATGACGACGGCCGAGGTGTTGTAAAACAAAGTGTGGCCATCGGCGGGCGCGTTGGCAATCAGTTCTGCAGCAATGTTGCCGCCCGCGCCGGGCTTGTTGTCAATGATGACTTGTTGCCCCAGTTGCTCAGACAACCGCTGTGCAATGACGCGTGACACGATGTCCGTAGGCCCCCCGGGTGGAAAGGCCACCACCATGCGAATGGGTTTGCTTGGCCAGGACTGACCCCAGGAAGCGCAGGCGCTCCATGCGAGCAACAAGCCTGCCGTTCGGCGTGTGATGTGATGCATGCGTTCTCCTCAGGGGTTGAAGTGGTCCAGAACCTGGCCCGGTCCGCTTTCCAGATGGATGTAGTTGACACCATCGTGTACTTTGACGCCATTCACCCAAACCCCATGAACCCCTTGGGGCTCCCGTACCATGCGGGTGGCGCCCCCCGGTAAATCATGGCGCGGCAAGGGCTTGGAAATGCCTACCGTGGCGGGATCGAACAACAGCATGTCAGCAGGGCTGCCCACCACCAATCGGCCACGCTCTGGGATGCGGAAACGGTCTGCAGGCTCGCTGGTGAGACGACGAATGCCTTCACTCAACGAAAAGTGCCCCGTTTCGCGCACCCAATGCGCCAGAAAGTGCAAGCCAAAGCCCGCGTCGCACATATAGCTCAAATGCGCGCCAGCATCCGACAGGGTGATGACGCTGGCACGGTGCTTGAGCAAGGGGGCCACGCCATCGTCGTTGTTGTTGAAGAATTTACCGACGAAATGGGTTGCCAGGTTTTCGGACAACGCCAGATCAAAGAAGGCATCCACGGGGTCGACGCCCCGTTGCGCTGCCAAAGCTGCAATGGTCATTCCCTCCAGGCTCGCATGCGCGGGCTGAGTGGTTTGGCCCACCTCAATGTTTTTCCAATTGCCTAAGAAGAGAATGCCCGCCTTGGGCGATTTCAGGTTCAGGCGGAAGGCCTCACGGAACGCGGGGTCGCGGTAAATGGCAGACAGCTCATGGGGTTGGGCGCTTTTGACCGCATCGAAGGCCGAATGGCTGAGCATCACGTAAGGGTCGAGCAAAGTGAAGTCGAACGACAGCGCCTGGCAACTGGTCAGCACATACAAGGGGTTGCCTCGGTCGAGGGCCTGTGCACAACGATCGTAGTAGCTAAGCCCCAACTCGGGCGTGGCTTCGTTGTACATGGTTAACACGGTGGAAATGTAGGTGGGCCGTTGCGTTGTCTCTGCGATCGACTCCATGATGTCAGGGGTTGCCCGCGAGCCCGTCGCCATCATGAAGACGCCACGGTTCATCTCGCCCAGTACACCGGTCAAGGCGCGCAACTCGGCTTCGCTGGCGATGGTGGAGGGCATGGGACGACCGCCGTAGCCGCTGTGATTGGGTGAGAAAGAAGAGGCAAAACCAATCGCACCTGCCTGCATGGCCTCGCGCACCAGTTCACACATTTTTGCCAGCTGTTCGGGTGTGGCTTCTGCAGTGTCAGAGCCCGCCTCCCCCATGACAGCGGTTCGGATCACCGAATGACCGGCAAACACGGCGGTGTTCAGGTAGGGTCTGACGCGGCGCAGCTGGGCCATGTATTCGGCAAAAGATTCAAATTCCCATTGCACGCCCGTCAACAGGGCCTGCAAATTCATGCCTTCCACCACAGACAGATTTTTCAGCATGGTTTCTCTGAGAGGGGCCGGACAGGGCGCTATGCCGAAGCCGCAGTTGCCCAGGACCGCGGTGGTCACACCCAAAGCCGGCGAGGGCGACAGTGTGCGGTCCCAGGTCACTTGCGCATCGAAGTGGGTGTGCAGGTCCACAATGCCCGGCATCAAGGACAGGCCCGTGGCATCCACCACTTCTTGGGCAGGTTCCGTGACCTCGCCGATCTGGGTGACCCGACCCTGGTGAATGGCCACGTCGGCTTTCACAGGAGGGTGGCCCAGTCCATCGTGAACCTGGGCGCCGCGAATGATGAGGTCGAGCATGCAGGGCTCCAAAAAAATCAGTCAATCTGTGCGCCAGACTGGCGCACGACCTCGGCCCACTTGGCGAGGTCTGTTTTCAAGATGGCCGCAAACTCGGCGGGTTGGCGAATCAGGGGGTCGGCGCCTTGGGCGTTGAATTTGTCAATGACCTCTTTGTTTTTCAAAATGTCCTGAACATCCTGGTTGATTTTGCGGACCACTGCAGCCGATGTCTGGCCCGGCGCAAACAGGCCAAACCATGGCGAGACGTCGAAGTCTTTCAAACCCGACTCGGCCAACGTCGGAACCTGGGGGAAGGTGCCAGAGCGCGCCTGACTGGTCAACGCCAGGGGGCGCAGGGTTCCGTTGCGAATCGCGCCTGCCACCGAGGGCAAGCTGGTGAAGACCACATTGATTTGGCCGCTCAGCAAATCCTGCATGGCAGGCGCTGCGCCACGGTAGGGGATGTGCTCCATCTTGGTTCCGGCAGCGTTGTTGAACATGACGCCCAGCAAATGGTTTACCGAGCCGTTGCCGGCCGAGCCAAAAGTGAGGGATGTCTTTTGGCCGACGTCGATCATCTCTTTGACATTTTTGAAGCTGGCGTCCGGTCGAGCCACCAGCACGAACGGCAAGGTTGCCAGGGTTGCCACGGGTGCAAAATCTTTGACCGGATCAAAAGGCAGCTTTTTGTACAGTGAAGCGTTGATGGCGTGCGACCCCACATAACTCATCAGCAGCACATGCCCATCGGCGGGCGATTGCGCCACCACCTCCATGCCCACGTTGCCACCGGCGCCTGCACGGTTCTCGATCACCACCGACTGCTGCCATTTTTCGCTGAGCTTTTGTCCCACGATGCGCGCCAGTGCATCCGAGGCGCCGCCAGGCGTTTGCGGCACGATGATTTTGACCGGGCGGTTTGGAAAATCTTGCGCCAGAAGGCTGAATGGCGAAAGCACCAGGACGGCTGCCAGACACAGTCGGTTGCGTAAAAAGCGAAACATGCATGCTCCATCCATATGAATCGGGCGAACTTACCACGCGCCAGTGTCTCTGGACGTAACCTATTTGTCACCCGGATTACTGCGGGCCTGTGCCATTCGAAACCCCTTGTGTCAGAATGGATTTCATGAAAATTCAACGCATTGCGGGTGCCTTGGGCGCCGAAATTCAGGGTGTGGATTTGTCCCAGCCCGTCAGCGCCGCATTGGCACAAGACCTGCGCGGAGCCTTGCGTGAGCATTTGGTCATTTTTTTACGCGACCAACCTTTGTCGCCGGCGCAGTTCATGGCGTTCGCCGAAGCCATGGGGCAGCCCATCGAATATCCTTTTGTCAAAGGCCTGCCAGGATTTCCTTGCGTGATCGAGGTGAAAAAACTCGAGCATGAGCGAAACAACTTTGGCGGCATCTGGCATTCCGACACAACCTATTTGCCTGAGCCGCCCATGGGCTCCATGTTGCTGGCGCGGGAAATCCCGCCCTTTGGGGGCGACACCATGTTTGCCAACCAATACATGGCCTGGGACAGCCTGAGCGACACCTTCCGCGCCATGCTCGATGGGCGGGTGGGTCTGAGCAGTTCGGCCAAGGCCGATGTCACCCGCACCCGCGAGGACCGGCTCAAGACCGACGCCAAAGAGGCTGCCCCTGCGCAGTTGCAAGCCGCGCATCCCATCGCGCGCACCCACCCGGAGACCGGACGCAAGGCGTTGTTTGTGAATGTCGCGCACACGGTGGGCATCGAGGGCCTGACCGACGAGGAAAGCGCGCCTTTGCTGAATTTCTTGTTCCAACATCAAGTCAAGCCTGAGTTCACCTGCCGTTTCCAATGGCAGCCGCACTCGCTGGCCTTTTGGGACAACCGGTGCGCCCAGCACAACCCCGTCAATGACTACCACGGCTACCGGCGCATCATGCATCGCATCACTCTGGCCGGTGACAAGCCGCGCTGATTGCAAAATATTCCCAAGGAGCGCTCGATGATAGCCATAGGAACCCGCGCCCACGGCGCCACCATGCGTCGACAGTTGCCGATGATGACCGAGCATTTTTACAAGTCGGAGTGGATGGCGACGGGTGAAGACCCGACGCTGTCGCCGACCGCCTCATTGATTGAACAGCCACCGAACTGCACCCTGGAATCGCATTTTCATCGGCAAAACCAGTTCCAGGTGTTTGTGGACGGAGGAGGGCAAATTGGCGCGCATGACTTGCAATCGGTACTGGTTCACTATGCCGGCGCCTACACCGGCTATGGCCCCCTCATTGCCGGTCCGCAAGGTATCAAATATTTCACCATCCGTCCGGTGTGCGAATCGGGCTTCATCCCGATCACGGCTGCTCGCGAAAAAATGGTACGAGGTCCCAAGCGGCATCTCACCGTGGGTCCGATTGACGTGTCACATCCGCCTGCAGGCGCCATTGAAGGAGAGCAGTTTGCCTTGCACCCCTTTGATTCCGATGGTTTGGGGATTGGCTACTTGAAATTAAAACCACGCGGCAACTTGAGTTTCCCGCGCCATGATGCCAGTCAGGGGGTGTTCGTGTTTGTCTTGAATGGCCAGTTGCAATGCACGACGCAAGCATTGGGCGTTTGGGAAATGATTTTTGTCTCCAAGGGCGAGCCCTTGCCAGACTGTGCCGCAGGTGAGGAGGGCGCGACGGTGCTGACCCTGCATTGCCCGCCCAGAGAATCAGTTTATCAAGAGGTCTTGCCATGAAGTGCTGGCTGCAACGTCTCCTGGCCCTGTCTGCCCTGATGGCTTCTGTGACTTGGGCGCAGACAGACTACCCCAACAAAGCCTTGCGCATGATCGTGCCTTTCCCGCCCGGTGGCGTCACCGACATCGTGGCTCGCGCGGTAGCGGTGAAACTCGGGTCAGAGTTGGGCCAGCAAGTGGTGGTTGACAACCGGGCCGGTGCCAGTGGCGCCATTGGTGCAGAGTTGGGCGCACGTGCGCCCGCCGATGGCTACACCCTGATCATGGGCAATATCAGCACCCTGGGCATCAATCCCATTACTTTCGCCAAACTGGGCTATGACCCTGTCAGCAGTTTTGATCCCATCAGCCTGGTGGCGGTCCAACCGTTGTTGATCACTGTGCACCCTTCGGTACCAGCCAAAAATTTGAGCGAATTGGTGCAGTTGGCCAAAAGCCAGCCGGGGCAGCTGAACTACGGCACGGCCGGCAGCTCGATTCATTTGGCCGTGGAGCAATTCAACAGTCTGGCAGGAATTCGCATGAACCACATTGCCTACAAGGGCAGTGCGCCGGCCATCACCGATTTGGTGGGTGGGCAGATTCAGGTGCTGTTCGACCCCTTCTCCAGCATCTATCCGCAAGTCACAGCAGGCAAGGTTCGGGCGTTGGCCGTGACCACCGACAAGCGTGCCACGGCAGCGCCCCAACTGCCCACCGTGGCAGAACAAGGCTTCCCTGGCTTTGATGTGAGCTCATGGCAAGGCATTGTGGTGCCTGCAGGCACGCCCAAGCCGGTCATTCAGCGTTTGAACCGTGCGCTGACCGCTGTGCTGGCATCCACCGAAGTCAAGGACAAATTCGCGCAGTACAGCGCGGTCACCGCCCCCACCACGCCAGAGCAGTTTTCTGCTTACATCAAGGAAGAATTGGCCCGCTGGCAAAAGGTCGCGCAGCAGGCCGGGGTGAAGCCTGAGTAAAGGCTTCAGCCTCTGAGGGCTTCGGCCACGCGGCTGACAAAGCCCGTGAAGTGCGCGGAGTCGATCCAACGCACCACCACCACAGCGTGATGCGCCGGCTCGATCCAGACGTAATTTCCGCCTGCCCCTACCATGAACCAGCTTTCCGGGCTGGCGCCTGGAAAGGTTTGTCCGCTTGGGTTGAGCCAGGTGAGCAAGCCATAAAAAGAGGCCAAGGGGCAAGGTACCTGCATCCGCTTGACCCACTCTGACGAAAGCAAGCGTCGCTCTTGGCCGTTGTGCCTGGTCACGCCACCGTCCAGCAGCATCTGAGCAATGCGGGCCTGATCGCGCGCGCTGATGGTGACCCCGCCGCCCCAGTGCGTTCCACCAGGCACAGATTGCACACGCCGTGCCGCCTGGCCTTGGCGTGCCGGCAGGTCCAACCAGGATTGTTCGTAGCCTTCCCACCGAAAGCCCTCACCAGCGCCTAAAGGCGCCAGGAAAATTTCAGTGAACACTTCGGGCAGCGGTCGACCCCACAGATGCAGCAAGGCCAGGGACAACTGGTTGATGCGAACATCGTTGTATTCCCAATAGGTGCCAGGGGTTTGCAGTGGCCGCGCAGAGCCCTTCACACCTTCCACCTTTTTGGGGTCGTGGGACACATGCCGGTACCGGTCAACAGTGTCAGGCATGCCAAAGCAGGTGCCCTCCCATTCGCTGACTTGGGTCAGCAAATGCAACCAAGTGATCTGCGCGTTGTGCGGGCTGTCAAACCCGATGCCTGGTACCCGTTTGACCACGGGCTCGTTCAGGTCTGGCAACAGGCCGCGATCGTGGGCGGCCCCAGCCAGCAAGGCCAGGTAGGTTTTGGCGACGCTGAAAGTTTGATCGGCGCGGTCGGGCGTGCCCCAATGCTGGATTTCCTTTCCGTTTTGCCATACCACGCCCGAGACTCCCCCTCGTTCGTACACCGGACCCGACAGCCGATTCCAGGGGGCAGGGTCTTCGTGGTGCACGCCAAAGCGTGCCGGTTCTGCATGGGGGTCACGGGTCCAGGGAACCTCATGCGCCTGGGCGAATTCAATGGCTTGCGCGAAGTTCATCAAAGCACCTGACCACCATCCACGGCCAGGGTCTGGCCTGTGACCCAGGACGCCAGGTCGCTGGCCAGGAAAGCCGCAACATGGGCCACTTCTTCGGGGGTGCCAAAGCGCCCTGAGGGAATGCTGCCGAGAATGTTGTTGTACAGCGTCGGGTTGTTTTTCTGAACCACATCCCAGGTGCCACCCTCAAAAAAGATGGAGCCAGGCGCAATACAGTTGACTCGAATTCTCTTGGCGGCATGGGTCAGGGCCTGGGTTTGCGTGTACTCGATGAGCGCGGCCTTGATGGCGCCATAAGGGGGCGTGCGCACGCTGGCTTTCATCCCAGAGATAGAAGAAATGTGAATGATGCTGCCGCCTTGCTTTTCCAAAAAGGGCATGGCGGCGTGGCAGGCGCGCACAGTAGACATCAGGTCCACCTGAATGCTCAGGGCCCAACCAGCCTCGTCATCGGTGCGGCCAAAGCCCGAGGCGTTGTTCACAAGGATGTCCACGCCACCCAACTCGGCAGCCGCTTGTTCCACCCACGACTTGATGGCCTGGGCATCCGACACATCACAGGCCCTGGCGCTGATGCGGCGCCCGGTCTTGGCAAGCTGCGCATGCGCTTGCTGCAAAGGGCCTTCGGCACGGGCGCAAATGGCCACGTCGGCACCGGCCTCGGCATAAGCTTGTGCAATGGCCAGGCCGATGCCACGGCTGCCGCCAGTGATGAGGGCGCGGCGGCCGGTCAAGTCAATTTTCATGAAGTCTTCCTTGTGAAATCAGGGTTTGAAAACATACCTAGTGATCATCGAGGTCACGTCGTCACTCCACGTGCAAGCCAACCAGGAAACGCGAGACCATGTTGTACGAGGCCACGGTGGCGGCCACTTCCACCTTTTCCGTGTCGCTCATGCCTTGTGTGACGCTGTCAAACAAGGCGTCGGGCACGTGAATGTCGCGCGTCATGGCATCGGTCAGCGCCAGCACACGGCGCTCGTGTTCAGAAAGGGCTGCGCCCGGCGGGGTTTGTCGCACAGCCTCGATTTCAGCAGGCGACACGCCGGCTTTTTCGGCAATGGGCGCATGGGCGTTGAACTCATAGGGCGCATCATTGAGGACAGCGATGCGCAAAATAATCAGTTCGCGCAGGCGATCCGACAGCGAGGTTTTGTAACGCACCGCCGTCATCAATTGCTCCCAGCCCTCACAAATCGCTGGGCTGTTCAGCAGCACTTGGTAGAGCAGGGTGATCTTGCCGCGCGAGGCAATCACTTTGTCTTCGGTGGCGCGCAATTCCGGGCGCGTGCCGGGGACGACGGGCTGAATGCGTTTCATGCGACGGCTTTCGTACTGTTGATGACCGAGCCCAAGCCCAGGGCTTTGTTGACACGCGGCATCACTTCATGGGCCATCAATTCCATAGAGCGACGACCCAATTGAGGATCGACCAAGTCCATGCCGGCGTAGGTGATTTCGCCGAAATCACCGACTTCTTCACGCAAGGCCAGGATTTGATCAACGACCTGGTCGACAGTGCCTGCAATGACCAATTCATTCAGCAAGCGGTCGAGCGTCACGTGACGGTCATCTTCGTTCTCATGTTTCTTGAAGATGACGTGACGCTTGCTGAGCATCATCTTGGTCAGCATTTGTCGGTAGTAATAACGGTACGGGCTGTTGGCATCGTCTCGTCCATAACGTTGGGCAGTGGCCGCGTCATCGGCCACGAAGATGGTGCGCGCTATGCGCCAATCGGAAGGGTCGGCTTTTTGGCCCACACTCTCTTTGCCTTGAGCGTAATGATGCCAATGGCTGGGCAGCCAATGCGACAGCAAAAAATTGGCCGACATGGGGTGGAAGTTGCGTTGCCCCATGGCGATCACGCCCTTGGAGAAGGGGGCCACCACCGTGCCCACAATTTCGGGCAAGCGATCCTGGTAGGGCTTCATCAAAATGCCACGACCAATTTCCGGGACCTGGGTGCGTGCGGTGCTGACCTTGAACCGGTTGTTTTCGAAATCGATGTTGTAGGGCGGTTGACGTTCCCAGATGGCCAAAATGACATCAATGGCCTCGGCAAAGATTTTGTTGCGGTCCTGGTCCAGGATGCCCAGTGCTTCTGCATCCGAGGCCAAGGCGCCCGGGCTGATACCCAGTATGAATCGACCTTTGGCCAGATGGTCAAACATGGCCGATTGCGATGCAATCAATGTGGGGTGAGAGTGCGACAGGTTGGAGGTGCCTGTGCCCAAAAGAATATTTTGGGTGCTGTGGATCAGTGTCGCCATGAACACCAAGCTGTTGGTGACGTTCTCGGCCTTGTCGGTCAGATGTTCGCCCACGAAGGCATCGTAGAACCCCAGTTGGTCTGCATAAATGATGGTCTCGCGGTCTTCGTGCAGAGTTTCTGTGGTGTCGCGCTCCAGCGGATGGAGCGGCATGGTGAAGTAGCCTAATCGCATGTGATGTTCCGGTGAGGGTGATTCAAGCCTGTGAGCTTGTGTGAGTTTTAAATCCACAGGCCGGGCGATCATGTCACTAAGTTGTCAGTGGATCAACAATGCGGGCGCTGTGTTCGGGAAAACCCGGTCCTGGATTGCTGGCAAGCGCGCTCAAATTCAGACTGCAATCAAAGAGGTGCCTATGCGGTGGAATTTGAAGCGTTATGCAATTGCGGTCATGGCGGGTGTGGCCATGTGCGTTTGGCAAGGGACTGTGTTGGCACAGGGGTATCCCTCCAGACCCATCAAGATGATCGTGCCGTATGCGGCAGGCGGCTTCACCGACCAGGTCAGCCGTGTGTTGGCCGAAAGCATGAGCAAAACCCTGGGCCAGCCCATCGTGATTGACAGCCGGGCGGGCGGCGGCGGCCGCATTGGCGCTGAAGCGGTGACCAAAATGTCGCCAGAAGGTTACGACCTGCTGATGACCACCAACGGCACGCACACCTTCATGGCCGTTACGGAAAAAAACCTTTCTTACGACCCCGTCACGGATTTCACGCCAGTCTCGCTGGTGGGATCCTACGGCTTGCTGATGGTTGTGAATCCAAGCTTGCCCGTCAAAACCTTGCCCGAATTCATCAAATACGCCAAAGAAAATCCGGGCAAATTGAACTATGCCACCTCGGGCATGGGCAGTGGCTTGCACTTCGCAGGCGAGTTGTTCAAGTCCATGGCCAAAGTGGACATGATCCACGTTCCCTACAAGGGCTCGGGTCCCGGCATGCAGGACGTGATTTCGGGCATTTGCCAGGTCATTTTTGATGGTGGTGCCAAACCTTTTGTCGACAGCGGCAAGGTTCGACTGTTGGGAACGACCAGCGCCAAAAGGGATCCACGCTACCCCCAAATGCCTACCCTGGGCGAGGGTGGCTTGCCCGGTTATGACTTGACCTATTGGGTCGGACTTTTTGGGCCCAAAGGCATGAGCAAAGAGGTGCAAATGAAATTGAATGCCGCCATCAAAGTCGCGGTGGCGGACCCGCAGGTTCAGGCCAAGCTGAGTGCCATGGGCCTTGTGCTTGTGGGCAGCTCCCCAGAGGATCTGGTCAAGGAAATCAAGACCGAAACGGAGAAGTTGCGTGCGATTGCCGCATCGATTCCGGGCGGCGTTCAATAAGCAACAGGAAAGTGATCGTCATGCGTCAATTCAAAGTTTGGGCCCGCACATGGTTGGTGGCGATATTGGGTATCGCAGCGCTTGGCATGGCCAGTGCTCAGTCCTATCCGAACAAACCCATCCGCGTCATCGTTCCTGCGGGGGCCGGTGACAGCTGTGATATTTTGGTTCGCCTGATTGGGCCGCACCTGACAGCGCGACTGGGTCAGCCGCTGGTCGTCGATAACCGCGCCGGCTCTGCTGGGCAACTGGGCCTGTCATTGATCAAGCAGGCGCCCCCCGATGGTTACACCATCGGTTGCGGCCAAGGCGGCAACATGGTGATTGTGCCGCTGGCTTACCAAAAAGTGGCCTATGACAGCAAGAAAGACTTTGACCCCATTGCCTTGATGGCGTCCAATTTCTTGGCCCTGATGGTCAGCCCCAATGCCCCCTTCAACACGGTCGATGAACTGATCAAATACGGCAAAGCCAACCCTGGCAAGATCACTTTCGGTACCAATGGCGAGGGCGCATTTCTGCACTTTGCAACAGAGCAGTTCCGCTTGCAGGCGGGCTTCAGCTACCTGCATGTGCCTTATAAGAGCATGACTGCGGTTTTCACGGAAATGCTGGGCAACCAGATTGACGCGACGCTGGCCTCTTTCATATCTGCCGAGCCTTTGGCCGCTTCGGGCAAGCTGAAAATGTTGGGCATTGCGCGATCTTCGCGATTGCCCGAGTACCCTAAAGTGCCCACCTTGTCAGAGAGTGTCCCTGGCTTTACCTCCGGGGGGTGGTTCGGCATGATTGCGCCCGCCGGGACGCCCAAAGAAATCATTCAGTTGCTGAACAAAGAGGTCAACCTGGCCCTGACCTTGCCAGATGTCAGAGAGCGAATGAAAAAGCTGGGCCTCGATATACACATGGAATCTCCAGACTATTTCAAAGACGTGATTCAAAACGACTTTGAGCGCTGGGGCAAGCTCACCAAAGACATCGGCTTCAAACAGCTCTGACCCTGACCGACTTGGCGCGGTGGGAGCTTAGTTCGCTTGCGCCCCGGCCTTGAGCAACAGGGGTGCGAGGGTTTCGATCTCGTGCTTCAAATGGGCCCGCAGGGCTTCGGGTCTGGCCCGTTCCGGGCTCACAGGCTCTGAGCCCAGGCTGCCCAGTTTTTGTTTCACTTCGGGATCTTTCACCGCGTACTGCAATGCCGCAGTCAGTTTCTCAATGACCGGTTTGGGCGTGGCCTTGGGGGCGTACAAACTGAAGACAATGCTGATGTCGAACCCTGCCACGCCGAGTTCGCTCATGGCAGGCAAATCCGGCATCGAACTCAAACGCGATTTGCCAGCCGCCGTGTAAGCCTTGATGCGCTGGCCTTGCAGGGAGGGCACCGTGTTCGTGGTCTGGTCGCACATCAGGTCGAGTTGTCCGCCCATCAGGTCGTTGAGGGCCGGTGCAGCGCCTTTGTAGGGCACAAAGGTCAGGTCGGTTTTCAGGGCATTCATGAACATCAGGCCACACAAATGGGAGGCTGACCCGATGCCTGCATGGCCAATGCTCAGCTTGTTGCCTTGCTCGCGCACCATGGCAATGAATTCGCGGCCATCGCGCGCTGGAAAGTCTTTGCGTGCCACCACCAGCATGGGGCCTTCTGACGCTTGCCCGATCGGCTCAAAGTCATCGACCGGGTGGAAGCTGAGGTTTTTCACCATGGCAGGGTTGGTGGCATGGCTGACATGGATCATCAGCAGGGTGTAACCGTCTGGCTTGGCGCGAGCCACTTTGGCGCTGCCAATCGAGCCAGAGGCCCCGGCCGTGTTGTCGACCACGATGGATTGACCCAGAAACTTTTGCATGGATCCGGCGAATATCCGGGTGATCACATCGCCTGGGCCGCCAGCGGCATAGGGCATGACGACCGTGATGGGGCGTTGCGGGAAGTCTTGCGCTGTTGCCAAGAAAGAGAAGCTCAGGCCACAGGCCAGAGCCATCCAGGATTTGAAGTGTGTCATGTGGGTGTCTTTCCAGTCGGGCTGCCCCTCTGGTCAGCCGACGCCGATCATGTCACATTTGCAAGGAATTTTCAGAAGGAAGTTTGTGATGAATTCGCCCTTGCTTTTCTCGCCCTGGACGCTGCGTGGCCTGACCCTGCGAAACCGGGTGGTGGTGGCCCCCATGCACCAGTATGCCGGCGTCAAAGGGTTTGCCACCGATTGGCATTTGATGAACGCAGGGCGCTTTGCCGCAGGCGGCGCAGGCTTGGTGATCATGGAGTCCACCAAAGTGGAGCGCCGCGGCTGCGGCACGATCGGCGATTTGGGTTTATGGGACGATGCCTTTGTGCCACAACTGAGACGCATCAGCGATTTCATGAAAAGCTGCGGTGCGGCCACTGGCATACAACTGGGTCACTCCGGTCGCAAGGCCCGCACCCAACGCCCTTGGGAGGGCATGAAACCGCTGACCCGGGCGATGGC
>VERE01000089.1 GCA_018882835.1 Limnohabitans sp.
GTCGAGGGCTGGTCCATGGTGGTGCCTTGGGTGGGCTATTCGCTGGCTGAGTTGATCCGCAAGGTGGAGCCGCTGGGGAGTGCCAAGTATGTGTCGTTTCAGACCCTCGCCGACCCCAAGACCATGCCCTTCGTCGGTTCGCGCATTCTGGATTGGCCCTATGAAGAGGGCTTGCGCTTGGACGAGGCCATGCATCCGCTCACCTTGTTGTGCTTTGGCATGTACGGCGAAGTGCTGCCCAAACAAAATGGCGCCCCTGTGCGGCTGGTGGTGCCCTGGAAGTACGGTTTCAAGAATGCCAAGAGCCTGGTGAAAATCCGCTTCACCGAGCAGCAGCCCGCCACCGCCTGGAACAAGGCGGCCGCCAACGAGTATGGCTTTTATTCCAACGTGAACCCCCATGTGGACCACCCGCGTTGGAGCCAGGCTACCGAGCGGCGCTTGGGTGAGGACGGTTTGTTGAGCAAGAAGCGCAAGACGCTGATGTTCAATGGCTATGAGGCTCAGGTGGCGTCTTTGTACGCCGGCATGGACTTGCGCAAAAACTTCTGAGCATGCGCGTCTGGCTGCTGCGTCCACAGGCCAAAGCGGTGTTGGCGTGTCTGTGTGCGCTGCCCGTGCTGTGGCTGTTCCTGGCGGCCTTTCAAGACCGCTTGGGCCCCAACCCGGCAGAGGCCCTGATTCGCGGCACGGGAGACTGGACTTTGCGCGCCTTGTGCCTGGTGCTGGCCGTGACGCCCTTGCGGGTGATCACCCGAACGCCTGCGCTGGCGCGATTTCGCCGCCTGCTGGGCCTCAATGTGTTTGCCTATGCAACGCTGCACTTGCTGTGCTATGCCTGGTTGGACATGGGGCTGGAGGTTGCGGACATCGCCAAGGACATTGCCAAACGGCCCTTTATTCTGGTGGGCTTTGCCGCCACGGTGTTGCTGCTGTTGCTGGCGGCCACCTCGTTTCAGCGCGCCCAACGCTGGCTAGGTGCCAAGCGTTGGCAAGCGTTGCACCGCGCGGTGTATGGGGTGGCCGTGCTGGCCATCCTGCACTTTTACTGGATGCGCTCTGGCAAGCAAGACTTTGCCGAAGTGGCAACTTATGCCGCCGTGCTGGGCCTGTTGCTGGGCTGGCGTGTCTGGCACGCCAGCCTCAAGCGTCGCTGAACCTCACACCAGTTGTTCGAACTGCATCTGGTCTGCGTGGCTTTCACGCCGGCGAATCAGGTGTGATTGCGTGCCGTCCACCAGCACTTCGGCGGCACGGCCACGGGTGTTGTAGTTGCTGGACATGCTCATGCAGTAGGCGCCGGCCGACAGCACGGCCAGCAGATCGCCGCTTTGCACCTGCAAGGCGCGATCGCGGCCCAGCCAATCGCCACTCTCGCAGACGGGCCCCACCACGTCGTACACCGTTTCGGCTGCTGCGCTGTTCAGGCGCAAAGGCACGATCTGGTGAAACGCCTCGTACATTGCGGGGCGCGGCAAGTCGTTCATGGCGGCATCGATGATGCAGAAGTTTTTTTGCTCGCCTGGTTTGAGGTATTGCACTTCACTCAAACACACGCCGGCGTTGCCCACCAGGGAGCGGCCGGGCTCGATCATCAGCTCGCGCTGGCCGTAACCGCGCGCGTCAAGCTTGGCCAGCAATTGCGCCCACAGGGCATCGGCCGCGGGTGGGGTGTCGCCGTTGTAGTCGATGCCCAGGCCACCGCCAAAGTCGATGTGGCGCAGCGGAATGCCTGCGGCCTCGATCGCCTGTACCAAATCGAGCACGCGATCCATCGCGTCCAGGTAAGGGCTGGTGGTGGTGATTTGCGAGCCAATGTGGCAGTCAATGCCCACCACTTCCAGACCGGGCAGGCTGGCAGCGCGTTGGTAAACCGACAAGGCGCGCTCATGCGCCACGCCGAATTTGTTGCCTTTGAGGCCGGTCGAAATATAGGGGTGCGTCTTGGCGTCTACATTGGGATTGACGCGAATGCTGATGGGGGCACGTCGGCCCAGGCTTTGCGCCACTTCGTTCAGCACTTCCAGCTCGGCTTCGCTTTCCACATTGAAGCACAGGATGCCCACTTCGAGGGCGCGGCGCATTTCGGCGCGCGTCTTGCCCACCCCGGAAAAAATCACCCAGGCCGGGTTGCCGCCAGCGGCGATCACGCGGTCGAGCTCCCCGGCGGACACAATGTCAAAGCCACAGCCGGCTTGGGCGAACACTTGCAGCACCGCCAGCGAGCTGTTGGCTTTCATGGCGTAGTGAACGCGCGCCTTGCGCCCGGCAAAGCCGCGTTGGTAAGCCGCCAAGGCCGACAGCATGGCCGCCTTGGAGTAGACGAACAGGGGCGTGCCGTGCGTGGCCGCGAGGTCCGACAGGCGCACGCCCTCGAGCATCAGGTCTGGGCCTTGGTAGGCCAGGTGCGGCGCACCGGGCAGGGGGTGAGTGTTCATGCGGTTCAGCGAGAAGAAGGGGACGAGGTCGGCGGGGCGTCCTTGGACGCGCCGGGCAAGCTGGGGGTGAGAATTTGCGGCAAGGTCGCGCGCTGCTGTGCTTCGGGCTCTTTGGGCAGGTAAAGCCCGCCTTTTTGACCGCACCCCGCCAGCATGGCAGCCATGCAGGGTACAAGGACAAAGGACCTGACTAGAATTTGAGCCACCATCCCGAAATTGTACGACCCTCCCCCATGACCGATTCCGAATTCATGAATCACGCCGAAGCTTTGTTGCGCGCGGTGGAACAGCAGTGCGACCAATTCAACGACGAGACCGAGGCGGACATCGACAACCAGCGGGTGGGGGGCATGATCACCCTGACGTTCCCGAACCGCACACAGATCGTGATCAACCTGCAAAAGCCCTTGCATGAGGTCTGGCTGGCCAGCCGCACCGGGGGCTACCACTTCCGATTTGATGGCGTGCAATGGCAAGACACCAAGGGCCAAGGCGAATTCTGGGGCCGGCTGCGTGACGATGCCAGCGCCCAGGCGGGGCTGGCATTGCATTTCAGTTCTTGAACAAGTCGAGAATTTTGCGTTTCTCGTCGGCGGCTGGCAAATCGCTGGTGCCGCCTTGTGCGCCAGCGCCCGTGCCCAGGCTGGTGACGCCACCCCCGCGCGGAAATTCTTTGTAATACCAGTCGTTGCCTTCATGCACCAGGCCGGGGGGCGCGGTGGGCTCGCTCACGCTCACTCCTTGCAAGGCTTGCTGCATGTAACTGATCCAGACCGGCAGGCTCAGGCCGCCACCTGTTTCACGGTCACCCAGTTTGCGCGGGGTGTCGTAGCCAATCCAGGTCACTGCGGCCAGCGTCGGTTGGTATCCCGCAAACCAGGCGTCCATCGCATCGTTGGTGGTGCCGGTTTTGCCGTACAAGTCGGGTCGCTTCAGCATGCTTTGCGCACGGGCCGCCGTGCCGGAGCGGGTAACTTCTTGCAGCAGCTGTGACATCACAAAGGCGTTGCGCGGATCGATGGCGCGTGCCGACTCTTCTTGCTCGATAGGTGTGTACTGTGACAACACTTTGCCCATCGGGTCGGTCACCTTTTGAATCAAATAGGGGTTGACACGGTAGCCGCCATTGGCAAACACGGAATAGCCGACCACCATCTGCAGCGGCGTGACCGAGCCTGCGCCCAGCGCCATGGTCAGGTAGGGCGGATGCCTTTCAGCATCAAAGCCAAAGCGGGTGATCCATTGCTGCGCGTTTTGCGCCCCAACCGATTGCAGGACCCGGATCGACACCATGTTTTTCGATTTGGCCAAGGCGGTGCGCAGCGTCATGGCGCCTTCAAACTTGCCGTCGTAGTTCTTGGGCTCCCAAGGCTGGCTGCCGGTGACGCTGGCATCGAAGAACAGCGGCGCATCGTTGACGATGGTGGACGGCGTGAAGCCTTTTTCCAGCGCCGCCGAGTAGATGAAGGGCTTGAAGCTCGAGCCCGGTTGGCGCCAGGCCTGCGTGACGTGATTGAACTTGTTCTTGTTGAAGTCGAACCCGCCTACCAGGGAGCGGATGGCGCCATCGCGCGGGTCGATGGCGACAAAGGCGCCTTCGACTTCGGGCAGCTGCGTGATTTCCCAGGTGTTCTTCGGTGTTTTGACGACACGAATGAGGGCGCCGGGGCGCAGCTTGATGTTGGGCGGGGCCTTGTCTGACAGGCCGGATTGCACCGGCTTGAGGCCATCGCCAGTGATCTCCAGCACTTCGCTGTTTTGGCGCATGGCGCGCACTTTGCGCGGCGTGGCCTCCAGCACCACCGCCGCCAGCAAGTCGCCCTTGTCGCCTTGGTCGATCAGGGCGTCGTCAATGGCGTCTTCGAGTTCGCGCGGGTCGCTTGGCAGGTTGATGAAGCGCTCGGGGCCGCGGTAGTTTTGGCGCAACTCATAGTCCATGATGCCGCGGCGCAACGCTTGGTAAGCCGCCTCTTGGTCGTCGGCGCGCACGGTGGTGTAAACATTCAGGCCACGTGTGTAAATTTCGGGGCCGTATTGCGCGAACATCAGCTGTCGTGCCATCTCGGCCACATAGTCCGCATGGGTTTGCGGGCTGGAGGCGGCGTTGCGGATTTTCAGCTCTTCTTTTTTGGCCGCTTCTGCTTGGGCCTTGGTGATGAAGTCGTTTTCCGCCATGCGCTCGATGATGTAGAGCTGGCGCGAGCGGGCACGCTTGGGATTGTTGATCGGGTTGTAGGCCGAGGGCGCTTTGGGCAGGCCAGCCAGCATGGCCGCCTCGGCGATGCTGATGTCTTTCAGTGGCTTGCCGAAATAGGTTTCTGCGGCAGCGGCAAAGCCATAAGCGCGCTGGCCCAGGTAAATTTGGTTCAGGTAAATCTCGAAGATCTGGTCTTTGCTCAGCAAATGCTCGAGCTTGAAGGTCAGCAGCACTTCGTAGATTTTGCGCGTGAAGGTTTTTTCAGAAGACAGGTACACATTGCGCGCCACCTGCATGGTGATGGTGGACGCGCCCTGGCTTTTGGCGCGCCCGAGGTTGGCGACGCTGGCGCGCAACAGGCCGATGTAGTCCACGCCGCCGTGTTGGTAAAAGCGCGAGTCCTCGATGGACAAGACCGCGTCTTTCATCACTTGCGGGATGTCTTTGAAGGGGGTGAGGTTGCGCCGCTCTTCGCCGAACTCGCCAATTTGTTTGCCTTCCACTGAAAAGATGCGCATCGACAGCTTGGGGCGGTAGTCGGACAAATCGGTCACGTCCGGTAACTGCGGGTAAGCCATGGCCAAGGCCAGGGCGACCAGCAACAAACCCGCTACGCCAGCGGCGGTTGCCAAGCCAAAAGCCCACAGAAAAAAACTGGCCAGCAAGCTGCCCAGGTTGGAGCCGGTTTTCGCTGGCTGGGGCTGGTTTGGCGTGGGCGATTCGGGTGGGGTTGGGCGTGGCATAGAAGGCTGTCAGGCGCGGACAGCACCGGTGAGTGAAGCTTGAATTGTAAAAAATAACCGAGTCTTCAAGCGCTTGGCGTGTGCATCTTATATTAATTCATAGGTATTCATCGGAGGTGGTGATGCACATTTTCTCTGCGCGGGGCGTGCCTCGCGTGCCCATCGGTTTGGTTCCCACAGCCCAGGGATGGGTCATGGCACAAGTGAGCCTGGATGGGCAAGCTTGCCCCCAGCCACTGCGATGCCAAGTCACCCCTGATGTGCCATCCGAGGTGCGGCTGGCCGGGGCGGCAGTGGTTCTGGCTTTGCCAGACGAGCACTTTTACTTTGACACCCTGAGTTTGCCCAGCACGGTTGCGGTGGAGGACATCGAATTTCAACTGGGTCTGCTGTGGGCCGATCGCCTGCCCTGGCCTTTGCAAGACTGTGCCTGGGACTGGGTCCTGCTTTCAGACCAGGCAGGCGAGGTCACCTGGTCGTGTTGTGCGGTGCTGCAATCGGCAGTGCAGCACTGGCAAGATTGGGCCCAACAAATGGGCTGCACCCTGTTGGCCATTGAACCTGCGCAACAGGCCCTGGACCGGGAGGCTCGCTGGCCTCGTCAGGGCGTGGCCGGCGACGACAGCGCGTCGGCACGTTTGGCCTGGGGGCTGTCCCTGCGCACGGCCGATGACACGGCTGGCTTCAATCTGTTGCCCCATCGGGCACTGCGGGCCGCGCAGGCGCGGCAGCGTGGCTGGCGGCAATTGGCGCTGTGTGTCGCCAGTCTGGCGCTGGCGTTGGGGGGTGGGGAAGCCGTACTGCAGTCTGTGGCCTCACAGCGCGAAGCCACTGCAGCGGCGCAAGCGCAGGCACGGTCGGCACAAGAACTGCTGGCGCAGGGCCGCCACCGTCAAGCCGCGCAGTGGACTGGCTTGCAGGCACAAGCCGAGGCGCGCACCCTGCAACATCGCCAGCGCAGTGCACCGCTGGACTGGATTGCGCGCAGTGTGCCGCCCGCCGAGGCCGGCTTGCAGTGGCAGTCGGTGCACTGGCAACCCGATCGGCTCACCTGGGTGGGCCTGGCTGCCAGCGAGTTGCTGTTCAACCAATGGCGTCTCGGGCTGGGGGAGGGGTCGGTGGTGCAACGCTGGGAGCCGGTGCGGTGGGTTTCGCCTGAATCTGCGGGCTCGCATGCAGCCTGGCTGTTCGAGGTTCGCTTGACACCTGCGGCACCATGAGCCAGATGAGCGGCCGTTTGCCGTTTCAATGGCAGGATGCCGCCCAGTGGCGCGCCTGGGCAACAGCGCCCTGGTCGCCAGCACCCGTTCGTTGGCGCTGGAGTGTGTGGCATGCGGCGTCTGTCACCGTGCTGTTGCTTTGGGGCGCATTGCGCCTGGGCCCCCTGGCATGGCTTGCGCACCCTTTGCCCGTGCCCATGCAAATGCGCGCAGCGGCCGACGAAGCAGCGCACAACACACTGACGCAAGCCATCGCGCAAAGCGAGGCAGAGCAAGCGGCATGGGCCGCCGCTCTGGCGTTGGCACCGGAACGCGCAATGTCAAGGCTACAACCCATTGCAGCGATGTTTGATATGCAAACCATGCCATCCAATGCTGCAGCTGTCCCACCCGCTTTCAAGCGTGAAATGGCCTGGACCGGTTCATGGGAGAACCTCATGGGTGGTCTGCGTCAAATGACGCAACAGCTTCCCAGTTTGTGGCTGGGCCGCGTGGCTTTGTCACCGCAGCCGGGCGCTGGCATCGAGGTGCGCGTGCAGTGGGAATCCAGCATGCCTCCAACGGTGTGGCCTGTGCGGAGCGACTCATCGGCGCTCCCCCATCATGGC
>VERE01000090.1 GCA_018882835.1 Limnohabitans sp.
CGATGAGTTGCTCGACCGGGCTGAGCGCTCGCCCCATGAGGATGGAGCCGGCAATCATCATGCCGGGGGTCAAGCGCCCTTCAATCACCAGCCAAGCCCCCAAGCCCAAGATGTAAGACTGCAAAGTGAGCCGGAAGAGTTTGGTGACGGCCGTGACCACCGAGGCTTTGTCGCTGGCAATGGCTTGTTGGGCCAAAAACTGTTGGTGCAGTTGGTGCCAGCGTGCTCGCAAATTGGGCAACATGCCCATGGATTCGATGACTTCGGCGTTGCGCAGGTTGTTGGTCGCCATGGCGCCAGAGGCCACGGCCAGTTGGCTCGCCTCCGACAGGGGCTTGCTGGACACCCGGTCGTTGGCCCACGCCAAGGCAATCAGCACGGCGGTGCCGATGAGGGAAAACATGCCCAGCCAAAAATCGAAAAGGAAGTTGACTGCCAGGTAGATAGGGAACCAGGGCGCATCGAACAGCGCAAACAGCCCCTGACCGGTGACGAACTGGCGCAAGGTGGTCAAGTCGGTCAGCGCTTGCCCTGCCTGGAAATTGTTTTTCTTGAGGTTTTGCTCGAACGCCGCGGTGTAAATGCGCTCGCTCATGAGCGCGTCGATCTGGGCCCCGACCCGAATCAAGACCTGGCTGCGCACCCATTCGAGCCCGCTGATGAGCGCATAAAACATCAGGGTGATGAGGCTGAGCATGGCCAAGGTCGTCAAGTTGCGGCTGGACAACACGCTGTCGTAAACCTGCAACATGTAGATGGAGGGGACCAACATCAACAGGTTGATCGCCATGCTGAAAACGCCAATCGTCTTGAAAACGCCCTTGAATTGCTTCAAGGCGGCAGCGATTTCACTTTGCGACGCGGAGAGGGACGGTGTCATAGATGCGGCAGAGTTTAGTACGCTTTGCGCGCCTTAGAATGAAACGGTTACAACCTGGAGCAAAGACCCGCCATGAGCACTCAGTACACCTATGTCGACGGCATTGACAGCATTTCAATGGTGGACGGCGTTGTCCGATTTGAATTGGTCACGATTTCACAAATCAACGGCGACAAGGCCCAAGCCAACAAGGTTGGCGGCATGGCCATGTCGGTCCAGGGATTTGTGCGCACTTATGACCAAATGACCCAAGTGATCAACAAGCTGGTGGAGCAAGGCGTGCTGAAAAAGCGCGACGCCTTGGAAGCTGCGCCAGAGGCCCCCAACGCTTGAGGGTGGCCAATCCCTTGGGCCTGGGGAAAAAACGCACTTGAACCTGCTCTTTGTTCATCAGAATTTTCCGGGTCAATACAAACACCTGGCACCGGCCATGGCGAAGCTGCCCGGGCATCGGGTGGTGGCCATGCACATCAACGCCACACCTGACCTGCCAGGCGTGGAAACGCGACGCTACACCCCCCAAAGGGGCTCGACCCCGGGCGTGCACCGCTGGGTTTCCGACTTGGAAACCAAGGTCATCCGGGGCGAGGCGGCTTACCACTGTGCCCGCCAACTCCGAGACGAGGGCTTCACGCCTGACGTGATCGTGGCCCATCCCGGCTGGGGTGAAAGCCTTTTTTTAAAAGACGTGTGGCCGCGGGCCAAGCTGGGGATTTACTGCGAGTTCTTTTACCAATCCGCAGGCGCTGACGTCGGCTTTGACCCAGAATTTTCCTCGTCGACCGAAGAGGATGCGTGCAGGCTGAGGCTGAAGAACGCCAACTACCAACTGCACTTTCCGATAGCGCAGGCAGGGCTGTCTCCCACGCATTGGCAAAAATCGGGGTTCCCCGCCACTTTTCGTGAGCGGATTCAGGTAGTTCACGATGGCATCGACACTGCCCTGGTGAGCCCGCGGGCCGAGGTTAGCCTGCAACTGAAAACCAACAGCGACATTCGACAACTCACGCGCGCAGACGAGCTGATCACCTTCGTCAACCGCAACCTGGAGCCCTACCGCGGCTACCACATCTTCATGCGGGCTTTGCCGGCCATCTTGAAGGCACGGCCCCATGCCCGCGTTTTGATCGTGGGGGGGGAGGGCGTGAGTTATGGGGCGCCGCCTCCGGGCCCGGCCGATGGCAGTGGCGCCGCCCCCAAGGGCTGGAAGCACATTTTCCTGAACGAGGTCAAAGACCGCATCGACCTTGAGCGCGTTCACTTTTTAGGGAATATCGCTTATGCCCAATTTGTCTCCTTGCTGCAAATTTCCACCGTGCACACCTACCTGACCTACCCTTTTGTCTTGAGCTGGAGCCTGCTTGAAGCCATGAGCGCGGGGTGCGCCATTGTGGCCAGTGACACGGCGCCCGTGAAAGAGGCCATCACAGACAACGAAACCGGGTGGCTGGTGGACTTTTTAGATGCCTCGGCTTTGGCCGAAAAAGTGATCGCGCTTTGCCAGGACCCCAACCGTCGACAGGCCTTGGGCCAGGCTGCGCGGTGCTTTGCCATTGACCATTACGACTTGCAGACGCGGTGCTTGCCCGAGCAAATGCGCTGGGTGCATGCGCTGCGCGAACTTTAGGCCGCAGACTCGGGAGAAAACATGACTTGCTCATCGGTGCGGCCAAAGCGGCGCACGCGAGAGGCGTACCAGGTCAGGGCCTTGACCAGGCAGTCTTCGTCGAAGTCAGGCCAATAGTCATCGACAAAGTACAACTCGGTGTAAGCCATTTGCCACAGCAGAAAATTGCTGATGCGTGACTCGCCGCCGGTCCGAATCAACAGGTCAGGGTCTGGCAAATCAGCCGTGCTGAGGTAGGCCGCCAGGTCTTGCTCTTGCAAGTCTTCCAGCGCCTGTTGCGGATTCGCGTGGTGCCAGGCGCGCATGGCTTGCAAAATATCCCATTGGCCACCGTAATTGGCGGCCACCGTGAGGTGCAACGTAGTGTTGTGCGCGGTGGCTTGTTCGGCTGCGGCAATGCGCGCCTGCAAATCTTGCGGGAAAGCGCTGCGGTCGCCAATGACCCGAAGGCGCACGCCTTCGCTGCTCATGTCCGCCATTTCTTTTTGCAGGTACTGGACAAAGAGATCCATCAGGGTGGAGACCTCTTCAGGGGGACGTCGCCAATTTTCGGTGCTGAAGGCAAACAGCGTGAGGTAACGAATGTCGCGGTCGGCACAGGCTTTCACAATGCGTCGCACGCCCGCGGCGCCCTTGACGTGGCCGACGGTACGAGGCAGAAAGCGCTTCTTGGCCCAGCGGCCATTGCCATCCATGATGATGGCGATGTGTTGAGGCAAAGCGGGTTCTGAACTCATAACGTGACAGGCCGCAAAGCCTGCAATTCGATTTGGATGGACTGGGGCTGGCTCAGCAACTCTATCAGCACCATGGCACGTGCTTCGCCGTCATGTTGCTGATAGATGCCGCGCAGACCACGCAGAGGGCCGTCCACAAGCTGGACTTCATCGCCAGGGTTCATCAAGCGCTGGGGCGTGAGCGGGGGGGACTCTCGCAACATGTCTATGAGGGCATCGGGAACCGCTGCAGGCACGTTGCCGAACGATACCAATTTGCTGACGCCCAAGGTGGAACGAATGGGCGACCAGTTGGTCTGGGTGGTGTCCAGGCGAATGAACAGGTAGCGGCTGAACATGGGTTCGGTCACCCTGGTCAAACGGCTGCGTCGCACTTTTTCCAGCTCAATCATGGGAAGCCATGCCTCAAACCCCTGGCGCTGTAGGTTCTCTAAAGCGCGTTGCTCCTGGCGAGGTTTGGTGTGAATGACGTACCACTGCATGGGCGAGAGGATAAGGGAAAATTTTTTGACGGCTAAGCTTCTAATTTTAATCAGTTATTGCATGCCTCCCTGGTTTAGTCAGTGCCCCCTAAACAAAGTGGCCACTTCCTACTACAGTGTGAAATCTTCTTTTGCCCTTCCCAAGAGACTCACCATGGCTGAAAAAAAACCATCGCCCCAACCCGGCGCCTTCAATGAAACGGTCAAGGAATCTGCACAGCAAATTTGGCTTGCCGGTTTGGGCGCCTTCGCCAAAGCCCAGCAAGAGGGGGGCAAAGTATTTGAAACCTTGGTGAAAGATGGCTTGTCCATGCAACGCAAGGCGCAAACCACGGCAGAAGAAAAAATTGCCGAGGCCACGCAAAAAATGACCACCATGGCACAGGAACTCAGCAGTCAAGCCTCCCAATTTGGCAGCAAGGCATCGGGCTCTTGGGATAAGTTGGAGACGATTTTTGAAGACCGGGTGGCCCGCGCACTGGCTCGGCTGGGTTTGCCCACGGCCGCTGAGTTCGAAGCATTGAACCAACGGGTTGCCGAGCTGGAGGCTTCTTTGAAGGCGAGCCAAGCCCGGCCCAAGCGCGTCGCCGCCAAGAAAACGCCTGTTGCCGCGAAAAAGGCTGTCAAGAAAAAGTGAGAGGGTGCGAGCGTGCTGGCCATGGCGCGCTGGGTCATGACGCTGTCTTGAAATTCGGTTAGAGTGTCTTCATTCCAAGAAGACATTGGCGAGTGAGACGACACCATGGCGAAAAAAGCGCCCAGGCGAACAGCAGAGCGGATCCTTGAGGTCACGCTGACGCTGTTCAACAGGTTTGGTGAGCCCAATGTTTCCACCACCCTGATTTCCTCCGAGCTGAACATCAGCCCGGGCAACCTGTATTACCACTACCCGGCCAAAGATGAGTTGGTCAATGCCTTGTTTGGGCGCTACCAGGCCTCGTTACACAAATTGCTGGCGGCTGCACCCGAAGTGGCCGACCTGGAAGATGCCTGGTTCTTTATGCACTCTTTGCTTGAAGGCGTCTGGCACTATCGGTTTTTGTACCGCGACTTGAACGACCTGCTGACCAAGAACCGCAAACTCGAGGCCGAGCTAAAGGCCATGCTGCAGCTGAAAACCAGTGCCTTTCGCGCGCTGCTGCTCAGCCTGGACCACAGCGGCGTTCTGGCCATGAATGCCACAGAGCGCGAGTTGACCGCCACGCACATGGTGGTGATGCTGACCTGGTGGCTCAGTTACGAATATGTGCGCGATCCGCGCCATGCCATGGAAGATGAGAACGCGCAGCAGTCACTGCTGCGCGGGGCACAGCATGTTTTAGGCTTGCTTTTACCCTACACCACGCCCGCGCCGCGCGAGCATTTGCAACACCTGATGCGGGTCTACAGTGGCGCGCCAACGGACCTCCCCTCCCCCAAATCTGGCTGAGCATGCAGCATTGGCAACCTCTTTCATCGCCCCTCCACCTGTCAAGCGAGCAAGTGCGCGAGTTATGGCCACGGCTGCACAGGGGTGACACCGAGCCTTGTCCGCAAGCGGAGGATTTGCTGCAGGCCTGGACCTTGTTTCACCGGGGGGAGTTTGAAGCCGCCGTCGAGCGCGGACTGTCCTTGACAGCCAAAGGCCAGCACGCGGCCTGGACCCTGGTGAACCGTGCCACAGCGGTGTACGCCAATTACATGGAGCCCCAAGAATCGCTGCGGCTGAGTTTGCTGGAACAAGCCGCTGAGCAAGCCAGGATGCACACTGAATTGCAGCCCGATAATCCCAACGCCTGGTACTTGTGGGCTTATTCCTTGGGGCGATATGCGCAAGGCATCAGCGTGGCCAAAGCTTTGGCACAGGGCATGGGGGCAAGGGTGCGGGATGCGTTAGAAAAAACCATCGCACTGAATCCTGCCCACAGCGATGCCAAGTTTGCGCTGGCCACTTTCCACGCCGAAGTGATTGACAAAGTCGGCGAGCTGATCGCCAGGATGACCCATGGTGCCAGGAAAGACCTGGGCTTGGCCTTGTACGCCGAGGCCCATGCCCACAATCCCTCCTCATTGGTCGGCATGCTGGAAATGGCCAAAGGCCTGGTCATGCTGGAGGGCGATGCCCAGCAAGCGCGTGCGCACACGCTGTACCAGCAAGTCAGTGGTGCGGTGGCCACAGACGCACTGGAGCACCTGGTGGTCGCTCTGGCCCAAGCCACTCTCAGCGACCTTTGAGTACGCTGCGCTGTGCTTGCGCTAGAGGCACACAACTCACGCCGGCAGGGTTTTCAGCGGCCCTGCGGGTCTCGCAATGTAGGGGGAGGCTTAAAGCCGGGCGGCTAATTTGAGGGATGCACGCAATGTGTCGTTGATGCGTGTTTGCCATCCATCACCACTGGCGCGCAAAGCAGCCAGCACGTCTGCGTCCAGACGCAATTTGACCGGCTCTTTGGTGACCGCTGCTTTAGGGCGCCCACGCGGCTTCAGTTGGGCCCCTTTGTATTGGTCGGCTTTCTTGAAAAACACTTCATTCAATTCTGGCGCATCGTCGGGATCAGTCCACATAACGTGCGTAGAAGGCTTTTTCGCGCTCATTGGCTTTCCTCATACTTTGCTATGTCGAACTCGACTTTCATGAATAATTGTACACCCAATAAAACATTCATTCATAGAACCTGCCGCCATCGCACAGATCGCATAGCACCTCAAGTCGGCAAGGATTTTCAGCGGCCCTGCGGGCCTCTCAATGACAGGGGGAATGACCCTAGTGGCGTGTTGGAAGGACTCTGGGTAGACTGCAACCGTTAATAGGGGTTTATATGAACGTTCTAGATTCCATCGTGACGCAAGCCGCCAGCATTGTGGCGATTCGCAAAGACATTCACGCCCATCCGGAGCTGTGCTTTCAAGAACAGCGCACCGCCGATGTGGTGGCGGCCAAGTTGACAGAATGGGGCATTCCGGTGCACCGGGGCATGGGCACCACAGGGGTGGTGGGCATCATCAAGAACGGCACCAGCGAACGTGCCATGGGCCTGCGGGCCGACATGGATGCCTTGCCCTTGCAAGAGTTCAACACCTTTGCCCATGCCAGCCAGCACGCCGGCAAGATGCATGCATGCGGTCATGACGGTCACACCGCGATGCTGTTGGCGGCAGCGCAACACCTGGCCAAGCACCGCAACTTTGACGGCACGGTGTATGTGATTTTTCAGCCTGCTGAAGAGGGTGGCGGCGGCGCACGCGAGATGATCAAGGATGGCCTCTTCAAAAAGTTTCCGATGCAAGCCGTGTTCGGCATGCACAACTGGCCAGGCGCCAAAGTGGGTACTTTTGCGGTGAGCCCGGGGCCCGTGATGGCCTCGAGCAACGAGTTCAAAATTACTGTGCATGGTAAAG
>VERE01000036.1 GCA_018882835.1 Limnohabitans sp.
AGCAGAGTTGAGGTTCCTGTTGTCGGCTCGAAATGTAACGAGCGAGTCAAAGATGTGGCGAGCGTACCTGGCGAATTGCGCCTTCCGTCCGCAAAGAACACGCCTATGCCAGCCGTGGTCCTGCTTCACAGCAACGCAGGTATCGTCGGAGTTGGTGAGTTCTATGCCCGAGCTCTAAACGCTGCCGGAATTGCCACGCTAGAGGTTGATTCTTTCACCCCACGTGGCGTGCGCAACGGCAATGACAGAAACGCACCCGTGCTCTGTGACCGTCTTCAAGACGCCTGGGGAGCACTGGTTTACCTCGCCAAAGATGGGCGTTTCAACCCCAAACAAATCGGCGTAGCAGGCTTTTCCAGTGGTGGGGCCCTATCGATCATGGCGGGTATGGGCGTCAGACCGGCACGTCTTGCTCAGGAAAACGATTCTTTACCTAAAGAATTGGTTTACTCGGCTCACTTCGCGCTTTACCCTGCCTGCGCCAACATCATGGACGACCCGCAACGCATCCGATCGTGGATCAACCCGGGACGGCCGCAAAACTGGGGCGCAACCGGAAAACCGATTCACATCGTTTCTGGCACGGATGACGACTTTGACTTCGATCCAAAGACAGATTGTCTGCGCATGAGCCATGAATTTCCAGCGATTGCCAGTCAGTTGACCGTTCGCTTGATCGAAGGAGCCACCCACGCCTTTGATTGGTCCAACCCTCCGCCGGCCGCACACAGTCCTTTCGCGAAAGCCCAGACTGGGGGTATGGTGACTATGCGGTACTCTGCCAAGGAAGCGGGTATTGCGCAAAAAGAATTGGTCGACTACTTCCAGCAACGACTGAAATAGCTGCTGGTTCATCGTTGGCCGTGGAGCGATCAGATTAGCTATGGCTGTCGTTCTTCAAAAAGAACTGGGAATGAACTCTGTTTTTGATCGGTAACATCTTGTTGACATGACCTTGAGACAAAAATGAGTCAGCGCAAGAATTTTTTGAAATTTGTTGGTTTGAGCTTGCGATTCTGGATTGACCTGCGTCAAACCGGCAATTCACCCGTACCAATCACTCGCCTGGCACCGTCCTTCAGCGCCCTGAACTCTTCCAGTTGCGCTTGGTCATCAAAAGCGTAGTGGAACCCAAACCGGTATTTCTCGAACTCTTCACCAGCCAATCTACTGCTCAAAGCCTGGTGACGTCGTAGTCGGTAGGCCAGCCCCATGTTCTTGTAATGCAAGAGCTTGAGGTCATCCGAGCTGTCGCTCGCGCGGTAAATTTGGAGATCGGTGTGGCCCACAGGGTTTGCCAGGTGGGAGCCTGGGCCGTAGTTCATGTCCACAATTTTGTGGGGGCGAAAACAAGCCATCTTGGAATAATTGTCGTGGGGGCGGCCCCATTGAACCAGCTCCGTCAGCAAGCGATCTTGCGCAGCAGGAAACTCGTCACAGACCATGTCATAGCCTTGAGGCTGAAAGACATCCACCTCTGGATGGCGCTCTAAAAATGAAGCCAGGTTGCTGGGATACAGGAACTCATCAACATCGCAGACCACCATGTAGTCACACTTCTCCTCTTTCCAGCCTTGGTTGCGCAAATGCATGAGGGAAAGCTCGGAGAGCTTGCCATCTGTGCTGAAACTCAGCACCTCGACATTCGGGTAGGACAGCGCAATTTCGACACTCCGATCGGTAGATTGGTTGTCATAGATGCGAATCTTTTTAGCCTGCGGTGCGTAATAGTTCAAGAAGTGCGGCAGCATGGCCTCTTCATTGAAACAAACAGTGTGCACCACCAAATCCATGGGCTTGACCTTGTGAGATTGATGCAAGGATCATAGCGTTGTCAATGGGCTGGTTGGGCACTCTCCAGGGAAACAGCTGGCTCTTCCAGCGCAGGCATGACCAATGCGTGGTAGGCCTTCCAAGTGGCATGCCCCACCCAAGGGGCCCACACAATCAGCAAGGGCTTGAAAAAAATCAAGGCACTGCCTATCAAGACCACCACCATCAAAGCCCAGATGAAACAGGCTGCAAAATTTTCCCAGAGAGCTTGCGCGCTGGTGAAGATGGCTTCCATCGTGTCAATGGGCCGGTCCAACAACATCGGCACAGAAACAATCGAGATCGCAAACGCCAAGGTGGCAAAGACCGACCCCACACCGAGCCACACCAAAATGAACTCGATATTGCGCAGTGAAACAATTTGCGTGATCATGCTCTGCATGTCCGGGTAATCATGGTTGGCAAACAGGGCGAACAAGACCACAGACACCCGAGCCCACACAATCAAGAGAAAGGTGAGAATCACCGCGAAGAAACCAAGTGACTTCCAGTTTCTGCGCCAGGCGCCCATGCTTTTCGCCAAGCTGATGGTTTCGCCTTTCTGCAATTGCCGCGACAGCTCATAAATACCGGTGCAAATGATCGGGCCCATCAGGAAGAAGCCCGCGGTCATCCCCATGGAGGCTTTCCAAAACGTCGCATAGACAAAGGCAATGAGCGTGCCAATCGCCGTAAAGACCAGACCATAAAAAGCCCCGCTGAAGTGGGTCGCCTGCATATCGCGAAATCCATCGCGAAGCCACGTCAACGCACTGAGCAAAGGCAGATCCTTGCGTATTTGAGCCATACAGAACCTTTCAAACGGAAAGAGACTTTGTGCCAGTGGATTCAAACTGTCACCCTGCGCTGGCAAGTTAACACAAATAAATTGCCTGCTCAAGGCGGCTTGCCAGGTGGCGTATGCGATTTGTGACGCATGCAAGCCCAACGTAATGGCCATTGCGTTCGCCCTTAGAGTGCTTCGCAAATGGCCCATAACCCCAACGCCCCAAGCGCCGACAGTCCCATCGCCGAGCTGCTCCAGCATTTGCTGGAAGAGGCCCTGACACAAGGCGCCTCGGACATCCATTTCGAACCTCAAGAAAAAGGGCTCAGGGTGCGTTACCGGATTGATGGCCAGCTTTATGTGGCGGCGACGCCGGCCCTGGCTGTGCGCGACCGACTGGTATCGCGGCTTAAAGTGCTGGCGCGGCTTGACATCGCCGAAAAGCGCACGCCCCAAGATGGGCGCATGGCGCTGTCATGGCAAGGACGCTGGGTCAACCTTCGGGTCAGCAGCTTGCCCACTTTGCACGGCGAAAAGTTGGTGGTGCGGGTTTTGGAAAGCCATGCGAGCAGCCTGGACCTTCAAGCTTTGGGCTACTCGCCCGCCGCCATGGCCCATCTGCAGCAGGCATTGCGGCGCCCCGATGGCCTGATTTTGATCACAGGCCCGACAGGCTCCGGCAAAACACGCTCTCTTTACAGTTGCCTGGATCAGCTCAACAGCAGCCGCGTCAATATCGCCACCGTCGAAGATCCTGCAGAAATTCAGTTGACAGGCGCCAACCAGGTCAGTGTGAATGAGCGTGCCGGACTGACCTTTGCCACCACCCTGAGAGCCTTGCTCAGGCAAGACCCCGACATTCTGATGGTGGGAGAAATTCGCGATCTTGAAACCGCACGTATCGCGCTGCAAGCTGCGCAAACCGGTCATCTTGTGCTGTCCACCTTGCACACCCAGGATGCCCCCAGCACGCTGATGCGCTTGCATGACATGGGCGTAGAGCCCTTTCATCTGGCGGCCAGTGTGCTGTTGATCACGGCCCAACGCCTGGTGCGCCGACTTTGTCCGCATTGCAAAACTCGGCCCACCCAGGCGCCCATCTGGCAAGCCGTTGGCTGTTCGCTGTGCCGCGAAGGATTTGCCGGGCGCATTGGCTTGTTCCAAGTCATGCCCCTTTCACCGACCCTCAAAACCATGCTGCTCCAGCAAACCGACGCGCCGTCCCTGGCGGCCCAAGCCCATCGCGAGGGCATTCAAACCATGCGTGAGGATGGTTTGGAAAAAGTCCGACAAGGGCTGACCACCCTGGCCGAAGTCGAGCAGGCCACGCATGACTGAACCCACACGCACCTTTCGCTGGCAAGGGCGCAACCTGCAAGGCAAGCCCGTCTCTGGCGAAGCCATGGCTGTGGACCCGACCGCGTTGCAAATCACCCTGGCGCAGTCCCAGATCCGTTTGCTTCACTGCCAACCCTTGCTGGTGCCTCTGCCGCGCATTGGCGCCCGCGAACGGCTGCTGATGACGCGCCAATTGGCCACCCTGTTGCAGGCTGGCCTGCCGCTGCTGCAAGCCCTGACACTCCTTGAAAAAGGCCAGTCAGGTCACAAGCCCCTGATGCAACTGGCCCGCACCTTGCGACAAAAAATCGAGGCTGGGCAGCCATTGAACGAAGTGCTGCTTGAGCACTCCGATTTTCCGGCGCTGTACATCCAGTTGGTCGCTGTGGGTGAAATGGCTGGCATGCTGGACAGCATGTTGGAACGTTTGGCAGAGCACCTGGAAAAAGCCGCCGTGCTGCAATCGCGCTTGCGCGCTGCACTGACCTATCCTGTCGCCGTGCTGGCGATCGCCACGGCCGTAGTGGGCGTGATATTGTTCTGGGTTGTGCCCGCTTTCGAAAACATCTTTCGCTCTTTCAATGCCGAGCTTCCCGCTGTCACGCGCTGGGTGCTGGGGGCCAGCCGCTGGCTGGCAAACCACGGTGTCTGGTGCTTGTTGGTGGCCAGCCTGGTGAGCCTCTTTGTGCGCCAGGCCTGGCAACGCTCAGAGCCCTGGAAGCGCCGCGCAGATGCCCTTGCACTCGCACTCCCCATAATGGGCCCTCTGATGCGAAAAGCGTGTCAGGTTCGCTGGGCAAGAACCTTGGCAACATTGATCGGCGCCGGCATTCCTTTGGTGGATGCGATGGAAAGCGTGGGACCGGTCACCGGCAACCGGTCCTTCGCCCAAGCCACGCAAGACATTCGCCTGGCCCTGACGCGCGGTCAAAGCCTGACCCTGGCGCTGCAGCAACAATCAAGGTTTTTTTCTCCGCTGCTGATTCAAATGGTGCAAGTCGGGGAAGAATCGGGGATGCTTGAGGCCATGCTGTCCAAAACTGCTGTGTTTGACGAGCGCGAATTGGACGCCCATGTGGCCGCGCTCTCTGGCTTGATGGAACCTGCCTTGATGGTTTTCTTGGGTCTGGTCATTGGCGGTTTGGTCGTGGCCATGTACCTGCCCATTTTTCAGCTGGGGCAAGCCCTATGAGCCATTCCTGGGCGCTCGCCCTCTGCTGGTTTTTGCCAGGGCTGGCGGTGGGGAGTTTTCTCAATGTGGTCATTCACCGCTTGCCACGCATGCTGACCCTGGACATTGCCGCGCAGCCCTACAACCTGGCCCGTCCAGGGTCGCATTGTCCGCATTGCCAGACGCCGCTGACTCTTTGGCACAACGTTCCTTTGCTAAGCTTCCTGTGGCTGCGTGGTCGCTGTGCATCATGCCATGCGCCCATCTCCTGGCGCTATCCGCTGGTGGAAGCAGGCAATGCGCTGATCTGGATGGCCTGCGGAATGTTGCTTCCCATGAGCCAGCCAACCTCTCTGGCAGCTGCCCTCGCCTGGGCTTTCGGTGGCAGCCTGCTGCTGACGCTTGCCGTTATCGATTGGGAGACCACGCTGCTGCCTGACAGCCTGACGCAACCGCTTCTGTGGTTGGGTTTGGGGGTCGCCGAGATGGGCTGGAGTGGCCTCTCTGTGTCAAGCGCTTTATGGGGCGCCATGGTGGGCTACAGCAGTTTTGCGCTGATTGCCTTTGTCTTCGAGCGTGTCACAGGGCAAGAGGGCCTGGGCGCTGGCGACTTCAAGCTGCTGGCCGCGCTGGGGGCTTGGCTGGGTCCCTTGCCTCTGATTCCGCTGGTTTTCCTGGCCGCCAGCGCTGGCGCCGGGGTCGGCCTGGTCCTGCGTGCGCGGGGGCAGTTGCGAGAAGGCCGCTACGTGCCCTTTGGCCCTTTTCTGGCGCTGGCGGCCATGCTGCTGGTCGCCTGCGGCCCCAGCGAGGTCCTGCACTGGATCGGACTGGCTTAGACTTGCACCCATGCAACAGCTTCGCCCTCTTCATCTCGGTCTGACGGGTGGCATTGGCAGTGGCAAAAGTACGGTAGCCAGCCTGTTGCAGGCGTTGGGCGCTGCCGTCATAGATGCCGATGCCATTGCCCGCAGCGTCACTGCCCCAGGGGGGGCCGCCATGCCAGAGATTGCGCGCCAATTTGGCGATGCTTTCGTCCAGGCCGACGGTGCCCTCGATCGTGCACGCATGCGCGACCTGGTCTTTGCTGACCCCTTGGCCAAGCAGCGTCTGGAACGCATCGTGCACCCCTGTGTTGGGGAAGAAACCCGACGACAAACGCAGACCGCCCTGGAGCGGGGGCATGAACTGCTGGTCTTCGATGTGCCCTTGCTGGTGGAATCCAGGCGCTGGCGACAACAGGTGCAACGTGTGCTGGTGATCGATTGCGAGCCTGCCACACAAATTCAACGGGTGGGGGCCCGCAGCGGTCTGGCCGCCGAAGAGGTATCGCGCATCATCGCGGCACAATCGCCGCGCAGCGTTCGGTTGGCCGCGGCGGACTGGGTCATTTACAACGAGGGGCTTGACTTGCCCGCCTTGCGTGCAGAGGTTATGGCTTTGGGTCTGACATAAGCCTCCAGTTGTCACATCAAGGTCCAATGGACAGCAACCGTCTTCCTGCTGCAGAGATCGACGCGCTGCGCTCGCGAGGACAAGTCACCAGAGAGGTCGGGTATCATTGCTGTCGACTTTGCAACGACAGCCAACAGGCTTTGACGTGATCCTTTACGAACACCCCTTCAACGAACGCGTCCGCACATACTTGCGTCTGGAATACCTGTTCCGCCGCTTTGAACTGCTGTTGCAACGAGACCACCCCGCCGATCACCATTTTTGCTTCAGCACGGTTTTTGAAATCGTCGAAGTCGGTGGGCGCGCTGACCTCAAATCGGATGTATTGAAAGATCTGGAGCGGCACAAACAGCAATTCCAGTCCTACCGCGGCAACCCCTCGGTGGCAGAAGCCGTGCTGGAAACCTTTCTCAAAAACATTGATGACTGTTTCGAAGGCATCAATACCTCGGGCTCGCGCATCAGCCAGTTCGTGAGCGAGAACGAATGGCTGTCCAGCCTGCGCAACCGCATGGCCATTCCGGGTGGCACCTGTGGGTTCGACTTGCCGAGTTACCACGCCTGGCAGCAACGTCCGAGTCAGGAGCGACGTGACGACATATTGCGCTGGACCGAGCCCTTGCAACCGCTCTATGCCAGCGTCAACCTTTTGCTGCGGCTGCTGCGCGACACAGCTTCGGCCCAAAAGGTGATGGCATCTGCGGGTCTGTTCCAGCAAAACCTGCCCCAAGGCAAATTCCAGATGATGCGCCTGCGCATCGACCCCAGCTTCAAGGTGGTGCCAGAGATCAGCGGCAATCGCATGATGGTGTCAGTGCGCTTGATGCGCCAAGATGCGCAGGGACACTTGGCCCCTGTGAGCGATGACGTTCCGTTTGAAATGGCGCTGTGCACCTGAGGAGGCGGAGATGACGGAACGCATCGTGACCTGTCCTGGCTGTGGCGGCCCCAGCGTCTATGCGCCCAGCAACCGCTACCGCCCTTTTTGTGGCGAACGCTGCAAAAACATCGACCTCGGCGCCTGGGCCAGTGAGCAACACCGCGTGCCCGATCTCGCTCCGCCCGACGATCCCAATTTCGAAAACACGCCGCTCCAGTAACCTGTCAGCGCGAAGCCCCAAGGGCTGCGGCCGTCCCTCGCTCTTCTTCCAGCCACCTCAATACAGGCAGCGTCCCTGGCAACACCGGCGTCACCGTCACCGGCAGTTGCTGCCAAGCAAAAGACTGCCCCTCACGCATTTGCAATTCACCGCGCCAGCGCGTGACGCGACAAAAATTGAGCTGCACCAAGGCATGCGGGTAGTCCACGCGCTCGACCTTCCACAGCGCGCAGTCTTCGATGTCAATGCCAATTTCTTCATGCAGTTCCCGCGCCAGCGCTTGCTGCACGGTCTCGCCAGTCTCGAGCTTGCCACCCGGGAACTCCCAGTAGCCGGCATACACCTTGCCAGGGGGGCGCGAGGTCAGCAAAAACGCGCCATCGCCTTGCAACAGCACGCCCACGGCCACTTGCACCAACGGGCGGTTTTCGCCGCCTTCGCGTGGTAAGTCACCATCGGCCACGAGCACCGCAGATTGGGTCATGGCCGGTCCTGGGCGTCTCAGGCGTTGCGGCCCGCGTAATCGCGCGCGAACTGGTAGGCCACCCGGCCACTGCGCGAGCCACGCTCGAGTGCCCAAACCAAGGCTTCGGGCCGCGCCTTGTCCAGCGTGCCCTCGGGCAAGCCCAAGGCGGTCAGCCATTGGCCCACAATGGTCAGGTACTCGTCTTGTGAGAAGGGGTAGAAGCTGACCCACAAGCCAAAGCGCTCGGACAAGGAAATTTTTTCTTCAATCACCTCGCCCGGGTGTACCTCACCATCTTCGGTATGGGTGTAGCTCAGGTTGTCCTTCATGTATTCGGGCAACAAATGGCGGCGGTTGCTGGTGGCATAGATCAGTACATTGGGGGTGGCCGCCGCCACCGAACCATCCAGAATGGACTTGAGCGCTTTGTAGCCGGGCTCGCCGTCTTCGAAACTCAGATCATCACAAAAGATCATGAATTTTTCCGGACGCTCAGACACCACGTCGATGATGTCCGGCAGGTCCACCAAGTCGGCTTTGTCCACCTCAATCAGGCGCAGGCCTTGATCGGCGTAGGCATTGAGGCAGGCCTTGATGAGGGATGACTTGCCCGTGCCGCGCGCGCCGGTGAGCAACACGTTGTTGGCGGGCAGGCCCCGCACGAACTGCTCGGTGTTGCGTTGCATTTTTTCTTTTTGACCGTCAATCTCTTTCAGATCGGACAGGCCCAGCGAGGCCACATGGCGCACGGGCTCGAGGGTGCCATGGCCACTGGATCGCTTGCGGTAACGGTAGGCCACGCTGGCGGTCCAGTCCGGGGCACTCAGGGGTTGGGGCAGCACAGACTCGATGCGTTGCATCAGCAACTCGGCCCGCTGAATCAGGCGTTCAAAAGATTCGTTCATGGCTCAGCTGCGGTAGTCGGCGTTGATGGTCACATAGTCGTGGCTGAAGTCACAGGTCCACACAGTGTCGGTTGCACTGCCTCGGCCAAGGCCGACACGCACCTTGATTTCCGTCTGCTTCATGACGCGCTGGCCCTCTTCTTCCCGGTAAGCAGGGTGACGTCCGCCCTGGTGCGCAATGTGCACATCGTCGAGGTACAAGTCGATCTGGGTCTGGTCCAGGTCGGCGATGCCTGCGTAGCCCACGGCGGCCAGAATGCGGCCCAAGTTGGGGTCGCTCGCATAAAACGCCGTCTTCACCAAGGGTGAATGCGCAATGGCATAGGCCACCAAACGACACTCTTCAGCGGTGCGACCGCCCTCCACTTGCACAGTGATGAATTTGGTAGCCCCTTCGCCATCGCGCACGATGGCTTGGGCCAGAGTACGGGCCACGGTCATCATGGCCGCTTGTAGGGCCTGGCCTTCTGCGCTGTCCAGCGAGGTGATCGGTGCGTGCCGGGCGCGCTGCGTGGCCATGACCACAAATGAGTCGTTGGTCGAGGTGTCGCCATCAACGGTAACGCGGTTGAACGAACCCTCGGCCAGGTGGCGCGCCAGGGTGTTCATGAGTGCGGGGGCCACGCAAGCGTCGGTGGCGATGAAACCCAACATGGTCGCCATGTTGGGGCGAATCATGCCTGCGCCTTTGGAGATGCCGGTGACCGTGACCGTGGCGCCACCTATCTGCACTTGCACGCTGCAAGCCTTGGGCACGGTGTCGGTGGTCATGATGCCTTCGGCCGCTGTGGCCCAGTTATTCTCGGTGGCGCTGCCAAGGGCAGCCGGCAGTGCCGCCAAGATGCGCTCATGCGGCAGTGGCTCCATGATGACGCCGGTCGAGAAAGGCAATATTTGCTCGGGCGAGACGCTCAATTCTTTGGCCATGCCAATGCACGTGGCGCGCGCGCGCACCAAGCCTTCTTCGCCCGTGCCGGCGTTGGCGTTGCCGGTGTTGATCACGATGGCGCGCACGCCCTGCCCGGCAGCCAAATGGTCGCGGCACACTTGCACCGGTGCGGCGCAAAAACGGTTCTGGGTGAACACGCCGCCCACCGCAGTGCCTTCGTCCAGCAGCACAACGGTCAGGTCTTTGCGGCCGGCCTTGCGGATGCCGGCTTCGGTCACGCCAATGCGCACACCAGGCACCGGGTGCAGGTCGGCGGGGTTGGGAGGCAAAAGGTTGACGGCCATGATCAGCTGAGCTTTCCGTGACAAAACTTGAACTTCTTGCCGCTGCCACAGGGGCAGGGCTCGTTGCGGCCCACGGGCGCCACCGCTGCCACCTGGGTTTGCGGATCGAACGTGGTCTGGGCCTCGCCGGTTTCTGTTGGCGCGGTGTAGCTCACGTTCTGAATGTTTTCTGCACGCTGCTCCATTTCCTGAGCGGCAGCATCCACTTGCGCTTGGGATTGAATTTGCACCGTCATCAACACCCGGGTGACTTCGTTCTTCACCAAGTCCAGCAATTGGGCAAACAACTCGAAAGCCTCGCGCTTGTATTCTTGCTTGGGCTGCTTCTGCGCATAGCCGCGCAAGTGAATGCCCTGGCGCAGGTAGTCCAGCGCCGACAGGTGCTCGCGCCAATGCGAGTCGATGTTTTGCAACAAGACCATGCGCATGAAGGGCGTGAACTGCTCGGCGCCCACTTGGTCAAGCTTGACCTGGAAGGCCGCATGCGCGGCTTGCACCACTTGCTCTAAGATGTCCTCGTCCGTGATGGCACTGGCCGCCGTCACGGTTTGCGCAAGCGGCACATGAAGTTGCCACTCCGAGGCCAAAGCTTTCTCCAGCCCCGCCAGGTCCCACTGCTCTTCCACCGACTCGGCGGGCACGTACTGGCGAACCAGGTCGGTGAAGCAGCCTTCGCGCAAAGCGGCAATCTGGGCCGTCAGGTCGGTGGCGTCCAGAATGTCGTTGCGCTGCTGGTAAATGACCTTGCGCTGGTCGTTGGAGACATCGTCGTATTCGAGCAATTGCTTGCGAATGTCAAAGTTGCGCGCTTCAACCTTGCGCTGCGCGCTCTCGATGCTGCGGTTGACGATGCCCGCCTCGATGGCTTCGCCCTCGGGCATCTTCAAGCGGTCCATGATGGCCTTGACACGGTCGCCGGCGAAGATCCGCATGAGCTGGTCGTCCAGGCTCAAGAAGAAACGCGACGAACCCGGGTCGCCCTGGCGCCCCGAACGGCCGCGCAACTGGTTGTCGATGCGGCGCGACTCATGGCGCTCGGTGGCAATGATGCGCAAGCCGCCCTGGTCTTTGACAAACTCGTGGTCTTGCTGCCATTGCGCACGCAAGGCCATCACTTTTGCGTTGCGGCCTGCAGCGTCCAGGCTCTCGTCGGCCTCGACCTCGGCCACGGCTTTTTCGATATTGCCGCCCAGCACGATATCGGTCCCGCGACCGGCCATGTTGGTGGCAATGGTGATGGATTTGGGGGCCCCGGCTTGCGCCACGATATCGGCTTCGCGCGCATGCTGCTTGGCGTTGAGCACCTGATGCGGCAGCTTGGCGCGCGTCAGTAACTCGGATATCAGTTCCGAGTTCTCGATCGAGGTGGTGCCCACCAACACCGGTTGGCCACGCTCATGGCATTCACGAATGTCGTCAATGGCAGCGTTGTATTTTTCTTGCGTGGTCTTGTAGACACGGTCGAGTTGGTCATCGCGCTTGCTGGGGCGGTTGGGCGGAATCACCACGGTTTCCAGACCGTAGATTTCCTGGAACTCGTAGGCCTCGGTGTCGGCCGTGCCGGTCATGCCCGAGAGTTTGTTGTACAGGCGAAAGTAATTCTGGAATGTGATGGAGGCCAGCGTCTGGTTCTCGGCCTGGATGGTCACCCCTTCCTTGGCCTCGACCGCCTGGTGCAAGCCATCGCTCCAGCGCCGGCCGGCCATCAAGCGGCCGGTGAACTCGTCCACGATCACAATCTCGCCGCCCTGGTTCACATAGTGCTGATCGCGGTGGTACAGATGGTTGGCGCGCAGGGCCGCATACAGGTGATGCATCAGGCTGATGTTGGCCGGGTCGTACAGCGACGCGCCCTCGGCCAGCAAGCCCATGCTGGTCAGAATGCGCTCGGCGCTCTCATGACCCTGCTCGGTCAAAAACACCTGGTGCGATTTTTCGTCCACGGTGAAGTCACCTGGCTTGGTGATGCCCTCGCCAGTGTGCGGATCGGCCTCGCCTTCTTGGCGGGTCAGGTGCGGCACCACCTTGTTCATCGCCAGGTAAAGGGCGGTGTGGTCTTCAGCCTGGCCACTGATGATCAGCGGTGTGCGGGCCTCGTCAATCAGAATCGAGTCCACCTCGTCCACGATGGCATAGTTCAGCGCCCGCTGCACGCGATCGTGCGGCTCGTACACCATGTTGTCGCGCAGGTAGTCAAAGCCGTATTCGTTGTTGGTGCCGTAGGTGATGTCGGCGTGGTAGGCCGCCTGCTTTTCTTCGCGCGGCATTTGCGGCAAGTTGATGCCCACCGACAGGCCCAGGAAGTTGTACAAACGCCCCATCCATTGCGCGTCACGTTGTGCCAGGTAATCGTTGACGGTCACCACATGCACGCCCTTGCCGCTCAGGGCGTTCAGGTACACCGCCAAGGTGGCCGTCAAGGTTTTGCCTTCGCCGGTGCGCATTTCCGCAATCTTGCCCTGGTGCAAGGCAATGCCGCCCACCATTTGCACATCGAAATGACGCATTTTCATGACGCGCTTGGAGCCCTCGCGCACCACTGCAAACGCCTCAGGCAACAGGTCTTCGAGCGCTTCGCCGCCGGCGACGCGCTTTTTGAATTCTTCGGTCTTGGCGCGCAGAGCGTCGTCGCTCAAAGGCTCCAGCGAAGACTCCAGCGCATTGATGCGCTCCACGGTCTTGCGATATTGTTTGAGCAGACGGTCATTGCGGCTGCCGAAGATCTGGGTGAGGAATTTGAGGGCCATGCGAGCGGTGCAACGCCACCGCCGCCATGAGGGCCACGGGCGCGTCGAACAATCCTTTGTCGAAGGGGATGATTTTACCCGCCGCCGCGCCCATAATCCGGGGATGGTCAAGCCCGCCGACACCCCCTTTGCCGACCCCAAGCCGACGTCCGCACGCGACGAGGCCTTGGCGGCTTATCGGGCCCTGGGCTACAACCGCCCGCCCCAAACCAAGCCCACGCTGCGCGGGCGCTCGGTCCCCGTGGCACAGGCTGCCAGCCATGCACCGACTCTGGCCCACCTGAGCCAGTTGGCACAGGACTCGCAACAGCGCCTGATGGCCCTCAAAGGCTTGCTGCCCCCGCCCCTGCTGGCATCATTGCAAGGAGGCCCCATCGAGGGCAGCGATTGGTGCGTGCTGGTGCCCAACAGCGCGGTGGGCGCCAAATTGCGCCAGTTTTTACCCGCGATCGCCGCCCATTTGCGCAGCAAGGGCTGGGATGTGCAGACCATTCGGCTGAAAGTCCGGGTTCGCTAGGCGGTTTTTCAGATCCCGCCATGATTCACAGCATGCGTATTTCTGCTTTTTGTACAAGCCTGTCTTTTGCAGTGATGCTGGGCCATGCGGTACCTGCCGCAGCATCCTCCGGCCTGGATTGGCAGCGCGTGGGGGCCTTCGAGATCGCTCGAACGGAAACCACGATCGCCCAGTTCCGCCGTTTTGCCGAAGCCACCGGAACAGTCACCCAGGCTGAGCGCGAGGGCGGTGGCTTTGTTTACGAAGCCGGCTTTGTGCGCAAACCCGGTTGGACCTGGCAGCGCCCCTTCGGCACCGCGAGCCATGCAAACTGGCCCGCGGTCCATGTGAACTATGCCGAAGCCCAAGCTTTCTGTGCTTGGGCCGGAGGCCGTTTGCCCACCGATGCCGAGTGGGTTTCGGCGGCCTACACCGAACAACGCCCCTCGCCGCCGGCCCCTTGGGTTCGAGGCACCACATACCGCTACCCCACGGGCCACACCCCGCAAGGTGCGCAGTGCCTGCAAGACTGCGGCAAAGATCGCTCGATGCCGGTGGACACACACCTGTGGCGAGGCATCGGACCCGCCTTGGCAGGCCAGACGGTGGCCGGTGTCAATGGCCTGCATGACATGGGTGCCAATGCCTGGGAATGGGTCGATGAACCGATCGGCCAAAGTGCGCAAAAGCGAACCCGAGGCGGCTCGTGGTGGTATGGCGAGGGTCCCATGCGGGCTGATCACTTGGCCATGAAAGACGCCGGTTTTTCAGTGGTCTACATTGGGTTTCGCTGCGCGCGCAGCCCATGAAGCAAAGGCGTTCCATGAAAGCAACTGTTGCAGTGACTCTGGCTTGTGGTTTACTTTTGGGCTGTGCAACACCTGAGTACAAGCAAGCCCAAAGCGAGTGCGCGCCAGAAGCCTTTCGTCTCTATCCCATTCACAGAGTGCCCACTTTGGTGAACCACACGCGCGCAGTGCAGGTGCCTACGGGCCAGTCGCACTGCGTGACCACCCAGACGGGCAATGTGTCCAACACCACATGCCAGCAAGTCATGCGCACAGATTTCGTGCCTTACCTGGAAAGCGTGATGGTGGATGTGAACGCCCGCGACCGTGAATCGCTCATGAGCCAATGCGCAGCTCAACTGTGCAGCACGCGCTACGGCAATACCGAATGCAAAACCAAGTAGGGCAAGGGGTGAGGGGCGCCGATGGATGGTGCCCCTGGACGGAATCGAACCGCCTCCTGATGATTACAAATCAACTGCACGACCTTCATGCTACAGGGGCTACAGACACCAGATTTTAGCGCAGGCACAGCGTCATGCTGCCTCGCACCTGGCATCATTTGATGCGGGTGAGCGTGGGGCGACCGCCACTGGGCGGCGGCGGGGGTGCATCTTCTGTGTCAGGCACATGTCCAGACTCGACAGCAGACAAGCCAGGTGCGCGCGCGCCAGAGCGCTCTGCTGCGGGCGCTGGATCGGTTTTTTCTGAGGCCGCTGGCGAAGGAAACGCCATGCCTTGGCCATTTTCACGCGCGTAAATGGCAATCACGCGAGACACGGGCACCAGTATTTCACGCGCCACACCGCCAAAGCGGGCCTTGAACTCGATCAGTTCATTGCCCAGCAACAAGCCACTGGTGGCATCGGGGCTAACATTGAGCACGATCTCGCCATCCTTGACGAATTCGCGAGGTACCTGCACCGAGTCATCGGCCACCACCGCCAAATAGGGGGTGAAGCCATTGTCCATACACCACTCATAGAGGGCGCGAATCAGGTACGGGCGCGTCGAGGTGGCGTCAGCAGCGTTCATGCGGCCCACACTTACTTGCGCATCACCTTTTCAGAGGGCGTCAGCGCCTCGATGTAAGCCGGGCGCGAGAAGATGCGCTCGGCGTACTTCAGCAACGGCGCTGCGTTCTTGGACAGGTCAATGCCGTAATGGTCCAGGCGCCACAACAGCGGCGCAATGGCCACGTCGAGCATGGAAAAGTTATCGCCCAACATGTACTTGTTTTTCAAGAACACCGGCGCCAATTGGGTCAGGCGATCGCGAATGTGCGAGCGGGCTTTTTCCAAGGCCTTTTCCTGGCCCTTGATGGCACGCGACTCCAGCGTGGTGACGTGGGTGAACAGCTCTTTCTCGAAGTTCAAGAGAAACAAGCGCACGCGTGCACGGTCCACCGGATCGCCGGGCATCAACTGGGGATGCGGGAAACGCTCATCGATGTATTCGTTGATGATGTTGGATTCGTAAAGAATGAGATCACGCTCCACCAAAATCGGCACTTGGCCATAGGGGTTCATGACGTTGATGTCTTCTGGCTTGTTGTAAAGATCCACATCACGGATCTCAAAGTCCATGCCTTTTTCGAACAGCACGAAGCGGCAGCGGTGGGAAAAAGGACACGTGGTTCCCGAGTACAACACCATCATTTTGAAGGCTCCTGAAAATCAAAAAGAGTGACAGGCTGACCTGTCACTCTGTGGTCGAACCGCCCTGCTGGATGCGCAGGGGGCCGCATTGGGTTAGTGGACTTCTTTCCAGAAAGAAGCATTCAAACGCCAGGCAATGAACATCAAGCCCAACAGGAACAAGACCACCCACACGCCAATGCGCACGCGGGTGTTTTGTGCCGGCTCGCCCATCCATTGCAGGTAGCCCACCAGATCGCCCACGGCTTGGTCGTACTGCTGCGGCGTCATGGTGCCCGGGCTGATTTGCTCCCAGCCCTTGAAGGTCTGCACTTCGTGGCCGTTCTCGGTTTTGGTGTTGAACACCGGACGACGGTCGCCTTGCAATTCCCACAGCACATGCGGCATGCCCACATTGGGGAAGGCCAGGTTGTTCCAACCGGTGGCCTTGGTCTCGTCGCGGTAGTAGGTGCGCAAGTAGGTGTACAGATAGTCGGCCCCCGTGCCTTCGTGGCCAGCGCGCGAGCGCGCAATCACGGTCAGATCGGGTGGATTGGCACCGAACCAGTCCTTGGCCTGCTTGGGGTCAATGGCCGCCTTCATGGTGTCGCCCACTTTGTCGGTGGTGAACAGGAGGTTGTCTTTGATCTGCTGCTCGGTCAGACCGATGTCGGTCAAACGGTTGTAGCGCATGTAGGCAGCCGAGTGACAGTTCAGGCAGTAATTGACGAACATCTTGGCGCCGTTTTGCAAAGCGGCGAGGTCCGTGGTTTTGACGGGCGCCTTGTCCCAGGCGATGCTGTTGCCACCAGAGGCAAGGGCGTTACCGGCGATCAGACCACAGGCCAGGAGCAGACTGAGAATGAGTTTTTTCATGATGGTTATTGCTCCTGATCTCAGTGCGGCGTGAAGACCACGCGATCGGGGACCGGCTTGGTTGCACCCAAGCGGCTCCACCAAGGCATCAGCAGGAAGAAGCCGAAATAGAACAAGGTACCCACTTGGGACACGCGCTCGCCCACAGGGGACGGGGGCTGCACGCCCAGGTAGGCCAGGATCACGAAGTTGATCACGAAAATACCGTACAGGTACTTGTGCCAGTCCGGGCGGTAGCGGATCGACTTGACCGCACAGTTGTCCAGCCAGGGCAGGAAGAACAGGATGATCACTGCGCCGCCCATCACGACCACGCCCCAGAATTTGGCATCGATCGAGAGCATCAGAGCCACCAGCACCACAGCGCCACCGACGACGGCGGTTTTGAAGATGGCGGGGATCTTGGCGCGGGTGACGCCGAGGTAGGCACCCGCCAACACACAGGCAATCAGCGCGTACATCATCTCGCTGGTGATGGCACGCAGCATGGAGTAGAACGGCGTGAAGTACCACACCGGGGCGATGTGGGCCGGGGTCTTGAGCGGATCGGCCGGAATGAAGTTGTTGTATTCCAGGAAGTAGCCACCGAACTCGGGCGCGAAGAAGATCACGGCGGTGAACACCAGCAGGAAACCGCTCACACCCAGGATGTCATGCACGGTGTAGTAAGGGTGGAAGGGAATGCCATCCAGCGGCTTGCCATTGGCATCCTTGTGGGCCTTGATTTCCACGCCATCGGGGTTGTTCGAGCCCACTTCGTGCAGCGCAATGATGTGCGCCACCACCAGGCCCAGCAGCACCAGCGGCACGGCAATCACGTGGAAGCTGAAGAAGCGGTTCAGGGTGGCATCGCTCACCACATAGTCGCCACGAATCAGCAGGGCCAGGTCGGGACCGACGAAGGGCACGGCGGCAAACAGGTTCACGATCACCTGGGCACCCCAGTAGGACATTTGGCCCCAGGGCAGCAGGTAGCCCATGAAAGCTTCGGCCATCAGGCACAGGAAAATCGCGCAGCCGAAAATCCAGACCAATTCACGCGGCTTGCGGTAAGAACCGTAAATCAGGCCACGGAACATGTGCATGTAGACCACGATGAAGAACGCCGAGGCGCCCGTGGAGTGCATGTAGCGGATCAACCAGCCCCAGGGGACATCGCGCATGATGTATTCCACCGAGGCGAAGGCCAGATTGGCGTCCGGCTTGTAGTGCATGACCAGGAAAATGCCGGTCACGATCTGGATCACCAGCACCAGCAGGGCCAGTGAGCCGAAGAAGTACCAGAAGTTGAAGTTTTTCGGCGCGTAGTACTCGGAGAGGTGTTCCTTGTACATCTTGGACGCCGGAAAACGGTTGTCCACCCAGTTGAGAAGCTTCTCACCGGCGGAGGCGTTGGGGGAAATTTCTTTGAAATCAGCCATGGTGCTTCCGATCTAGGGTCAGGCCTTCTTGTCCTCGCCGATCAACAGCTTGTTGTCGGAGAGGTACATGTGGGGAGGAACTTCCAGGTTGTCCGGAGCGGGCTTGTTCTTGAACACACGGCCGGCCATGTCAAAGGTCGAGCCGTGGCAGGGGCACAGAAAGCCACCTTGCCAGTCATCGGGCAGGGAGGGCTGGGCGCCGGTCTGGAATTTGTCGCTGGGCGAGCAACCCAGATGCGAGCAAATGCCCACACCGACAAACACTTCAGGCTTGATCGAGCGCGCCTGGTTGCGCGCGTAGACAGGCGTCAGGTCGGAGGGGTTGCGCTTGGACTCGGGGTCGGCCAATTGGCCTTCGGTCTTTTTCAAAGACTCCAGTTGCTCGGGGGTGCGCTTGATGATCCAGACCGGTTTGCCGCGCCATTCGACCGTCAGCTTCTCGCCCGGCTTGAGGCTGGAAATGTCCACCTCGACGGCAGCGCCGGCGGCCTTGGCGCGCTCGGACGGCTGAAAGGTGCTCACGAAAGGGACGGCGGTGGCGGCGCCGCCCACGGCACCTGCGCAAGTGGTCGCGATCAGCCACGTCCGTTTGCTGGTGTCTACTGCGTTATCACTCATGGGAATCCTCAATGAAACATCGCTCTTGGGGTCAACCCTGTATTGTAGCCGAGCCGAAGCGGCTTATTTGGCGTCAACCTGACAACCCGACAGGGCTTGCGCCATCCGGATGGCCTGGATCAGGCTGGCAGCATCGGCACGCCCTAGCCCCGCCAGGTCAAATGCCGTGCCATGGTCGGGGCTGGTGCGAACCAGGGGCAGGCCCAGGGTGACATTCACGCCCTGTTCCACCCCGAGGTATTTGACCGGAATCAGCCCCTGGTCGTGGTACATGGCCACCACCACATCAAACTCGCCTGGATGGCCGGGGGCATGGCGCGCTCGCATGAACACCGTGTCGGGCGCAAAGGGGCCCTGCACATCCAGACCCTGGGCACATGCAGCTTTTATGGCGGGCGCCAAGACCTCAAGTTCCTCTTGGCCCATCAGCCCGCCCTCCCCGGCATGCGGGTTCAGGCCAGCCACCGCGATGCGTGGCGCCCGCCCCAGAGATCGGCGCTCGGCCTCATGGGTGATGCGCAAGGTTTCCAGCACATTGTCAAAAGTGACCGCCTCGATGGCTTCGCGCAAGGACACATGAATGCTGACCAGCACGGTGCGCAATTCCGGGTTGGCCAGCATCATGCGCACCGGCATGGCCGCCACACTCACACCCGCATGGCGGGCCGCCTCGGCCTGCAACAGCTCGGTGTGCCCCGGGAAAGGCACGCCCGCAGCCGACAAGGACTGTTTGTGCAACGGCGCCGTGACCAGGCCAGCGATGTCGCCGCGCAACGCAGCCCGCGCAGCCCACACCACGCAATCGGCCGCCATGGCGCCGGCCTGCGCCGAGATCTGCCCCGGCATGACCAGGGGGGCCTCCGCCACGGCTTGGTACACCGGGATCACACCCTCTGGCAAAGGGCTGTTCGGCCGGGGGGCGTCGATGCGTTGCAGCGCAGGCACGCTGTGGCCCAACCAGCCGCGGGCGCGCGCCAGGGTGCCCAGATCGCCCACGATGAAGCAGCCGCGCATGACCTGCGGGGCTTGGGCAAAGGCTTTCAACAAAATTTCCGGGCCAATGCCCGCAGGGTCGCCCATCGTGAGGGCCAGGCGGGGGGCAGCAAGCGTCATACCCGGGCCGCTCAGGCAGGGTTGTCGATGTCGATGAACTGGTGCGTCAGGCCCAACTGCGCCGCCACATGGGCGGCGACCGCCGGCGCGCCGCCCCGTTCCGTGGCGTGGTGGCCACAAGCCAGAAAGGCCACGCCGGTCTCGCGTGCCAGATGCGCTTGCGGCTCGGAGATCTCGCCGGTGATGTAGGCGTCTGCCCCGGCGGCAATGGCCGCCTCGAAATGCCCTTGGGCGCCGCCACTGCACCAGGCAATCCGGCGCAAGGACCGCTGCGGGTCGCCCGGCACCAGCACCGGCGTGCGCCCAAGCGCCAGCGCGATGCGGGCAGCCAGGGCTGCGGCATCTTTCAGCGGGGTTGTGGACACGCCGATCACGCCCAAATCCTGTTCGCCGAAAACACCCTCACCCGCCAGCCCCAGTCTCAGGCCCAGCTGTGCGTTGTTCCCCAGGGTGGGGTGCGCATCGAGCGGCAAGTGGTAGGCCAAGAGGTTGATGTCGTGGGCCAGCAAGCGCGACAAGCGTTGTTTCATCCAGCCGGTGACGCGCCCATCCTGGCCACGCCAGAACAGGCCATGGTGAACGAACAAAGCATCTGCCTGGGCCTCTATGGCCGCATCAATCAGCGCCAGACTGGCGGTGACGCCCGAGACCACGTGCCGAATGTCGTCACGGCCTTCCACCTGCAAGCCGTTGGGGCCGTAATCTTTGAAACGCTGCGGCTGCAACAGCTCGTCACAGGCCTGCAAAAGTTGAGACCGGGTGGCCATGTCAGCGTCCTCCTTGGACGGCCTTGGGTCGCGGCCGCTGGGCCGGTGTGACCTGAAGGCTGAGTTGTTGCTGCCGGCGCTGGAGCTTGAAGGTGGCGCTCGCACCAGGCTTGAGCGCAGCAACCGCGCTCAGCAGTTCGCCCACCTGGGTCACCGGTTGGTCACCCACCTGCAACAACAAATCGCCCGGGCGAATGCCCGCCTTGAAGGCTGGGCCATTCTGCAAAACCCCAGTGATCACCACGCCTTCGGCCTTGTTCAGGCCAAAGGTTTCTGCCAGCTCGGGGGTCAGCTCGTTGGGCTCCACCCCGATCCAGCCACGCGTCACTTGCCCATCGCGCACCAGCCCCTCAAGCACCTGGCGCGCTGTGGTGACCGGTATGGCGAAACCGATGCCCATGCTGCCACCGGAGCGGGAGTAAATGGCGGTGTTGATGCCCATCAGGTGACCCTGCACATCCACCAAAGCGCCGCCGGAATTGCCGGGGTTGATGGCCGCGTCGGTCTGAATGAAGTTCTCAAAGGTGTTGATGCCCAACTGGTTGCGGCCCAACGCCGAAACGATGCCGCTGGTGACCGTCTGGCCCACCCCAAACGGGTTGCCAATGGCCAGCACTTGATCGCCCACCTGGAGATTGTCGGAGGAGCCCATCACGATGACAGGCAAACGATCGAGTGAAATTTTGAGAACCGCGAGGTCGGTGTCAGGGTCGGTGCCGATCACCTTGGCGCGGGTGCGCCGGCGGTCATTCAGAATGACCTCGATGTCATCCGCCCCTTCGACCACATGGTTGTTGGTCAGAATGAAGCCTTCAGCGCTGACAATGACGCCGCTGCCCAGGCCCACCTGGGGGCCTTCGTCGCGTTCGCCAAAAAAGAACCGAAACCAGGGGTCGTTTTGCTGAGGCGAGCGCTCGGGCGCTTTGCTGGTGTTGATGCTGACCACCGCGGGAGAGGCCTTGCGCGCAGCCAGGCTCAGGCTGCCGGGCGCAATCGAGCCGGGGGCTGCAGCGGGTGCTTCGAGCAGGCTGACCCCCGTCACTCTGGGCCGCTGATTCAGCCACTCCGGCTTGAGCGTCGCCAATACAAACCACAGAGCCACCAGCACGGTGACGGTTTGGGCAAACAGCAGCCACAGCCGCCTCATGGGGCGACCTCCTCCTTGACCTCGTCGGTCGATGGCGCCTGCGTGTGCTTGATGAACAGACGGGCGGCCCAGATGCCAATTTCATAAAGCAGGCACATGGGGATCGCCAGTGCGAGTTGTGACACCACATCGGGCGGTGTCACGATGGCGGCAATGATGAAGGCCAGCACCACAAAATAAGAGCGGAAAGCTTTCAGCTTTTCAATCGACACCACGCCCATGCGCGCCAGCACCACCACCACGATGGGTACCTCGAAGGCCAGGCCGAAGGCCAAGAACATGGTGAGGACAAAGCTCAGGTAAGCCTCGATGTCCGGTGCCGCCGTGATGCTCTTGGGCGCAAAGCTCTGAATGAACTGAAAAACCTGGCCAAACACAAAGTAGTAGCAAAAGGCCACGCCCACCAAAAACAGCACGGTGCTGGAGATCACCAAGGGCAGCACCAGTTTTTTCTCGTGCGAATACAGGCCCGGCGCCACAAAAGCCCAGACCTGGTAGAGCACCACCGGCAAGGCGATCAAGAAAGCCGCCATCAACAAGATTTTCAGCGGCACCAGGAAAGGCGAAATGACCGAAGTGGCAATCAGGGTGGCGCCAGCCGGCAAGTGGGCTACCAACGGTGCCGCCAAGATATCGTAAAGCGGGCCGGGGCCGGGGTAAATTCCCAGCGCCACCGCCGCGATGGCGATGGCCAGGGTGGCCTTGACCAGCCGGTCGCGCAACTCCATGAGGTGCTGCACAAAGGGCTGCTCCGTCCCGGCCAATTCGTCTTCAGGGGATTTCGGGGTGTCTGACATACAGGCTCAGGGCTTGCCTGAGGAAAGGGGGCGGGGACGAAAGCGTGCCACGCGGGCCGCGCCCGACAAGGCCTTGGTGCGCATGCCATGGCGAGCTTTGTACCAACTCGGCGTGGACGACTGCTTCAAGCGCCACTTTTTGCCCGGGTTGCGGTATTCGGGCACAGGCGTGCTCAAGGGCTCGCTCAGCGGCAGGCCGGTCAAATCGGGGTTGGCGGCGGACCAGTCTTTTTCAAAATCGGTGGCGGCGGTTTGCACCGACTGCTCGACATCGCGGGCAGCGGTTTCCACGTTTTCCTTCATTTTGCGAAGCTCGTCGAGCTCCATCGAGCGGTTGACCTCGGCCTTGACATCCGACACATAGCGCTGTGCCTTGCCAATCAGCGCGCCCACGGTGCGGGCGACACGCGGCAATTTTTCCGGGCCGATGACGATCAACGCCACCGCCCCGATCAGCGCCATTTTGGAAATACCCAGGTCAATCATGCAAACGCCTTAATGCTTTTGCTTGGCTTCGACGTCGATGGTGGTTTTCTCGGCCGGGGTGCCAGCCACTTGCTGCGCGGCAGGGGCTGCCGGCTTTTCTTCAGGCGCAGTGCCGCCCTCTTTCATGCCATCCTTGAAGCCTTTGACGGCACCGCCCAGGTCGGAGCCGATGTTCTTCAGCTTCTTGGTGCCGAACACCAAGACAATGATCAACAGGACGATCAGCCAATGCCAGATCGAAAATGAACCCATGGTTTTACTCCTCTACGGTAAACGTGCATTTTAGGGGTCAGCCGCGCAACCAGGGTCGCGGGCCGCCCATGACATGGAAGTGAAGATGGTGAACCTCTTGTCCACCCTCTTTGCCAGTGTTGGTCACAATGCGAAAACCCCCTTCCGGGTAGGGTCGCGCGCCTTCTTGCAAAGCCAGCTTGGGCGCCAGGCCCAGCATGCGCCCAATCAGGGCCTCGTCCTCTGGCTGGACATGCGCCATCGACACGATGTGGCGTTTGGGGATCAGCAAAATATGCACCGGCGCCCAGGGGGCAATGTCGTGAAAGGCAAAGATGTCGTCATCCTCGTACACCTTGCGGGACGGGATTTGACCGGCAACGATTTTGCAAAAAATACAGTTCGCGTCTTGGCTCATGGAACGTCAACAGGAGAGTTGTCAGGAAAACGGCGATCGGCAAAGCGCATCCAGCCCTTGAGGCTGCGATAGAGGTACCACACCCCAACCACAGCGTAAGTCAACAGGCCTGGCAGCACATACAAGAAAAACAGGGGCAAGCTCAGGACCAGCCAAGACAGCTGCTCGGTGGGGGGACTGTCCACAACGTCCACCTCAGTCACCCTGGACTTCGCGCTCGCGCACTTTGCGTAAGGCCTTTTCTTCCAGACCACTCAGGCCTTCGCGGCGCGCCAATTCGGCCACCACGTCCAGCGGGCTCAGGTTGAAATGCGCCAGCGCAATCATGGAGTGAAACCACAGGTCGGCCACTTCATTGACCAGCTTTTGCGGGTCGCCGCCAGCCAACTCGGCGTCTTTGGCGGCCATGACGGTTTCGGTGGCTTCTTCGCCAATTTTTTTCAAAAAGGCGTCTGGCCCTTTGTGCAGCAAACGCGCCACGTAGCTTTTTTCGGGGTCACCGCCTGCAGCGGGTTTGCGGCTGTCAATCACGGCCGCCAGGCGCGCCAGCGTGTCGGTAGAAGTGGGGGCGTTCATTTGTAAATGCTCTCCGGATCTTTCAAGACCGGCTCGGTCACTCGCCATTGTGCGCCGTCCAGGCGCTGAAAAAAGCAGCTGTGCCGCCCGGTGTGACAGGCGATGCCTGGCTCGTGGCCGGTTTGGGTGACGCTCAGCAACACCACGTCCTGGTCGCAATCGAGGCGAATCTCGTGCACCACCTGCACATGCCCGGACGCCTCGCCTTTGAACCACAGCTTGTTGCGCGAGCGGCTGAAATACACCGCGCGCCCCAACTCGGCCGTTTTCTGCAAGGCCTCGCGGTTCATCCAGGCAAACATCAGCACGTCCTTGCTGCCTTGTTCCTGGGCAATCACAGGCACCAGGCCTTGCGCGTCCCAACGGACGGCCTCGAGCCAGGGCAAAGGGGTGTTGTTGTCGTTCATGGGCTTGATTGTGCGCGAACTTCACGGCCATGCCGTGACAAAGGGGCTTCAGAGACGAACCGGGATGCCGCGATCGGCCATGTGCGCCTTGGCTTGCGCCACGGTGTACTCGCCGTAATGAAAAATGCTGGCGGCCAGCACCGCATCGGCGCCACCGAGCTGGATGCCGTCGGCCAAGTGGTCGAGGTTGCCGACCCCACCTGAAGCAATCACCGGCACCGGCACGGCTTCGGCCACAGCGCGGGTCAAGGCCAGGTCAAAGCCCGCCTTGGTCCCGTCGCGGTCCATGCTGGTGAGCAAAATTTCGCCGGCACCCTGCTCGGCCATTTGGCGGGCCCAGGCCACGGCATCCAAGCCCACATTGCGCCGGCCGCCATGGCTGTACACATCCCAGCCGGGGCCGACCGGACGGCCCTGGGGGTCCAGGCGCTGCTCGTCCGCTGGGGTGCGGCGTTTGGCGTCGATGGCCACCACAATGCACTGAGCGCCGTATTTGGCGGACACCTCGCGGATGACGTTCGGGTTGGCAATGGCTGCCGAATTGAAGCTAGTTTTGTCGGCGCCGGCATTGAGCAAGCGGCGCACGTCGTCCACGCTGCGCACGCCACCGCCCACCGTCAAGGGAATGAACACCTGAGAGGCCACCGCTTCGATGATGTGCAGGATCAGGTCGCGCCCATCGCTGGTGGCGGTGATGTCCAAAAAGGTGAGCTCATCGGCGCCCTGCTCGTTGTAGCGCGCCGCAATTTCCACCGGGTCGCCGGCATCGCGCAGCTCGACAAAGTTGACCCCCTTGACCACCCGCCCCCCCGTCACGTCGAGGCAGGGAATGATGCGTTTGGCCAGCATCGTCAGTCGCCGTTGAGCTCGTCGGCGCGGGCTTGGGCTTGCTCGAAATCCAGATCGCCGGAGTAGATGGCGCGTCCACAGATCACCCCTTCAATGCCCTCGTCTTGAACCGCGCACAGCTTCTCGATGTCGGCCATGTTGGACAAGCCACCCGAGGCAATCACGGGAATGGAGAGGGATTGCGCCAGGCGCACCGTGGCTTCGATGTTGATGCCACTGAGCATGCCATCGCGGCCAATGTCGGTGTAAATGATGGACTCGACGCCGTAGTCTTCGAACTTCTTGCCCAGGTCGACCACTTCGTGGCCGGTCAGCTTGCTCCAGCCATCGGTGGCCACTTTGCCGTCTTTGGCATCCAGTCCAACGATGATGTGACCGCCAAAGGCACTGCAAGCGTCCTTCAAAAAGCCAGGGTTTTTGACGGCCGCCGTGCCGATGATGACGTAGCGAATGCCGCCGTCGATGTACTTTTCAATGGTGTCCAGGTCGCGAATGCCGCCCCCGAGTTGCACCGGGATGTCGTCTCCCACGGCCTTCAGGATGGCGCGAATCGCGCTGTAGTTTTGGGGCTTGCCCGCAAACGCGCCGTTCAGGTCCACCAGGTGCAGCCGCCGTGCCCCTTTGTCCACCCAGTTCAAGGCCATTTCGGCGGGGTTCTCGCCAAAGGTGGTGGACTGGTCCATGTCGCCTTGTTTCAGGCGGACACAGTGGCCATCTTTCAGATCAATCGCGGGAATGAGCAGCATGGTGCGATGCAAACAAGGCAGAAGCCTGCCGGAAGTGGAAAAGGTTCAGGGTTTCCAGGATAGGAAATTTCGGTAAAGGGCAAGCCCAAAGTCGGCACTTTTTTCAGGATGGAACTGTGTGGCGAAAATATTATCGCGTGCCAGGGCCGAGGTAAAGCGCACGCCATACTCGGTTTCCCCTGCACTGTGGCGCGCATCGGACGGTTGGGCGTAAAAACTGTGCACGAAATAGAAGTGGCTGCCATCGGGCACCCCTTCCCAGATCGGGTGCGGCCGGGCCTGCCAAACCTGGTTCCAGCCCATCTGCGGCACTTTGTAACGGCTGCCATCGGGCTGGTGCTGACCTGCCAGGTCAAATTTGATGACCCGGCCCGGCAGCAAGCCCAGGCAGGCCGTGCCTTGAGGGCCATCGCCCTCGGCACTGTGCTCGAGCAACATCTGCATGCCCACGCAGACGCCAAACAGGGGCTTGTGGGCGGCAGCTTCCAGCACCGCTGGCAGCATGCCGGAGTCTTGCAGCTCGCGCATGCAATCGCGCATGGCGCCTTGTCCAGGCAACACGATGCGGTCGGCCGAACGCACCTGCTCAGGGTCGGCCGTGATGCGCACCTCGACGCCTGAGCCGTGGGCCGCCGCCAGGACCGCTTGCGCCACAGAGCGCAGGTTGCCCATGCCGTAATCGATGACCGCCACCGTGCTCATGAAGTTTTTACAGCGAGCCCTTGGTGGACGGGATGATGCCTGCCGCGCGCGGGTCCAATTCAATGGCCGCGCGCAAAGCGCGGGCAAAGGCCTTGAACACGGTCTCGGCCTGGTGGTGGGCGTTGTCGCCCCGCAGGTTGTCGATGTGCAAGGTCACCAGGGCATGGTTCACAAAACCCTGGAAGAACTCATAGGCCAACTGGCTGTCAAAGCCGCCAATCATGCCGCTCTTGAAGGGCACATGCATCTCCAGACCGGGACGGCCAGAAAAGTCGATGACCACCCGGCTCAGGGCTTCGTCCAACGGCACATAGGCGTGGCCATAGCGGCGAATGCCCTTCTTGTCACCCACAGCCTTGGCCACCGCCTGGCCGAGGGTGATGCCCACATCTTCGACGGTGTGGTGGCCGTCGATGTGCAGGTCACCTTCGGCGTGAATGTCCAGGTCAATCAGGCCATGGCGCGCAATTTGGTCGAGCATGTGGTCGAAAAAGCCAATGCCGGTGGCCAGTTTGGATTGGCCCGTGCCATCCAGATTGAGCTGGACCCGAATTTGGGTCTCGGCGGTCTTGCGGCTGACAGTAGCGGTGCGTGCGTTCATGGTGCGATCAGTTCTTTCAAAGCCGCCAGCAGTTGCGTATTCTCATCGGGGGCGCCCACAGTGAGTCGCAGACAACGTGCCAGCAAGGGGTGCATTTTAGAAACGTTCTTGACCAGCACTTTGCGCGCCTTCAAGCCTTCGAACACGTGTTGCGCAATGTCGCTGCCATCGCCAGGCGCTGCAAAGCGCGCGAGCAACATGTTGGCATCGCTTCGGAAGGGCGTGACGCCGGGCAGGGCTTGCAGCGCATGCCTGAGCCGCTCCCGCTCCTGACAAATGGTTTGCGCCTGCTCGGCAAACACATCGGCATGCTCCAAGGCAAACAGCGCGCACTCGGCGTTCAACACACTGACGTTGTAGGGCGGGCGTACCTTGTCGAATTCGGCCAGCAGCGTGCTGGGCGCCAGCATGTAGCCCAGGCGAATGCCGGCCAAGCCAAATTTGGAGAGGGTGCGCATCAGCAACACCTGTCGATTGGCTTCGGGGTCGCGGCGAATCTCGTCCAGCCAACTGCGGCTGGAAAACGGCTGGTAGGCCTCGTCCATCACCACCAAGCCGCCATAGGCCGACACTTGGGCTATCAAGCGGCGAATGACCGCCGGATCCCACAGATTGGCGGTCGGGTTGTTGGGATAGGCCAGATAGACCAGAGCCGGTATGTGCTCGGCAATGGCCGCCGACATGGCCGCTTCATCAAGCTCGAAGTCGCAGGTCAAGGGAACGCTGACATAGCCCAGGCCTTGCAAGCGCGCGCTCATGGCGTACATGACAAAGCCCGGCTCGGGCGCCAGAATTTTCGCGCCCGGCACGTCACAGGCCATGGCCAGCAATGAAATCAGCTCGTCCGAGCCGTTGCCCAGCATCAGGTCGTAACCCGCGGGCAAGGTCACGTAGGCCTTGAGCGCCTCGCGCAAGCTGTCGATGCGCGCGCCCGGGTAACGGTTGATGGCCACCGCGCCCAGCCGTTGCCCCAATTCGGCTTGCAAGGCCGGGGACAAGCTGAACGGGTTTTCCATGGCATCCAGCTTGACCATGCCCACCGAATGCTGGATGGCATAGGCCTGCATGGACTGAATGTCCTGGCGGACGAAGCGAAGGGGGGAAGAAGACATGGCGCTCGAATTTTATTTCTTCAGGCGCATTTCCGCGGCCTGAGCGTGCGCCTGCAAGCCCTCGCCGTGCGCCAGCACCGAGGCTATCTGCCCCAGCGTTTGGGCGCCGGCTTCGCTGACCTCGATCAGGCTGCTGCGCTTTTGAAAGTC
>VERE01000007.1 GCA_018882835.1 Limnohabitans sp.
AGCACCCTGGATGCTATCGGGAAAAAATCGCGTTTCCAAGGGGAAAAACGTTTTTTTCACTCTGAAATGTTGTTTTTTTCACGTTCTGGCCGAGGGGAGGCCAGTGCGACCCCCAGAAATGCCATCAACCAGGCGACGCCTTGCCAGCGATCCGGGGCTTCGCCCATCACCCAGCCGGTGATGGATGCAGCCACCGGCAACATCACTGTGAAGATGCCCGCCTGAGACGCCTTCACCTGTTGCAGGCCTGTCATCCAGAGCCAAACGCTCCAGACGCTGGCGGCCAGACCATAAAAAAGCAGCAACGCCCAGGTGCTGGCTGCAACCCCCGACCAGCTGACCGCTGGCCAATACCACAGGGCCAACGGTGTCATCAGCGCGCAGCCCCACAGGTTGATGACGGCCGTGATGCGGCGTGGGGTCATGACATCCGACAAGCGCTTGCCCAACACGACGTAGGCCGCCTCGCAGAACACAGCCGCCAGCACCAGCGCATTTCCCCAGAGTTGGCTTTCGCGTGCCGCGCCATCGCGGGGGGCCGTGTTCAGCAGCAACATGCCCGTGGCAGCAAACACCAGCGCCAGCAGCAACCGCCCCGACAGCCGCTCTCTCAACACGATCACGCTCAGCATGGCCACCACAACCGGCAGCATCGACAAAATGATGCCCGCCGCCATGGCACTGGTTTGGCTAACGCCGTACAGCATGCAAATCGAAAAAAGAAAATTGCCCAGAAAAGACTCGAGGAACAGCAGCCCTTTCATTCGAAGATTCAAGACGGGCTCTTGCTCGGGCTTGCGCAACCAGTGGGGCACGGCCAAAGCGCCAATCACAAAGCGCAACCAAGCCAAGGCAAATACGCCGAACACACTGACCAAGGGCTTGGCCAAGGCCACATAGCAGCCAACCAGGGCCATGCTCAAGCCCAGGCAAAAGCAGGCTTGCCAATAGGCGTTGCGTGTGTCGGAATTGTTTTGCATAAACAGTGGGCTAACTGTAACAATGCAGCCCATGCCCTGTCCCACGCCACCCCGACGTGTCTTTGTCTACGGCACCTTGCGCAAAGGCCAAAGCAACGACATCAATCGCATGTTGCCTGCACCGCGTTATTTGGGGCGGACGCGTTTGAATGGCGTGATGTACCACTTGGGAAGCTATCCGGGCGTTGTCCTGGGCGGCCCACGCTGGGTTCAGGGCGAGGTCTACGAAGTGACCAGTGCCCTGGAGCAAGCGCTGGATGTCCTCGAGGGCGTATTGCCATCGCCCACAGGCGAGTACTTCAAGCGAGAGGTGCCCGTGAGCTGGGCAGGGCAATCAGCGCGCTGCCTGGTGTATGAAATCAACCCTGCATTTTTGAGCGGCTGCCGGGAAATTCCCAGCGGTGATTGGTGCGCTGCATCAACTTAGCGCATGCCTTGCACCTGAGGGGTGCAAGCTGTTTCATTTTGGTAAAAATATGTTTCGTGATATGAAATATTACGATGTTGCGGCGCAATATTTTTTCTCAATATGAGAGAAGGAATTTCACAATTCAATATCAATACCATAAGTCATTGATTTTATTTGTGAAAAAATAATTCTTCTATAAGACATAAGAGGTGGAATAAGTCTTCTATAAGACTTAAACTTGTGGCACCGGCACCGAACTTGCACACGCAACGTGCCGAAATGTTTCAACAACCTCAGGAGTGATCTCATGCCGCAATCTCTGACCGAACAACTCAGCCGTGAACAACAAATCGCTGCCCTCGAAAAAGACTGGGCTACCAACCCCCGTTGGAAAGGCGTGAAGCGTGGCTACAGCGCCGCCGATGTCGTGCGTTTGCGTGGCAGCTTGCAAATTGAAAACACCCTGGCCCGTCGCGGCGCAGAAAAACTGTGGCGCCTGATCAATGGCGAAGCCAAAAAAGGCTATGTGAATTCCTTCGGCGCCATCTCTGCGGGCCAAGCCATGCAGCAAGCCAAGGCCGGCCTCGAAGCCGTGTACTTGTCGGGTTGGCAAGTGGCCGCTGATGGCAACACCTCGGAAACCATGTACCCCGACCAGTCGCTGTACGCCTACGACTCGGTGCCCACCATGGTGCGTCGCATCAATAACACCTTCAAGCGTGCTGACGAAATCCAGTGGGGTCGTGGCATCGAGCCGGGCAACAAAGACTTCATCGATTACTTCCTGCCCATCGTGGCCGATGCCGAAGCCGGTTTCGGCGGCGTGCTCAATGCCTTTGAGCTGATGAAGAACATGATTTCTGCCGGCGCTGCTGGCGTGCACTTCGAAGACCAGCTGGCTGCCGTGAAAAAGTGCGGCCACATGGGCGGCAAAGTGCTGGTCCCCACCCACGAAGCCTGCGAGAAGCTGATTGCAGCGCGTTTCGCTGCCGACGTCATGGGCGTGCCCACCATTGTGCTGGCCCGTACCGATGCTGAAGCAGCCAACCTGCTGACCTCTGACCACGATGCCAACGACAAGCCTTTCCTGACAGGCGAGCGCACCCCCGAGGGCTTCTACCGCGTCAAGAACGGCCTGGAGCAAGCCATCAGCCGCGGCGTTGCCTACGCTGCCTACGCCGACCTGGTGTGGTGTGAAACCGGCACCCCCGACCTCGGCTTTGCACGCGAGTTTGCGCAAGCAGTGCACGCCAAGCACCCTGGCAAGCTGCTGTCCTACAACTGCTCGCCCTCCTTCAACTGGAAGAAAAACCTGGACGACAAGACCATCGCTGCGTTCCAGGACGAGTTGTCCGCACTGGGTTACAAGTACCAATTCATCACCTTGGCCGGCATCCACGTCAACTGGTACAACACCTTCCAGTTCGCCCACGCCTATGCCCGCGGCGAAGGCATGAAGCACTACGTCAACATGGTGCAAGAGCCCGAGTTCGCAGCCCGTGAAAAGGGTTACACCTTCGTGTCGCACCAGCAAGAAGTGGGTGCAGGTTACTTCGACGACGTGACCACCGTGATCCAGGGCGGCCAGTCCAGCGTGAAAGCGCTGACCGGGTCGACCGAAGAAGAGCAGTTCCACTGAGCTGACCGATCACAGTCAACACCTGGCGCCCTTGGGTGGGTGCTGGGTGGGTGAGGGCCATCCGGGGTGAAAGCCTTGGGTGGCTTTTTTGCTTTTCACCTTGTTGTTATCAGAGATTCGTAGAATCATTGTGCTGTGAAAAACTATTCAATCATTCTTGGTGCTGTCGCACTAGGGGGCTTGTTGGGCTACGGTCTTGGCCGTTATCGCGCTGAGTTGTTTCAGAAGCGAGTGACGACATTCCAAAATCGTGGCGAGTCTCTGGTTTCTGAGACTATTGCAAACAATTTCGGCCCACCTGACTATCACTTGTTCAACCATCTGACCTTGAAGTTGAACGAGAGCACGACTCAGATTGACCACGTATTGGTCTCACGCTTTGGCGTTTTTGTTATCGAGACCAAAGACTACAAAGGTTGGATTTTTGCTAACCCTGAGCAGGCTCAATGGACGCAAGTCCTCTTTAACGGAAAGCGCAGATTTCAAAACCCCATCGTTCAAAACAAACTTCACGTCCAAGCGGTGTCAAGTCTTCTGGATTTTTTGCCAACAGAGGCGATCCAGTCCGTGGTTGTGTTTGCTGGTGAAGCCGAATTCAAGAGCGATGTTCCGCGAGGGGTGTTCACCTTGTCCGAAATGATTAACTATCTGCGTGGTTGTCAGGGCGAGGTGATGTCAATCAATCGAATGCAATTTTGTGTGGGCCGTTTAGAGGCTGAGCGGCTTGCGATCAGTGGCGAGACTGATGTGGCGCATGTGGCTCATTTAAAGCAGAGGCGTAGGCTTCGCGAGTGAATTTGAAGATGAAGAGAGAGTTGCAACTCAGCGTGAAGTGACCCATTCGATCGATCGTAGCAAGCATTCCAAAGTTTTATCTACACCTTGTATCGAATCCTTTTTCATCTAATCATTCTAGGCAACAGAGTTGCGAGGGCAGTGATGGGTTTTTTGTGAATTTTTTGTCTTGATGTCCAAACTCTTCCACATCATTTGCAATCAGGTAAAAAATGGCAGACAAGCAGGCATCTTGCAAGTGCGCTTCGAGCGACATAATGAATTGCATAACATTGATCGTTCTGTGACTAATCTTTAGGTAACCTCTTTCAATTCCAGGATGGAGTCATGTCCAACGAGTCTAGTCGTCCCGTCTGCTTTTTTTACACGATCAGTTTCTGGGCATGTGTGGTGGTGAAGACCTTGTGATGATCTCGTGCAAGCTTATCGCTGCACCCTCGAAAAATGTACATCCAACGGCTGCTATCGGGAATGACCATGGCTGACCCCTTCTGGCCGGAGCCAGCCGCGATAAGCCAGCTGTATCTGACTCGCGAGTAGACCCGCAAGGGTAATATGAATACGACAACCACTTACCAAAGTTACGTCGCCCATTCTGAGCGTTCGATGATCAAAAATGCCTGCACTTGGGCACCCAAGCTGCAACATGGATTAGTCGTGTGACTGAGTTACTTGTGGCACCATGTTGCGCATGACTCGTCAATCCCGCCCTCTTTCTAAATCGGCACCACCCGGCCAAGCACCAGCCTCACTCAATGAAGAAGCCTATCGGCGCATCGAAGAGATGATCGTGACTCTTGAGCTTGCGCCAGGTAGCGTGGTGTCGGAGGCCATGCTCAGCGATCGCATTGGTATTGGTCATACCCCGATTCGAGAGGCCTTGCAACGCCTCGCCCGAGAACATCTGGTTCAGATTCTGCCGCGACGTGGTGTTGTGGTGACCGCCATAGATGTTGGCCATCAACTGCAGATTCTGGAGACGCGACGAGAGCTCGACCGTCTGATTGCTCGTTCTGCAGCCAGCCGCGCCAACGCGTCAGAACGCGATGCGATGACAGCCATTGCGCAGAGCATGGAGACAGCAGTGAAGTCCGGCGACCTAGTGGCTTTCCTGCAATGGGACAACGAAATGAACCGGCAAGCTGCACTCAGCGCTCGCAACACGGTGGCGGCTTCAGCCGTGGCGGCCCTCCATTCGGCTTCGCGACGTTTCTGGTTTTACCACCATCAGGGCCAAGCCAACGCGACACTGCGGCTGCACGTAGCCTTGGCGCGTGCGATGGCTTCTGGCAAACCTGAGAGGGCTGCAGAGGCCAGTGATCGCCTGATTGACGATCTTTTTGACTTCGCTACCAGGACCCTGATCACCCGCACTTGACATCTGGTATGCCAGTCACATACCATGAACTCCTGTTCAAGGAGTTTGCCTGTGCGCCTCACCCATCAGCAAGTCGAAGCCTATAACCGTGATGGATTCCTCATCCTTGCGGATCTCTTTTCAGCTGCTGAGGTAGCTGCCATGCGAGCCGAGCTCGGACGGGTTCAAACGATAGATACCGATCATTTGGTCCGTGAGAACGGTAGCCACATCGCCAAGACCATTTACCGCGTTCACGAAGCAGACGGCCCAACGGCTTCTCCAGTTTTTCATGCCGTCTCGCGTTCTCCGCGGATGCTAGAGCCCGCTCAGGACCTGCTCTGCGATCAGCGGCTCTACATCCATCACACCAAATGCAACCTGAAGACCGCAATTGACGGTTCGGTGTGGGCATGGCACCAAGACTACGGCACCTGGAAGCGCGATGGTATGCCTGAACCACTTCCAACAACGGCCTTGATCATGCTTGACGAGCCAACTGAAATGAATGGCTGCCTCTACTTCATTCCGGGCAGTCACAAGGAGGGCAGCTTGGAGCCTGAGTTCAACGACGCCACAGGCTACAAGTTTTATGTCACGCCAAAAGAAAAGCTGCTCGAAGTCATGGCGCGAAGCCCTGAACCGGTTCCGATAGTTGGCAAGCCTGGCACAGTGGTTTTTTTCGACTGCAACATCCTGCATGCATCGGGACACAACTTATCCCGACACAACCGCTGGGCGATCTATGTGGTCTATAACCCGGTCGAGAACCGGTGTCGCGATGTTCCTAACCCTCGCCCTGATTACGTGCGATCTGTTAACACGAATCCACTCATGGTCGGAAGCGACAACATCCTTGCATCCACCAACATAGTGCAGGAGGCTTGATGAAGATTCGCCATCAACGTGTCCTGAGCGATGAGCAGATCAGGGACTATCACGAAACCGGTTACCTCAATATTCGTCAAATACTGGATCCCGCACTGCTGGCGAGGCTCATCGCCACCACAGAGCGACTCTACGACGAGGGCCGTTCACTCAAGCAAAAGACCAAACATTACGATCTGGAACCTGAGCACACTGTCCAGAATCCGCGCATTCGGCGAATTTCCAGCCCTACCGAACTGGATTCGGTGTACGTTGAAACCGCTTTCGATTCGATTCTGGGTGACATCGCTGCAGATCTGATCGGCGGGGCAGTCAAGTTTTACCACTCTAAGATCAATTTCAAGCTGCCCCACGGCGGCGCTGAGATCGGCTGGCATCAGGACTGGCCGGTGTTTCCGCATACCAACACCAATCTCGTGGCTCTGAGCGTGCCATTGAACGCATCACGCTCAATCAATGGCTGTCTCCAGACGATTCCCGGCAGCCACAAGCGTGGGTCACGCAGCCATTGGGAAAACGGCATCTACAAACTCAATTGCAACCACACGATGACCCCCGAAGACTACACGAATGTGGTCGATAACGAGTTGGACGTCGGAGACGTGGTGGCACACCATGGCCTTGCGGTACACGGCTCCAGTCAAAACCGATCGGATACCTTGCGCACGACCTACATCATCCAGTACGCTGCCGCGGACGCATTCGCCTACACCGCACCAGTTGTAGACAGCACTCATCGCAACCAGATGGTCAGGGGCGAGCCTGCGACTCACGCACGCGTGGAAGCTGGTGTGATCGAGTTACCGCCAGATTTTTCAGCCGGATACTCAGGCATTTATGCACTGCAGACAGCGGGTAAGAACTAGCGATTCTTCCGCAAGGCTGTCAGTGTCAATGAGGTGCTCGACTGCTACCAGGTCCGCACCGCGAAGGGCAGGTAATGGCCGACAGCTGAAGTTCCACTTGTGACGATCGATGACCGCAATCGCTGCAAAGCAGTCCATGCCAATCTCAGAACTCCAACCAGCCAGCCGAAACATCGGAATCCAGTGATAATTTCAAGAACCTACCGCGCAGAGTCCTGCCTGCAGTTGGGAGGTCGGTGGGTTGCCAAAGCTACAGCCCCTTCGAAGGCTACTATCCACATGATTTCAATAGTTTTTTCCTGAAACTTTGCAGATTCAACACCTTCCAGTTCGCCCACGCCTATGCCCGCGGCGAAGGCATGAAGCACTACGTCAACATGGTGCAAGAGCCCGAGTTGGCAGCCCGTGAAAAGGGTTACACCTTCGTGTCGCACCAGCAAGAAGTGGGCGCAGGTTACTTCGACGACGTGACCACCGTGATCCAGGGCGGCCAGTCCAGCGTGAAAGCGCTGACCGGTTCGACCGAAGAAGAGCAGTTCGCAGGCCGTCAGAGTCTTACACCGACACCACCTTGCCGGGATTCAAGAGATTGCCAGGGTCCAGTGCTTTCTTGAGGGTTTGCATCAGCGCGATTTCTTCGGCACTGCGCGAATGGCCCAGCCATTTCTTCTTCTGGGTGCCGATGCCATGCTCCGCGGAGATCGAGCCACCGCAGGTCTTGACCAGACCATAGATGACGTCATCCATCGCTGCCTTGGGCTGTTCGATCAGGCTGGCCCCATCCAGCCAGGCCACCAGGTGCAGGTTGCCGTCACCCACGTGGCCGTAGTAAATGCTTTGCACGCCCCCCGCCGCCAGCAGACCGGCCTTGCACTGGCGTACAAAGTCGGCCATCTGCCCAATGGGCATGGCGACGTCGTAGGAAACATGCGGTCCGATCACCTGAAAAAATTCGGCGCAGGCGTCACGCAAGGCCCAAAAGCCCTGCACATCAGCCAGGCTCTGGGCCACCGCCGCATCTGACAGCAAGCCTTGCGCCATGACTGTTTCGAGCCAGGCCTGAAAGCGGGGAGGATCGGTCTTTTCGTCCGTGCCTTGTGCTTCGATCAAAACATATTGGGCATGGCCCTTTCCCACGGCAGCTTTCACTTTGGCGCGTTCTGTCACCACATGCCAATAGTCTGGCCACATGACCTCAAAGGCCGAGAGCGTCGGCCCCAGCCCAGTGCGTGCCGCCTTGAGCAAACCCACCAAGGCCTCGAAATCGCTTACGGCGCACAGCGCGGCCATGGTGCATTGGGGCTTGGGGTGCAGGCGCAAGACCACCCGTGTGATCACCCCCAGCGTGCCCTCGCTGCCAATGAACAACTGCTTGAGGTCGTAACCGGCATTGTTCTTGAGCATCTTGTTCAGACTGGTGAGAACCGTGCCGTCGGGCAACACCACCTCGATGCCCAGCACCAGCTCGCGGGCCATGCCATAGCGGATAACCCGGTTGCCACCCGCATTGGTCGAGAGATTGCCGCCAATCGCACACGATCCGCGCGCGCCCAGATCCAGAGAAAAAAACAGGCCCGCTTGATCGGCTTCGCGTTGCACCACCTCCAGCGGCGTCCCCGCCCAGACCGTCATGGTGCTGCCTGCTGTATCGATTTCTTCCACGCCGACCATGCGTTCCATGGACAAGGCGACCCAGCCATCTTCGGGGCGTGCGCCACCGCAAAGCCCCGTGAGTCCGCCTTGCGGCACCACCTTCAAACCGGCCTGGGCACAGGCTTTGAGCGCTGCACTGACTTCGCCGGCATCCTTGGGTCGGATCACAGCGATCGGGTTCGCCGGTGCCTGGCTGCTCCAGTCATTGCGATTGCGTTCAGGGACGGCGTCGCCAATCAATACCGTCTGCGAACCCAGTTGTTCTTGCAAGGCCAGCAAGCCCGCAGGCAGGCCCATTGTGTGTGTCTTGGTCATGCGATGATTATTTGCAGGTGGGTCTGGCACGGCATCATGAAATACCCTACGCCTATGTGTCGCTCCGTGCCGCGTGCTCTTGGACGGATTGCGCATTCGTCACTGAGACTCGAGCCAGAGCTTTGCCATGCGGTGGATCTCTCTGGCGGAGGTCGAGTTGCTGAACACAATGATGTATTTGTCGTTCGTCGTACTCCACACGATGGCCTGTCCGCCGTAGCCAAGCGCCGAGTAGCTGTTGGGTATGTCCTGGTTATCGGTCCAGGTGAAATAGCCGTAGCCGTTGTACATCTTTGCAAAGCGTCTGTCGCTTTGGATCTGCGTGCTCGTAGCCTCTCGGATGAAGTCTCCATAGCACCCCGTTGATTTGCGGCTTGCCTGAATAAACACCGCCAGCCGTGCCCAGTCCTTGAGCGTCATTCGCGTATTGCCATCGGATTGGGCGTAGGCAAAGCGATCGGTGCCCTGGATTCGACGGTCACTGGTCTGCACCTTCGGGAAGAAATACTCGGTTTGCCATTCTCTGAATTTTTTTCCGTGCATGCCGTAGGCCGCCGTCACCATCATTCCCACCAGCAAAGGGTCCTGAGACTTGTAATCAAAGCGCTCACCAGGCTTGGTCCAGAAACGCGCCACCCCCAGCCTGCCTTTGAGAAAATCCATGAAACTCTTGCGGCCCGACTGCATGTCAGCCGTCTCCTCAGCGGTCAGGCTCTGTGAGTCGTCAAAGGCACGGGTGGTCCCCGATGCCATCTTCAGGTTGTCACGCAGGGTCGTTTTGCCGATGTCCGTTCCTGCCAATTCAGGAAGGACGTCACTGGCCAGGGTGTCCAGTGCAATCTTGCCATCACACACGGCAATTCCGGCGCTGAAAGCCGTCACCGATTTGTCTATGCTGGCGCTTAACAGCAACCCATCCTCGCGAGCGGGCGCCTTCAGACGCATATCAACAATCTCGCTCCCGTCACCCAGCAGCAGTACCTTGCTCTCCGACGCCGCGAAAAGCTCGCTGATCCGGTCGACGGCATTGCGCTCGCCCCTTGTGGGCTCCCGGGATCCCAGGGGGCGGCCACCGGAAGTGGCAGGCACGCGATAGTGGAAGGTCTGTCCCGATCCGAGCAGCCACTCGTCAGGAAGGTAGAACTGACCATTCTTCTGCGGCATATAAGTCTGGGCATGGCCATGCTGCGCCAGGGTGACTATCAGGCTGGCAGCGATGCAGTTGAATACAGTCAAGCGCAAAGAGATTTTGTAATTCACAACGACTCCCAGGACGGACGCTTAAGTTTGATTCGTTCACCTGTCGGGACAAAATCGCGTCAACAGAATACCTGATGAACAGAGTAGGGTGGGCTAAGCGCTCCCACATTGCACCACGGCGCATGGTTGCACTTTGAATTGTGAGAAAATGATCCTTTTCCTACTTCACAAGAGCGAGAAAGGCATGTCGGTTATGACACCGCGAACTACTTTGGAGATTTCTCCTGGCCGCTGAGGCCTGCAGCACGCGCCTGCCTGACATACTTTCTTCCAAGCGCGGTCACCACCGCGCTTTTTCTTTGTTACGACACACAATCATGCTTCACATCACACTTCCTGACGGTTCTCAACGCGAATTTCCTGGCCCGGTCACCGTGGCGGAAGTGGCCGCCTCCATTGGCACGGGTTTGGCCAAGGCGGCGTTGGCGGGCAAGGTGGATGGCCGTCTGGTGGACACCAGCTACCGTATGGAAAAGGATTCGGCGCTGGCCATTGTGACGGCCAAGGATGCCGATGGCCTGGAAGTCATCCGGCACTCCACCGCACATTTGCTGGCCTATGCCGTCAAGGAGCTTTTCCCCGAGGCACAAGTCACCATTGGTCCGGTCATCGAGCATGGCTTCTATTACGATTTCTCTTATTCACGCCCGTTCACGCCGGAAGACCTCGAGGCCATTGAAAAGCGCATGACCGCGCTGGCCTCCAAAGATGAGCCGGTGTTGCGCAAGGTTCTGCCGCGTGATGAAGCCATTCAGTATTTCAAAGGCCTGGGCGAGCACTACAAGGCAGAAATCATTGGCAGCATCCCCGCAGGCGAAGATGTTTCGCTGTACAGCGAGGGCAGCTTCACCGACCTGTGCCGTGGCCCCCACGTGCCCAGCACCGGCAAGCTCAAGCATTTCAAGCTGATGAAGGTGGCCGGCGCCTATTGGCGCGGCGATCACCGCAATGAAATGTTGCAGCGTGTCTACGGCACGGCATGGGCCAGCAAGGAAGACTTGCAGCAATACCTGACCATGCTGGAAGAGGCCGAGAAGCGCGACCACCGCAAGCTTGGCCGTGAATTGGATTTGTTCCACATTGACGACCACGCCCCCGGCCTGGTGTTTTGGCATCCCAAGGGGTGGACCGTCTGGCAGGGCGTCGAGCAGTACATGCGCCAGGTTTATCGCGACAACGACTACCTGGAAGTGAAGGGCCCGCAAATTCTGGACAAAACCTTGTGGGAAAAAACCGGCCACTGGGACAAGTACCGCGAGAACATGTTCACCACCGAGAGTGAAAAGCGCGACTACGCCCTCAAGCCCATGAATTGCCCGGGCCACATTCTGATTTACAAGCAGGGCATCAAGAGCTACCGCGACCTGCCGCTGCGCTTTGGCGAATTTGGCCAGTGCCATCGCAACGAGCCCTCGGGTGGTTTGCACGGCATCATGCGCGTGCGCGGCTTCACCCAGGACGATGGCCATATCTTTTGCACCGAAGACCAGATTCAAGCCGAGGTGAAGTCTTTCACCACCTTGCTGCGCAAGGTCTATCAAGACTTTGGCTTCACCGAAATTTTGTACAAACTGTCTACCCGGCCGGAAAAGCGCATCGGCACCGATGAAAGCTGGGATCGTGCAGAAAGCGCGTTGGCCGAAGGCCTGCGTGCCTCGGGCTGCGAGTTTGAATACCTGCCGGGCGAGGGCGCCTTCTACGGCCCGAAGATCGAGTACACCCTGAAAGACGCTCTGGGCCGCCAATGGCAATGCGGCACGATCCAGGTCGATCCCAACCTGCCTGAGCGCCTGGACGCCGAATTTGTGGCAGAAGATGGCTCGCGTCAGCGACCCGTGATGCTGCACCGCGCTATCGTGGGAAGCCTCGAGCGTTTCATCGGCATCCTGATCGAGCAGCACGCCGGGGCCTTGCCGACCTGGCTGGCACCGGTGCAGGTGGCGGTGCTGAACATCACCGATTCCCAGGCCGAATATGCCCAAAGTGTCGCGAAAAAGCTGAAAAATCAAGGGCTTAGGGTCGATTTGGACCTGCGCAACGAGAAAATTACGTATAAAATACGCGAGCATTCGATGCAGAAGCTGCCTTACATCCTTGTCGTTGGCGAGAAAGAGAAGGCAGCGGGTGCCGTCGCAGTGCGCGCCCGAGGTAACCAAGACCTCGGTGCGATGTCTCTAGAAGCATTCGCTGAAAAGATTGCTTCCGACATCGCCCACAAGAGCTGATTTCCCTGGAGACTGGCCCCAAGTGCGCGTCACTGCGTTGGCGTTTTGTGGCCTCGTTCATTCGAGGCTTCGTGTTGATGAAGGATTCTCACCATCGCTACTGAATTTCGCGATCGCCGCCAGCGCGAGGAACGCAAACACCGCCTGAACCGGGAAATCATGGCCCCGGAAGTCCGACTGTCCGGCCCTGAAAATGAGCCCATTGGAATCGTTAGCCTGGCAGAAGCCCTGCGCATGGCCGGTGATCTGGACGTCGATCTGGTTGAAATTGCCGCCACTGCCAATCCGCCCGTGTGCCGATTGATGGATTACGGCAAGTTCAAGTACCAAGAGCAGAAGAAGGCAGCGGAAGCGAAAGCCAAGCAGAAGGTCATCGAGGTCAAGGAAATCAAATTCCGCCCCGGTACCGACGATGGTGACTACAACATCAAGTTGCGCAACATCAAGCGCTTCTTGGACGAGGGTGACAAGTGCAAGATCACGCTGCGTTTTCGCGGTCGTGAAATCACGCACCAGGAATTGGGGATGGCGCTGTTGCAGCGCATCCGTGACGAGTTGGCGGACCTGATCGTTGTCGAGCAGTTCCCCAAGCTGGAAGGCCGGCAAATGATCATGATGATCGCGCCGGGCAAGAAGAAATCGGGTGGCGCCGCCAAACCCGCTGCAGACACCGCGCAACCCGCGGCGGCTGCATAAAAGGCGACGCAACAGAAGTGACTCAGGGCCCCTACAAGTCTGCGTAAGGTTCGCAGCGCCTCGTGAGCACAACAAAAGGAGCATACAAATGCCCAAAATGAAGACCAAGAGCAGCGCGAAAAAGCGCTTTCGTGTTCGTCCAGGTGGTTCCGTCAAGCGCGGCCAAGCCTTCAAGCGTCACATCCTGACCAAGAAGACCACCAAGAACAAGCGTCACCTGCGCGGCGCTGTGGCTGTGCATGAGACCAACATGGGTCACATGGCCCAGATGCTGCCCATGGCAGGCCTGTAACCCATAGACGAACAAGGAGTAATCACATGCCTCGCGTAAAACGTGGTGTAACGGCTCGCGCCCGCCATAAAAAAGTTCTCGCCCTTGCCAAAGGTTTCCGCGGTCGCCGCGGCAATGTCTTCCGCATCGCCAAAGAAGCGGTGATGAAGGCCGGGCAATATGCCTACCGTGACCGTCGCGCCAAGAAGCGCGTGTTCCGCCAGCTCTGGATTGCCCGTATCAATGCGGCAGCCCGTGAGTGCGGTCTGACCTACAGCCAATTCGCCAATGGCCTGAAAAAGGCTGCCATCGCCATCGACCGCAAGGTGTTGGCCGATCTGGCAGTCCATGACAAGGCGGCTTTTGGCAGCATCGTGGAACAAGTCAAAGCCAAGCTGGCTGCTTGATCCCCGCTGCGGGCTAACCCAAAGAAGGGGTTGAGGCTTCCACAGGCTTCAATCCCTTTTTTCATTCCAAACCAAGAGACACCATGAACGAGCTGGATTCCCTGGTGGTCCAGGCGCAAGCGCTTTTCGCACAAAGCGCCACCCCTGCCGACCTTGAAAATGCCAAGGCCCAATTCTTGGGCAAAGCTGGCCGCATCACCGAGCTGATGAAAGGCATGGCGAGCCTGAGCGTGGACGAAAAGAAGTCTCGCGGCGCAGCCATCAATTTGGCCAAACAAGCCATTGAAGCCGCCTTGAATGCGCGCCGCCAGGCCCTGGCCGATGCCGAGTTGGATGCCCAACTCAAGGCCGAGGCGCTCGATGTCTCCTTGCCCGGTCGCACCCATGCAGGCGGCGGCTTGCATCCAGTGAGTCTCACGCTGGAGCGCATTGAGGCCATTTTCGGGTCGATGGGTTTCGATGTGGCACAGGGCCCTGAAATTGAAACCGACTGGTTCAATTTCACCGCGCTCAACACCCCCGAAGACCATCCGGCGCGCTCGATGCATGACACTTTTTATGTGGAAGGCGGCTATTTGCTGCGCACCCATACCAGCCCCATGCAAATTCGCCATGCCGTGCAACACGTCAAGCGCTACAAGACGCAGCTGGATGCGGGGCAGGGCATGCCTGAAATTCGCGTCATTGCCCCTGGCCGAACCTACCGTGTCGACAGCGACGCAACCCACTCTCCCATGTTTCACCAGTGCGAAGGCCTGTGGATTGGCGAGAACGTGAGCTTCAAGGATTTGAAGGTGGTGTTCACCGATTTTTGCCGCACTTTCTTCGAGAGCGACGATCTGACGCTGCGTTTCCGCCCCAGCTTTTTTCCGTTCACCGAGCCCAGTGCCGAGATCGACATTCAATTCGCCAGCGGCCCGCTGGCGGGGCGTTGGCTCGAGGTGGCGGGCTCGGGGCAAGTTCATCCGAATGTGGTGCGCAACATGGGGCTGGACCCCGAGCGCTTCATTGGCTTTGCCTTCGGCATGGGACCCGACCGCTTGACCATGTTGCGTTATGGTGTGAACGACCTTCGCCTGTTTTTCGACGGCGACATTCGTTTCCTTCGCCAGTTCCAGTAAGCCGCGAGACCTGACATGCAATTCCCTGAATCCTGGTTGCGCGAATTCTGCAACCCCCCACTTTCAACCCAGCAACTGGCCGACACGCTCACCATGGCGGGGCTGGAAGTTGAAGAACTTCAGCCTGTGGCACCGCCCTTTTCCAAAGTGGTGGTGGGCGAGATCAAAGAGGCTGTGCAACACCCCAATGCCGATCGCCTGCGCGTGTGCCAGGTTGACGTGGGACAAGGCAGCTTGTTGAACATCGTGTGTGGCGCGCCCAATGCGCGTGCCGGTATCAAAATTCCCTGTGCCTTGGTGGGCGCCGAGTTGCCACCGGGTGACGATGGCAAGCCTTTTCAGATCAAGCTGGGCAAGCTGCGCGGCGTTGAAAGTCAGGGCATGCTGTGCTCCGCCCGTGAGCTCAAGCTCAGCGAGGACCATGGCGGCCTGCTGGAGTTGAGTTCAGAGGCTCCACTGGGGCAAGACATTCGCGCGCATTTGAATCTGGATGACACGCTGTTCACCCTGAAGCTCACACCCAATCTGGCCCATTGCCTGAGCGTTTATGGCATTGCCCGCGAGTTGTCTGCCCTGACCGGCACGCCGCTCACAACGCCTGACTTCCCAGCCGTGCCGTCCTCGCTGACAGACCGCCTGGCCGTCAACATCAGTGCACCTGATTTGTGTGGCCGTTTCAGTGGCCGCGTGGTCAAAGGCGTCAACCCGAAAGCAGCCACGCCATCCTGGATGGTGGACCGCCTGGCCCGTTGCGGCCAGCGAAGTGTCAGCCCGTTGGTGGATATTTCGAACTATGTGATGTTCGAATACGGACGCCCATCGCATATTTTCGACCTGGACAAAATCCACGGTGGCCTGGAGGTGCGTTGGGGGCGCGCGGGCGAGCAAATCAAGCTGCTCAACGGCAACACGGTGACCGTGGACGACAAAGTTGGCGTCATTGCGGACGAGGTGCAAGTCGAGTCGTTGGCCGGCATCATGGGGGGTGATGCCACCGCTGTCTCTGATGACACGCGCAACATCTACATCGAGGCCGCGTTCTGGTGGCCCACCTCGGTAGCTGGCCGCTCACGCCGTTACAACTTTTCGACCGATGCCGGGCACCGTTTCGAGCGCGGTGTCGACCCGCAACAGACAGTGGCGCACATCGAGCGCATCACCCAGTTGGTGATCGATATTTGCGGCACGGCCGACACAGCCTGCGGGCCGATCGACGACCAGCAAGTGAAAATGCCCGAACGCGCGCCGGTGACGCTGCGCGTGGCCCGAGCAGTCAAGGTCATTGGCATGGCGTTGACTCAAGAGCGCATGGCCCAAGCCCTGCGTGGCCTGGGTTTGCCTGTGACCGAAGGAGAGGGCACCCTGACAGTGAAGCCTCCCTCGTTCCGCTTTGACTTGCAGATCGAAGAAGACCTGATTGAAGAAATTGCGCGCATGGTGGGCTATGAACAATTACCCATCACGCCACCGAACGCACCGATCACCGCGCGTTTACGCGCAGAGGCCAGCCGCAGCCCCTATGCGGTGCGGCGCCAATTGGCGGGCCTGGGCTACCAGGAAACCATCAACTACAGCTTTGTGGAAGAGCGCTGGGAGCATGAACTCGCTGGCAATACCGACCCGATTCGACTGCTCAACCCCATTGCCAGCCAGATGAGCGTCATGCGCTCCTCGCTGCTGGGCAATTTGCTGCAAGTCGTGAAATTCAACACCGACCGCAAAGCCACCCGTGTGCGGGTGTTCGAGGTCGGTCGTGTGTTCCGCAAAGACGCGAGCGTCAAGGGCAGCGACGTAACGGTGGAAGGTTTCGACCAACCCATGCGCATTGCGGGCATGGCCTATGGCCCAGCGCAACCCCTGCAGTGGGGGGTGAAAGAGCAGGCCGTGGATTTTTATGACATCAAAGCCGACGTGCAGGCCTTGTTGGCACCCGCTGTGCCGAGCTTTGAGCCGGCGGACCATCCCAGCATGCATCCTGGGCGCTGTGCGCGTGTGTTGTTGGGCGAGCGCGTTATCGGGCATGTCGGAGAGTTGCATCCCCGCTGGCGCCAAGCCTGGGATTTGCCTCAGGCCCCGGTGATGTTCGAGCTCGAGCTCGATGCGGTGTTGCAGCGCACCGTCCCAAGTTTCCAAAATGTTTCTCGTTTCCAGGCCGTCGAGCGCGACATTGCGGTCATTGTCAACGAATCGGTGACGCATGCAGCGCTCATGCAGGCCATTCACGAAGCGCCCACGCAAGGGCTGCTGCGCGATGCCTTGCTGTTTGACGTTTACCGACCCAAACAGGCCGCAGCCGGCCTGTCTGAAGGCGAGAAAAGCCTGGCCGTTCGCCTGACACTCAATAGCGATGAGGCCACGCTGACCGATGCGCAAATCGAATCGGCAATGCAGGCCATTGTTGAGCAATTGGCGCGAGACGTGGGCGCACGTTTGCGCGGTTAAGAAAGACCTTATGGAACTGTCATTCGACACGCTGGAAACGCCCGCGCTGACCAAAGCCCAACTGGCTGAGTTGTTGTTTGAGCAAATTGGCTTGAACAAGCGCGAATCCAAAGACATGATTGATGCCTTCTTCGATCTGATTGCTCAGCGGTTGGTCGAAGGCGAGGATGTCAAGATTTCAGGCTTCGGTAATTTTCAGATCCGAACCAAGGCGCCTCGCCCCGGGCGCAACCCCCGCACGGGTGAGGAAGTGGCCATCGGCGCACGGCGCGTGGTGACCTTTCATGCCAGCCACAAACTGAAGGAACAAATTCAGGGCGACACGTCAGAGGGCTGACAAGCACCTGACGCAGAGGATTTCGGTCAAATATTTTGGCCACCCCCTTACGTTTTTTCCTATCTTCGTGTAACCTCTGCGCTCCCTCAAGGAAGCTACTGATTTCATGGAGATTTCTCTCCCTCCCATTCCAGCCAAACGCTACTTCACCATTGGTGAGGTGAGCGAGTTGTGCGGCGTCAAGCCGCACGTGCTGCGCTATTGGGAGCAGGAATTCACGCAACTTCGCCCCATGAAGCGCCGTGGCAACCGCCGCTACTACCAGCATCACGAGGTGCTGATGATTCGCCGCATCCGTGACCTGCTGTATGACCAGGGCTTCACCATCAGCGGCGCTCGCAACAAGCTTCAGGAAATCGTGCAGCACGAGCGTGACAAGCGCCGCGCGGGCGAAGTGATGCTCAGTGGCGTGGAGGTGCTCGAAGAAGAGAAGGGGCTGGATGAAAGCACCTTGATCGACACCTGGAGCCTGGTGGGGATGACCACCGACCTGCCCAAGCTGCAACTGCTGCGCCGCGAACTTCGTGAAATTCGCGAGCTGCTGGTTTGAACAGGCTTTCTCTCAGGTTATAATTTCAGTCTTGATCGGCGTGTAGCGCAGCCTGGTAGCGCACTTGCATGGGGTGCAAGGGGTCGCGAGTTCGAATCCCGCCACGCCGACCATTTATTCCAAGGGTTAGCAGATGCATGTCTGCTAACCCTTTTTGCATCCCTGGCGGTATTGCTTGGAAAGTATGTCCACTGCTCCGTTTCGCGTGCTGTCCGTCATCCCTCCGATGACGCAATTGAACACACCTTACCCGTCAACAGCTTATTTGACGGGCTTTTTACGCTCGCGCGGCGTCGATGCAGTTCAGGAAGACCTGGCGCTGGCGCTTGTCTTGCGCTTGCTCTCCAAAGAAGGCCTGCATCGGATTGCTGACGCAGTGAAGGCGTCTCGGGCGGATGTGTCATCGCCCAGCGTTCAAGCCTTCATGGCACAAGAGGCGCGCTATCTGCAAACCATTGAGCCGGTCATTGCCTTCCTTCAGGGTCGTGACGCCACCTTGGCGCATCGCATTGTGGGCAGGCAGTTTTTGCCTGAAGGCCCGCGCTTTGCCGCACTTGAAGTGTATGTGGATGAAGAGGGCGGCGATCCGTTGGGTTGGGCTTTTGGCGCGCTGGGGCAAGCAGACCGCGCCAAGCACCTGGCAACGCTGTATCTGAATGACCTGGCCGATGTCTTGCGCGATGCCGTTGACGAGCGCTTCGAATTCGTGCGCTATGCCGAGTCTTTGGCAGGCAGTCAACCAAGCTTTGAGCCTTTGGCCGAGGCGTTGGCGGCGCCTCCCACGCTGGTGGATGAGACATTGCAAACCTTGGCCTTGTCGGCTTTGCAACGACACACGCCGGACCTGGTGGTGTTGTCGGTGCCGTTTCCCGGGACCGTTTATGCAGCGCTTCGCATTGCCCAAACCATCAAGCGCCATGCGCCTCAGACACGCATTGTGTTGGGCGGCGGGTTTGTCAACACCGAATTGAGGTCTTTGGGCGAACCCCGTCTTTTCGATTTTGTGGACTATGTGACCCTTGACGCTGGAGAACGGCCCTTGCTGGCCCTGATCGAGCACCTCAAAGGACAACGCGCCATGCAACGCCTGGTCCGCACATTTGTGCGCGAGGCTGAATCCGGCGAGGTGCGCTACATCAACATGATGGAGGCAGACATCGCTTTTGCCGAGGTGGGCACGCCAACCTGGGACGGCTTGCCCTTGTCAAAATACTTGTCGCTGCTGGACATGCTCAATCCGATGCACCGCCTGTGGAGCGACGGTCGCTGGAACAAGCTGACGGTGGCACATGGCTGCTATTGGAAAAAATGCAGCTTCTGTGATGTGTCGCTGGATTACATTTCGCGCTATGAAGGCGCCTCGGCTTCCGTGCTGGTTGACCGTATCGATGCGATCGTTGCAGAAACCGGGCAAACGGGCTTTCACTTTGTCGATGAGGCCGCCCCTCCCAAAGCGCTGAAAGCGCTGGCCAACGAACTGATTGCGCGCCAGACGGGTATTTCCTGGTGGGGCAATATTCGGTTTGAAAAAACTTTTACACCTGAGCTGTGCCAGCGGTTGGCAGACAGTGGCTGCATCGCGGTGTCAGGCGGCTTGGAGGTTGCATCGGACCGGTTGCTGGCGCTGATGAAGAAGGGCGTGTCAGTGGACCAGGTGGCTTGCGTGACCCGCGCATTCTCAGAGGCAGGCGTACTGGTGCATGCGTATCTGATGTACGGTTTTCCGACGCAAACGGTGCAAGACACGGTCGACGCTTTGGAGTTGGTGCGACAGTTGTTTGTGAACGGTTGCATTCAAAGTGGCTTTTTTCATCGCTTTGCATGCACTGTCCACTCCCCGGTCGGCTTGCACCCTGAAGACTATGGCGTGACGCTGAAGCCCTTGCCACCTGGGCGCTTCGCCAAAAACGACATCGCGTTTGTGGACCCCACCGGGGTTGACCACGATGCCTTGGGCGTGGGCTTGAAGAAAGCGATTTACAACTACATGCACGGCATCGGTCTTGAAGAAGACGTTCGTGCCTGGTTCCCTTTTGCCGTGCCCAAAACCACCATTCGCCGAAACCGGATTGCCCGCGCCTTGGCGCAGGGAGTCAATTGATCTCGGTGTCCATTGCGTTGTAGTGGAACAGCCAGTCGTAGCGGCTGCCAATGGCCGATTGTTGCCACTCTTTGTTGATGAAGGCTTCGGCGGTGTCTTGTTGCGCCAGTGCGCGGTTGTGAAAGCGGTAAGTGTTGTCGCTGGCCCCGCGCACCATCCGATAAGCTCGCTCCATTCGGGCTTGCTCGTATTTCACCAGCGCCAGCGGAAGGTGGTGCGCATAGGCAGACACGCAGCGTTGCAACACAATGGCATCTTCCAGCGTGAACACCGCCCCTTGCGCCAGAAAGGGCAAGGTGGGATGGCAGGCATCGCCCATGAGGGTGACGCGGCCCTCTGACCAACGCGGCAAGAACGGGCGTCCGCACATGGCCCATTTGAGAACCGAGGGAGCACAGCGAATGAGGGTTTGCACGTCTTCGTGCCAGCCCTGGAAAGCGCGGCTGCAATCTTCGATCGTGCCGGGCTGGCTCCAGGGTGGGCCATCCCAGGTGTTGCCCTCCAGGATTCCGACAAAGTTCATCACACTGCCGCAGTTCAAAGGATAGTGCACCACGTGGCCGCCGGGTCCCACCCAATTGGTGGCGACATTTCGCACCATATGCGCTGGCAACGCTGTCATTGGAATCAGGGCGCGCCAAGCGATCATGCCTGTGAAAAGAGTGGGCTCGGCGCCGAACATGGCCGTTCTGATTTTGGAATGAACCCCGTCCGCGCCAATCAACATGTCACCCGTCACGGAGGGGCGGTTTTCAAAGCTCAGGGTGACGTGCTCAGAGCTTTGTGAGTAGCCCAGGCAACGGGCGTTGAGTTGGATGGCGTCTGGCTTCAGTGCCCGCACCCCATCGGCCAGCACCTGCAGCAAGGCGGGACGAAACGCGGTCATGTAGGGGTAGCCATATTTTTGGATGGCCGCGGCGCCCAGGTCGAACAGTTTCCACATTTGGCCCGTGTTCCAGAGGCGAATTTCTTTACCATCGGTCGGGCTGGACAAGGCTTGCAAATTTTGAAGAACGCCCAGATGGTCCAAAATTCGGTTGCCATTGGGGCTGATCTGAATGCCCGCCCCAACTTCGCGCAATTCGCTGGACTGCTCGTACACCTCGACGTCAATGCCGGCCCTGAGCAAGGCCAGGGCCGCCGCCAAACCGCCTATGCCGCCCCCCGCAATCAATACTTTTCTCGGCGTCATGGCTGGGCCTCTCGGTCACAATTCAATTTTTTCATTCTGGGTTGATCGTTGACTTGCATGTCTGAAGATACAACGCAGGGTAGACCCTAGTCTGTCCGGTAGTTGACCTCTGGTCAGGCTATCTTGCCTTAGATTGGGCGCTGGCAGAGGGCAAGCTGGCGTGCACCTGGGAGCAGGTGATCGAACGCTCGCAGCTTCAACCCGAAAAATCAAGGAGAAAAGCAACATGGAAAACGTCCCCAAAATCCGCCGCGTCGTGACCGGCCACGATGACAGCGGGCGCGCCGTCGTTAAGATTGATGAGGTGTGCTCACATTTCAGGCCAGGGCGTGGCAACGCCTTTGTGTGCAATGTCTGGACCACCGATACCTCGCCCGCCAGCAATGATGGGGACGATGATGGCGGCAAACGCCCCGGAAAATTTTCAACGATCGAGAACGGCAGCGTGTTTCGAATTCTGGATTTTCGTCCTGGCCTGGAGCGTCGCGTCCACCGAACCAACAGCATCGACTACATCGTGGTGATGTCTGGCGAAATTGACATGGAATTAGAGACGGGCGAAGAGGTGCATCTTCGGGCCGGGGATGTCATGGTCCAGCGCGGCACCGTTCACAACTGGATCAACCGGGGCACTGAAACCTGCGTGTTGGCCGTCATCCTGATTCATGCCAACCCTGTGCAGGCCGGCGGCCAGGTTCTTGAGGCCTTTGGCTGAGCTTAACCCGGGAAGGGTTTGAGTCCCGAGGTGGCACCGCCTGGCAAAGCCGTGCGGGCCACGTTCATGACCATGGCCAGCAGGCTGTAATACCCATAGTGAGCCACCAGGTCAATCACGCCTTGCTCGCCGAAACGGGTCAAGGCTTTTTGGTAGGTGACGTCGCTGATGGAGCGATTGGTGCGCAGTTCTTCCAGGGCGTCGTAGATGAGGGTTTCATCCGCGTTCATGCCTTCGGGCCGGCGGCCTTCGGCAATCGCATCGCAAATGGCTGGTGCAATGCCTTCGCGCTCTGCAATGGGGCGGTGAATAGACCACTCAATCGGTTGCGACCAATGGCGGGCCGCCACGAGCACCGCAAACTCTGAGTTTCTCAGGCCCATGGTGTTGTGGTAGCGAAGGTATTCGCCGACCTTTTGCAAACGATTCATGAGCTCTGGGCTGCGCATCAAAGGGATGAACGGGCCGCCGATGCGACCGCGCGGGCCGCTGGCAATTTCGTCCATCACAGCCTTTTGTTCGGCGGTCATTTGCGCATCGGGAATTTCGGGCAAGCGATCAAGGGCAGCGTCGCCCAAAGGGAGATGACTCATGGTTTGTCCAGATGTGAAGGAGGGTTTATTGTCCCAAAGCCTGGCGCACGCGCGGCATGACTTGTTCGGCCATCAGCACCATGGAGCGGCGCGCCAGTACCGGGTCGGTCCAATCCAGGCCGGCGTAAACCAGTTCGCCAAAACCACCCAACTGTTCGTGCAGGGCAAGAATTTTTTCAACCACTTCGCCCACGCCCCCGGCAATCACCAGGTTGTCCAGAATATCGTCCAGCGGGGTGGGGTTCTCCGGGACTTGTCCGTCCATCGAAAAAACAGCGTCGCGCTTGCCTTTGCGCAGTTTGTGGTGCAGGTTGCGGTAATAAAAACGGTAGGGGCTTTGCTCGGAGTCACGGCCATAGTTCTTGGCGACTTTTTCGTCGTCGTGAACCATGATGGTTCGTGCCACACGCCAATCGCTGCGCGAAGCAACCTGCCCAACGTTGGCTTTGCCTTGTGAGTAGTTGTCCCAATGGGACTTCAGCCATTTGTCGTAAAGGAAGTTGGCCGACATGGGGTGAAAATCTTTTTCGCCCATGGCAATCACGCCCTTGGAGTAGGGCGCAACCACGGTGCCCACAATTTCAGGCCGTGGCCGTTGGTAGGGTTTGTACATTTTCCCCGTATGAGAAAAATCATCCAGTGTCTTCAGGGTGGACACTTTGAAGCGGTTGTCAGGCAAGTCGATGTTGAACGGCGGGTCAGACTCCCAAATTTTCAGAATCACTTCAATGGATTCGGCAAACATTTTGTTGCGGTCTTCATCAAAGATGCCCAAGGCTTCGGCATCAGACGGCAGAGCGCCAGGGCTCACGCCCAGGATGAAACGGCCTTCCGAGAGATGGTCAAACATGGCAGCATGACAGGCCACCAGCACCGGGTGCAGGTGTGACAAATTGGTGGTGCCCGTGCCGAGGCGGATATTTTTCGTGGAATGAATCAGGGTGGCCTGGAAGACCATGCTGCTGGTCACGTTCTCAATCAGGTCGGTCAGGTGCTCGCCCACAAAGGCATCATGAAAACCAAGCTCATCCGCCAAAATGATGATCTCGCGGTCCTCGCGCAAGGTGTCGGTCGGGTTGCGCGTGGCGGGGTGCACGGGCATGGTGAAATAGCCAAGTCTCATGGTTTTATCTTGATCAAGTTATCAACAAACGCGAGCTTAGAGGAAAAAAGCCCCCGGGTAAACAGCCTGACGCAATCCTTGTTCAATTTGGAGGGACTTTGCAGACACAAGAACACCCCCTGGATCTGGCTGCTACCAAAGTATTCACCAGGCGCAGGTTCAAATTATCTGGCTTGATGTCGATCAATGGATGTGATGAGTCGATTTGCCCATGCTTAGCCACCTCTTTCGTTGGTTCATTGCCGTTTCATGCATGACTTTGATGTCCTGCGGCGGCAGCTCTGGCGCTGACACATCGGTTGTTCGTGGGCAATTCATTGACAGCCCGGTGTCAGGGCTGGCTTATGTCACGGCCAGTCAATCAGGCTTGACGGCGGACGATGGCAGTTTTGACTATGCCAAGGGCGAGCAAGTGACTTTTTCAATGGGCGCGATTGTCTTTCCGACCGTGAAGGCTGCCTTGATCGTGACGCCATTGACCATGGCGGCCAGCAGCAACATAGACGCCAACGAAGCCCAGAATATTGCCTACCTTTTGCAAGCGCTGGACGATGACGGCATTCCGGCCAATGGCATCCGTATTCCCTCATCGATTCCGCCTCTGGCGACCACGCCTGTAGATTTTTCAATCGACCCTGGCCTTTTCGTTGCACTGCCGCAAGTTTCTTTGCTTGTGGCTGCAGCGGCAAAACTGCGCCTGCCTGGTACAGCACCCACCACACTGGAAAGCGCCAGCGCACACATGTCGAGCAGCCTTACCGGCATGCTCGACAGTCGGCTGCTCACTTTGGGGCTGAATGGGTGTACCCTGCCCAGAGCGACGGACCCCGTTCAACAGTTGTCCAGGTCTTTGTGGGCCAGCCTCTATGCACAACCCGTCAACAATTGGTTTTATGGTGCGAGTGTTGCGGGCAGGCTGACCAACCCGATGGGCGCGCTGATGCGTTACAAACCGGAACTCGGATCGCTGGAAATGCGATCTGCACGCCTCAGTGCCGACTGGGATGGGAGCTACTCGGCCACGCAGGACCATTGGTACCGGCACCAAGAGAACAAAAATGTCGTGGTTCGGATCGCAGCCAAAAAGGGTGCTCAGGAATCCACAAATTACCCCGCTTACATGGGGGTCGCGATTTATTTGCACTACATCGCCAGTGACGAAAGTTACCTGGAAGTGGAACTCGAGTCCGGCGATGCCAGCACGGCCTACTTTTCTTTCCTGGGCCCGAATGAGGCGACTTTCTACAAGGCCAATGCAGAGGGCGCACCGATCGCAAAAATGCACTGGGGTGGCACAACGCCTGAGGGGCGACAGTTGGGTGCTTACAACTGCCTGCTTTCACCTGGCAGTTCCATCTTGCTGTGGCGTCGCCCGACGGGACGGACCGATTTGTTTTTCAGCCCTGACAGCCAGTCGAATCCGCAAGGTTTTCAAATCCCTGTGTATGAAAGCGGTAAGGGCTACGCCGGCTCTGCGGGTTTGCGCTCAGGCGTGAAGAAGCTGAACATTGTGCGCTGAGGCCTCAGGGCGTGCTGGGGGCACTTGGCAGGTTTTCTGGAAGCGTCAGCCCTTTGATGACCACCACGGTCCAGATGCTGCCTTGCGTTTGCGCAAAAATTTTATAGGGCCGTTGGTGGCTCTCTGGATTCAACGCCCTGAGCTGAGGTGTCAGGCCAGCCTTTTGCAGGAATGCCAGAAGCTCTGAAGATTTGAGGGCGTAATTGACATTGACGGGTAGGTCGTGGCCTTTGGCGGCAACGCTCAGTGCATCCAGTTTTTTTTGCACCATGCCAACCACCAAACCCTCAGGCGATAAAACAGGTGAACCCGAATTTCCTTTGGATATTTCAGCACTTAGTTGAAAGAAGCCCGCGTCGAAGCTTTCATTGCGGTCGCTGCGATTGCCATTGATGATGCCTTGCGTTATTTTTTTGCTGAGACCTTGCAGGCGCGGTTGCGGGTAGCCGATGACCGAAACCTCCAGCCCCACTGGAACTTCAGACCAGGAGGCGAATGACAAGGGGGGTGCAGAAAATTTGGCACGCAATAGCGCCAAGTCCAGGGCGCTGTCACTTGATACCAACTCGGCCTTTGACCAGCGTTTGCCTTCAAAAGGCCCGACCCACACGCTGCTTGGGTCACGCACAACGTGCAGGGCTGTGAGCAAGTAGCCCTCGGCAACAACGAAAGCAGTGCCGATTCCGCTGACGCTGATGCTGGATGCGGTGCTTTGCGAAGCGCTGCTGGAAATGCCGGCTGGGGTCTGCGCGCTCGAGAAGCCAGCAAGGCAAGCCAGCATGAACAAGCCGAGATGGCGCCAGCTCATTTGGCCTGCACGGCCTGGTGTCGCCGCATGATTTGCTGTGCCTGGTAGACCACTGGCAAATCCACCATGCGGCCTTTGAAAGAAAAAGCAGCCTTGCCATGGCTCATTTGGGCTTCATAGGCTTCGACGACAGCTTGCGCATGCGCAACTTCAGCCTCTGACGGCGCAAATTCTTCATTGAGCACACTGACCTGACTGGGATGGACACAAAATGCGCTTTCAAAGCCGAGCTTTCTTGCACGCCGGATGCGTGCCCGGAACTGGTCTGTATCCTTGAAGTCAGCCACCGAACCGATAAAGCCGATCGGCAAGATACCAGCGCGCCGGGCGGCGGTCACTGCCATGACATTCGGTACATAAAGGCCATCGTCGTCCACGCTCATCTGGAGTGACACGGCCAAATCCTCGGCGCCCACAATCAGCCCGATCACGCGCGGATGGGCCGAGGCGATTTCATGGATGCATGCCAGCCCTTGCGCATCCTCCACCATCGCAATGATGCGGGTATGGCCGCGCTGCATGCCGCTTTCATGCTCCAGCTCGTCCAGGACTTCGCTCACCGACTGGATGAAGGCCGCATCCGGCACTTTGGGCAAAGCGATCGCCTGCACAGCCGGTCGCACGACCGCTTCCAGATCACGAACCAGCAGGCGCCAGGGCCGGTTGACGCGCACCGACACCTGTCGCCCAGCCTGCGCGAATCGATCCGCAATGGCCGCCACGCGCTCACGCGCAAAAGCCTTTTGATCGGGGCCGACACTGTCCTCCAGGTCGATTTGCAAAACATCAGCGGCTTGCTTGAGTGCGCTTTCCACAAACCGATCGCTGACCGCGGGTACGAACAGGATGGAGCGCCACACAGGCAAAGCTTGGGTCGAAGGCGTGATTCGCATAAAGGAATGTGCTTTAAGGGGTGGGTGAGAGGACGCGCTCAAAAGGATTCAGTGGCGCAAGCTTACATGCCCAGCTCATCCAATATTTCACGTGTGTGTTGCCCCAGGCTGGGGGCGGGCCTGCGGAAACCGCCAGGGCTTTCACTGAGTCGGGGCACGATGTTGTGCATGGGCACGCTGCCCATGTCAGCATCTTCAAGATCGACGAGGGCTTCGCGTCCTCGGGTGTAGGGGTGCTCCATCAGGTCTGCCATCGAGTAAACCGGCCCCACGGTGACATGCGCAGCTTCGAACAATGCCAGGTTGTCTGCAGTGCTGCGCGCCGCAATGAAATCGCCAATCAATTGGTCAAGCGCCTCGCGATGGACCACGCGCGCATCGTTGGTCGAGAAGCGTGGGTCGTCTTTTAGCTCAGGCCGTCCTATGGTGTCGAAAATGCGCATGGCCATGGATTGCATGGAGCCGCTCAAGGCCACAAAGCCACCGTCGCTGCAAGCGTAGACGTTGCGTGGCGCTGTGTGAGTTGACTGGTTGCCCGCTCTTAATGTGGGTTCGCCAGTCAAACGAATCTTGGCAGCCTCTGAGGAAATCACCGAAAAAATGGGCTCAAACAACGACAGGTCAACCACCTGGCCGAGGCCTTTGCGTTCTGCCACGCGCAAGGCTGTCAGAACACCTGCGGCACCATAGACGCCTGCAATCATGTCGGCCAGGGCCAGCGGTGGCAGTGCAGGGGGGTTGTCTGGAAAGCCATTCATGTAGGCGAAGCCTGACATGGCTTCCACCAAAGTGCCAAAGCCCGGCTTGTGGCGGTAGGGCCCGGTCTGTCCCCAGCCTGAAATGCGCACAATCACCAGGGCTGGGTTCAACGCATGAAGGACATCGGGCGCCAGCCCCATTTTTTCGAGGCCGCCAGGGACGAAGTTTTCAACCAGGATCTGCGCGCTTTGAATGAGTTTTTTCAGCGCGGCCATGCCTTGGTCAGACTTCAGGTCCAAAGCCATGGAGCGTTTGTTTCGGCCATAGACTTTCCAGTAAATGGCTTGGCCGCTTTCGCGCCAGCGACGCAAATCATCTCCATCGCCAGCGCGCTCGATCTTGATCACATCGGCGCCAAAGTCGCCCAGGTAGGCGGTCAGCATGTTGCCGGCCACCAGCCGCGACATGTCAACCACCCGCACGTCTGTCAGGGGGCCTTCCAGGTGGGGGTCAAACCGGATCATGGTGAGCTTTCTCAGTCAATGGTGGCGCCAGATTCTTTGACCGTTTTGGACCAGCGCGCCAGGTCCTCCTGCAGCAAGCTGGCCAACTGAGCAGGGGTTGCGTTGGACAACTCGACGCCCTGGGACGTCAGTTTTTCCTTGAGGTCGGGATTTTCCAGCGCCTTTTTCATGGCGGCCTGCAACTGTGCCTCAATGTCTGAAGGTATGCCGCGAGGCGCGTACATGGCAATCCACAAAGAGCCGCTGTAGCCTGGTAACAGTTCACCAATCGCTGGAACCTGCGGCAAGCTGGGCGAGCGCTGGGGCGTGCTCACGCCCAGGGCAATGAGCTTGCCTGAGCGGATGTGCTGAAGGACCGAGGCTGGCGTTGCAAAAGCAATCGGAACTTGACCGCCCAGCACATCGTTGATGGCCGGTGCCACGCCTTTGTAGGGGACATGCTGCAGGCTGACACCTGCGTAACTGCCCAGCATTTCACCCAATAAATGGTTGAGGGTCCCATTGCCAGCGGAAGCATACTGGTAGTGCCGGGCTGGTTTGGATTTCACTGTCTCAAAGAATTCCTTGAGCGTTTTTGCAGGAAAAGAAGGATGCACGACCAGCACATTCGGGACGGCGCCGATGAGTGCAATGGGCGTGAAGTCTTTGACAGGGTCAAACCCCGGCGACTTGTACAACCAGGGGTTGATGGCTTGGGCCGAAGACACCGTGAGCATGAGCGTGTGGCCATCTTTGGGTGCCTTGGCAACATAGCTGGTGCCGATGTTGCCACCGGCGCCGGGTTTGTTTTCCACCACCACGCTGGCACCCATCACTTCTGCCAGTTTTTGTGACACCATGCGCCCGACGATGTCGTTGGTGCCGCCGGTGGCTTGGGGCACCACCACGGTGATGGGGCGAGTGGGGTAGTCTGCGGAAAGGCTCCAGCCGGACCATGACAAAAGAATGGGCAAGGCCAGTAGCCCCAAACGTTGACGCATGAAAGTCTCCTGAGATTCAGGCCGGAATTATGGAATTGGCAGGCGATAGCGTCAAGAATATTGACAAATTGTCTGACAAAAAATAGCATGCGCTGTATGACCTTGCTGCTGCCCCAAGTCAAAGCTGAAACCTTGCGTTCGCAGGTTGAGCATCAGTTGCGTCAAGCCATCGTGCGGGGTCTGCTCAAGCCCGGCCAAAAGTTGGTGGAGCGTGAGCTTTGCGAAAAGCTGGGTGTTAGCCGGCCTTCTTTGCGCGAGGCTTTGCGTCGCCTGGAAGCCGAAAAGCTGATCGTCAATGTGCCGCACCGCGGCCCCGAAGTGGCCAGCATGACCCTGGCGCAAGCCCGTGACTTGTACGCCATGCGCCGTTTGCTCGAAGGATTTGCTGCACGCGAGTTCACCCGACTGGCGACGGACGAGCAAGTGAAGGCGCTGACAAAAGCTGTGAAGCGTTTGCGCGAGGCGGGCCATAAAAACAACCAGGCAGGTGTACTGGAGGCGAAATCCGAGTTCTACGACATCTTGCTCGGTGGCTGTGGCAATGCACTGGTGCAAGAAATTTTGGGATCGCTGCTGTCGCGCGTCAGCTTGTTGCGGGCCACTTCCTTGATGCTGCCCGAGCGTTTACCGCAAAGCCTGGATGAAATCGATGCCATGCTTCACTGCATCCAGTCCAAGGATGCCGCAGGCGCCCAAACCCTCGCCGACAGGCATGTCCAGAACGCTGAACAAGCGGCGCTGGGCGTGTTTGAAAAAATTTCCCATCCCTCTCACTAGGAGTTATTGCATGAACAAAGAATCTTTTGACAAAGGCCTGAAAACCCGCCGCGAAGTGCTGGGGGCCGAGTATGTCGACAACGCCATCAAAAATGCGGATGCCTTCAACCAGCCAATGCAGGAACTGGTCACAGAATATTGCTGGAACGAAATCTGGAACCGTCCTGGCCTGGACCGTCGCACCCGCAGCATCATCAATCTGTCGATGCTGACCGCGCTGAACCGCCCCCACGAATTGAAGCTTCATGTGCGTGGGGCGCTCAACAATGGCCTCAGCAAAGAGGATATTCAGGAAGTGTTCTTGCAAACGGCCATTTACTGCGGCGTACCCGCGGCCATTGACAGCTTCCGCAATGCCAAGGAAGTGTTCAAAGAGATGGGGATTTAAGCGTGGCAGCGCTTCGCATTGGCTTTTTAGGCCTTGGCCAAATGGGGCAGCCGATGGTGCGCAACCTCTTGCGCGCGGGCTTTGCCGTGACGGGTTACGACCTGAGCGAGGCCGCGCTGGCAACGCTGTCCCAAGAGGCCGGATTTCGTGCCGCCACCAGCGTTCAGGCCGCAGCCGCTGACGCCGATGTGCTGATACTGATGCTGCCCGATAGCAAAGTGATCGATGCCTTGTTGTGGCAGCAAGGCCTGGCCAAGCAATTGCGACAAGGCCTGACATTGCTGGACATGAGCTCATCCGACCCCGTCTGCTCGCGTGAGAATGCCAGCCGCCTGGCCGCCCTGGGCGTTCACTTTGTCGATGCGCCGGTCTCGGGCGGCGTCAAGCGTGCGGTGGATGGCAGCTTGTCGATCATGATCGGTGGCGAGGCGGCCCATGTCGATCCCATCCGGCCCGTGCTCCAGGCCATGGGCAAGACACTGGTGCATGTCGGGGGCGCAGGTTCTGGCCATGCCGTCAAAGCCTTGAACAACTATGTGTCGGCCTCCGGCCTGGTGGCCGTGTGCGAAGCCTTGGTAGCTGCGGAAAAATTTGGCATCGACCCCCACTTGGTGAATCAGGTGTTCAATGCCTCGACCGGCAAGAACAACACCACCGAGCTGAAGGTGGAAAACTTCATGCTGTCCGAGGCCTACAACTCGGGTTTTGCGCTTGCCCTGATGCGCAAGGATTTGCAAACGGCACAGAGCTTCATTGAGCGCATGGGCACCCCCGGCGGCTTTGCCAAAGTGTGTTTGCAGACTTGGGCCGAGGCTGAGCAATCCCTGGAGAAGGGCGCAGACCACACCGCCATGCACAAATTTGTGCGCTCGCATTAAGCCATTGCCAAAGGAGTGTTTCGCATGCCAACGCCTATCTGGGAAGCCTATGCCCTGCGGTATGCCACGGTGCAACGCCGTCGCCAGGAAAATTTCATCGCCGATGACCTGCACGACCAGGCCTCGTCCATGGATTACTTTGTCTGGTTTTTGCGCTCAGGTGATGAAACGATTTTGGTGGACACGGGCTTTGGTGAAGAGGCCGCCCGCTTGCGCAAGCGCACCTTTCTGCGTTGCCCCATCGACGCCTTGGCTGCGGCAGGGGTGCGGCTGGAGGATGTCAAGGACACCATCATCACCCATGCGCACTATGACCATGCTGGCAACACCCGAAAATTGCCACAGACTTCGTTTCACTTGCAAGAGCGCGAAATGGCCTTTGCCACAGGCAAGGAAATGCGCCACGCCTTCATGCGCCGCGCCTACGACCCCAGTGACGTGTGCGACCTGGTCTATGCCAACTTCCAGGAGCGCCTGGCATTTCACGAGGGCGCCTACGAGCTTCGGCCCGGCATCACGGTGCATTGGGTCGGTGGTCACACCCGTGGTTTGCAAATCGTGCGCGTGCACACGCGACGGGGTTGGATCGTGCTGGCCTCTGACGCATCGCATTACCTGGAAAACCTGCGCAAACGCTCGCCGTTTCCCATCGTGGCGGATGCGGGCGAAATGCTGAGAGCCTTCGAGTTGGTGGAAACCTTGGCCGAGACCCCCGACCACATCATTGCCGGCCACGACCCCATCACCACACGCCTTTACAAGCCCTCCGGTCCTGAAGGACTGGAAATTTATTCACTCTCTGACCCGATATCCACATGAACATGCTTACTTTGAACCGTCCCCGCAACTTGTTGCGATCCTTGTCAGCTGCCCTCTTAGCGCTGAGCTTGCAGGGGGCTGCCCTTGCCCAGGCAGATTTTCCCAGCAAGTCTGTGGCCATGGTGGTCCCGTTTCCGCCTGCCGGGTCCACAGATGTGATTGGTCGCCTGCTGGCGCAAACCATGGGCAAGCACCTGGGGCAAAGCGTGCTGGTGGAAAACGTCGGCGGGGCAGGAGGCACGATCGGCGCGGCCAAGGCCGCTCGCGCCCCTGGCGATGGGTACACCTTGTTGTTCAACAACATGGCACAAGCCAGTGCGCCGTCCCTGTATGCCAAATTGCCATTCGACCCTCTGGTGGACTTTGAGCCCGTGGGGCCCCTGGTGGAAGTGCCCATGATTTTGGTTGCACGCAAAAATTTCCCCGGTGACACGCTTCAGGCTGTGTTCGATTACGCCAAGGCCAACCCAGGCAAGTTGAACTTTGCCACTGCGGGCGTGGGCGCCACCACGCATTTGTGCGAGGTTCTGCTGCAATTTTCAACAGGCTTGAAATGGACCGCCGTGCCTTACAAGGGCACTGGCCCCGCGCTCAATGATTTACTCGGTGGGCAAGTCGATGTCATATGCGATCAGCCCGCCAGCACGCTGGGCCACATCAAATCGGGCAACCTCAAGCCCATTGCCGTGGCCACCAAGGCGCGCCTGAAGTCACTGCCCGAGGTGCCGACTTTTGAAGAGTCAGGCATGCCCGGATTCCAGCTGGCAGTCTGGCATGGCCTGTATGCCAGCAAGGGGACCCCCAAGCCAGTGATCGACAAGCTGTCGGCAGCGTTGCGTCAGTCTTTGTCAGATCCGGCGTTCACACAACGCCTGCAAGAAATGAGCGGTTTGGTGGTTCCGCCCGAGCAGGCCACGCCCGATGCCCTGCGCCAGCTTTTGAAAAGCGAAGTCGAGCGTTGGCGCAACGCCCTGCGCAGCGCAGGGGTGAAGCCGGAGTGACTCAGTCTTTGAATTTCGGTGGGCGCTTTTCCACGAAGGCGCGCACGGCTTCATGGTGGTCATCGGTCATGTGTGCAATGGCTTGGTAGCCAGCCGATATTTCCAGCAGCGACTCCAGGGTGCTGCGCTCGCCCTCGCGCAACAAGCGCTTGGTCATGCGCAACACGCCACCGGGATTGGCGGCAATTTTTTGTGCCAGGGCCAATGCCTCATGCATCAGGTTTTCTGGCGCCACCACCCGCGACACCAAGCCACAGGCCAGGGCTTGCTGGGCGTTCAGTGCCTCGCCCGTGAAGGCCATCTCAGACGCTTTGGACATGCCCACCACCCGAGGCAACAACCAAGCGCCGCCGTCTCCGGGGACGATACCCACTTTCACGAAGCTCTCGGCAAAGGTCGCCTTTTCTGAGGCGATGCGAATGTCGCACATGCAGGTCAAATCCAGGCCAGCGCCAATGGCCGGACCATTCACAGCCGCGATCACGGGCACGTCCAGGTTGAAGAGCGCTTTGGGCAGGCGTTGTATGCCTTGGCGGTACTCTTCCCGAATGACATCGGGCGTGAGTTGTTGCGTTTGATAGCGCAACATGTCTTTCACGTTGCCCCCAGAACTGAACACCGGCCCATGGCCTGTCAGGATCACCACGCGGATGCTGTTGTCTTTGGACACCATCGCGCAGGCCTGCACCAATTCCTCGACCGCCGTGTTGCCGGTCAGGGCATTGCGGGTTTCGGGTTGGTTCATGGTCAAGGTCAGAATGGGCCCTTGGCGTTCAATGGTCAAAAAAGTGCTCATGTGCGATTCCTTTGTTCAGTGAACATCCGACACTTCGCGGATGAGTTCCAAAACCTGGGCTTGGGGGCGATCCAGCAGGGCCTGACCCAGGACAGTGTGCCAATACGATTCGGACCCTGCGGCTTGGCGCCAGACATGCAGGCGACGCGTCAACAACTGCAAGTCGAACTCGGCGGTGAAACCAATGGCGCCGTGAATGGCATGGCCCAGTGCTGCGACTTCCAGTGCGGCCTCGCTGGTGCGCGCCTTGGCCACCGCGACGCGCAAGGGGTCGGGGTTCACGGTCGCAGACTGACAGCCCAGTTGGGCGGCCATGCGCGCTGCAAAGGCATGCTCGGACATGACACTCAAATGGTGCTGAATCGCTTGAAATTTACCGATGGGGCGGCCAAACTGCTGGCGATCGTTGGCATATTGCAAGGTGCGCTCAAACACCGCCATCAAGGCGCCAGACAATTGCGCCGCGTAGAGGCAGGCTTGCAGGGTTCGCACATCCGGGACGAAGGGCAAGGGCAGCGCTTGCGCCAGGGCGGCGCCGGGCCATGTCAAGCTGGCATCCAGGGGAAATCCTGCCGCCGATTTCGCGGCGCTCGCGGTGGCCAACAACCAGGCCTGCGTGCCGTCCGTCACGATGGCGTGGTCGGCGACTTGTCCCATGCGCACGGTGTCCGCATGCAATTCGCCTTGTGGCCGACGCTGCCCACTGGCCCACGTGATGCTGCCTTGGGGAAGGGACACCTGGTGTTGGCCTAAAAGTGCGCGCGCCCACATGGTTTCGCCGAGCGGCACGGGAACGCAATGCCCGCCGCACATGGCAAACAAGTGAAAAGCCTCGGTCAGGCCCAGGCCAGCGCCACCCTGTGACTCACTGAGCATGGCATCGGCAAAGCCCGAGGACTCAAGCGCATCCCACAAGGGGCGGTTTTGGGGTTGTGACTCGATGGCGCGCACCACCTGCGGTGTGCATTGATCGGCCAACAAATCACGCAAGGCATCAGAGAAAAGTGTGTCCATGAGGGCTCCCCAAAAAAAGGTCAGCGCAAACCAAGGCCGCGCGCAATCATGCCGCGCAGAATTTCCCGGGTGCCACCACGCAATGAGAATGAAGGCGCCACCTGGGTGACATAGTTGAGCGTATTCAGCAATTCCAGGGGAACTTGTCCCTCGGCGCGTGAGAACAAGTCATCTGCAATCAAGGCGGGAATGGATTGCTCGATACCGGTCCCAATGTCCTTGACCAATGCCGCCTCGATGACCGGGCTTTCGCCACGTGTGAGTTTTTCCGTGATGGCCACCGACATGGCGCGTATGGGCGCGAGTTGGCTCAAAATCTTGCCCGCCAGGCGGGTAGACGCTTCGCTGCGCCCCTGCGGCGTGCGGACAAAGGCGAGCCATTCGTCGAACAACACAATGCTGGCATAGATGCGCTCTGGGCCGCTGCGCTCAAAAGCCAATTCAGCCGTGACTTGCGACCATCCTTGGCCCTCTTCGCCAATCAGTGCATCGGCAGGCAAGGCCACATTGTCGAAAAAAACCTCACAAAAGTGCTGATCGCCAGAAAGGTCGGTGATCGGGCGAACCGTCACGCCGGGCAATGACAAGTCAACGATGAGCTGCGACAAGCCTTGGTGACGGTCCTCGGTGGTGCCAGAGGTCCGTACCAGGGCAATCATGTAGTGACAGTTGTGGGCGTTGGTGGTCCAGATCTTCTGGCCATTGAGCAGCCACCCTTTGTCGGTGCGAGTGGCCCGGGTTTTCACGCCAGCCAGGTCAGAGCCGGAGTTGGGCTCGCTCATGCCGATGCAAAAGAAAGCCTCGCCCCGGCAAATCCGGGGGATGTAGAACTGTTGTTGTTCGGGCGTGCCGTATTTCAGAATCAAGGGGCCACTTTGGCGATCGGCGATCCAGTGCGAACCCACGGGGGCGCCGGCATTCAAAAACTCCTCTACCAAAACATACCGGGCAAAGGCGCTGCGACCACCGCCACCCAAAGACTTGGGCAAGGTGATGCCCAACCAACCGCGCCGCCCCAGCTCGCGACTGAATTCCTGGTTGTAGCCCGACCAGGATTTGGCCCGGACATGCGCCGGCATGTCTCGCAGGGCTTCCTTGAGAAAGGCGCGCACTGGCTCGCGCAGCGCTTCATCCTCGGCAGGGATGGGGTAGGGGGACAGTGAGGTCAGTGTGCTCATCCGAACACTCCTTGTTGCTTCAAATCGTTGAGGTTGTCTTCGGTCATTCCAAGAACTTCGGACAGCACTTCGCGTGTGTGTTGCCCAAGCATGGGAGGAGCGTGACGATAAGCCACGGGCGTCTCAGACATGCGGATCGGGCTGGCCACCAGGGGGATGGGGCCTGCGGTGGGATGCTGCATTTCAAACGTCATGTCCCGTGCTCGCACTTGGGGGTCCTGGTAAACCTGGTCCACGGTGTGGATGGGGCCACACGGCACCCCCAAATTTTCCAGCAGCGACACCCATGCGCTGGTGTTGCGCGTCCGGGTAACCGCCTGGATCATGGGGATGAGTGCCTGGCGGTGCGTCACGCGCGCGGCATTGGTGGCAAAGCGCTCATCGCTTGCCCACTCTGCACGCTCTGCTGCAGCACAAAATTTGGCAAATTGCCCATCGTTTCCAATGGCCAGAATCATGTGCCCATCCGCGGTGGGGAAATCTTGGTAGGGCACCGTGTTGGGGTGGGCATTGCCCATGCGCTGGGGCAATTGCCCGCTGTAAAGGTAGTTCATGCCCTGGTTGGCCAGGCCAGCCACCTGAACATCCAGCAACGCCAGGTCAATGTGCTGGCCTTCGCCCGTGCTGTGACGCGCTTGCAGGGCCGCCAGGATGGCGGTGCTGGCGTACAAGCCGGTCATGATGTCGGTGAGTGCCACGCCCACCTTCATGGGGCCGGCACCCGGTTGGTCATCGCCACGGCCAGTGACGCTCATCAAGCCACCCATGCCCTGGATCAAAAAATCGTAGCCGGCGCGGTGCGCATAAGGCCCAGTTTGGCCGAAGCCTGTGATGGAGCAATAAATCAGCCGGGGGTTCAAGGCGCGCAGGGATTCGGCATCCAGCCCATAGGCTTTCAGGCCGCCCACCTTGAAGTTTTCAATGACCACATCACACCGCAGAGCCAGCTGGCGAATCAAGGCCTGTCCCGCGGGCAGCGCCATGTCGATGGTCAGAGAGCGCTTGTTGCGGTTGGTGCACAGGTAGTATGCCGATTCGCCCGTAGGCTGGCCTTGCGGGTCTTTAAGAAACGGCGGCCCCCACAGGCGGGTGTCATCGCCGGCGCCGGGCCGCTCCACTTTCAAAATGTCTGCGCCCAGGTCGCCCAAAATTTGACTGGCCCAGGGCCCTGCCAGCACGCGCGATAAATCGAGCACGCGAATGTTGGACAGGGCGCCAGGTAAGCTCACTGCTGTTCCACTTTGGCTTGTGCTGCGATGCGCTTCCAGAGCTTGATTTCATCGGCCTGGAAATGGCGCATTTCTTCGGGCCCGCCGCGCATCACCTCCGCACCGATGCGCTCGTAAAACTCGCGGGTTTCGGGCAAGGTTTCAATGCGGGTGAACAAGGCCGCCAGTTTCTCGGTTTCGTCTTTGGGTGTTTTGGCAGAAACCGCTGCGGCTACCCAGGTGTAAGCCGAGAAGCCGGGCAGACCCGCTTCGCTGGCCGTGGGCACCTGTGGCAGGGCGGGCGAGCGCTTGTCGGAAGCGACAGCCATTGCACGCAGCTTGCCACTCTTGACCAACTCTTGCGCGCTGGTCATTTCTGCAAAGGCAAATTGCACAGTACCAGCAGCGACAGCGGTCACGGCTTCGGAGGCCCCCTTGAAGGGCACGCCCGCGGTTTGAACTTTGGCCGCATCGTTGAACAACTCGGCCATCAACTGGTAGCCGGCAGAGCCCGCCCCATAGTTCAGCGTACCGGGTTGGGCCTTGGCGCTGCCAATCAGCTCAGACAGATTTTTGTGGGCGCCTTGCCCGGGCACGATCAACAAGGCGGGCGAGCGCATCAACATGCTCAAGGGCGAAAAGTCGCCAACCGGGTCATACGGCAAGGACTTGAAGAGGGCTGCGTTGACGGCAAGCGTCGAGTTGCTGCCGACAAAAACGGTGTAGCCGTCGGCGGGGGCTGACAAAACGGCGCGCACCGCGATAAAGCCATTGGCGCCTGGCTTGTTGTCTACCACCACCGTTTGGCCTGTGATTTCAGTGAACTTTTTGGCAAAGTACCGGGCCGAGGTATCGGTGCCACTGCCTGGTGGGAAGGGCACCACGAATTTCAGCGGTTTGGAGGGAAAGTCTTGCGCTTGCGCGGCAGCAGTTCCCAGGATGGCCCAGCACAGCAGGCTGGCAGCAAGCAATGGTTGAACGAAGCGACGACGCAGGCTCATGCAATTTTCCTTTCTGAAAAAACTTATTCGAGCGATGCGCCCGTGAGTTTCACCACCTGGCCCCAGCGCGCGATCTCTGACTGAATGTACTGTCCGTATTCTTCTGGAGTCGACCCCAGGGGCTCGGCACCTTGCACCGCCAGCTTGGCTTTGACATCTGGCGAGTTGAGGGCTTTCATCACCTCCGCATTCAAGCGCTTGACAATGTCGGCGGGCGTTTTGGCGGGCACCAGCATGCCTTGCCAGGCCCCAACTTCAAATTTTGGCATCACGGTTTCGTTCAGCGTAGGCGCCTCGGGCAGCACGCTGGTGCGCTTCAAGCTGGTGACAGCCAGGGCGCGCAAACGATTGTCACGAATGAAAGGCAGTGCCGAGTTGATGGTGTCGGTCATGAATTGGGTTTGTCCGCCGACCAGATCGGTCAACGCGGGGGCGCTGCCTTTGTAGGGGACATGGGTGGCTTGCAAGCCACGGCTGTGCAGCAGCAAATAGGCGCCCAGGTGGGTGATGTTGCCATTGCCCGCCGAGCCATAGGTCAGCTTGCCTGGGTTGGCTTTCACATAGCTCAAAAACTCTTGCACGTTGTTCACGGGCAAGGAAGGGTGAACGGCCAGGACCAGGGGTATCACGGCTGTCAGTGCGATGGGCGCAAAATCTGTGCGCACGTCGTAGTTCAGCTTTTTGTAGAGCGTTGCGCTCAGCGCAATCGAAGACGTGTTGTACAACACCGTGTACCCATCGGCCGGGGCTTTGGCCACCATGTCGGCAGCAATGTTGCCATTGGCGCCAGGCTTGTTTTCTACCAGCACGGATTGGCCCATTTGTTCGCCCACTTTTTGAGCCAGCACGCGAGCCACCAAATCTGTGGGCCCGCCCGGTGGGAAGGGCAGCACCCATCGGATGGGTTTGTCCGGGTAGGTGGCTTGCGCATGCGCGCTTGAAAAACTGAACAGCCCACTCAGTGCCAAAAGCGCACTGTAAACAAACCTGCAACGGTACAAATTCATCTGCAACTCCTGAAAAGCGTTTCAATCGGGACGACCCGCCAGCAAGCGCTTGGCGGTGTAGGTCATCACCAGGGTGTCGTGTTGGTTGTAGACCTCGATGCTCGAGGTCACGACCGCGCGTCCGCGCTGTGAAGTGGGTTTGATGTCATTGACCGTGACGACACCCTGAATCGTGTCGCCCACACAAACGGGGTGCAGAATTTTTTGGGTCAACTCCAGCATGGCCAGGCCCGTACCTTGAATCATGGACTGAAGAATGAAGCCTTCTATCAATGTGTAAGTGAGTGCCCCCGGAACAGGGCGGCCCTGCATGGCGCTGCCCGCATAGTTCTCTTCAATGAAGATGGCTTCGAGCATGCCTGTGCAGGAAATGAAGTTGACGAGGTCGGTTTCGGTGATGGTGCGGCGGTAGGTGTCGAAGACTTGGCCGACTTCCAAATCTTGCCAGTAGAAGCCCTGGCCTAGGCGTTTCGGGGGTGGGGTGCTCATGCCCTGATTCTCAGCAAGTTTGGCGCTGTCAGGGCCCTGGGCTGTCACGTTGGTTTCAAGCCCACCGCACCCTCGGCTTTCCAGCGCTGAAGTTGATCTTCGTCAATGCCAGCCTGTCGGAGCACCGCCTCGGTGTCTGCACCCAGCCGGGGGGGTGTGCGCGTGGGGGGGCGCTGCCCATCAAACTGCACAGGCACCCCAGGGAAGCGCAAGGTTCCCATGGACGGGTCTTCCAGGGTTTCGAAGAAGCCGATAGCCTCCAAATGCGGGTCGTGTGGCAGATCTGCCAGCTGGTTCATGCGGGCGGCAGGCACATCGATTTTTTCGCACAACGCCAGCCAATAGGCTGAGTCTTGCTTGGCCACCAATTGCCCGGTGATTTCGTACAAGGCGTCGATGTGGCGAGTTCGCGCTGCCATGGTGACAAAGCGCGCGTCTGTGGCCAATGCCGTTTCCCCCAGGGAGGTGAAAAATCGCTGCCAGTGCGCGTCGGTATAAGGCATCATGCAGACATGGCCATCGCGGGTCTTGTAGGGCCGCCGCCAGGGCGCCAAAACGCGGGGGTAGCCGGACGGGGATTGCGCCGGCTCGAAGTGCGAGCCGTAGAAATGTTCCACCAAGTTGAACGACACCATGGTTTCAAACATGGGAACCTCGACCAGGGAGCCCTCGCCTGTGGTTTGACGCTGTGTCAGGGCAGCCAGAATTGCCATCGCGGCGACCAGGCCACTGGTTTTGTCTGCCGCCACCGTTGGAAAGTAGCGGGCTGTGCCACTTTGCGACTCGACCAGTGCGGCGTTGCCCGACATGCCTTGAATGATGTCGTCATAGGCGGGTTTGCCGCCATAGGGCCCGTGCTGGTGGAAGCCCAACAGATTGGCCAATACCAGACGCGGGTAACGGGCACGCAAGGTCTGCGAGGCCAAGCCTAAACTTTCAAGCTTCTGGGGGCGAATGTTGTGCATGAACACATCGCTGCCAGCGATCAGCGCCTGCATCGCCTCTTGGCCTGCGGGCTTTTTCAGGTCGATGACGATGCTCTTCTTGTTTCGGTTCACGCCCAGAAACACCGGCGACATGCCGCGTTCCGTGGTCGGGCCTGTTTGTCGCGTTGAGTCCCCCTCGGGCGGTTCAACCTTGATGACCTCGGCGCCAAAATCCGCCAGCCACTGGCTGGCGTAGGGCCCCATGAGCACGGCGCTGGCGTCGATGACGCGGATGCCTGTCAGCGGTAATCGGTTCATGTCAGTGGACCCCCATCACTTCGATGCGAATTTCTTCTGTGAGACGGGCCTTCAATTCGGCGAACGGGGGCGTGGTTTTCACCGAGTAATGGCGGGGATAGGACAGGGCAACCGGCCAATCGCATTTGATGCGGCCGGGGCGGGCACTCATGACCACCACCCGGTTGCCCATGAAGATGGCTTCGTCGATGTCATGGGTGACAAACAATACGGTTTTGCGTTCCGCTTCCCAGATGTCTTGCAACAACTCTTGCATCATCTCTCGGGTCTGGTGGTCCAGCGCGCCGAAGGGCTCATCCATCAGCAGAATGCGGGGGTTGTTGGCCAGGGCACGTGCCAGCGCGGTACGTTGTTGCATGCCGCCAGACAGTTGTTTGGGAAAGTGTTGCTCAAACCCCTTCAAGCCCACTTTGCCAATGAAGTGCGCTGCGATGTCACGTTGCTCGGCCAGGGGCATTTTCTTTTCGCGCAGGCCAAAGCACACATTCTGTTCCACAGTCAGCCACGGGAAGAGGGTGTAACTCTGAAACACCATGCCACGGTCTGCACCTGGCCCTGAAACGGCGCGCCCATCCAGGGTGATGGTGCCAGAGGTGGGCGTGTCCAGACCCGCGACCATGCGCAACAAAGTGGATTTGCCGCACCCCGAAGGCCCCAGGATGGTGATGAAGTCGTTTTCGGCCACAGACAAATCTGTAGCCAACAGGGCCTGCGTGCTGTGGCCCTGGGAGGCAAAGGTCTTGCTGACCTGCGAGATCTGAAGAATGGTCATGGGTCAGGCCAATCGTGCCCAGGGGAACAACCAGCGGTTGAACGATTTGAAAACAAAGTCGGTGACCAGTCCGATGGCGCCAATCACGATGATGCCGAAAATGATCTGGTCAGTGGCCATCAGGGCTTGGCTGTCAGTGATCATGTGGCCAATGCCGCTGGAGGCGCCAATGAGCTCGGCCACGATCACATAGGTCCAGGCCCAGCCCAGAACCATGCGCAGGGTTTCGGCAATGTCAGGTGCTGCGCTGGGTAACAGCACACGCGTGACCACGCCGCGGTCTTGCGAGCCCAGGGTGTAGGCGGCTTCGACCAGGTCACGCCGGGTGTTGCCTACTGAAACGGCGATCATGAGCACGAGTTGAAAGAACGAGCCGATGAAAATGACGGCGAGTTTTTGGGTCTCGCCAATACCAGCCCACAAGATCAGCAAAGGAATGAAGGCCGAGGCTGGCAAATAGCGCGCAAAGCTCACGAACGGCTCAAAGAAAGCCTCGATCGGTTTGTAGGCGCCCATGAGCACGCCCAGTGGCACCGCCAGCAAGGCCGCAATGACAAAGCCTCCCAGCACGCGCCACACGGTCATGCCGATGTCCGCCGCGAAGCCTTGGTTGAACAACAAGTCCAGGCCCGATCGCACCATGGTGATGGGATCGGCCAGGAATGTTTTGGACACATAGCCACCCAGGGTGGCAAACGCCCAAACCGCGAAAAACAACACGAAAAAGGCAATCCCCAGCACGACGCGCGTGCCGGGGGATACAGCCTGCAAAGGACGCATGCGGCTTACTTGAGGAAGCGTGTGTCTGCCAGCTTGCTCAGGTCAGGAATCTGCTTGATGATGCCAGCCTCCAACAGCAGTTCTGCAGCCTCTTTGCTGAACTGTGCATGCTCGCCCGCAAAAAACTTTTGGTTGGCGGCGCGGTCTTGCCAGCGCAGGAACTTCTGGCTGGCTTCAAATTTGTCGGCGGGTTGTTTCACATCGGCGCCCATGATCTCGAAGCTCTTGGCGGGCTCTTTGGCGATCAAGTCCAGGGCTTCGAAGTAGCTGTCGGCCAAGGCCTTGGCGGCTTTGGGGTTGTCTGCCAGAAACTTCGGCGTGCAGCCAAAGGTGTCCATGATCATGGGATAGTCCAGCGTGGTGGCAATGATCTTGCCGGCTTCCGGCTTGGCGCGCACCGCACCCAGGTAGGGCTCGTAGGTCATGGCTGCATCGATGCCAGCGGTTCCGGCAATCATGGCGTTGGCGGCCGCTTGGGGTTCCAGGTTGACCACTTTCACGTCTTTCACGGACAGGCCGTTTTTCTTCAGCATCCAGGCCAGGGTGAAGTAGGGAGCCGTACCGGGCGCACTGGCCGCAACGGTTTTGCCTTTCAGGTCACTGATTTTTTGAATGTCCCCTTTGACCACCATGCCATCGGCGCCATAGCTTTTGTCCAGCTGGAAAATCTGGGTGGTGGCCACGCCATTGGCATTCCAGACCACCCAGGTTTCTACCGTGGTGGCCGCACATTGCACATCACCCGAGGCAATCGCCAGATGGCGGTCTTTCTGGGGAATTTTTTTCAGGGATACATCCAGGCCGTTCTTCTTGAAGATGCCCGCTTCTTTGGCCAGGGTCAGCGGCGCAAAGCCGGTCCAGCCGGAGAAACCAATGCCCACCTTGGTTTCTTGTGCCAAAGCGGTGCAAGCAAACAGGGCAGAAAGGGTGAGGGTAGCCAGTTTTTTCATGAAAACTCCTAGGTCAAGGTGGAAGGGGCAGGGATCAATCTCAAGCAGAGAGCATGGGCAGTTGCAAATGGTTTTCTGTGGCGCAAGCCAGGGCCTCATCGTAGCCGGCATCGGCATGGCGCATCACGCCTGTGGCAGGATCGTTGAACAGCACGCGTGCCAGTTTTTCATCGGCTTGGGCCGTGCCGTCACAGACGATGACCACGCCAGCATGCTGAGAATAGCCCATGCCAACACCGCCACCGTGGTGCAAGCTCACCCAGGTAGCGCCACTGGCAGTGTTCAGCAATGCGTTGAGCAAAGGCCAGTCGCTGACCGCGTCGGAGCCATCACGCATGGCCTCGGTTTCGCGGTTGGGGGAGGCCACTGAGCCGCTGTCCAGGTGGTCACGTCCAATGACGATGGGGCCTTTGAGCTCGCCCTTGCGGACCATTTCGTTGAATGCCAATCCAGCGCGATGGCGCTCGCCCAGGCCAATCCAGCAGATGCGGGCAGGCAAGCCCTGGAAGCTGATGCGTTCTTCGGCCATGTCCAGCCAACGGTGCAGGTGCTTGTGCTCTGGAAACAGCGCTTTCATCTTGGCATCGGTTTTCAAGATGTCCTCGGGGTCGCCGCTCAAAGCCACCCAACGGAAGGGGCCCACGCCTCGGCAGAACAACGGCCGGATGTAGGCCGGCACAAAGCCGGGATAGTCAAAGGCATTGGACACGCCAAAATCTTTGGCCACCTGGCGCAGGTTGTTGCCATAGTCGACTGTGGGAATGCCCATGTGGTGAAAGTCCAGCATGGCACGCACATGGGCTACGCAAGATTCGCCCGCAGCCTGCTTCAGCGCCGCATGTTGTGCCGGGTCTTTTTGGGCGGCCTGCCAGCGTTCAACCGACCAGCCTGCGGGCAAGTAGCCATTGATGATGTCATGTGCCGAGGTCTGGTCCGTCACGATGTCCGGGCGCAAGCCACCCTGTTGCGCGCGCTTGACCAGTTCTGGCAAAAGCTCTGCGGCATTGCCGCACACCGCAATCGACACAGCTTCCTTGCGCTGGGTGTGGTGGGCAATCCATTGCAGCGCCTCGTCCAGGTTGGCCGCTTGTTTGTCGACATAGCGTGTGCGCAGTCGGAAGTCGATGCGGGACTGTTGGCACTCGATGTTGAGCGAACAGGCGCCGGCGAAAGTGGCCGCCAGGGGCTGTGCGCCCCCCATGCCACCCAAGCCAGCGGTCAAAACCCAGCGTCCCGACAGGTCGCCATTGAAATGTTGGCGACCCGCCTCGACAAAGGTTTCGTAAGTGCCTTGCACGATGCCCTGGCTGCCGATGTAAATCCAGCTGCCAGCGGTCATCTGGCCATACATCATCAAGCCTGCACGGTCCAGTTCGTTGAAGTGTTCCCAGGTGGACCACTTGGGCACCAGGTTCGAGTTGGCGATCAGCACCCGCGGGGCACCAGGGTGGGTGCGAAACACGCCCACCGGTTTGCCCGACTGCACCAACAGGGTTTGATCGGGCTGGAGTTTGCGCAGTGAATCCAGAATGGCATCGAAACAAGCCCAATTGCGGGCCGCTTTGCCAATGCCGCCGTAGACCACCAGCTCATCGGGGTTCTCTGCCACGGCCGGGTCCAGGTTGTTCTGGATCATTCGATAGGCTGCCTCGATTTCCCAATTCGCGCAATGCAGGGTGCTGCCCTGCGGCGCCCGCACGGGCCGCGCTTTGGCATTCAGGTGTTGTGACAAGGACAGGTCGGACATAGGGATTTCCCTTAAGTTGGCGATCGTTTGAAGAGATGCTAGTTGTCTATACAACTTGTGTCAACTGCGGTAAGCTCGCATGCCATGGGCTCTTCCAAAACACCGATCTACGATCAGGTGAAAGCATTTGTCCGGCAACGCATCAGCCAGGGTTTGTGGAAACCGGGCGATCCCGTGCCCAGCGAAAGTGCGCTGATGCACCAGTTCGGTGTCAGTCGCATGACGGTCAACCGCGCTTTGCGCGAATTGGTCTCGGAAGGTTTGGTGCGGCGTGTGCAGGGCTCGGGCACGTTTGTGGCGGAGCTGTCCAGAATTTCGTCGCGGCTGGAAATCCGGGATATTTGCGAAGAGGTGAGCGAGCGTGGCCATCTCTATGCGGCACGTGTGCTCAAGGTGCAAAAGCAAAAGGCCACGGCGGAGCTGGGCCGACAGCTTGGGGTGCGATCAGGTGCGGTGGTTTTTCACTCGTTGGTGATCCACTTCGAGAACGGCATCCCCATTTTGTACGAAGACCGTTATGTGAACCCGGCGGCAGCCCCCGATTATTTGAAAGCCGATTTCACCAAAGTCACGCCCACGCGGCATTTGCTGGAGCACGCTCCCTTGACCGAGGCAAGTTACTCGATTGAAGCCAGCTTGCCCTCTGCTGAGGAGGCGCGACATTTGAAAATTTCACGCAGCCAGCCTTGTCTGGTGGTTGTCAGGCGAACCGTGAGTGGGCCGCGTGTGGCCAGCTTGGGGCGTTTGGTTTATCCGGGCAGCCGTCATAACTTCGCAGGAAAATTTCAAGCATGACCGTGCCTTCCGTGTCCTGGCAAATCCGTCGGTTGGCCGATGCAGCACCGGTGGCCTGGCGCAATGGGGGCGGCGTCACGCATGAGCTGGCTGCCTGGCCGAGCACAGCCGATTGGCGTTGGCGCATATCTGTTGCAGAGGTGGCCAAGGACGGGCCTTTCTCCCATTTTCCTGGTGTTGACCGGCGTTTTGCGGTGCTGTCAGGAGCGGGTGTCCGGCTGTGCTTTGCGGACCGGATCGTGCCACTGACCGCGCTGGATGCGCCCATTGCTTTTTCGGGTGAGGACGCCTGCGACTGTCAGCTGATTGGCGGCGCAACCCTGGATTTCAATCTCATGAGCCAGGGCTTGGTTGCCAGGCTGGATCGCTTTCAGCATGGACCGCATCTTTTTGAAGCGCCAATATCCGACACCCTTGGTTTTTTTGCCATGGACCCCCTTCAATTGACCTGGGGCGGCGAGGCGCTGAATGTGCCCGCGCAATCACTCTGCTGGTGTGTCGCAATGCAGCCGCTTTGCATCCAGGCCAAAGGGGCGTCGTTTTTGGGCTGGACCTTGTCATCCGCCATTGGACAAGGAGGTCCTGCATGAAGCCACACCACATTTGGTCTCACTGTGACATTGCCACCTGTCTGCCCGATGCCAGCAGCGGCTATGGCTTGATCCGTGACGGCGCACTGGTGATTCAGGGAGACAAGGTGGCCTGGGTCGGTCCCCGGTCCCAGTTGCCCGAGATTTACCAGGGACCTGCGTCGGTTCACCATGATGCGCAAGGCACTTTGATGACCCCGGGTCTGATCGATTGCCACACCCACCTGGTCTATGGCGGGCAGCGGGCCAATGAATTTGAGCTTCGGCTCAAGGGTGCCAGCTACGAGGAAGTCGCACGTGCAGGGGGTGGCATTGTGGCCACGGTGCGCGCAACACGCGAGGCCGATGAAGCAAGCTTGGCGGCGCAAAGTGCGCGCCGCTTGTCAGCGCTGCTGAAGGAGGGCGTCACCACCGTTGAAATCAAGTCTGGTTACGGTTTGGCCTTTGAACACGAAGCCAAATGCTTGCGCGTTGCCCGCGCCTTGGGCGAACAATACCCTGTCACCGTGCGCACAACTTTTTTAGGCGCGCATGCCGTCCCGCCGGAGTTTGCGGGCCGTTCGGATGACTACATTGATGCCGTGGTGGCCATGATGCCTGCCCTGGTCCAGCAGGGCCTGGTCGATGCGGTGGACGCATTTTGCGATGGCATCGGCTTCAGTCCGGCACAAACCGAGCGCGTGTTTGCACAAGCCAAGCGCTTGGGATTGCCCGTGAAACTGCATGCCGAGCAACTGAGTGACAGCGATGGTGCAGCCCTGGCGGCGCGTTACCAGGCACTGAGTTGTGATCACCTTGAATGGCTGAGCGAGCGTGGCTCTCAGGCCATGGCCGCTGCTGGGACCGTGGCTGTGCTGTTGCCAGGCGCTTTTTATTTCTTGCGAGAAACCCGTTTACCTCCGGTGGCGTTGCTGCGTGCACACCAGGTTCCCATGGCGATCTCTACCGACTGCAATCCTGGCAGCTCGCCCTGCACCTCGTTGTTGCTGATGCTGAACATGGCATGTACCCTGTTTCGCTTGACACCCGAAGAAGCCCTGCAGGGTGTGACCCGCAACGCCGCCCGTGCCCTGGGGCTGGCCGATCGGGGCACCCTGGTGGCTGGGCAGCGCGCCGACGTGGTGCTGTGGGATGTTCAGTCACCGGCCGAGCTTTGTTACGCCATAGGTGCCAACCCAAGACGGCAAACGCTGGTGGGCGGCGTGGCAGTTCAAGTTTGACAAGAGGATCACAGCATGACAACTGTCTGCCAATTGCATGAGGGCCATGCGCCCCTTTTGGTGAGCATGCCGCATGTAGGCACGGCGATTCCAGACGATTTGCGCGATGGCTTTGTGCCCAGGGCGCTGGCGACCGAAGATGCAGACTGGCACCTGGCAGCACTGTATGACTTTCTGGGTGAGTTGGGTGCCAGCGTGTTGCAACCGCATTACGCACGTTACGTCATCGACTTGAATCGTCCGCCTGATGACACCCCGATGTATCCGGGGGCATCGAACACTGAATTGTGCCCAACGCGGTTTTTCACGGGTGAACCCCTCTACCGTGAAGGGGCCGCCCCGGACAGCGCAGAGCAGTTGCGTCGTCGTCAACGTTATTGGCAGCCTTACCACGATGCGTTGCAGGCTGAATTGCAGCGCTTGCTGAAACTGCATGGGCGGGTGCTGCTATGGGATGCACACAGCATTCGCAGTGAACTGCCCTGGCTGTTTGAAGGTAAATTGCCAGACCTCAATATTGGCACCGCCCAGGGGCGATCAGCCGACGACCGCATCGCTGCTGCCGTGGTGCAAGCTTGTGCACCTGCCTCGTTCATGACCCATGTGGTCAATGGCCGTTTCAAGGGGGGTTACATCACGCGTCACTATGGCCGGCCCGAGCAAGGCGTTCACGCCATTCAACTCGAAAAATGCCAATCGCTTTACATGCAGGAGTCTGCCCCATACACCTATTTGCCTGAAGTGGCCGCCCGTGTGCAACCCACCTTGCGCGCCATGGTCAGCGCAGCCCTGGACGCCTTGAAGGCGTTGCCCGCATGAAGTGGCTGGCAGAACATGCCTGGGTGGGTGGCCAGTGGTCTGCGAAGGTTTTGCTGGAAGCGGATGACACAGGCCATTGGTCGCGCATTCAGCCCCATGCGCCGCTGCAAGCCTGTGAAGGTGCCCAGCCTTTGGGCATGGTGCTGCCCGGACTGACCAATGCGCACAGCCATGCTTTTCAACGCGCCATGGCCGGATTGGCCGAGCGCACTGAGCGGCCGCAGGATGATTTTTGGTCATGGCGCGAACGCATGTACCAAGTGGCTTTGCGCATGGGCCCTGAGGCATTGGAACAGGTTGCGGCCTGGCTGTATGCCGAAATGCTGCGTGCAGGCTATACCCAGGTGTGCGAGTTTCATTACGTCCACCACGATCCGCAAGGCCATGCCTATGCCGACCCAGCAGAAATGGCCTGGGCTTTGGTGCGCGCAGCGCAGCGCACAGGCATCGGGCTGACCCTGCTGCCCACCGTTTACATGCGTCAGGGTTTCGGACAAGACGGCCTGAGCGATTCGCAACGGCGATTCCGTGCCGACCCAGACTTCGTATTGGGCATCCAGTCGCGTTTGACCCACTTTGCGCAATCGAACGCACCGGGCTTGCTGTATGCAGGCGTGGCGCTGCACTCGCTGCGCGCCGTGCCCCCGGAGGCTTTGCATGAGGTCGAGCAGGCATTGCCGCAGGCCCCCTTGCACATTCATGTGTCCGAGCAAACCAGAGAGGTGCAAGATTGCCTGCAATCCCATGGCCGCCGTCCGATCGAATGGCTGACCGAGCAAGTTTCGCTGAACAGTCGCTGGCATCTGGTCCATGCGACGCATGCAACGCCCCATGAGCTGAAGCTGATCCGGGACGCGGGTGCCACGGTCGTTCTGTGCCCGACCACCGAGGCCAATTTGGGCGATGGCCGGTTTGACTGGACCACAGCCTTGTCGCTGGGGGTGAAAGGGTCGGTCGGTACCGACAGCCATGTCAATCGCAATTGGACCGAAGAGTTGCGCTGGCTGGAGTATGTTCAGCGCTTGCAGTGGCAACAGCGCAACGTGAGCTTGCAGCACCAGGCGGGCGACACTGCGGGCCGACTGCTGGGGTGGGCTTTGGAAGGTGGAGCCGCCGCCAGTGGCTTGCCTTTGGGGGGACTCGCTGTCGGGCAACGTGCTGACATGGTGGAGTTGGACTTGGGTTGCGATGCCTTGCTGGGCTTGCCAGCCTCGCATGTGCTTGACGCCTGGGTGTTTTCCACGCCATCATCGCCGGCACGACGCGTTTTTGTGGGAGGACAGGCAGTGCCGGATCGGCGCGAAGAGCTGGCTCCCGGTTTTGTTCAGGCCATGGCGTCCTTGGTGTCCTGAGCTGGTCACGCAATGCACAGGAGCGTATGAGATGCTGGATCCCCAGGCCCAAGAACTTTTAAAACTCATCCAGGATCGCGGTGTGCCAGCTGTAGAAACGCAGACACCCACCGACGCCCGAGAGTCTTACCGCGCCCGGCGCTTGTTCACGCAACCTGACCCGCCGCCGATTTGGGGGGTGCGCGACCACACCGTTGCCACACCGCAGGCCAATTTTCTGGTGCGTGAGTATCAGCCCACGGACCGTGACGGTGGCCCTGTTCGCCCCGCGTTGGTTTATTTTCATGGCGGCGGCTGGACCATTGGTGACTTGGACACGCACGATACGCTGTGCCGCACATTGAGTTTGGAAACCGGTTACGTGGTGGTTTCGGTGGATTACCGCATGGGGCCCGAGCACCGTTTCCCTGCGGCCTATGAAGACTGTGTGGCCGCATTTCAGTGGACCGTTCGCCACGCCGAGGCGCTGGGCATCGACCCCCAAAGAATTGCCGTCGGCGGTGACAGTGCCGGGGGCAACCTGGCCGCAGCCGTGGCCCTGGGCTTGCGTGGCCAAGCGGTTTCACCCGCTTACCAGTTACTGATCTATCCGGCGGTGGACATGCATTGCAGCGCACCGTCGCACACTCACAATGGGCAAGGGTACTTGCTCACGAAAAATTCGATCACCTGGTTTGTCGGCAACTATTTGTCACAGCCACAAGATGCCGCAGATTGGCGAGCGTCCCCTTTGCTGGCGAAATCGCATGCAGACCTGCCGCCTGCGTTGGTGCTGACTGCAGGCTTTGATCCCTTGCGCGATGAAGGCCTGCAGTATGCGGACGCCCTGTCACAGGCCGGCGTGCCGACCGAGTACATCTGTTTTGAGCGCCAGATCCATGGCTTTATCACGATGGGGCGCGTGCTGCGAGAGTCCCACACGGCGGTGAGCTTGTGCGCTCAAAGCCTGCGCCGTGCTTTGGGCTGAGGGGGCTCTCAGCTTGGCCAGGGCGTCGTTCATGACGCACAGCATTTCGCGCCCATGGCCTTGTGACACAAAGAAAGGCGTTTGGTCGGCATTGCCCTCGAAGGCTTTGGCCAGGTAGGCGCCAATGTCGCTGTAATAAATGGGCCCCGCCTGTGTGCCCACGACCGCCTCTATCCATTTCAGGGTGAAGTCGCTGCCCTCGAGGTTCACGTAGGAAGGCTGATCACATTGGCTTGAGGCCATGCTGATAAAGGACGGCAAGACACTGCGGCTCAGGGCGAGCTTGAAGGCGTCTTGCTCGCCCTTGATGTAGGGCATGCCCGACTGGCAAGCGTCAATCACCTTGACCATCACCCGAGGCTTGAGTTGGCGAAGCAGCAGGTCGATTTCTGCGTTGCTGACGGAGGTGCTGTGCCGTCGGCTTGACTCAAAGTCGTAGCCACAAAATCGTGCATCACCTTGGTAATAGCCATGCCCTGAAAAATACAGCATGACTTCCTCGATTTTTTTGTCCTGGTGTTCAGCAACAAACGCCATCAGGCTTTGCCAGAGATCGGAGGCACTTGTTTTTTCGGTGATTTCCAGAATGTGGTCGTACTTGTGGCAGGCCACAAGCAGTTGCCGCATGTTGCGCGCGTCTTGCGTGCAGCCGGGAAGATCGTGGGCGTGATCGTAGCGAGAGATGGCGATGAGTATGGCCAGATTCATGGCATGTCCTTTGTGCAATGTGGCGCTGCCTGCAGCAGGCCAAGCAACGTTCGGGAAAGGCCCCGAAGGACAAGCTTAGGCGCAAGTGGTGTGCACAGGTTGTGCGCTGTGCACGCTGGGGTTTATTGGATATCGACCTGGTGCAAAGGGAAGCTGCCGCGCTGGCGATCTTCAAAAAAGCATTTGAGCGTTTCGCGAACGGTGCGAAAGGCGATGTCGTCCCAGGGGATGTCTTGCTCGCTGAAAAGCCTGGCTTCAATCGTTTCATGGCCAGGATTGAAATGGGGGCTCAGCAATTTGGCCCGGTAAAAAAAATGAACCTGTCCGACACGCACCACGTTCATCAGGGTGTACAAATCGAGCAGCTCAATTTGAGCGCCAGCTTCCTCGTCGGTTTCCCGTGCTGCGCCTTGGGCCACCGTTTCACCCAACTCCATGAAGCCAGCCGGCAATGTCCATTTGCCAAAGCGTGGCTCAATGTTGCGCTTGCACAAGAGAACCTTGTCTTCCCAAATCGGCAAGGTCCCCACCACATTCAACGGGTTCTCATAGTGAACCAAGTGACAGGATGGGCAAATGGCGCGCTCACGGGTATCGCCATCATCGGGCAGTCGATAGGCGACGGCCGTGCCGCAATTCTTGCAGTGTTTGAGGGGGTGGCGAAACAGCATGCTGGCAAGTGTAGGGCAAAAGAAATGGGCCCCGAAGGGCCCTGGCCATTGCGCTCGTGGCGTCTTATGCCTTGCCGTGTTTGGCGATCAGCGCTTTGGCGGTGTCCAGAAGTTTCGCGCCGTCAAAGCCGCGCTTGTTCATGTCGGCCACCCACTCATCGTCGATTTGGCTGGAGCGCTTCACAAAGTCTTGGACGTCGTTGGGGGCAATCGTGTAGATGCTGTTGCCACGGTCAACCGCAGTTTTGCGTCCAGGAACATCGCTGCTCTGCTGAACCTTGCCCAACCATGCGGATGCTGCCATACCGGAGTTGTTGTCGATCACTTTTTTCAGGTCGGGCGCCATCGACTCGTACTTGGCCTTGTTCATGGCCATGACGAAGGTGGTGGTGTAAAGCGCCGTGCTGTTGGCTGGGAACTCACTGTGGAACTTGGTCAGTTCGTGCACCTTCACGGCAGGCACCACTTCCCAGGGAATGATGCAGCCGTTGATGGTCCCCTTCGACAAAGCGTCGGGAATGCCTGGCAAAGGCATGCCCACCGGGGTTGCCCCAAGAGAGGCCAGCAGCTTGGTGGACTGACGCGTGGGACCGCGCAGCTTCAAGCCTTTGAGGTCGGCTGCGGTTTTGATCTGTTTGTCCACCGTGTGGAACATGCCAGGGCCATGGACATGCAAAGCCAGCACATGGGTGTCCTTGAACTCGTCGGGGGCAACGGTTTGCACGTACTCCCAGTAGGCTTTGGAGGTGGCCTCGGCATTGTTCATCATGAATGGAAGCTCAAACACCTCCACGCGCGGGAAGCGGCCGGCCGTATTGCCGGGAAGCGTCCAGATGATGTCCACCACGCCATCTTTGGCCTGGTCATACAGTTGCACGGGGGTGCCGCCCAGTTGCATCGCAGGGTAGGCTTCAAACTTGATGCGGCCGCCGGATTCTTTCTCCACTTTTTCCATCCAGGGTTTGTGCATGCTCAGCCAAACGCTGGATTGGGGGGCCATGAACGTGTGGAACTTGAGGGTGACGCTTTGCTGCGCCAGCCCGCTGAGTGCGGGGGCGCCCATGGCCACGGCTGCGCCAGTTTTCAGAAGGGTACGGCGTTGGAACATATCAGTCTCCTATGGAATGGGGTGAACTTTAACGGCGCAAGGTAAGTGAAAAGCCCCGTATTTGCCCTAGCTCAGGTATTGAACCAGCCAGAGGCATACGCCCGGGAAGAACAGCAACAGCAGGGTGCGCAAAGTGTCGCTGATCAGAAAGGGCATGACGCCCCGATAGCTTTCCGCAATCGGCACGTCTTTGGCCATGCCGTTGACGACATACACGTTGAGCCCCACCGGTGGCGCGAGCAACCCGAATTCCACCACCATCAGAACCATGATGCCAAACCAGATGGCCACAGATTCTTTGGGCATGCCAAAGTCAAGGCCCATGACCATCGGGAAAAAGATCGGGATGGTCAGCAAGATCATGGAAAGCTCGTCCATGACCGCACCCAGCACCACATAGAACAACAGAATGGCAGAAACCACCATCAGCGGCGACAACCCCCAGCTGCCCACCACCGCAGCCAATTGGTTGGGGACCTGTGTCAGCGCCAGCGCCGAGTTCATGAGGTCCGCACCGATGAAGATGAGGAAAATCATGGCGGAGCTTTCAGCTGTCGCGTAGAAGCACTGTTTGAATTTGGCCCAAGTGATTTCACGCTTGAGCAGGGCTGCCACAAACGTGGTTGCAGCACCTACCGCCGCACCTTCGGTGGGCGTGAAGAAGCCGCCATAAATGCCACCAAACACAATCACGAAGATGATCATGATGGGCGCGATGCCAGTCACCGCTGCCAGCGTCAATTTGGCAGGATTTTTGTCGACATCGGGGGCCTGACCCGGCACCAGGCGAACGTAGATGGCAATGGCCACCATGTAGCCGAACATGGCGATGATCCCGGGCAGCATCGCAGCGGCGAATAATTTTGCAATGTTTTGCTCAGTCAGGATGGCATAAATCACCAGCGGCACAGAGGGTGGAATCAGAATGCCCAAGGTGCCGGCAGCGGCCAGCGTCCCGGTGGAGAGTCGGCCCGAATACCCGTGACGCTTCATCTCGGGCATGGCGACCCCGGTGATGGTGGCCGCCGTGGCGACCGAGGAGCCGCAAATTGCGCCGAAAGCCGCGCAGGCCAGCACGGCCGCCATCGCCAGGCCCCCTTTGAAGCGTCCCATGACCCCCGCCGCGAAATCAAACAAAGCTTTGCTGATGCCGCCCTGGGTGGCGAAATGCCCCATGAGAATGAACAGCGGGATCACGGAGAGGTCATAGCTGGCGAACCTGGCAAAAGCCTGGCTGTTCAAAAAGTTGGCAAAGGGCGTCCAGCCCGTTTGCATCACATACCCGATGCTCCCTGCTGCAAACATGGCCACGGAGATTGGCACCCGTATGGCCATGAACGCCAGCATGATGCCAAAAATAAGCAGGGTCAGTTGCAGTGCGCTCATGCCGAGGTTCCCTCTTCGCCATCAAAACCGAAGAAGGTTTGGTACAGCGCAATGAAGGTTGTCAGAATGAAAGGGGGAACCATTGCGGCGTAGACATACCACTCTGGCAAGCCCAGCATCATGGTTCCGGATTGTGTTTGAAAGGCGTTCAAGCCACCCAGCCAGGTGCGCCAGGCCAGCAACGCAAAACACAAAGCCAGCAACAAGGCGCCAAAGCGATCCAGTCGGGCATTGATCTGATCAGGAACTTTCGCTGTGAAAAAGTCGACGATGATGTTGCCCCGTTTCAGTTGGCACCAGGGCATGAAGAGGGCGATGGCCGCGCCCGTGGCGACGCCAGAGAGTTCAAAATCGCCGGAGATGGTCTGCCCGATGGTTTCGCGGCCCAGAATGCTGCCGCAGGTAAGAAGGGTGATGAAGGTCATCAGCAGACCCGCCAAAATGGCGCTGAGCTGTGCCAGCGAACGAAGCAATGTCATGGATATCTCCGGCCAAGGGGTTGTTCAGGCCACGCGAATTCGCAATTCGCCCAAGCCGGCCACGCTGCCCACCAGGGTGTCGCCGCTGACAACAGCGGCCACGCCCTCCGGTGTGCCTGTGTAAATCAGGTCGCCGGGTTGCAGTTCCCAAGCCGCTGACAGGTGTTCAATGGTTTCAGCGACGTTCCAGATCAACTTGCTGACGTTGCTGCGTTGGCGGTCCTGCCCATTGACTTGCACATAAATTTCGGCATTCATCACATCACCCGCTTGCGCTGCAGGGGTGATGGGGCCAATCGGGGCGCTGTGGTCAAAGGCTTTGCCGATGCACCAGGGGCGCCCTTGCTTTTTCATGTCGTTTTGCAGGTCGCGCCGTGTCATGTCGAGCCCGACCGCGTAGCCATAGATATGGTTTAAAGCGTCGGCCGCTTGAATGTTTTTGCCACCTTTGCCAATCGCCACGACCAGTTCGATCTCATGGTGCAGGTTTTTGGTTTGACTGGGGTAGGGCATGCTGCCGGTGTGTCCAGCCTCTACCACCACAATCGCGTCTGCAGGCTTCAGAAAAAAGAAGGGGGGCTCACGGCCCGTGAAGCCCATTTCTTTGGCATGCTCTTCGTAGTTCCGACCCACGCAATAAATGCGGTGTACCGGGTAGCGTGCAGGACTGCCCAGCACGGGAATTGAAACGGTGGGGCTGGGACTGAAAACAAAACTCATGGTGCTTCTTTCTTGGCGCGGTGAATCAAGTGCGCTTGTATTCTAGGGACGCAAAGTCCCGGATGACAGGGTGCAAATCGTTCAGCCTGATTATTGTAAGTGCGCTGATAGTTGCGCAACACGCACGAGAAATTCGGCAGAGGGTTAACCCTTGAATGCAGCCGCCCACGCCATCACTCCAAGGTATGCTTGGCGAATGAAGCTCTACAACTACTTTCGCTCTTCGGCATCGTTTCGTGTGCGCATTGCCTTGAACATCAAAGGCCTCAGCTATGACTACTTCCCGGTTCATCTGGTTCGGGGAGAGCACAAGTTACCGCCCTTCACAGACCTTTCTGCGGATGGCCTGTTACCGATGCTCGAAGATGAGGGCAACCGCTTGGGGCAGTCGATGGCCATCATCGAGTACCTGGACGAAAAGCACCCAGCACCGCCTTTGTTGCCTCCCGATGCGCTCGGGCGCGCCCGGGTGCGCGCACTGGCGCAGTCCATAGCCTGTGAAATACACCCCTTGAACAACCTGCGGGTCCTGAAATACCTGGTGCGCGAATTGAAAGTGGACGAGGAGGCTAAAAACACGTGGTATCGCCACTGGGTACGCGATGGCTTGTTGAGTTTTGAAAAACAACTGTCACAGGGGCCTCTGAGCCCATTCTGCTTTGGCAACACACCGACGCTGGCCGACTGTTGTCTGGTGCCCCAAATTTTCAATGGGCAACGTTTCAAAGTCGACTTTGACGGCATGCCGCGCACCATGAAAGTGTTTGAGCATTGCATGAAACAGGACGCTTTTTTGCAGGCGCAGCCCTCGGCTTGTCCTGACAATGAACCCTGAGGTGAAGCGTGCATGACACCTGGCTTCGGCCTGACTGGCCCACAGATTCGGTGCAATCAGTTTGCACCACGCGGGCACAAGGCCACTCGCAAGCGCCTTACGACGGCTTTAACCTGGGCGATCATGTGGGTGACCAACCAGAGGCCGTTGCTGCCAACCGCCGCCATTTGACGCAGGCTTTGGGCGTGCGCCCCGTTTTCTTGCAACAAGTCCATGGTTGGGACGTCGCCCCACTCACAGCGAATACGCCCGATGGCACCGTCGCCGATGCCTGTTGGACCACAGAACCTGGCGTGGCTTGCACCATCATGGTGGCCGATTGCTTGCCCGTTTTGTTGACTGATCCCCAAGGCCAGGTGGTCGCGGCGGCACACGCAGGATGGCGGGGCTTGGCCGGTGTGCAGGGCCATGGCGTTCTAGAGGCCACGGTTGCGGCCATGCGTGCCCAACTCAGCAACATGGCCTTGCCGCAAACCCTTTGGGCCTGGCTGGGTCCATGCATCGGACCTGCGCGGTTTGAAGTGGGCAAGGAGGTCAGGGATGCTTTCGTTGGTGAGCGTGCCGAGGCCGATGAGGCCTTCACAGCGCACGCTGCAGCGCCGGGAAAATACTGGGCTGACCTGGCATTGCTGGCCCGCCAGCGCCTGAAAAGATTGGGCATTGCCCAGATTGGCGGCAACGACAGCAGCCCGGGCTGGTGCACATTTCTGAACGCGGATGTGTTTTTTTCCCATCGCCGCGATCGTGTCAGCGGTCGCTTCGCGGCTGCCATCTGGCGTCAAAAAACTTGAGCCTTGTCAGTTAAATGAAGGCATTTCCCTGCGATACTCTTCACCCTAAAGTCACCGAGGAGACAATCAATGGGGCCCAACGCAATGCCGTCCTGGAATGAAGCAGCCGAGCAATTCAAAAAAAGCTTTGGCGACAGTTGGACCCGCGCGTTGGCATCCTTCCAGGGGCTGGAGGGCAGCGAGCCCGGCCTCAAAGGTCTCAGTTTTTCTCCCTCCAAGCTGGAAGAGATCCAGCAAAAGTATTTGCAAGAGGCCACGCAACTCTGGAACCAGGGTTTGCAAGCCAACCCGACGCTGAAAGACCGGCGTTTCAATGGCGAAGCCTGGTCACAAAACCCCATCGCTGCCTTCTCTGCCGCGTCTTACCTATTGAACGCGCGCACCCTCATGGCCTTGGCCGATGCGGTTGATGCCGACGCCAAAACCCGTGCCCGCATCAATTTTGCGGTCGAACAATGGGTGGCTGCTTCGGCGCCCAGCAATTACCTGGCCTTCAATGCAGAAGCGCAAAAGAAAGCCATCGACACGCAAGGTGAAAGCATCTCCAAAGGCATCCAAAACCTGATGCACGACATGCGCCAAGGCCATGTGTCCATGACCGATGAGAGCCTGTTCGAAGTAGGCAAGAATGTGGCCACCACCGAGGGGCAGGTGGTTTTCGAAAACGACTATTTCCAGCTCATCGAGTACAAGCCCCTGACGTCCAAGGTTTACGAAAAGCCCTTCTTGCTGATTCCGCCTTGCATCAACAAGTTCTACATCCTGGACTTGCAGCCCGAGAATTCATACATCCGCTACTGTGTGGCCCAGGGGCACCGAACCTTTGTGGTCAGTTGGCGCAACCCCGACAACAGCATGGCCCAGGCCACCTGGGACGACTACATCGAGCATGCCGCCATCAAGGCGATTGAAGTCACCCGTGAGATTGGCGGAGCTTCTCAAATCAATGCCCTGGGTTTCTGCGTGGGAGGCACCATCCTGACCAATGCCTTGGCCGTGCTGGCTGCACGCGGTGAAAAGCCTGTGGCCAGTGCCACACTGCTGACCACCCTGATTGATTTCAGCGACACCGGCATTCTGGATGTGTTCATTGATGAAAACTTTGTGCGTTTCCGCGAAATGCAATTCGCTGCAGGTGGCCTCATGCCAGGCCGCGACATGGCACAAACCTTCAGCTTCCTGCGCCCCAACGACCTGGTCTGGAACTATGTGGTGGGCAATTACCTGAAGGGCGAAACCCCGCCACCCTTTGACTTGCTGTACTGGAACAGCGACTCCACCAACTTGCCGGGCCCTTTGTATGCCTGGTACCTGCGCAACACTTATCTTGAAAACCGCTTGATCAAGCCGCAAGCGGCCACGGTATGCGGCGAAAAAATCGACCTGCGCAAAGTGGACATGCCGATTTACTTGTATGGTTCTCGCGAAGACCACATCGTTCCCATCACCGGCTCTTATGCCTCGACGCAGGTATTCCCTGGCAAAAAACGTTTCATGATGGGCGCCTCTGGACACATCGCTGGTGTGATCAATCCCCCTGCAGCAAAGAAGCGCAGCCACTGGGTCCGCAACGATGGCAAGTTCCCGAAAGACGTGAACGACTGGATTGCCGGCGCCAAAGAAACCCCAGGCAGCTGGTGGGAAGATTGGGCTGGTTGGCTCAAAAGCCACGCTGGCAAACAAGTGGCCGCACCCAAGAGCTATGGGCGTGGCAAATACAAAGCGATCGAAGCCGCACCTGGACGCTACGTCAAGGCAAAAGCGGCGTGAAGTTTTTTTGGGAGACGACGTAAATGGAAGATATTGTCATTGTTTCAGCCGCCCGCACGGCTGTGGGTAAATTTGGTGGCTCGCTCGCCAAGGTTTCTGCCACCGAGCTTGGCAGCATCGCGATTCGCGAAGCCATTGCACGTGCGGGAATCGAAGCCGCACAGGTGGGCGAGGTCATCATGGGCCAGGTGCTGGCCGCAGGCGCAGGCCAGAACCCGGCGCGCCAGGCCCTGATGAAAGCCGGTGTGCCCAAAGAAGTGCCTGGTTTGACCATCAACGCCGTTTGTGGCTCAGGCTTGAAGTCGGTCATGTTGGCTGCACAGGCCATTGCCTACGGAGACAGCGAAATCGTGGTGGCTGGCGGCCAGGAAAACATGAGCGCATCGCCGCATGTGTTGCTGGGCTCGCGCGATGGCCAGCGCATGGGTGACTGGAAAATGATCGACTCCATGATCGTGGACGGCCTGTGGGATGTTTACAACCAATACCACATGGGCATCACGGCTGAAAACGTGGCCAAAGCCCACGGCATCACCCGTGACATGCAAGACGCATTGGCCCTGGCCAGTCAGCAAAAAGCTTCGGCAGCCCAGGACGCTGGCAAGTTCAAGGACGAAATCGTGTCGGTTTCTTTGCCGCAGCGCAAAGGCGATCCCATTCTGTTCAACACCGACGAGTTCATCAACAAGAAAACCAATGCTGAAGCCTTGGCAGGCCTGCGTCCGGCGTTTGACAAAGCGGGCTCGGTCACGGCAGGCAACGCCTCGGGCATCAATGACGGCGCCGCTGCCGTGGTGGTGATGAGCGCCAAGAAGGCTGCTGCGCTCGGGCTGAAGCCCCTGGCGCGCATAGCCGCCTTCGGCACCAGCGGTTTGGACCCTGCCACCATGGGCATGGGGCCGGTTCCTGCCTCGCGCAAAGCCTTGCAGCGCGCTGGCTGGAACGCCGCCGATGTGGACCTGTTCGAATTGAACGAAGCCTTTGCGGCCCAAGCATGCGCGGTGAACAAAGAGTTGGGCATCGACCCCGCCAAAGTCAACGTCAACGGCGGTGCCATCGCCATTGGCCACCCGATTGGCGCCTCCGGTTGCCGCATTCTGGTGACCTTGCTCCATGAAATGCAGCGGCGTGATGCCAAGAAAGGCCTGGCCGCGTTATGCATTGGCGGTGGCATGGGCGTGTCCCTGGCCATTGAGCGCTGAATCTTTTTTATCCAGAACAACTCATTCAACAACAGAGGAGACTGAACATGAGTCAAAAAGTAGCTTACGTCACGGGTGGCATGGGTGGCATCGGAACCGCCATTTGCCAACGTCTGCACAAGGATGGCTTCACCGTCATCGCCGGCTGCGGCCCCACGCGCGATTTCACCAAGTGGCTCGATGAGCAAAAGGCGTTGGGCTACACCTTCTACGCCTCTGTCGGCAACGTCAGCTCCTGGGAGTCCACGGTAGACGCCTTCACCAAAGCCAAAGCAGACCATGGCCCTATTGATGTGCTGGTGAACAATGCGGGCATTACCCGTGACCGCATGTTCTTGAAAATGACCCGCGATGATTGGGACGCCGTCATCGACACCAACCTCAACTCCATGTTCAACGTGACCAAGCAGGTCGTGCCTGACATGGTCGAGCGGGGTTGGGGCCGCATCATTCAAATTTCTTCTGTGAACGGTGAAAAGGGCCAGGCGGGGCAGACCAACTACTCTGCCGCCAAAGCCGGCATGCACGGGTTCACCATGGCCCTGGCCCAGGAAATGGCCAACAAGGGCGTGACGGTCAACACAGTCAGCCCGGGTTACATTGGCACCGACATGGTCAAGGCCATTCGCCCTGACGTCCTGGAGAAAATTGTCGGCACCGTGCCCGTCAAGCGCCTGGGCGAGCCCAGCGAGATTGCCTCCATCGTGGCCTGGTTGGCCAGCCAGGAGGGCGGCTACGCCACGGGCGCCGACTTCTCCGTGAACGGCGGCCTGCACATGGGCTGAAGCCTGTTCATGCGAGGCCCAAGGGCCGCGGCAACCTTCGGGTTCCGCGGCTTTTTTTCGTTGCAACCGATGGCCGTCGATCATCAAATGAATGCGTTACTGTAGAATGCATGCATCGAATGCATTCGAGGAGATCGCCGTGGCCATGCTGACAGTTCGCAACCTTTCCGAGGAAGTGCACCGGGCTCTGCGCGTCCGTGCTGCCCAGCACGGCCAGAGCATGGAGGCCGAAGTGCGCGAGATTTTGGAGTCAGCGATCAGCCCCAAGGGGCGCGTGAAGCTGGGCTCGCTGCTGGCGGATATGGGCCGCCAGGCCAAGCTGAGCGATGAAGAATTTGCGGTATTCGAGCTGGTGCGTGACAAGACGCCTGCGCGTCCGGTGAGCTTCGAATGATCCTGCTCGACACCAATGTGATGTCGGAGCCGCTCCGCCAGGCGCCTGAGCCCCGGGTGATCGAGTGGATCGACGCCCAAGCCATGGAGACCTTGTTCCTTTCCGCCATCACGGTTGCAGAATTGCGGGCGGGTGTCTCCCTGCTGCCAGCGGGCAAGCGGCGCGCAAGCCTGCAAGAGAACCTGGAAAAGCGCGTACTGCCATTGTTCGCCGGCCGTGTGCTGCCCTTTGACATGGTCTGCACCCAGGCCTATGCGGCGCTGATGGCCAAGGCCCGCGGCGCAGGCCTGGCCGTTGCCACGGCCGACGGCTACATCGCGGCGATCGCGGCGGCCAATGGGTTTGCTGTTGCCACCCGAGACACCCGCCCGTTCGAGGCGGCAGGCGTCACCGTCATCAACCCATGGGCTCAGGTGTCCTCAATGCAACCACGGCCGGGAGCAAGGAATGCATGAGCACTAAAGAAAATCAACAAATTGACGCTCAATTTTTAAATTGGCGGTTAAGCGTCGCGCCCATGATGGACTGGACCGATCGACATTGCCGCTACTTCCACCGATTGATCACCCAGCACAGTTTGTTGTACACCGAAATGGTGACCACAGGTGCGCTGCTGCATGGGGACGTGCCGCGCCATTTGCGCTTCAATGAAGAAGAGCATCCTGTGGCGCTGCAGCTGGGGGGAAGCGAGCCCGCAGACCTGGCACAGTGCGCCCGTTTGGGCGAAAGTTGGGGCTATGACGAAATCAACCTCAATTGCGGCTGTCCGTCCGAGCGCGTTCAACGCGGCGCATTTGGCGCCTGCCTGATGGCCGAGCCTCAGTTGGTGGCCGATTGTGTCAAGGCCATGTGCGATGCCACCCGCTTGCCAGTGACCGTCAAGCACCGCATTGGCATCGACCAAAACGAGTCATACGACTTTGTGCGCGATTTTGTCGGCCAGGTCAGCCAGGCGGGTTGCCATGTTTTCATTGTGCATGCCCGCAACGCCTGGCTCAAGGGCTTGTCGCCCAAAGAAAATCGTGAGATTCCACCGTTGCGTTACGAGGTGGTGACCCGCTTGAAACAAGATTTTCCGTCCCTGTGCTTCGTCATCAATGGTGGCATCGCCACCGCGGAACAAGTGGATGCGCATTTGCAGCAGGCCGACGGTGTGATGGTGGGACGTGCCGCCTACCACAATCCCTGGCTGATGCATGACTGGGATGCCAAGCTGGTGGCTGTGCCACCAGCGCCAACGACCCGAGACGCAGTGGAGGCAGCGATGGTGGCTTACATGCAAGCCGAGGCGCGCGCGCACGGCACTGCGTGGTATGCGATTGCGCGTCACATGCTGGGGCTGCGTCACGGTGAGACAGGCGCTCGCCGCTGGCGCCAGGTTTGGAGCGACCACCGATTGAAACTTCAGGCGCCAGAGCAGGTGCATGCGCTGGCGCAGCGAGCGCTGCGGGGCGACGCGCAAGAGGTGCCGCTTGCTGCCTGATCAACGTGTCCGTTTGGCCAAAGTGCTGATATGGCTGACCCCCGCTTTGTGGGCGGTCAATTCCATTGTGGCGCGCAAGGCCCCGGGTGTCGTCGATCCACACGTGCTGGCCTTGGGGCGATGGGCGCTGGCGGGGGCCATTTTGGGCTGGATCGCACGCCATGAGCTGTGGCAACACCGCAAAGACATATGGGCTGTCTGGCCGCAGTATTTGACGCTTGGCGCCTGCGGCATGCTGATTTGCGGTGCATGGCTTTATGTGGCCGCCCACACCACAGGGGTCATGAACATTGCCCTGATTTATGCGGCAGCCCCAGTGCTGATTTCTGTCGGGGCGGTTTTGTGGTTGGGTGAGCGCATGACAGTGCTGCAAGGCATGGGCGTTGGCATCGCCATTGTGGGCGTCTTGCATGTGGTGACCAAAGGCGAATGGTCGGCCCTGGCGCGGGTGGAGTGGGTGGTCGGTGATTTGTTGATGGTGGCGGCAGCCACAGCGTGGGCTGCTTATGCGTTGTTGCAAAAAAAATGGACCACCACCCTGGGATCCACCGCGCGCCTGGCCTGTATTTGCATGGGGGGCATGGTTTGCTTGTTGCCATTCGCGATTTGGGAGTCTTTGCAGCCCCAAGCCCCCGCATGGTCAACCCACGCCACCCTGTTGGTGATTGCAGCAGGGATCATCCCGGGCATCGGCGCCTATGGCATTTACGGGTGGGCCCAAAAAGTTTTGGGTGCCAGTCGGGTGAGCGTCACTTTGTACCTAGGTCCGCTCTGGGGCGCGCTGTCTGCATGGGGCGTCATGGGCGAGCCCCTGGGCTGGCACCATTTGGTGGGCGCCTTGCTGATCCTGCCCGGCGTGGCCTTGGTCACACAGTTCCGACAAAACTGAAACGCGCAGTCATCGCGCACCCCAAAAAACAGGGTGTGTGATGATGGAGGTTCAGGCCGCCGCTTGCAGGCCGTTTTGAAAGTGGGCTTGCATGCGCTGGGCGCTGGCGTGGGGGTCGCGTGCCAGCAGGGCCTGAACAATGCCGCGGTGCTCGTTCATCGATTCTTCGATGCGACCGGATTTCAGCAGCGAGTTGTGGCGGTTCAGCTTCATCACCTTGCGCAAATCGGCCACCATCTGGTCACGCCAGCGGTTGTCGGCCAGCTCGAGCAAGCGGCGATGAAATTGCTCGTTGATCTCAAAGAAGCGGTCTCGGTCATGGCGCGCTGCTTCCAGCTCGGTTTGCAGATCGGCCAACTCCTGCAATTGCTGCGGCGTGGCTTTTTCTGCCACCACGGCAGCGGCGTCGGCTTCCAGCAAGGCCAGCAGATGGTAAACGTCCGTCAAGTCTTTTTCATTGACCTCGGTGACGTAGGCGCCACGGCGTACCTTCATGGTCACCAGGCCCTCTGCTGCCAAAACCTTCAAGGCCTCGCGCAGGGGGGTGCGGCTGATGCCGTATTCCTCGGCAATTTTCAGCTCATCGATCCAGCTTCCAGGCTCCAGTTCGCGCGAAAAAATGCGTTGCCGCAGCAGTTCTGCAACTTCTTCGTAGAGGGCGCGAGGGGTCAGGGTGAGGGCGGACATGGCATCAAATTGTAAGCTCAAATAATATTTTGCATCAATAATTATGAATGATATGATTCTGACCGCCTGAACACACCTTGTCCTGCCATGTCACAAAAACCCTTTGAATTCAATGCTGCCAACCTCGAAGCCTGGGCGAAAGCCGCTGCCAAATCTGCCCCGGGTGGGGATGTTCAAGCGCTGAATTGGGTGACACCCGATGGCATTTCGGTCAAGCCCTTGTACACGGCTGAAGACACCCAGGGCCTGCCGTATGCCAACACCTTGCCTGGTTTTGAGCCTTTCTTGCGCGGCCCGCAGGCCACCATGTACGCCGTGCGTCCCTGGACCATTCGCCAGTACGCAGGTTTCTCCACCGCGGAAGAGTCCAATGCGTTTTACCGCAAAGCGCTGGCAGCGGGTGGCCAAGGCGTCTCGGTTGCCTTTGACTTGGCAACCCACCGAGGCTACGACTCAGATCACCCCCGCGTGACGGGCGATGTAGGCAAAGCTGGCGTGGCCATCGACTCGGTGGAAGACATGAAGATTTTGTTCAACCAGATTCCGCTGGACAAAGTCTCGGTGTCCATGACCATGAACGGCGCCGTGCTGCCTGTGCTGGCAGGCTATGTGGTGGCAGCCGAAGAGCAGGGCGTTTCGCAAGACAAACTCAGCGGCACCATTCAGAACGACATTCTGAAAGAGTTCATGGTGCGCAACACCTACATCTACCCGCCCGAGCCCTCGATGCGCATCATTGGCGACATCATCGAGTACACGGCAAAACACATGCCGAAGTTCAACTCGATTTCCATTTCGGGTTACCACATGCAAGAGGCAGGTGCCAATCAGGCGCTGGAACTGGCCTTCACCTTGGCCGATGGCAAGGAGTATGTGAAGACCGCCATTGCCAAAGGCATGGACGTCGACGATTTTGCGGGCCGCCTGTCGTTCTTCTGGGCCGTGGGCATGAACTTTTACCTGGAAATCGCCAAGATGCGCGCGGCGCGCCTCTTGTGGTGCCGCATCATGAAGGGATTCAACGCAAAGAACCCCAAGAGCCTGATGCTGCGCACCCACAGTCAAACCTCGGGCTGGTCGCTCACCGAGCAAGACCCCTACAACAACGTGGTGCGCACCACCATTGAGGCCATGGCAGCCGTGTTCGGGGGCACCCAATCGCTGCACACCAACAGCTTTGACGAAGCGATTGCGCTGCCCACAGAATTCAGCGCGCGCATTGCGCGCAACACCCAGCTGATCATTCAGGAAGAAACCCACATCACCAACGTGATCGACCCCTGGGCCGGCAGTTACATGATGGAAAAGCTGACCCAGGACATGGCCGATGCGGCCTGGGCCATCATCGAAGAAGTCGAGGCCATGGGTGGCATGACCAAGGCCGTGGATTCAGGCTGGGCCAAGCTGAAAATCGAGGCGGCCGCCGCGCAAAAGCAGGCGCGCATCGATTCCGGCAAAGACGTGATTGTGGGCGTCAACAAATACAAGTTGGCCAAAGAAGATCCGATCGACATCCTCGCCATTGACAACGTCAAGGTGCGCGATGGCCAGATCGAGCGGCTGCAGCAGATTCGCGCCACGCGTGACCCGCAGGCCGTACAAAAAGCGCTGGATGCGTTGACCGCTGCTGCTGAAAAGGGTGATGGCAATTTGCTGGACCTTTCGATCCAAGCGATTCGCTTGCGCGCCACCGTGGGCGAGGTGTCCGATGCGCTGGAGAAAGTTTTCGGGCGCCACCGCGCCGACACGCAAAAGGTAACTGGTGTGTACGCTGCTGCTTATGACTCCGCCGAAGGCTGGGAACAGCTCAAGAAAGAAATTGCCGCCTTTGCCGATGCCCAGGGCCGTCGTCCTCGCGTGATGATCGCCAAGCTGGGCCAGGATGGTCATGACCGTGGCGCCAAAGTGGTGGCCACAGCCTATGCCGACCTGGGCTTCGATGTGGACATGGGACCTTTGTTCCAGACCCCCGAGGAATGCGCCCGTCAAGCCATTGAGAATGATGTGCACGCGGTGGGCGTGTCCACCCTGGCGGCGGGACACAAAACGCTGGTGCCAGCGATCATCGCCGAGCTGAAGAAGCAGGGCGCTGACGACATTATCGTGTTTGTGGGCGGCGTGATTCCGCGCCAGGACTATGAGTTCCTGTACGACGCTGGCGTCAAGGGCATTTATGGTCCGGGCACGCCCATACCAGCCAGCGCCAAGGATGTGCTGGAACAAATTCGCAAGGCCGTGGGCGCCGCCTGATCCACCCCTGAGCATGGCTGTGAGTTCGCTGCCTTCCTCCGCGTTGTTTGAGGCCATCGTGCAAGGTGGCGCGGCGGTGCAACGCCGCGGCATGGCCAAGGCGATCACGCTGCTGGAATCCACGCGCGCGGACCATCGCGACCAGGCCGATGCCTTGCTGACCCAGCTTCTGTCCCAAACTGGCCGATCCTTTCGTCTGGGTATCAGCGGCGTGCCAGGCGTTGGCAAAAGCACCTTCATTGAAGCCTTGGGCTTGCACCTGATCGGACAAGGGCATCGGGTTGCCGTGTTGGCCGTGGATCCTTCATCCAGCATTTCGGGGGGCTCGATTCTGGGCGACAAAACGCGCATGGAGCATTTGTCGGTTCATCCCCAGGCCTACATTCGTCCCAGCCCCAGCAGTGGCACCCTGGGCGGGGTGGCCGAGAAAACCCGTGAGTCCATGCTGGTCTGCGAGGCCGCAGGCTATGACGTCGTGATTGTTGAAACCGTGGGCGTGGGCCAAAGTGAAACGGCCGTGGCCAACATGACCGACATGTTTGTGTTGCTGCAATTGCCCAATGCCGGCGACGATTTGCAGGCCATCAAAAAAGGCGTGATGGAACTGGCCGATCTGGTGGTCATCAACAAAGCCGACCTTGACGCCTCTGCCGCCACGCGTGCCGAAGCCCAGATCACCAGCGCCCTGCGCCTGCTGGGCCTGCATGGCCATCCCGACCACGCCCACCATGTCGAGACGCTCTGGCACCCACAAGTGGTGCAAATCAGCGCCTTGCACAACCGCGGTGTCGATGCCTTCTGGGCCAAGGTCAGCGAATTTCGCGACCTGCAAACCCGCAACGGAAAATTGGCGGCGCGTCGCCAGCAGCAAGCCCTGTCGTGGATGTGGGAGCGCATTGACGCGGGCTTGAAGCACGCGTTCAAACACCATGAGGCAGTGCGTGATTTGCTGCCTGGCTTGACGGCGCAAGTCGTCAGCGGCCAACTGCCAGCTTCCACCGCCGCAAGGCAACTCCTTCAACTGGCCAGCGTCATGTCGGGCGGCGACGCTGCGCGGCCATCTCGCTCTGAAACCGCTGCGTCCTCCGGGATGCGGTGACGTTGAATACTTCATACCAACCCTAGAGAACCATCATGCATGACATCATTGAACAACTGGAAAAAAAGCGTGCGGCTGCACGCTTGGGGGGCGGACAAAAGCGCATTGACGCACAGCATGCCAAAGGCAAGCTAACCGCCCGCGAGCGCATTGAGGTGCTGCTGGACGAGGGCACCTTTGAAGAGTGGGATATGTTTGTCGAGCACCGTTGCACGGACTTCGGCATGGAAGACAACAAGATCCCGGGCGATGGCGTGGTCACCGGTTACGGCATGATCAATGGTCGCCTGGTGTTTGTGTTCAGCCAGGACTTCACCGTGTTTGGCGGCGCTCTGTCTGAGTCGCATGCAGAAAAAATTTGCAAGATCATGGACCAGGCCATGAAGGTGGGCGCACCCGTCATCGGTTTGAACGACTCCGGCGGCGCCCGCATCCAGGAGGGCGTGGCGTCGTTGGGCGGCTATGCCGAAGTCTTCCAGCGCAATGTGATGGCCAGCGGCGTGATTCCGCAGATCAGCATGATCATGGGCCCCTCTGCAGGCGGTGCGGTGTACTCGCCGGCCATGACCGATTTCATCTTCATGGTAAAAGACAGTTCCTACATGTTCGTCACTGGCCCCGAAGTGGTCAAGACCGTGACGCACGAGGAGGTCACTGCAGAAGAGCTGGGCGGTGCCCTGACACACACCACCAAGAGTGGCGTGGCGGACATGTCATTCGAGAACGACGTAGAGGCCTTGCTGATGCTGCGCCGCCTCTACAACTACCTGCCTTTGAACAACCGCGAAAAAGCCCCGGTGCGTCCCAGCGGCGACCCCACCGACCGCATGGACCTGAGCCTGGACAGCTTGGTTCCTGACAACCCCAACAAGGCTTACGACATGAAAGAGCTGATCGTCAAAACCGTTGACGATGGAGACTTCTTCGAGTTGCAGCCCGAATATGCCAAAAACATCCTGATCGGCTTCGCCCGCATGGGCGGACAGACCGTCGGTATTGTGGCCAACCAGCCTTTGGTGCTGGCCGGTTGCCTGGACATCAAGAGCTCGATCAAGGCCGCGCGCTTTGTGCGCTTTTGCGATGCCTTCAACATACCTGTGGTGACCTTTGTCGATGTGCCCGGCTTCATGCCCGGCACCTCGCAAGAGTACGGCGGCATCATCAAGCATGGCGCCAAACTGCTCTATGCCTATGCCGAGTGCACCGTGCCCAAAATCACTGTCATCACCCGCAAGGCCTACGGCGGTGCCTACGACGTGATGTCGTCCAAGCATTTGCGCGGTGACGTCAACTTTGCCTGGCCCAATGCGGAAATTGCAGTGATGGGCGCCAAGGGCGCTGTGGAAATTATTTTCCGTGAAGACAAGAACGATCCGGTCAAGCTCGCGGCGCGCGAGGCCGAGTACAAGGCCCGCTTTGCCAACCCGTTTGTGGCCGGCGCACGCGGCTTCATTGACGACGTGATCCAGCCCCACGAGACCCGCAAGCGCATCTGTCGCTCGCTGGTCATGCTGAAAGACAAAAAGATCGATAACCCGTGGCGCAAGCACGGCAACATACCGCTGTGAGCGCTGAGGAGAGACCGAACATGTTTACCAAAATCCTGATTGCCAACCGCGGCGAAATCGCTTGCCGTGTCATTGCCACAGCCCGCAAGATGGGCATCCGAACCGTTGCCGTTTATTCCGAAGCCGACCGTGAAGCGCGCCATGTGGCCTTGGCCGATGAGGCGGTGCTGTTGGGCCCGGCGCCCTCGCGTGAGTCGTACCTGGTGGCCGACAAAATCATTGCCGCATGCAAAGCCACGGGCGCGCAAGCCGTTCACCCCGGCTATGGTTTTTTGAGCGAGAACGAAGACTTTGCGAAACGCTGCGAGGAAGAGGGCATTGCCTTCATCGGCCCCAAGCACTATTCGATCGCTGCCATGGGCGACAAAATTGCCTCGAAGAAATTGGCCAACGAAGCCAAGGTCAACACCATTCCCGGTTACAACGACGCCATCGAAAGCGCCGAAAAAGCCGTCGAGATTGCCAAAGGCATTGGCTACCCCGTGATGATCAAGGCCTCGGCAGGCGGCGGTGGCAAAGGCCTGCGCGTGGCATTCAATGACAAAGAGGCTTTTGAAGGCTTCACGTCGTGCCGCAATGAGGCCCGTAACAGCTTTGGCGATGACCGCGTGTTCATCGAGAAATACGTCGAAGAGCCGCGCCACATTGAAATTCAGGTGTTGGGCGACGCGCACGGCAATGTGCTGTATTTGAACGAGCGCGAGTGCTCCATCCAGCGTCGTCACCAAAAAGTGATCGAGGAGGCGCCGTCGCCTTTCATCAGCGATGCCACCCGCAAAGCCATGGGCGAGCAAGCCGTGGCCCTGGCCAAAGCGGTGAAGTACCAAAGCGCAGGCACGGTGGAGTTCGTGGTCGGCAAAGACCAGAGCTTCTATTTCCTGGAGATGAACACCCGTCTGCAGGTGGAGCACCCGGTCACCGAGTGCATCACCGGCTTGGACCTGGTCGAGATGATGATCCGTGTGGCGGCTGGCGAAAAGCTGCCCCTGACCCAAGCCGATGTGAAGCGTGAGGGCTGGGCCATCGAATGCCGCATCAATGCAGAAGACCCGTTCCGTAACTTCCTGCCTTCCACCGGACGCCTGGTGCGCTTTCAAACACCTGAGCAGACGATGTTTCAGTCGGACACGACCCGGCTTCAGGGCGTGCGCGTGGACACCGGCGTCACCGAGGGTGGCGAGATCCCGATGTTCTATGACTCGATGATCGCCAAGTTGATCGTGCACGGCCGTGACCGCAACGAGGCCATTGCCAAAATGAGAGAGGCCCTGAATGGCTTTGTCATTCGCGGCATCAGCTCCAACATTCCTTTCCAGGCGGCGTTGCTGGCCCACCCGAAATTTGTCACTGGCGACTTCAACACGGGCTTCATCGCCGAGCATTACGGCAAGGGCTTCCGCGCCGAAGATGTGCCGCACAGCGACCCGAATTTCCTGGTGGCCTTGGCCGCCTTTGTGCGCCGAAAATCACGCGAGCGCGCTGCGACCATGAGTGGCCAATTGCCAGGCTACGACGTCAAGGTGGGCGAAGAGTACACCGTCATTGAGCTTGGCCATGAGGGCCAGCACCGCTACATTGACGTCCACGTGGACGACTATCCCAGCAAACACGGTGTGGCAGTCATTCAGGTCGAGGGCAAGCGTTATGCCATTGAAAGCCACTCGCGCTTGAATGACATCCGCATCACTGGCAATGTGAATGGTCAGCCGTTCACCGCGCAAATTGAGCGTGGCACTCTGAAGAACCCGCTGGCATTGCAAGTGCAACACAATGGCACCCGCATCGAGACCCTGGTGGTCTCGCGCCGAATGGCTGACCTGCACAAGCTCATGCCCTACAAGGCGCCGCCCGATCTCAGCCGCTTTGTGCTGTCACCAATGCCAGGTTTGTTGGTGGATGTGGCCGTACAGCCGGGCCAAAAGGTTCAGGCTGGCGAGCGCGTGGCAGTCATTGAGGCCATGAAGATGGAAAACGTGCTGTTTGCCGCGCAGGATGGTGTGGTCAAAAAAGTTGTCGCTGGCAAAGGCGAGTCGCTGACCGTGGACCAAGTGATTGTGGAGTTCGAATGAGCCAACGTCCTTTCAAAGTGCTGGGCATCCAGCAAATTGCGATCGGTGGCCCTGACAAAGGTCGCTTGCAAAAGCTATGGGTTGACATGTTCGGCCTGGAGGTGACCGGCACCTTTCGCAGCGAACGTGAAAATGTGGACGAAGACATTTGCGCCATCGGGAGCGGGCCGTTCAAGGTGGAAGTGGACTTGATGCAACCGCTCGATCCTGAAAAAAAACCGGCCGTGCACACCACGCCCCTGAACCATGTGGGCCTGTGGATCGATGACTTGCCACTGGCGGTTCAGTGGTTGAGCGCGCAAGGCGTGCGTTTTGCGCCGGGGGGCATTCGCAAAGGTGCCGCAGGTTTCGACATTTGCTTTGTGCACCCCAAAGGCAATGACGAATTGCCCATTGGCGGCGAGGGCGTCCTGATCGAATTGGTCCAGGCCCCCCCCGAAGTCATCCAGGCCTTCAACCTTCTGGCTTCGCAATAAGGGCTTTATTGTCGCGATTTGGCGCGGGCGAGAGCGGCTTCGATGATGGCTTTTTTTCGGTCCAAAGCCGCACCATCGCTGGCAGACGTGTGGGTGTGCCCCGGCAAGTCCGCCAATTTGTGCTGCGCCTTGGCTTGTAGCCGCGCCTCGTGCGCCTGCGCTTCTCGCGCAAGGCGGAGGGCGCGAGCCTCATAGCGCCCGCGCGCCACTTCGGCCTGCGTTGCAGACCAGGCCTGCCAACCTGTAGCCTCACCGCTGACATTCTCCAGGCGAATGCAGTCCACCGGACAGACGGGAATGCAGAGCTCGCAGCCTGTGCAATAAGGCTCGATCACGGTGTGCATCCTTTTGTGCGTGCCCAAGATGGCATCGGTCGGGCAGGCTTTGATGCACAAGGTACATCCAATGCAAGTGTCTTCCTCGATCCAGGCCAGGGCGCGCGGGCCTTCGACACCATGCTCTGGGCTCAAAGGCAAGCTTGGTCGGCCGGTGATGCGAGACAAACGTTCAATGCCTTCTTGGCCACCGGGGGGGCACTGATTGAGGGGCGCTTGCGAATCGGCAATTGCTTGCGCGTAGGCTGCACAATCGGGAAAACCGCATCGCGTGCACTGTGTTTGCGGCAAGGCCGCTAACACCAGGTCACGCAGGGTGGGGTGAGCCATCAAGCCTTGCGTCGCGCAGCCGTTTTGCGTGCAGGCTTGGCTGCCACTGTGGCTTTTTTCGCTGCAACGCGCTTGGGTTTTGCAACGGCCTTGACGGTTTTGCCAGCCTTGGGCTCGTGCTCCAGGATGAAGGCGCGCACATGGGGGTAAACCACCTCGCGCCAGCGTCGGCCGCTGAAAATGCCGTAGTGACCCGCACCCTTGGCCTCCAGATGATGGTGCTGGCGGCGCACGATGCCGGTGCATAAATTGTGCGCTGCTTCTGTTTGACCAGATCCGGAAATGTCGTCAAGCTCGCCTTCCACGGTCAGCAAAGCCGAACGGGTGATGTCTTGCGGACGAACGCGTTCTAGCTCGCCCTGTGGATTGCGAACGTCCCAGGTGCCTTTGACCAACTTGAATTCCTGGAAAACGGTTTGAATCGTTTCCAGGTAGTAGTCGGCGTCCATGTCCAGCACGGCGTTGTACTCGTCGTAGAACTGACGGTGTGATTCTGCGCTGGAGTTGTCGCCTTTGATCAGGTCTTTGAAGTAATCGTAATGGCTCTTCAGGTGCCGGTCCGGGTTCATGGCCACGAAACCGGTGTGCTGCAAGAAGCCAGGGTAAACGCGGCGGCCGGCCCCCGGAAAATTCGACGGCACACGGTAAATCACATTGTTCTCAAACCAGTTGAAACTTTTGTTCATCGCCAGGTTGTTGACGGCTGTGGGCGACCGCGTGGCATCAATGGGACCGCCCATCATGGTCATGCTCAAAGGCGTCTGCTCACCACGTGAGGCCATCAAGGAGACGGCGGCCAAAACAGGCACCGTGGGCTGACAAACGCTCATGACATGGCAATGGCCATAGCTGGCTTGCAAATGGCGAATGAACTCCTGGACATAGTTCACGTAGTCGTCCAGGTGAAACTCGCCGTCGCTCAAAGGCACCAGCCGGGCATTTTTCCAGTCGGTGATGTACACCTTGTGGCCCGTCAGCATGGTTTTGACCGTGTCTCGCAACAAAGTGGCATAGTGGCCTGACAAGGGTGCCACGATCAGCACCACCGGCTGGTCTTTCAGCTTGTTCAAAGTGCTGGCATCGTCGCTGAAACGCTTGAAGCGGCGCAATTCGCAAAAGGGCTTGTCAATTTCAACGCGCTCATGAATGGCGACATCGACCCCATCGACAGGCACCGATTGAATACCGAACGCAGGCTTTTCGTAATCTTTGCCAAGGCGGTAAATCAGGTCGTATGTGGCCGAGATGCGCTGCGATATTTGAGACTGCCCCAGAGGCGACAAAGGGTTGCTGTACAGCTTGGATGCTGCCTGCGCAAAGTCCGCGAATGGCTCCATCAGTGAGCGTTGCGTTTCGTAGATCTGGTAAAGCATGGAAGCAGCCTTGTGAAAGATATGTTGCAGTGCAATATAGCAGGACTCTCATTCGCAAATTGGAGTCTGCACACCAATTTGCGAGGCCTGCCGTTGTCAAACGACCTTGGCAATCGATGCGCAAACATGCGCAATGTTTTTGCTGTTCAATGCCGCAACGCACATGCGCCCTGTATCGGTGCCATAGACGCCGAATTCGGTGCGCAGACGCACCATTTGGTCTTTGTTCAGACCTGAATAGCTGAACATGCCGATTTGCTCCGTGATGAAGCCCATGTCCTGCTGGACACCGGCGGCCTTCAGACCCTCCACCAATTTCTGGCGCATGTCTTTGATGCGCACACGCATCTCGCCCAGCTCTTTTTCCCAGAGCGCGCGCAACTCGGGGTTGCTCAGCACAGCCGCTACCACGGCGCCACCATGGGTCGGCGGGTTGGAGTAGTTGGTGCGAATGACAATTTTCAGTTGCGACAGCACGCGATCGGCTTCCTCTTTGTCGGTACACAAGACAGACAAGGCGCCAACGCGCTCGCCGTACAGGCTGAAACTCTTGGAGAAAGACGTGGAGACCAGGAAATTCAAGCCGGCCGCCACAAATTTGGCAACCACGGCGCCGTCTTCCTGAATGCCATGCCCGAAGCCCTGGTAGGCCATGTCCAGGAAAGCGGTCAAGCCTTGAGACTTCACCACTTGGATCACTTGGTCCCATTGGGTTGCAGTGATGTCATAGCCCGTGGGGTTGTGACAGCAAGCGTGAAGAACCACAATGGTGCCCGCCGGGGCCGCTTTCAGAGAAGCCAGCATGCCTTCAAAGTTCACGCCGCGTTTATCGGCGTCGTAGTAGGCGTAGGTTTCCACGGTGAAGCCTGCTTGCGTGAACAGAGCGCGGTGGTTTTCCCAGCTGGGGTCGCTGATCAGTACTTTCGCCGTGGGCAGCAATTTTTTCAGGAAGTCGGCGCCAATTTTCAGGCCGCCGGTGCCACCCAGGCCCTGGACAGTGGCCACACGGCCGCTTTTCACAGGCTCTGACGCTGGGCCAAACACCAGACCTTTGACGGCGTTGTCATAGGCTGCAATGCCATCAATTGGCAGGTAACCGCGTGCCGTGGGCTTGTCCATCATGGCTTTTTCCGCCTGCTGAACGCATTGCAGCAAGGGCAATTTCCCGTTGTCATCAAAATAAACGCCCACACCCAGGTTCACCTTGTGGGGGTTGGTATCTGCGGCAAATTGCTCGTTCAGTCCCAGGATGGGATCGCGGGGCGCCATTTGAACGCCAGTAAACATAGACATCGTCGGTCCTTGGAGGAGGGTCTTGTGAAGAAAAAAGCCGGGAAGGGCGCAGAGTGCGCTAGGCTACACGGTTCGCCATGAATTTTAAGTCATGGCACCGCCTGTTTTTTCCCCGTGATGTCTGAGCGCCCATGACCTTAGTGCCTGTTGAAGTTGAAGCGCCCGCCGAAGGGCAATTTGTGACCTATCCGGGTTCGCCTTTCGAGCTGTACCAGCCTTATCCCCCGGCGGGTGACCAACCCACTGCCATCGATCAGCTTTCAGAAGGCTTACGCGACGGTGAGGTTTTCCAGACTTTGCTGGGTGTCACCGGCTCAGGCAAAACGTTCACCATGGCCAATGTGATCGCCCGGCTGGGCCGCCCCGCCATTGTGTTTGCACCCAACAAAACGCTGGCAGCGCAGTTGTATTCAGAGTTCCGAGAGTTTTTTCCAAAAAACGCGGTTGAATATTTCGTCAGCTATTACGACTACTACCAACCGGAAGCCTATGTGCCGCAGCGCGATTTGTTCATTGAAAAAGACAGCGCCATCAACGAGCACATCGAGCAGATGCGCTTGTCATGCACCAAAAGTATTCTGGAGCGGCGCGACGTCATCATCGTGGCCACGGTATCTGCCATTTACGGTATTGGCGAACCGGAGAGCTACCACCGCATGGTCATGACCCTGCGAACCGGGGACAAGCCAGGGCAGCGCGAGCTGATTGCGCAGCTGGTTCGCATGCAATATGCACGCAATGACACCGAGTTTGGCCGTGGATGCTTTCGCGTGCGTGGTGACACCATCGATGTGTTTCCGGCCGAGCACAGCGAAATGGCCATTCGCATCGAGCTCTTTGACGATGAAATCGAATCTTTGCAATTGTTTGATCCGCTGACCGGGCGGGTACGGCAAAAAATTCCACGCTTCACGGTCTACCCCTCCAGCCACTATGTCACGCCACGTGACCGGGTCCTGGCGGCGGTGGAAACCATCAAGGTTGAACTTGCAGAGCGGCTGAAAGAGCTGGTGGGCATGGGCAAACTGGTCGAGGCGCAGCGGCTGGAACAGCGCACACGGTTTGACCTGGAAATGCTGAGCGAGGTCGGGCATTGCAAGGGCATCGAAAACTACACCCGGCACTTGTCCGGTGCGGCGCCCGGTGATCCGCCCAGCACCTTGACCGACTATCTGCCCAAAGACGCCATCATGTTCCTGGACGAAAGCCATGTGCTCATGGGGCAATTTGGGGGCATGTACAACGGCGATCGTGCCCGTAAAACCACCTTGGTGGAGTATGGCTTTCGCTTGCCCAGCGCTTTGGACAATCGGCCACTCAAGCTGGAAGAATTTGAAAAGCGCATGCGTCAGGTGGTGTTTGTGTCAGCCACCCCCGCCGACTACGAAAAACGCCACACGGGGCAGGTGGTTGAACAATTGGTCAGACCCACCGGCCTGGTGGACCCCGAGGTCGAGGTGCGACCCGCTACCCACCAAGTGGATGATGTGTTGGGAGAAATTCGGTTGCGGGTCGAGCGCCAGGAGCGCGTATTGATCACGACCCTCACCAAACGCATGGCCGAGCAACTCACCGACTACCTGGGCGACAACGGCGTCAAGGTTCGCTATTTGCACAGCGATGTCGACACCGTAGAGCGCGTTGAAATTTTGCGTGACTTGCGCCTCGGAACTTTTGATGTGCTGGTGGGCATCAACCTGTTGCGAGAAGGCATCGACTTGCCAGAGGTGTCCCTGGTGGCGATTCTGGATGCTGACAAAGAAGGCTTTCTGCGCTCGGAGCGCAGCCTCATACAGACCATCGGGCGTGCAGCCCGCAACCAACATGGCAAAGCCATCTTGTATGCCGATGTCATGACGGAGTCCATGAAGAAAGCCATCGGTGAGACTGAACGCCGACGCACCAAGCAGATTGCCTACAACCTCGAGCGCGGCATCACCCCGCGCACCGTGGTGAAACAAGTCAGAGACTTGATTGATGGCGTGTACAGCGAAAAAGCGGGACGCGAGGCGGAACGCCTGGAGCAACAGCGCATTCGCTTCGAAGACATGAGCGAAAAAGACATTGCGCGCGAAATCAAGCGCCTTGAAAAGCAAATGATGGAGCACGCGCGCAACCTCGAGTTCGAGCAAGCCGCACGCACCCGCGACGAATTGGCCAAATTACGCCAACAAGCCTTCGGCGCTCCTGGCAAAGACAACCTCACTGCCGCTTAACTTCCTTCCCCAGTCCTTTTGCGCTCTTAGCGAGGGCTTGGGCGACCTCTTGCGTCAGGAGGGTCCCCCACGCTGCGCTTGTGACCCAAAAACAAGGGAAAACCCTGAATTGATGTCTTGGACAAAATCGGTGTACAGTTCATTACCCGAGCAATTTGTTTGGTCTTCTGCTATACTTGACTTAACTAGTCGACAAAGACTTGTCGACAAAGCCTAAAAGGAGCTAGCCATGCGTCTTACCACAAAAGGTCGTTTTGCCGTCACCGCCATGATTGACTTGGCCTTGCGCCAAAACAATGGCCCTGTCACATTGGCCGCCATCAGCCAGCGCCAGCAAATTTCCTTGTCCTACCTCGAACAGCTGTTCGGCAAATTGCGCCGCCATGACCTGGTAGAGTCCACCCGAGGCCCGGGCGGCGGTTACACCTTGGGCCGAAAAGCCACCGACATCACTGTGGCCGACATCATTGTGTCGGTTGACGAACCCATTGACGCTACCCACTGCGGCGGCAAAGAAAACTGCATGGGCGAAGCAGGGCGTTGCATGACGCACGAACTGTGGTCTTCCCTGAACCAGCGCATGGTGGAGTTTCTGGACTCGGTCACGCTGCAGAAATTGGTCGATGAGCAACTGGCCAAAGGTGTTCAAATCGAAGACAAGCCCCAAATCAAGCGGGCCATTTCCAGTGCTCCAGTGGTCAAGCCGATTCGTGTCAATGCGCCCAATTCCGTGTTTGCCCTGGGCAATGCATTTGCCAAAAGTTGAACCATGACCCCTCATTTCCCCATTTACCTTGACTATGGCGCGACCACTCCGGTAGACCCGAGGGTGGTTGACGCCATGATTCCCTGGTTGCGAGAACACTTCGGCAACCCGGCTTCTCGCAGCCATGCCTGGGGCTGGGAAGCAGAAGAAGCGGTAGAAAAAGCCCGTGCCGATGTGGCCTCCCTGATTGGCGCCGACCCGCGTGAGATCGTTTGGACCTCCGGCGCAACCGAGTCCAACAATCTGGCAATCAAAGGGGCTGCCAATTTCTACAAGTCCAAGGGCAAGCACCTCATCACGGTGAAAACCGAGCACAAAGCCGTCCTGGACACCATGCGCGAATTGGAGCGCCAGGGCTTCGAAGTCAGTTACCTTGACGTGCAAGAAGACGGCATGCTAGACATGGCGGTGGTGCAGGCAGCCATTCGCCCGGACACCATTCTCATGAGCGTCATGTTCGTGAACAATGAAATCGGCGTGGTGCAAGACATCTCCGCACTGGGCAAACTTTGCCGCGAAAAAGGCATTGTGTTCCATGTTGACGCTGCCCAAGCCACAGGCAAAATTGACATCGATTTGCAAACACTGCCCGTCGATCTGATGAGCCTGGCCTCCCACAAAACCTATGGTCCCAAGGGCATCGGTGCTTTGTATGTGCGTCGCAAGCCACGCATTCGCCTGGAAGCGCAAATGCATGGCGGTGGGCACGAGCGCGGCATGCGCAGTGGCACGCTGCCCACCCACCAGTGTGTGGGCATGGGGGAAGCGTTTCGCTTGGCCAAACTGGAAATGGCCCAAGACCTCGCCAAAGCGCAACGCCTTCAGAAGCGTTTGCTGGATGGCCTGAAAGATGTCGAGCAAGTGTTTGTCAACGGCAACCTTTCGCATCGTGTCCCTCATAATTTGAACATCAGCTTCAACTATGTTGAAGGTGAATCCCTCATCATGGGCATCAAAGGCCTGGCCGTATCGTCTGGCTCGGCATGCACCTCGGCCAGCCTTGAGCCCAGCTATGTCTTGCGTGCCTTGGGTCGCAGCGATGAGTTGGCCCACAGCAGCCTGCGCATGACCATTGGCCGATTCACCACCGAAGAGGAAATCGATTACGCCGTGGCCACCATCCGCGAAAATGTGGCCAAGCTGCGCGATCTCAGCCCCTTGTGGGAAATGTACAAAGACGGCATCGACCTCAGCACCATTCAATGGGCTGCCCACTGATTTTTCCAGAGAAGAACAAGAGTATTCATCATGGCCTACAGCGAAAAAGTCATTGACCACTACGAAAACCCACGCAACGTGGGTTCGTTTGACAAAGGCGACGAAGATGTCGGAACTGGCATGGTGGGCGCGCCTGCTTGTGGCGATGTCATGAAGCTGCAAATCAAGGTCAATCCTGCCACGGGTGTCATCGAAGACGCTCGCTTCAAAACATACGGTTGCGGCTCGGCCATCGCTTCATCCTCTCTTGTGACCGAGTGGGTCAAGGGCAAGACACTGGATGAGGCCGCGGCGCTCAAGAACAGTCAGATTGCCGAGGAATTGGCTCTTCCTCCCGTCAAAATCCATTGCTCCATCCTTGCCGAAGACGCCATCAAGGCTGCGGTAGATGACTACAAGAAGAAGCACGCTAATTGAACTGGGATAGAGATGGCCGTCACATTGACTGAAGCTGCCGCAAGGCATGTCACGCGTTACCTTACCAAGCGTGGCAAGGGCGTGGGTGTTCGCCTGGGCGTCAAAACAACAGGCTGTTCAGGCCTGGCTTACAAGCTGGAATACGTGGACGACGTCAGCCCCGAAGACGTGGTGTTTGAAGGACACGGTGTGAAGGTGCTCATCGACCCCAAAAGCCTGGCTTACATCGATGGTACCGAGTTGGATTTTGTGCGCGAAGGATTGAACGAAGGCTTCCGTTTCAACAACCCCAACGAACGCGACCGCTGCGGCTGCGGCGAGTCGTTCCGGGTCTGACGTGGCCGCAACGGGCCAGACGCTGTCGCAACAGCTTGCGGCAGACGACTTCAGTTTGTTCCAATTACCCCGCGCTTATCGCTTAGACCGCTCGCGCCTGGATGCGCGCTGGAAAGATTTGCAGCGCGAGGCGCACCCCGACAAATTTGCGGCCCAGGGAACGGCGGCCCAGCGCGTGGCGCTTCAATGGTCTGTTCGCATCAACGAGGCCTACCAGCGACTCAAAGACCCCTTGAAACGGGCTGCTTATCTTTGCGAGTTGGGAGGCTCCCCCATTCAGGCGGAAGTCAACACTGCCATGCCGGCTGCTTTTTTGATGCAGCAGATGGCCTGGCGGGAGGCTTTGGAAGAGGCTCAGAACTCGCAGGAGTTGGTGTCATTGCACGATGACGTCGTGCGTGTTCGGCGTGAGCATTTCGCGCTTTGCGAAAGTCAGCTTGACCAAGATCAGGATTATTCAAAGGCTGCCGCCACAGTGCGTGCGCTGATGTTCATCGAGCGCTTTGTCAGTGACATTGAAAATCGCCTGGACAACATGGGCTAGCGCTAGCGGCGACAATACACCTATGGCGTTGTTACAGATTTCCGAACCGGGCCAAGCCCCAGACCCTCACCAGCGGCGCATTGCGGTGGGCATTGATCTTGGCACCACGCACTCTTTGGTGGCAGCCTTGCGAAATGGGGTGGCCGAGTGCTTGCCCGACAATTCAGGCCAGGTGATCTTGCCTTCGGCCGTGCGCTACCTTGAAAATGGCGGTCGTCAGATCGGCCTGGAGGCACTGAAGCAGCAGGCGGAAGACCCGCAAAACACCATTGTTTCCGTCAAACGGTTCATGGGGCGGGGCGTCAAAGACATTTCAGAACCGGAAAAGCTGCCCTACGTTTTCATTGACAAGCCCGGCATGCTGGCTTTGCAAACGCGGGCCGGCGAAAAGTCACCCGTTGAAATCAGCGCAGAAATTTTGGCCACGCTGCGTTACCGTGCTGAAGACACGTTCAATGACGATCTTTACGGTGTGGTGATCACTGTGCCGGCGTATTTCGATGATGCGCAGCGCCAAGCCACCAAAGATGCCGCCCAGCTGGCTGGGCTGAATGTGCTTCGCCTCATCAACGAACCTACAGCGGCCGCCATTGCTTACGGTCTGGACAATGCCAGCGAAGGCCTCTATGCAGTCTATGACCTGGGAGGCGGAACATTCGATATTTCCATCCTGCGACTGTCGCAGGGGGTGTTTGAAGTGCTGGCCACCGGTGGCGACTCTGCTTTGGGTGGCGACGACTACGATCGCGCCTTGGTTGAATGGGTACTCACACAAACTGGGCGGCGCCTGGTCACGGCTGCAGACAAGTCTTCCAGCCAAGTGGCTGCACGCGCTTGCAAGGAAGCTTTGTCCAGCAGCGAGCGCGCCAAGTTTCACTTGCAACTGTCCGATGGTTTGTTGGCATTCGACGTTGGCCGCGCTGAGTTTGAGGCCGCAACAGCCCACTTGACCCACCGCACCATGGTGGCCGTTCGAAAAGCACTGCGCGACGCCAAAATCCAGGCTGAGGATGTGCAAGGCGTCGTGATGGTGGGGGGCTCCACCCGCATGCCACAAATTCAGCGCGCAGTCGCTGACTTTTTTGCCCGCCCCCCCCTGAACAATCTCAATCCTGACGAAGTCGTGGCACTGGGGGCTGCCATTCAAGCCAACCAGTTGGCGGGCAACAACCCGAATGGCGAGTTGTTGCTGCTCGACGTGATTCCCCTGTCACTGGGCATAGAAACCATGGGTGGGCTGGTAGAGCGCATCGTTCCGCGCAACCAAACCATCCCCACAGCGATGGCCCAGGACTTCACGACCTACAAAGACGGACAAACCGCCCTGGCTTTGCATGTGGTGCAAGGTGAACGCGATCTGGTGGCGGATTGCCGCAGTCTGGCGCGTTTTGAATTGCGTGGCATCCCGCCCATGTCGGCAGGCGCAGCACGCATTCGAGTCACCTTCACGGTGGATGCCGATGGCTTGCTCAGCGTGACCGCGAAAGAGCAGGGCAGTGGCGTGGAAGCCAGCATCACGGTCAAGCCCTCCTATGGCTTGTCAGACGATCAGATCGCGGCGATGCTGCAAGACAGCTTTACCACCGCCGAGCAGGACATGAAGGCCCGTGCCTTGGCAGAAGCCCGGTTGGATGCGGACCGCATGTGGCTTGCCACCCAAAGTGCGCTGGATGCCGACAGTGACCTGCTGAGCGCCGAAGAGCGCCAGCTGATCGAATCATTGATGGCTGCCACACTGGCGGCCAAATCGATTGACAATCCATCCGAGATCGAGGCCGCGACCGAGGCCCTTGCCAAGGGCACGGAAGCTTTCGCGGCGCAACGCATGAACCGCGGCATCCAGCACGCCTTGGCCGGCAAGAACATCGAGACATTGGAATGACCATCCTGAAGATATTGCCTCACCCTGAATATTGCCCGCAAGGCAAGGAAATTCAGACGCTGCCCGGCAACACCATTTGCGAAGCCTTGCTGGACAACGGCGTGGCCATTGAGCACGCTTGCGACATGAGCTGTGCTTGCACCACTTGCCATGTGATTGTTCGGGAAGGATTTGGCTCATTGAATGAACTGGATGAATCCGAGGAAGACCTGCTTGACCGCGCCTGGGGCCTGGAGCCGCAGTCTCGCTTGAGTTGCCAAGCCGTTGTCGGTTCCACGCCGCTGGTGATCGAGATTCCGAAATACACCATCAATCACGCCAAAGAAAATCACTGAGGGCCCTCATGCGCCAGATCATTCTTGACACGGAAACCACAGGCCTGTCAGCCGAGAACGGCGACCGCATCATCGAGATCGGCTGTGTCGAGTTGCTCAATCGCAAACTGACCCGCAACAACCTGCATCACTACCTGAACCCCGAGCGAGACAGCCATGAGGATGCGCTCAAGGTTCACGGTATCAGCAACGATTTTTTGCGCGACAAACCTAAGTTTGCCCAGATTGCCGAGGAATTGCTGGCTTACCTTGAGGGCGCCGAGCTGATCATTCACAACGCGCCTTTTGACGTTGCATTTTTGAACAAAGAACTGGAAAGGCTTGGCAAAGGGCCCATCACCCAGTACGTAGCAGCAATCACAGACACCCTGGCCATGGCCAAAGACATGTTTCCGGGCAAACGCAACTCCCTGGATGCTTTGTGTGACCGCCTGGAGGTGGACAACTCTGGCCGAACCCTTCACGGCGCTTTGCTGGACGCTGAATTGCTGGCGGATGTTTACATCAACATGACCCGGGGTCAGGACGCCTTGCTCATCGATGCGCACACCTCCTCAAGCAACGAAACGGGTGGCTTGAGCCTGGTCGATTTGCGCCAATTTGACTTGCCTGTGATTCACGCAACCGACCATGAATGCGCAGCGCATGAGGAGGTTCTGAAGCAAATGGACAAATCCAGCGGCGGGAAAGTCGTGTTCCGAGCCCTTGAAAATTCTGTGGCATAATTCTCGGCTTAGCTGAATACAGCCTGCGTGGTTAGCTCAGTGGTAGAGCATCGCCTTCACACGGCGGGGGTCGGGGGTTCGAAACCCTCACCACGCACCATCTAATTTAGTATTTTTTGTAGCACAGTCACGGTGTGCTATTTGTCATAGATTTTCCATAGTGTTTTCATAGATTTGTTGGTGGTCAAGTTCAGGGCTTGATGACATGGTGCTATCTGTGCTGCCATCTGCTCATCCATGTGCCTGAACATCGCTCGCATTTCTGTACTACTTCTGGAAGTGGTACGCCCCAAACGTTACGTTTTCCCCGCTGCTGAGATGGGCCAGCTGCTGGGTGTGTCAGCCCAGAGCGTTTATCACTGGGAAACTGGCAAAACCAAGCCCCGAGCCAGTCAGTTGGCTGCTATTGCTGCTGTACGCAAGATGGGTAAGCGGGACGTGGCGGCCGAGTTGGCAGAGTGACCCTAAATGGCTTTTGAAGCAAAGACCTGCAGCAATTGCGCCTTCTTGCTGCAATCTGAGTCAGCGGAAACGGGTCTTCGTTGCGGAATTGACTTTTTTTCCGCACCACCATTGCAGCGCAACGGGCATAACATGCGAGATTTCATTCAAGTGCGTCCATCAGGCACGTGTGACAGGTGGGCCCAGCAGAGCCCATCAATTCTGTGAGATCGATTTCGCTAAGCCGTAGGGCAGGAGTTTTCGAGTAGAGGCTCAATCCAGCTGTATCGTTAACACTTACGCAATGATCTTGAGGATCAGGGCTGCAAGTGGCTTTTCATCGCCGTTGAATGATGCCTGCATCACAGGGTAAATCTCTGCCTGATCTAACGATGAGTAGTCGAGAAAGTAGCCAGCTTGATCTGCTAGCTGAGAGATGAATAGACGCTGCACTCGTCCATTGCCTTCGCGAAAAGGGTGTATGGCATTGATCTCTGATAAGTAGTGGGCAAGACGATCTGCAATTTCACGGGGCCCCAAACCGATCAAATAGTTTTCACCCTTAAGGGCGCTGAAAACAGAGTTCGAATAGGACTGGATCTGACGGACGTTGCAAAATCGACTATCACCTCTGATGATGTCAACACTCCTGACTTCACCAGCCCAGTCGTAGACATCCTGGAAGAGATAAGCATGCAT
>VERE01000091.1 GCA_018882835.1 Limnohabitans sp.
GGCCGGGGTCGATGGCGATGTAGCCTGTGTCGGGGTCGCCGACCAGGTAACTGTTGGTGCCGGGGCCGGTCATCACGCTGGGGTTGGGGGCGGTCAGGCGTTGCAGGTTTTTCAGCAGCGCCACGGGATGATCGCTTTGCCAGTCCAGGGTGTGGGCAATTTGGCCGTCGGGGCAGGTCAGGGCCAGTTCGCCGAAGGGGGCTTCGTGCTCCATGTAGCGCTCTTCATGGCCATTGAGCAGGCCGGCGCGCGGGCAGCTGGTGAACCAGGGTTGCTCGCTGGCGCAGGCTTGCAGCACAGCGTCCACGCTGGCGTAAGGTTGGAGCTTTTCCAGTGTCCGGATGGTCGGGAAGATGATGAAGAACTGGCCCTCTTTGTGGCGGGCGAGCGCATCGGCAGGGCGTACCCACACCGGTTCGAACTGTTCGGACTCGTCGGCCACCGGGGTTTGACCTTCGGGCATGCGAGCCACCAGGAAAGGCACATCGAAGCGGCGTGGCAGGTCGCGGTCGGTGATCCAGTGGGCCAAGACATAGACCTGATCGGCGGCCAGGGTCATCTGGCGTGCTTGGCATTGGGCGCTCAGGGGGGCTTTGCGGTCGAGTTGCGCCACATCGCGGTCCGATGCCATGGTGCCATTGGCATGGCGTGCCAGCAAAATGCCCAACTCTTCAAAACTTTCACGGATGGCGGCGATGGCGCGTGTCAGGTCGAGGTCGCTTTGGGTGGGGCGGCGCTGGGCGGCCGCATGGGTGGCAGCGTCGGCATCCGAGGCATCAATGCCACCGCCAGGGAATACGTAGGCGCCGGGGGCGAAGCTGGCCGTCATGGAGCGGCGCGTCATCAGCACTTCCAGGCCTTGCGGGCTATCACGCAGCAACAGAACTGTGGCCGCAGGCCTGGGTGTGGCGGGCGGTCGCGGGGTGTGCAGGAGTTGTGTTTTTCTAACCATGGTGGATTATGGGCAATTTGGCATGGTTATCCACAGCAAAAGCGCAAAACTCAAGACCTGACCCCCCTTTTTACTCGGGGGTCACGTCTAGGGCGACCAGGATGCGGGCGACCATGTTGTAGCTGGCGATGGTGGTGGTGAGTTCGACCAGTTCGGTGGTGTTGAAGTTGGGCTTCAACTGCTCGAAGAGGGCGGGGTCGACTTGGACGTCGAGGGTCATTTGTGCGGCGAATTGGACGACCAGGCGCTCGATGGGCCCTAGGCCGTCTTGGTTGACTGTTTGGCGGGGGTTCGCCTTGACTGCCAAGGCGAGGGCGTCCAGTTCGGCTTGTTGGCCGCCGGCTGCCAGGAATTCGGGAGCGTGGTGGTGGTATTCGTAGTGCGCGCCGGTCAGCAGGGCCACGGTGCAAATGGCCAGTTCGCGCTGTTTGGCGCTGGCGCTCAGGTCGCGGCGCACGTTTTTCATGAAGATGTTCCAGCCGCGCGCAATCGGCTCGCTCCACAGCAGCACATGGTCCAGGTTCAAGAGTTTGCCGCCGCGCCGATGGCGGATGGCCTCGACCAGGTCGGTGGGCTGGGGTTTCAGCTCGGCTTGCCAGTGGGGGATGCGCATGGGAAAGTCCTTTGAAAAAAGCAAGCTTAGCGGGGCTGGGCGGCGCGTGCTGCCTGTTCGGTGACACAAGGCGCGGCGCAGGCCCGATAATCGCGCCATGCGAATCCGCTTTACCAAGATGCAAGGCGCCGGCAACGACTTTGTGGTGCTCGACGAGACCCAGGGCCGATTGCATTTGACGACGGCGCAATACCGGTGGTTGGCCGATCGCCACTTTGGCGTGGGCGCAGACCAGATCCTGAGCGTGCGCGCAGCGCCCACGCCACAGGTGGACTTCGAATATGTCATTCACAATGCCGATGGTGGCGAGGTCGAGCACTGCGGCAATGGCGCGCGATGTTTTGTGCGTTTCGTGCGCGAGCAAGGCCTGACCGACAAAAGCTCGGTCAAAGTCAAAGTGCATGGAGGCGTGATCGAGCTGCACGCTCTCGCCGATGGCCGCGTCACCGTGGACATGGGCGCTCCCGTTTTTGACTTGCCGCAGATCCCCTTCGACCCCCAACACGCCCAGCGCGTGGCCGCGCCTGCGACCGGCTGGGACACCTGGCAACTGCGTTTGCCACACCAGCAACACATCGAAGTGGCCGTGGTGTCCATGGGCAACCCCCATGCGGTAACCCGTGTGGACGATGTTGACACGGCGCCCGTGTTAACCCAGGGGCCACTGATCGAGCACCACCCCGCTTTTCCACGCCGTGTGAATGCCGGCTTTTTGCAAGTGCTGTCCCGCAACAGGGTGAAGCTGCGCGTGTTTGAGCGCGGTGCAGGTGAAACGCTGGCCTGTGGCACAGGAGCCTGTGCTGCTGTGGTGGCTGGCATTCGTCAAGGTTGGCTGGACGAACGTGTCGACGTGCTGGCCCTGGGTGGTCAATTGACCATCGAATGGGCCGGACTGGGCCACCCTGTGCGCATGACTGGCCCGGCCACCACTGTTTTTCAAGGTGAAATCGAGATCCCCGAATGAATTCCCATGCCATGAACCCCATTACCGAAGACGACATCGCCAACTTTCTGGTGAACACCCCCGATTTTTTTGCGCGCCATGCCGAATTGCTTTCGGCCGTGCGCCTGACCAGCCCGCACGGCCAGCGAGCTGTGAGTCTGCAAGAGCGTCAGGCTGAAATGTTGCGCGAAAAAATTCGAGCGCTGGAAATGCGCATGATGGACATGATTCGCAATGGCAACGACAACGCCATCCTGGCCGATCGCTTGCACCGTTGGTCGCAAACCCTGTTGCAAACCCGCGATGCGCGCGATTTACCAGGCTTGATGGCAGACCAGATTCAGTCGCAGTTCATGGTGCCGCAGGTGGCCCTCAAGGTCTGGCAGGTCAACGAAGCCTTTTCCATTGAGCCCTTTGCCCAAGGGGTCAGCGACGATGTGAAATCGTTTGCCACTTCTCTGACAGCGCCTTACTGCGGTGTGAACTCCGGCTTTGAAGCGGCCCAGTGGCTGGCCGAGCCTGCTGCGGCGCAGTCGCTGGCCATGGTGGCGCTGCGTGCTGTGCCCACGGCCCCGCAAGAGGGCGAGGCGGCCCCCGCGCCTGCCATTGGCCTGCTGTTGCTGGCCTCTCCCGATGGCCAGCGTTACCACGCCGGCATGGGCACGGATTTTCTCGAGCGCATTGGCGAGTTGGCCAGTGCTGCCCTGTCCCGGCTGCACTGAGTCGCAGACATGGGCCCTGAAACCGCTGCGCCCGATCCGCTGGTCGCGCGGTACCTGGCCCATCTGCAATTTGAAAAGCGCTTGGCAGCGCGCACCCTGGCGCTGTACACCCTCGATCTGGAGAAGTTGGCGCAGCACGCGCGCCAACTGGGCCTGGACTTGCTGCAGGTGCAACCCGCCCACATTCGGCGCTGGGTCGCGCAAATGCACAGCGCGGGACGCACCGGCCGCGGCATTGCCCTGATTCTTTCGGGCTGGCGTGGCTTTTATGCCTGGGCTGCGCGGGAAGCTTTGCTGCCCAGCAACCCGGTGCAGGGGATTCGCGCCCCCAAAGCGGCCAAGCCCCTGCCCAAAGCCCTGAGCGTGGACCAGGCGGTCAAGTTGGCCGAACACCACAACCATGACGGCGATCCCTGGCTGGAGGCGCGTGATGTAGCGTTGGTCGAACTGCTCTACAGCAGTGGCCTGCGGGTTGCTGAACTGGTGGGGCTGGACGTGCGGCCCAGCGCCTCGGCCCGTGGCTGGATCGATGTCGCCGAGGCCATGGCCCATGTCCTGGGCAAAGGCAGCAAACGGCGCAGCGTGCCCGTGGGCGCGCAGGCCCTGCAAGCCTTGCGGCAATGGCTGGCCTTGCGAGATCAGGGCGTGCCCGCCAGCGCCACGGCACCCGAAGCCTTGTTTATCGGACGCAATGGCACTCGCCTTTCTGCGCAGTCGGTGTGGCAACGCCTGCGTCGCCGTGGCCTGCAAGCCGGTGTCGCGGTGCCGGTGCACCCGCACATGCTGCGCCATTCTTTTGCCAGCCATTTGTTGCAGTCCAGTGGCGACTTGCGCGCGGTCCAAGAGTTGTTGGGGCATGCCAATATCAGCACGACCCAGGTCTACACCCGGCTGGATTTCCAGCATTTGGCCAAGGTCTACGACGCCGCCCATCCCCGCGCCCGGAAAAAGTAAGTGAGGGACAATCCTCCCCATGAAGACATTGAAATTGAAGCCTGGGAAAGAGCGTTCGGCGCTGCGCCGGCATCCCTGGATTTTTGACAGCGCCATCGCCAAGGGCGGCGGCGACCCAGGTGAAACCGTGCGGGTGGAGTCTGACACCGGTCAGTTTTTGGGCTGGGCTGCGTTCAGTCCCACCTCCAAAATCCGCGCCCGCATTTGGAGCTTCGACGAAGCCGAACGGATTGAGGCAGCCTTCTTCGAGCGCGCCATTGCCAAAGCAGTGGCGGCTCGCCAGCGCTTCGACATTCAAAGCGATGGCCTGCGGTTGGTTCACGGCGAGGCGGATGGCTTGCCTGGCCTGATTGTCGACCGCTATGCCGATACTTTGGTGGCGCAGTTTCTGTCCAGCGGCACCGAGCGCTGGAAACCCGTGTTGGCCGATGCCTTGCTGGCGCAAACCGGTTGCACGCGGCTTTATGAACGCTCGGATTCGGGGGTCCGATCACTGGAGGGCCTGCCGGCGGCCACAGGCTGGCTGCGCCGTGGCGCCGCGGATCCTGAAAGCACCGAGCTGACGATACAAGAGCACGACTGGCGATTGACGCTGGACATCGCCCAAGGGCACAAAACCGGTTTTTATTTGGACCAGCGTGACAGTCGCCAAAAATTTGCCGAGTACGCGCGCCGCCTCGGCTTTGAGCGGGTACTCAACTGTTATTGCTACACCGGGGGCTTCTCCATTGCGGCCCTGGCGGGCATGCGCGCTGGCGGCAGCCTGGGGCGCGGTGGGCATGTCACCTCGATAGATTCCTCAGGACCGGCCATCGAGCGTGCCCAGGCGCATGTGCGTCTGAATGGCTTTGACCCGGCGCAGGCCGAATTTCTGGATGCCGATGTCAACGGTAGCTTGCGCCGCTTTCACCAGGAAGGCCGCACCTTTGACGCCATCATCCTGGACCCCCCCAAATTTGCGCCGACCGCAGCCCATGCCGACCGTGCCGCCCGCGCTTACAAAGACATCAACCGCCTGGCCTTCAAGATTCTGGAGCCGGGTGGGGTGCTGTTCACTTACAGTTGTTCGGGCGGCATTGGGGCTGAGCTTTTTCACAAAATTGTGGCGTCGGCTGGCACCGACGCCGGGGTGGATGGCTACATCAGCGAGCGCATGCAAGGCGCGCCCGACCACCCCATGACCATCACCTTCCCGGAAGGGGAGTACCTGAAGGGCTTGGTCGTCATCAAAAAATAGCGGCGCCTGCCTGAGCGGACCAGTTGATGGCGGGGTGATCCGGTGGGGATTGAAATGCTCGGTACACTGCCCACTTGTTTCTTGTTTCTTCTTCAAGGCCTTTTGTCATGCTGATTCCCGCCACCATCCTGACCGGTTTTCTGGGCTCCGGTAAAACCACTTTGCTCAAGCGGGTGCTGTCCGAGGCCCATGGCCAGAAAATCGCCGTCATTGAAAACGAGTTTGGCGAAGAAAACATTGACAACGATATTCTGGTCAGCGACACCCAGGAGCAAATTATCCAGATGAGCAATGGCTGCGTGTGTTGCACCATTCGAGAAGACCTGCGCACCACCTTACATGACCTGGCCGAAAAAAAGCGCAAGGGCGAGCTGGATTTCGACCGCGTGGTGATCGAAACCACGGGGTTGGCCGACCCGGGCCCTGTGGCGCAAACTTTTTTCATGGACGATGAAATCGCCGAAAGTTACCTGCTGGACTCCATTCTCACCCTGGTGGATGCCAAGCATGCGGCCCAGCAACTGAATGACCGGCAGGAAGCGCGACGCCAAGTGGGCTTTGCCGACCAGATTTTCGTCAGCAAGTCCGACCTGGTGACGGCCGAGGCATTGGAAGCCCTGCAGCACCGGCTCAAGCACATGAATCCCCGCGCGCCGCAAAAGGCGGTGCATTTTGGCGAGGTGTCGATCGCTGAAGTGTTTGACCTGCGCGGCTTCAACCTGAACGCCAAGCTGGACATTGACCCCGATTTTCTCAACGAGGGTCATGACCATCATCATCACGACCACGACCACGGCGAGCATTGTGACCATCCCTCGCACCAGCATGACCATGACCACGGGCATGGCCACCATCACCACCACGATGACGACGTCAAAAGCTTCGTTTTCAAGTCGAACCGCCCCTTTGATCCTGCCAAACTCGAGGACTTTTTGGGCGCCATCGTCAACATCTACGGCCCCCGCATGCTTCGCTACAAGGGTGTTCTGAACATGAAGGGGACTGATCGGAAAGTTATTTTCCAGGGGGTTCACCAGTTGATGGGCAGTGACCTGGGTCCGGCCTGGGGTGCCGAAGAGACGCGAAACAGCAAAATGGTGTTCATCGGCATCGATTTGCCGCGCGATATTTTCCTTCAGGGCCTAGAACAGTCCTTAGTCTGAGTACAATCCGCGCGCCGGAAACCCCCGGGTGTTTCGCACCTGACGGGTCGAGGGTATAACCAGGCATTGCGCATCACCATGAATTACACGATCAGCTCGGCCCTCTTGCTATCCCAGAGCAATGGCCTGTGCCTGTGAGGAGACCACCCGTGAAAGCCTCGACCCGAACCAGTTCCGCCAAAAAAGCTGTCAAGCCTGCGGCCAAAAAAGCCGCTGCACCCGCCAAAGCTGCCAAGACGGCCAAGACGGCCAAGCCAGTG
>VERE01000037.1 GCA_018882835.1 Limnohabitans sp.
AAGCCGGTGTGGTCAAAGAACTCAAAGTGAAGTTGGGCGACAAGGTCAAAGAAGGTTCAGTGGTATTGGTGTTGGAAGGCGAAGCTTCATCCGCCGCAGCAAGCGCTCCAGCTGCCTCGCCTTCACAAGCCAGTGCGCCAGTAGCCGCCAAAGCTGCGCCTGCACCAGCAGCACCTGTTGCTGCTAGCGTTCCCAACGCTTCTTCTTACAGCGGCACAGTCGACATCGAATGCGATTTGCTCGTATTGGGTGCGGGCCCTGGCGGTTATTCTGCAGCTTTTCGCGCGGCCGATTTGGGTCTCAAAGTGGTCATCGTTGAACGCTACGCAACATTGGGTGGCGTGTGTTTGAATGTGGGTTGCATTCCCTCTAAGGCTTTATTGCATGTGGCTGCAGTGATGGATGAAGTCAGTCACATGGCTGACTTGGGTGTTGACTTTGGCACCCCCAAAGTCAACATCGAAAAGTTGCGAACTCACAAAGAAAAAGTCATTGGCAAATTGACCGGTGGCTTGGCGGCCATGGCCAAGATGCGCAAGGTCACCACGGTGCGCGGCTATGGCCACTTCGTGGGGTCGCATCATGTCGAGGTGGAAGAGACCACCGGGACGGCGCAGGAAAAGACGGGCGGCAAGAAGGTCATCGCTTTCCAGAAATGCATCATCGCTGCCGGTTCGCAAGCCGTGCGCCTGCCCTTCATGCCTGATGACCCGCGCGTGGTCGACAGCACGGGTGCGCTGGCCCTCAAGGAGGTGCCCAAGCGCATGCTGATTCTGGGCGGCGGCATCATCGGCCTGGAGATGGGCACGGTTTACAGCACGCTGGGTGCGCGTCTGGATGTGGTGGAAATGATGGACGGCCTGATGCAGGGCGCTGACCGTGACCTGGTCAAGGTTTGGCAAAAAATGAATGCCCACCGCTTTGACAACATCATGCTCAAAACCAAGACCGTGGGGGCCAAGGCCACCCCGGCGGGCATCGAGGTCACGTTTGAAGGCGAGGGCGCGCCAACGCCGCAAACCTATGACCTGGTTTTGCAAGCCGTCGGACGCAGCCCGAATGGGAAAAAGATTGGCGCGGACAAGGCCGGCGTGTCGGTGACCGACCGCGGTTTCATTCCCGTGGACATACAAATGCGCACCAATGTGCCGCACATCTTCGCCATCGGGGATGTGGTGGGGCAACCGATGCTGGCGCACAAGGCGGTGCATGAGGCCCACGTGGCGGCCGAGGTCATCGCCGGTGAGTTGCTGGGCAACAAGGAACTGTCTGCCAGTGCCTTCAATGCCCGCGTGATTCCCAGCGTGGCCTACACCGATCCCGAAGTGGCTTGGGTGGGCTTGACCGAGGACCAGGCCAAGGCCCAGGGCATCAAGGTCAAGAAGGGCTTGTTCCCCTGGACCGCCTCGGGCCGCGCGATCGCCAACGGCCGCGACGAAGGCTTCACCAAGCTGCTGTTCGATGACTCGCCCGAGGCCCATGGCCACGGCAAGATCCTGGGCGGCGGCATGGTGGGAACGCACGCCGGTGACATGATTGGCGAAATCGCCCTGGCGATTGAAATGGGCGCGGATGCGGTTGACATCGGCAAGACCATTCACCCGCACCCCACCTTGGGCGAAAGCATTGGCATGGCGGCCGAAGTGGCGCACGGTTCGTGCACCGATTTGCCGCCCGGCAAGCGCTGAGTTACTGAGTTTCCTGGGCCACGGTTGGGACGCGCCGCGCACCGTTGAAGCGGCGCTCCCAGTAGGCCTGGCGCATGTCTTCCACGCGTACTTGCTGGCCGGGCTTGGGCGAGTGAATGAACTTGCCATCGCCCACATAAATGCCAACGTGGCTGAACTTGGCGCGCATGGTGTTGAAAAAAACCAGATCGCCGGGCTGCAACTCTTTGCGGTCGATGGTTTCGGTCACTGCCGCTTGGTCTTTGGCGCGACGGGGCAACACCATGCCCACGGTTTGTTCGTACATGGCGCGCACGAAGCCACTGCAATCAAAGCCGCTTTCAACGGTGTTGCCGCCTCGGCGGTAGGGCACGCCCAGAAAGCCCATGGCGTTGACCACCAGGTCCGAGGCCTGCTGGCTCATGCGTTGGCGAAACTGCTCCATTTGGGAAAGCACGCCGCGCTCAGCGAGAAATTTCTCGATGTCGTCAGTGGGCGTGGTGCTGGGGGCTGCGTGGGCTGCGCCCAGGCAACACACCGCGATCAGGAGTTTTCGCAGCATCCTCCGATGATAAAGGATCAGGCCTGTTTTTGAAATCGTGATAGAAACGAAGGATTCGTTCGCTGGAGACCCCCATGTTTCGTGCCTTGTTGCTGGAAAAAAATGAAAACTTTCAAGCCTCTGTGCAAACCCTTGAGGACAGCCGTTTGCCGCCAGGAGATGTGACGGTGGCCGTGGCCTATTCCACTTTGAATTTCAAGGACGGGCTGGCCATCACCAACCGCAGTCCCGTGGTGCGCCAGTGGCCCATGGTGGCTGGGATTGATGGTGCCGGTACGGTGCTGGAATCCAGCCATCCCGATTGGAAGGCCGGCGACGCTTTCGTGCACAACGGCTGGGGTGTGGGTGAAACCCATTGGGGCTGTTTGGCTGAAAAGGCGCGCCTCAAGGGCGATTGGCTGGTGCACTTGCCCTCTGCCTTCACACCCCGACAGGCCATGGCAATTGGCACCGCTGGTTACACCGCCATGCTGTGCGTGATGGCCCTGGAAGAGCGGGGCGTGCGCCCCGAGTCGGGCGAGATTTTGGTCACCGGTGCCAGTGGCGGTGTGGGCAGTGTGGCCATTGCGCTGTTGTCGCACCTTGGCTACCGCGTCGTGGCGTCGACCGGAAAATTGCAAGAAAGCGGCTACCTGCAAATCCTGGGCGCCACAGAGTGGGTTGACCGCCAAACCTTGTCGGCGCCCGGCAAGCCCTTCCAAAAAGAGCGTTGGGCTGGTGTGGTCGACACCGTGGGCTCACACACCTTGGCCAATGCCCTGGCCCAGACACGGTACGGCGGAACGGTAGCCGCTTGCGGTTTGGCACAAGGTATGGACCTGCCGACCACCGTGATGCCCTTCATTCTGCGCAATGTGGCGCTGGTCGGTGTGGACTCGGTGATGGCGCCCCTGGCCCGTCGCCAGCAAGCCTGGGACCGCCTCGCGCGCGACCTCGATCCTGCCAAGCTGGAGGCCATGATCGAGGAAGTGCCTCTGGACCTTGCGCAGGCCAAAGCCCAGGCACTCATGGATGGCCAAGTGCGTGGTCGCGTCGTGGTAAGGATCTGAGATGTTGCTGGAACTTCAAGATGCCCAGTTGGTGCTGGTCGATTACCAGGCCAAATTGATGCCGGTGATCCATGAGTCTGAATCCGTGATGGCCAACGGCCTGCGTTTGGCGAAAATGGCCCAATTGCTGCGCGTGCCAACCTGGGGGACCGAGCAAAATCCTGAACGGCTCGGCCTCAACCCTGAGCCATTGCGCAGCCTGTGCCGGGAAACCTTGCCCAAGATGTCCTTCAGCGCCTGCGCCGAAGGTTTGGTCGAATGCCTGCGCCCGGTCGCCAAGGCGGCGCAAGGCAACGCCCGCAGCTTGCCCAAGCATTTGCAAAAAGCCGTGCCGCAAAACCCGACCCGCAACAGCGTGGTGATCGCGGGCTGCGAAGCCCATGTGTGTCTTTTGCAGACTGCGCTGGAATTGCTGGAAGAAGAGTTCGATGTCTGGGTGGTCACCGATGCCTGCGGCTCTCGCACCGAACGCAACCGGGATGCCGCTTTTGATCGGCTGGCGTCTGCGGGTGCGGAATTGCTGACCACCGAGATGGTGGCCTTCGAATGGCTGCGTTCGGCGGAACATTCGCAGTTCAAAGCAGTTCAGGACCTGATCATCTAAATCCAAACGCGCGAGCGTAATCGCGAACTCAGCGCTGTTTCTTCGGCGGGGTTTACTGCGGCCTCACAGGCTTCTCATGTACGCAGGTGGGTAGTCAGCTTCTTGCAAGACCATGCTCCTCATAATTATGAATTCAGATGCAATTCAAATCGAGGAGACTCCCCATGGGTGCGTATGCAGACTTTCACCGTCGTTCCATCGAAGACCGGGACGGTTTCTGGTCCGAACAGGCACAGCTGATTGACTGGAAAACGCGTCCCACCCAGATCTGCGACTACAACAAGCCGCCTTTTGCCAAATGGTTTGTCGGTGGCACCACCAACCTGTGCCACAACGCGGTGGACCGGCATCTGAAAGACCGGGCAGACCAGGCTGCCTTGATCTTTGTCTCGACTGAAACCAACCAGGAAAAAGTCTACAGCTTCCGTGAACTCAGTGAGGAAGTGCAGCGCATGGCGGCCATTCTGAAAGAACTGGGCGTTGGCAAGGGCGATCGCGTGCTGATTTACATGCCCATGATTGCCGAAGCTGCTTTTGCCATGCTGGCCTGTGTCCGCATCGGTGCCATCCACTCGGTGGTGTTTGGCGGCTTTGCGTCACATTCGTTGGCGTCGCGGATTGACGATGCCACACCGAAAGTGGTGATCAGCTCGGAAGCAGGCTCGCGCGGCGGGAAAGTCGTGCCCTACAAGCCTTTGTTGGATGAAGCGGTGACCTTGTCCACGCACAAGCCCTCGGCCGTGCTGATTGTTGACCGTAAACTGGCCGAGTTTTCTCGTGTGGCGGGGCGTGACCACGATTACGCCAGCTTGCGCCAAAAGCATTTGAATGCCCAGGTGGCCTGCGAGTGGGTAGAGTCCACGCATCCCAGCTACACCCTTTACACTTCGGGCACCACGGGCAAGCCCAAGGGAGTGCAGCGCGACACCGGTGGCTACACCGTCGCCCTCGCGGCCAGCATGAAACATATTTTCCAGGGCAACGCCGGCGAGACCTATTTTTCGACCAGCGACATTGGCTGGGTGGTGGGGCACAGCTACATCATCTATGGCCCGCTGATTGCCGGCATGGCCACCATCATGTACGAAGGCCTGCCGACCCGACCCGATGGCGGCATCTGGTGGCAGTTGGTGGAGAAATACAAGGTCAGTGTGATGTTCAGCGCACCCACTGCAGTGCGTGTTTTGAAAAAGCAAGACCCGGCGTTCCTCAAAAAATACGACCTGTCCAGCCTCAAGGCCTTGTTCCTGGCGGGTGAGCCCTTGGACGAGCCAACAGCGCAATGGATTGCGCAAAGCTTGGGCAAGCCCATCATCGACAACTACTGGCAAACCGAGACCGGCTGGCCCATTTTGACCATCGCCAATGGCGTGGAAAAAGCGCCCAGCAAATTTGGCAGCCCGGGCGTGCCCATGTATGGCTACAACGTCAAGTTGCTGGACGAAACCACCGGCGAAGAAATGCGTGGCGCGGATGCCAAGGGCGTGGTCGCCATTGAAGGCCCGCTGCCCCCCGGCTGTTTGCAAACCGTATGGGGTGATGACGAGCGCTTCGTCAAAACCTATTGGAGCAGCGTGCCCGGCAAGGTGGTGTACTCCACCTTCGACTGGGGCATTCGCGACGCCGATGGTTACTATTTCATTCTGGGGCGCACCGATGACGTGATCAATGTGGCCGGCCACCGCCTGGGCACCCGCGAGATCGAGGAAAGCATCTCCAGCCATCCCAATGTGGCCGAGGTGGCCGTGGTCGGCGTGGCCGACCAGCTCAAAGGGCAGGTGGCTATGGCATTTGCCGTGGTCAAGGACGCCAGCAGCCTCTCCGATGACGCCGCCAAGCTCAAACTCGAGGGCGAGATCATGAAGGTGGTGGACGAGCAGCTTGGCGCGGTGGCGCGCCCCGCGCGGGTACGCTTTGTGACGGTGCTGCCCAAGACCCGCAGCGGCAAGCTGTTGCGCCGGGCCATCCAGGCGGTTTGCGAGAAGCGCGACCCCGGCGACCTCACCACCATTGAGGATCCCAGCGCTTTGCAGCAGATCCAGGCCATGATTTCCTGACGCGGGCCTGAACAGACCCGAAATAAAAAGAAAAGGACCGCGCCGAATCGGTGGCACAATCGCGGATGTACTAGGCCCCTTCCAGCCACAGTCGCATCCGCCAACCGGTTCAGCCGTGTCGCGGAAGGTTTTTCCAACCAGCTAATGTTTCCTGCAGGGAAACGGAGGTCAGCGCAATGAGTGAGACAACGTCAGTCTATCAAGCCTATTCAGGCAATACCTATCTCTTCGGGGGCAATGCGCCTTACGTTGAAGAGATGTACGAAAACTACCTGGCCAATCCCGGCAGCGTGCCCGATTCCTGGCGCCAGTATTTCGACGCTTTGCAGCATGTCCCCGCCGTTGACGGCACGCAAGCCCGTGACGTGCCGCACTTGCCGGTGATCAACGCTTTTGCCGAACGCGCCAAGCAAGGTGGCACCAAGGTGGTCATGGCCAGTGCCGACGCCGAAATGGGCCGCAAGCGCACCGCCGTTCAGCAGTTGATTGCCGCCTACCGCAACGTGGGCCAGCGCTGGGCCGACCTGGACCCGTTGAAGCGCGCCGAGCGTCCCAATATTCCCGAACTCGAGCCCTCTTTCTACGGCTTCAGCGATGCCGACCAGGAAACCGTGTTCGACACCAGCAACACCTTCTTCGGCAAAGACCGCATGAGCTTGCGCGAGCTGCTCAATGCACTGCGCGAAACCTACAGCGGCACCCTGGGCGTGGAGTACATGTACACCACAGACATGGCGCAAAAGCGCTGGTGGCAGCAAAAGCTGGAAAGCATTCGCAGCAAGCCCAATTTCGGCGCCGAGAAGAAAAAGCATATCCTGGACCGTCTGACGGCAGCCGAGGGCCTCGAGCGCTACTTGCACACCAAATACGTGGGCCAGAAGCGCTTTTCCCTCGAGGGTGGCGAGAGCTTCATTGCCGCCATGGACGAGCTGATCCAGTCGGCCGGCCAGCAAGGTGTGCAAGAGATTGTGATCGGTATGGCCCACCGCGGTCGTTTGAACGTTCTGGTCAACACCCTGGGCAAGATGCCCAAGGACCTGTTTGCCGAGTTCGATCACACTGCGCCTGAGGAATTGCCCTCTGGTGACGTGAAATACCACCAGGGCTTCAGCTCGGATGTGTCCACCCCTGGCGGCCCGGTGCACCTGAGCCTGGCGTTCAACCCCTCGCACCTGGAAATCGTCAACCCTGTGGTCGAAGGCTCGGTGCGCGCGCGCATGGACCGCCGCAACGATCCCAAGGGCGAGCAGGTGTTGCCCGTGCTGGTGCACGGCGATGCGGCTTTTGGTGGCCAAGGTGTGAACCAGGAAACACTGGCACTGGCCCAAACCCGTGGTTATTCCACGGGTGGCACCGTTCACTTGATCATCAACAACCAGATCGGCTTCACCACCTCGGACCCGCGCGACATGCGTTCCACGGTGTTCTGTACCGACATCGTCAAGATGGTGGAAGCGCCGGTCTTGCACGTCAATGGCGACGATCCCGAAGCTGTGGTGCTGGCCTCCCAATTGGCCCTGGAATTCCGCATGACCTTCCGCCAGGACGTGGTGGTGGACATCACCTGCTTCCGCAAACTGGGTCACAACGAGCAAGACACGCCCAGCCTGACGCAGCCGCTCATGTACAAGAAGATCGGCGCTCACCCTGGCACCCGCAAACTCTACGCCGACCGCCTGGCCGCGCAAGGTCTGGGTGACACCCTGGGGGACGACATGGTCAAGTCCTACCGCGCAGCCCTCGATGCGGGCCGTCACACGGTGGACCCAGTGTTGACCAACTTCAAGAGCAAGTTCGCCGTCGACTGGGCACCTTTCCTTGGCAAAAAGTGGACCGACGCTTCCGACACCGCGATTCCCATGACCGAATGGAAACGCCTGGCAGAAAAAATCACCACCATTCCCGGCACGGTCACGCCGCACCAACTGGTGAAGAAGGTTTACGACGACCGCGCAGCCATGGGCCGTGGCGACGTGAACGTAGACTGGGGCATGGGCGAGCACATGGCCTTTGCTTCTTTGGTCGCCAGCGGTTACCCGGTGCGTTTGTCCGGTGAAGACTGCGGCCGTGGCACCTTCACACACCGCCACGCTGTCATTCACGACCAAAGCCGCGAGAAGTGGGACACCGGCACCTATGTGCCTTTGCAAAACGTGGCCGACAACCAGGCGCCTTTCGTCGTGATCGATTCGATCCTGTCGGAAGAAGCCGTGCTGGCCTATGAATACGGTTATGCCTCCAACGATCCCAATACCCTGGTGATCTGGGAAGCCCAGTTCGGCGATTTCGCCAACGGCGCCCAGGTGGTGATCGACCAATTCATCGCCTCCGGCGAAGTGAAGTGGGGCCGTGTCAACGGCATCACCCTGATGTTGCCCCATGGCTACGAAGGTCAGGGCCCAGAGCACAGCTCGGCCCGCCTGGAGCGCTTCATGCAATTGGCGGCCGACACCAACATGCAGATCGTGCAGCCCACCACGGCCAGCCAGATCTTCCACGTGCTGCGTCGCCAGATGGTGCGTAACCTGCGCAAGCCATTGATCATCATGACGCCCAAGTCGCTGCTGCGCAACAAGGACGCCACCTCGCCGCTGTCCGAGTTCACCAAGGGTGGTTTCCAAACCGTGATACCCGAGAACAAAGAACTCAAGAACGACAAGGTCAAGCGCGTGCTGGTGTGCTCAGGCAAGGTCTATTACGACCTGGCCAAGAAGCGCGAGGAAAACGGCGCCAACGACGTTGCCATCCTGCGCGTCGAGCAGCTCTATCCGTTCCCGCACAAGGCCTTCGCGAATGAGCTGAAGAAGTATCCCAACGCCACCGAAATCGTGTGGACCCAGGACGAGCCGCAAAACCAGGGCGCCTGGTTCTTTGTGCAGCACTACATCCACGAGAACATGCTCGATGGCCAAAAGCTGGGTTATTCCGGCCGTGCCGCTTCGGCCTCGCCGGCGGTGGGTTATTCGCACCTGCACCAGGAGCAGCAAAAGGCCCTCGTGGAAGGCGCCTTCGGCAAGCTCAAGGGCTTCATTCTCAGCAAGTAAAAAACACTCAGACTAATTGAAAGCAAGTCATGGCAATCGTAGAAGTCAAAGTTCCGCAACTCTCTGAATCTGTGGCCGAAGCCACTTTGTTGCAATGGAAAAAGAAGGCCGGTGAGGCTGTCGCCGCCGATGAGATCCTGATCGAAATCGAAACCGACAAAGTCGTGCTCGAAGTGCCGGCGCCCTCAGCGGGGGTGTTGGCCGAGCTCGTGGTGGGCAATGGTGGCACCGTGGTGTCCGATCAGCTGATCGCACGCATCGACACCGAAGGCAAAGCCGGTGCAGCTGCACCCGCCGCTGCGGCGCCCGCCGCCGCTGCGCCTGCTGCCGCCCCCGCCGCAGCAGCTGCATCCTCCAGCAAGGCCGGTGTGGCCATGCCCGCAGCCGCCAAGCTGATGGCAGACAACAACCTGCCGGCCGGCTCTGTGGCTGGCACGGGCAAAGATGGCCGCGTCACCAAAGGTGATGTGTTGGGGGCCGTGGCTTCGGGCGTCAAGCCTGCGGCAGCTGCCGTCATTCCGACCGGCGTGCCTACTGCAGCGCTGCCCCAAGTCAGCGCCCCCAGCGTGAATCTGGGTGACCGTCCTGAGCAGCGCGTGCCCATGAGCCGCCTGCGCGCGCGTGTTGCCGAGCGCTTGCTGCAGTCGCAATCGACCAACGCCATCCTGACCACCTTCAACGAGGTCAACATGGCCCCCGTGATGGAAATGCGCAAGCGCTTCCAGGACAAGTTCGAAAAAGAGCATGGCGTGAAGATTGGCTTCATGAGCTTCTTCGTCAAGGCGGCCGTGCATGCCCTGAAAAAGTACCCGGTGCTGAACGCCTCGGTCGATGGCAATGACATCGTCTACCACGGCTACTTCGACATCGGCATTGCTGTGGGCTCGCCCCGTGGCTTGGTCGTGCCGATTTTGCGCAACGCCGATCAGATGAGCTTTGCCGACATCGAGAAGAAAATTGCCGAGTTCGGCGTGAAAGCGCGCGACGGCAAACTGGGCATTGAAGAAATGACTGGTGGCACCTTCTCCATCTCCAACGGGGGCGTGTTCGGCTCCATGCTGTCCACCCCCATCATCAACCCCCCGCAATCGGCCATTCTGGGCGTGCACGCCACCAAGGACCGCGCCGTGGTTGAAAACGGCCAAGTGGTGGTGCGCCCGATCAACTACCTGGCGATGAGCTACGACCACCGCATCATCGACGGTCGCGAGGCCGTGCTGGGCCTGGTGGCCATGAAGGAAGCGCTGGAAGACCCGGCGCGCCTGTTGTTCGACATCTGATGGGCACACCATGAGCAAACAATTCGACGTGATCGTCATCGGGGGCGGCCCCGGTGGCTACATTGCCGCGATTCGCGCGGCACAATTGGGCTTCAACACAGCCTGTATCGATGAATGGAAAAATGCGGCGGGCGGCCCTGCACCGGGCGGCACCTGTACCAACGTGGGGTGTATCCCCTCGAAGGCGTTGCTGCAATCGTCCGAGCATTTCGAGCAAGCCAACCATCACTTCGCCGACCATGGCATCGACGTCAAGGGCGTGAGCATTGACGTTGCCAAAATGGTGGCGCGCAAGGACTTGGTGGTCAAGCAAAACAACGACGGTATCTTGTACTTGTTCAAAAAGAACAAAGTCAGTTTCTTCCACGGTCGTGGCTCGTTTGTCAAAGCCGCTGAAGGTGGCTACGAAGTCCAAGTCTCCGGCAAAGCAGAAGAATCATTGACTGGCAAACACGTCATTGTGGCCACGGGTTCCAGTGCGCGCGCTTTGCCTGGCGTGCCCTTTGATGAGGTGAATGTGCTGTCCAACGATGGTGCCTTGCGCCTGGGCGATGTCCCCAAGAAGCTGGCACTGATTGGTTCGGGCGTCATCGGGCTGGAGATGGGCTCGGTCTGGCGCCGTCTGGGCGCGGAAGTCACCATTCTGGAAGGCCTGCCGACCTTTCTGGGCGCAGTCGACGAACAGATTGCCAAAGAAGCCAAGAAAGCCTTTGACAAGCAAGGCTTGAAGATCGAGCTGGGCGTGAAAGTGGGCGACATCAAGAGCGGCAAAAAAGGCGTGTCCGTGGCCTACACCAACGCCAAAGGCGAAGCCCAAAGCCTGAACGTGGACAAGCTGATTGTGTCCATCGGCCGCGTGCCCAACACCACGGGCTTGAATCCCGAGGCTGTGGGCCTGCAGCTCGATGAGCGCGGTGCCATCGTGGTGGACGGCGACTGCAAAACCAACCTGCCCAACGTGTGGGCGGTGGGCGATGTGGTGCGGGGCCCGATGTTGGCGCACAAGGCAGAAGAAGAGGGCGTTGCAGTGGCCGAGCGCATTGCCGGCCAGCACGGCCATGTGAACTTCAACACCATTCCCTGGGTGATTTACACCAGCCCTGAAATTGCCTGGGTCGGTCGCACCGAGCAGCAACTCAAGGCCGACGGCGTGGCTTACAAGGCGGGCACCTTTCCGTTCCTGGCCAATGGCCGCGCCCGTGCACTGGGGGATACCACCGGCATGGTCAAATTTCTGGCCGATGCGGCCACGGACGAGATCCTGGGCGTGCACATCGTCGGCCCGATGGCCAGCGAGTTGATTTCCGAGGCCGTGGTGGCCATGGAGTTCAAGGCCAGCGCGGAAGACATTGCGCGCATCTGCCACGCTCACCCGTCCCTCAGCGAAGCGACCAAAGAGGCCGCATTAGCCGTAGACAAGCGCACCCTTAACTTCTGAGGTTAGCATTCGGGCATGTCCGTACGACACGCTTACGAGCAAGAACTTCAAACCCGAGGCTTCCAAAGCGACCCCGCCCAACTCCGGGCGGTGGACGCCTTGGAGCGTTGCGCCCAGGAATGGGCGGCCTACAAGGCGCGTCGCTCTAACCCCCTGAAGAAATTGATCAACCGCCCCGACATTCCACGGGGCGTCTACATGTATGGCGGCGTGGGCCGCGGCAAAAGCTTTCTCATGGATTGCTTCTATGGTGCCGTGCCGATCGAGCGCAAAACCCGCCTGCATTTCCATGAGTTCATGCGTGAAGTTCACCGCGAACTGCGCGACCTGCAAGGCACCGTCAATCCTTTGGATGTGCTGGGCCAACGCATCGCCAAGCGCTACAAGCTGATTTGCTTTGACGAATTTCATGTGGCCGACATCACCGATGCCATGATCCTGCATCGTTTGCTCGACGCTTTGTTTGCCAACGGCGTGGGCTTTGTCACCACCTCGAACTTCCGGCCCGATGACTTGTACCCTGGTGGTCTGCACCGCGACCGCATCCTGCCGGCCATCGCTTTGCTGAACCAAAAGCTGGAAGTCATCAATGTGGACAACGGCACGGACTACCGGCGCCGCACCCTGGAGCAGGTGGACCTGTACCACACGCCTTTAAGCGAACAGGCCGATGCTGCCATGACCGACGCCTTCAATCGCCTGGCAGAAACCCACGATGAAGACCCTGTGTTGCACATTGAGGCACGCGAGATCCGTGCACGTCGCAAGGCCGGGGGCCTGGTCTGGTTCGATTTCAAAACCCTGTGTGGCGGTCCCCGCTCACAGAATGACTACCTTGAAATCGCCACCCAGTTTCATACTGTGTTGCTCAGCGACGTGCCGCACATGCCGGTGCGCATGGCCTCGGAAGCGCGCCGCTTCACCTGGCTGATTGACGTGTTGTATGACCGGCGCGTGAAGTTGATGATGTCGGCCGAGGTCGAGCCCGAGCTGCTCTATACCGAAGGGCCTTTGTCACATGAGTTTCCGCGCACCATCTCGCGCCTCAAGGAAATGCAGTCGGCAGAGTTTTTGGCGTTGGAGCGACGCACCGTCGACACGGGTTTGACATGACGCTGCGCAGCGCTGTTTGTTGGGGCCTGGCCTGGCTGTCTTGCGCCGCTGCGGGGGCGCAAGCCCAGGATGCCGTCACCGAGCGTGAGTTACTCCAGCGTCAACGCCAAGTGATAGAAAACCGTTACTCACAAGACATTCAAAATTGCTATCAGCGCTTTGCCGTCAATGATTGCAAGCAAGAGGCCGCCAAGGCGCACCGCGAAGGCCTCAAGCCGCTTCGCGCACGCGAGCAAGCGCTGGATGCCGCTGAGCGCGCAGACAAGGCCCAAGCCAAGAAAGAGCGTGTGGCAGAGCGTTTGTCCCCGCATGCCCAGGAAGAACAGGCGCAGCGTCGTGCACAGGCCGTGGAGCAGCAGAAAAATGCGGAGCAAAAAAACCGTGAAAAACAACAGGCACATGCCGAACGTGCTGACAAGAGGAGTGTTGAAACACCCTCGCGTGATGTGGCTCGACCCACCGAGGCCGAGCTGCGCACCTCAGAGCAAAACCACGCGCGCAAGTTGCAAGAGGCCGAGGCACACCGCGCGGCCAACGAGCAGCGACGCCAGGACCGGCAAAAGCCCTTGGCTGCGCCCCTGCCTGTCCCTACCCACGTGCCGCACGCAGACAAGTCATGAGCGATAACCTGCGTTCGCCCGAGCGTGAGCTCATCGAGTTGCGCATGGAGCATGCCGACCTTGATGCAGCGGTCGATCGCCTGGCCGTCGAGCAACCTGTCGACGAGCTGATGCTGCGCCGCCTGAAAAAGAAAAAGCTGGCGCTGCGTGACCAAATTGCCCGCCTGGAAAACATGCTCGATCCCGCCGAGCCAGCTTGAAGCACATGTCAAACGAGCCGCTTGCATCGCTGGTCATGGCGGCTTTCACGCCCGAGGGGCCCTTGTCGCGCTGGGACCCGCACTTTCAGCCACGCTCTGGCCAGACCGACATGGCGCAGGCGGTGGCCGAAACCCTGGATCAAGGTGGTGCGCTGGTGGTCGAAGCCGGCACCGGTGTTGGCAAAACCTTTGCCTACCTGGTGCCCGCCTTGCTCAGCGGCGAGCGAGTGTTGATTTCCACCGCCACCAAAGCGCTGCAAGACCAATTGTTTGCGCGTGATTTGCCCGGCCTGGCCCAGGCCCTGAACCTTCCGGTCCGCATGGCACTTCTCAAAGGGCGCGGTAATTACCTGTGCACCTACCGGTTGGCCCTGGCGCGCCACGAGGCCTTGCTGCCCGACCGCCAAAGCGTGCACTTGCTGGCCAAAGTGGAAACCTGGGCACAGGCCACCCGCACTGGCGACCTGGCAGAAATGCCGGGGCTGGATGAACGTTCCGCCTTGCTGCCCTGGATCACTTCCAATCGGGACAACTGCCTGGGCAGCGAGTGCGAGCATTACAAAACCTGCCATGTCATGGCTGCCCGGCGCGAGGCTCTGGCTGCCGACGTGGTGGTCATCAACCACCATTTGTTTTTCGCCGACCTGGCCGTGCGTGAGTCGGGCATGGCCGAATTGCTACCCTCGGTGCGCGTGGCCATCTTCGACGAAGCCCACCAGTTGAATGAAACCGGCGTTCAATTTATGGGGCGACAACTCAGCTCGTCGCAGCTCATCGATTTGTCACGCGACCTGCTGGTGGCGGGGCTCAGCCTGGCACGCGGTCAAGCCGATTGGCAAGGTCTGAGCGCACAACTTGAATTGGCTGCGCGCGACTTGCGCTTGCTCCTGGGCGCCGGAGACAAAGCCGGCAAGCTGGCCTGGACGTCGCAGGCGCCGGACGGCCTGGCTGAGGCCGACTGGTTCGCCATGCTGGACACTTTGCAGGGCGTGTGTCAGCTTTTGTTGCAAGCCCTGGAAGGGGCGCTGGAGGTGGCGCCGGATTTCACGCGCTTGTCGGAACGGGTGCAGGACATGCTGTCGCAACTGGCGGCCTTTCGCGAGCCTGCTCCCTTGGGATCGGTACGCTGGGTCGATCTGGGGCATTGGGCGCGGCTGATGCAAGCGCCGCTGGACATTGCCGAAACCGTGCGAACGCGCATGCTGGCAGCGCCAGCCGCCGAGCCCAGTCCCGACGAAGCCCCAGACCCCGACCCAGACCCCGACGCCGCTCCCTGGCCCGATGCGCCAGCCCGGCCGCGCAGCTGGATTTTCACTTCAGCGACTTTGGGCGACGATGCCACTTTACGCTGGTTCACCGAGCCCTGCGGCTTGACAGACGCCCGCGTTCTGAAGGTGCAAAGTCCGTTCAACTACGCCAAGCAGGCTGTGCTGTTCGTGCCTCGCGAGGTGGTCCGCCCCAACGACCCGCAACACACGCCGCAGGTGGCTGCGTTGGCTGAAAAAATTGTGCGTGCCCTCGGTGGCCGCACCCTGGTGCTGACCACCACCCTGCGCGCCCTGCGTCAAATTGGCGAGACCTTGCGCCAACAGTTGGCTGACGAACCCGGCCTGGAAGTGCTGGTGCAAGGCGAGGGCTCCAAGCGCGAGTTGATGGACCGCTTTCGGGCAGGCGACGCCGAGCGCCAGCGCGGCTGCGTGCTGGTGGCTTCGGCCACCTTCTGGGAAGGTTTCGATGTGCCTGGCGAGGCCTTGCAAGCTGTCATCATTGACAAGCTGCCCTTTCCGCCACCGAATGACCCGATGGTGGAAGCGCGTGGCAAGCGATTGGAAGCCCAGGGCCGCAGCCCCTTCAACCATTATTTTTTGCCGGAAGCTGTGGTGGCTTTGAAGCAAGGGGCAGGACGGCTTATTCGGCGGGAAACCGACAAAGGGGTTCTGGTGGTGTGCGATAACCGCTTGATCACGACCGGCTATGGCCGCCGCCTGATGGATGCCTTGCCGCCAATGGCGCGCGCTTCTTCCGAGCCTGCCTTGCTCGAGGGTTTGCGTCGGCTTACCAAAGCTTCCACCACGAGCCCGACTTTTTCGGATCCGTGACGGCAGGTTTGCTGGACTCCGGGAACGACTGGGCCAGCACGCGCCGGGTGTCGTCGCGCAATTGCGTCAGTCCCAGTTTGTCATAGCACTCGATCAAAATTCGCAAGGCGTCTTCCAGCGCCGGCACATCGCGGTAGTCGTTCAGGGCAGCTTGCGCGCGGTTGATGGCGGCCACATAGGCCCCCTTGTTCAAGTAAAAGCGCGCCACATTGATTTCAGATTTCGCCAGAATGTTCACCGAGTAGCGCATGCGCAGCCGGGCATCTTCGCTGTACTTGGAGTCCGGGAAGCGGGTGACCAGCTCACGAAACGCTTCAAAAGATTCCTTGGCCGCTTTTTGGTCGCGCTCTGACAGGTCCTGCTTGGAAATGAACGAGAGCATGCCCAGGTCTTCGTTGAAGTTGACAATGCCTTTGAGGTAAAGGGCGTAATCCAATGCCGGGCTGGCGGGGTTGATCTTGATGAAGCGGTCCAGCGTGGCCACAGCCAGCACCGGATCGCCATTTTTATACTGGGCGAATGCTTTTTCCAGTTGCGCCTGTTGGGCCAGCTGGGTGCCCGCGGCGCGCCCCTCCAGCTTTTCGTAAAGCGTGATGGCTTTTTCGTAAAGCTTGTTGTTCAGCTCGTCCTTGGCTTCAGCGTAGAGTTTTTCAGGTGTCCAGCCAGCGGTCCAGTCGGCTTCATTGGTTGCGCAGCCGGCGAGGAACGCCAAACACAGAAGCACGGATAATTGCAAGCGTTGCAGCACAGGTCACCTTTTTGAATCACGCCAAACAGCCATTATCCGACAAGCCCTGGGTTCCTGGCGACGTCGAGGAAAACGAAGACAGCCCCGCTGAATCGGAGTGGCGAAAGCTGCTCTTGCTGCCCGAGCACCATGGGGAGCGACTGGACCGCGTCCTGGCTGCGCTGATCCCCGAGTTTTCGCGCAGCTACCTGCAGCAATTGATCGAAGAGGGTTGTGTCGGTTTCAGCACAGAAGCGCGAGCGCTGACAAAACCTTCCTTGCGCATGAAAGCGGGGCAATCGCTCAAGGTCGAGCTGCGCCCAACCGCCCAGAGCCAGGCGTTTGTGCCACAAGCCATGGCATTGGACACGGTGTATTGCGACCCTAGCCTGCGCGTGATTCACAAGCCCGCGGGACTGGTTGTGCACCCAGCGCCCGGCCATTGGAGCGGAACATTGTTGAATGGTTTGCTGGCGCTGGATGCGGCCGCGGCTTCCTTGCCGCGCGCTGGCATCGTTCACCGACTGGACAAAGACACCAGCGGCCTGATGCTGGTCGCGCGCACCCGCAGTTGCATGGACGCCCTGGTGGCCCAGATTGCCGCGCGGGAAGTGCACCGTGAATACCTGGCCATCGTGCAGGGCGCTTGGCCAGTGGGGCAGGTCAAAGACATTGAAGAGCCCGTGGGACGCGACCCACGCAACCGCTTGCGCATGGCCGTGGTGGACTTGGCGCGGCACCCGGGCAAAACCGCGCACACCACGGTGACGGGCTTGGCCGCTACGCCGCAGGCCAGCCTGGTGCACTGTCAACTGCACACGGGGCGAACCCATCAGATCCGGGTTCACCTGGCGCATAGCGGGTTTCCGTTGCTCGGCGACGGACTCTATGGCGGCAAAGACCTGCCTGGCCTGAGTCGTCAGGCATTGCATGCGTTTCGGCTCTCCCTGGCGCACCCCCAAACCCAGGCGCCGTTGTCCCTTCAAGCGCCGTTGCCCCCCGACCTGATGGCCGCGCTGGCCACTCTGGGCCTGCGCTACAATGAAAAAACGGTCTGAAACGGCCTGGCCCTCGGCGCAGCCGCCTCGCGGATCGCCTCTGAATCACCGCCCCACAGGGGCCCTTTACTCCGGAAAAATCTCATGAACACGGTGGATGCCAAGCGTATCCTCGAGACCGCCTTGATTTGCTCGCCTCAGCCCCTGTCGGTGCGGGATTTGCGCGTGCTGTTCAATGACGAGCTCGGTGCGGACACAGTCAAGAGTCTGTTGGAGTCCTTGCAGCAAGACTGGGCCCAGCGCGGTGTGGAGCTGGTGCAGGTGGCCTCAGGCTGGCGCTTTCAAAGCCGGCCCGAGCTGCGTGAGTACCTGGACCGTTTGCACCCTGAAAAGCCTCCCAAGTACACCCGTGCGGCCATGGAGACTTTGGCCATCATTGCCTACCGCCAGCCTGTGACCCGGGGCGACATGGAAGACATCCGTGGCGTGACCATCAATTCATTGGTCATCAAGCAATTGGAAGACCGCGGCTGGGTGGAAGTGATTGGCCACCGGGAGACCGTGGGCCGACCGGCTTTGTTTGCCACCACCCGTCAATTTCTGGACGACCTGGGCCTGTCGTCGCTGGACCAACTGCCCACGCTGGACAGCCCGGCAGCCCAGATTCAAGCCCTGGCTGCGCTGCAAGAGCCCGAGGCGGATGACCCACAGATGAGCCTGGAGACGGAGACCCCCGATGAACGAAGCGACCCAACCTGATTCGCAGTCTCCAGAGCTGCCTGCCGCCGCACTGGCAGCCGATGCGTCCGAGGATGCGCAGGCGATCCGCTTTTCCGATGTGGTCTCTGGCGATTTTGACGTTCAGGCCGATCAAGCAGAAGCCACGCCCCCCAAGCGCGTGTTGTTGCCCCAGCCTGAGTCGCCCAAACTGCACAAAGTGCTGGCGCAGGCGGGTCTGGGCTCGCGCCTGGAGATGGAACAGCTGATTCTGGAAGGGCGCATTTCAGTCAACAACGAGCCCGCTCACATCGGTCAGCGCATCCAGTTTGGCGATCAGGTGAAGGTCAATGGCAAGCCCATCCGGGTTCGCATCGAGCCGCCGCCGGCCCGTGTCATCGCTTACCACAAACCAGTGGGCGAGGTGGTGACGCACGACGACCCCCAAAACCGTCCCACCGTGTTTCGCAAGCTGCCGCGCCTGCAACAAGGCAAATGGCAATCGGTAGGCCGGCTGGACCTGAACACCGAAGGCCTGCTGCTGTTCACCAGCTCGGGCCAGTTGGCCAACCAACTGATGCACCCACGCTTTGGCTTGGAGCGCGAGTACGCAGTGCGTGTACTGGGGGCCTTGTCCAATGAAGAAAAGCAACGCCTGCTCGACGGCGTGCAACTCGACGATGGCCCGGCGCAGTTTTCCAGCATCGAAGACGGCGGCGGCGAGGGCTCCAATTGCTGGTATCGCGTGACCATCAGCGAGGGGCGTAACCGCGAGGTTCGCCGCCTGCTGGAAGCTGTGGGCCACGCCGTCAGCCGGTTGATTCGCATTCGCTACGGGGCCATGGTCTTGCCCCGCGGCCTCAAGCGCGGTGCCTTCATGGAACTGGACGAGCGCGATATCCGCGCCTTGATGCAAGCCGTTGGCATGCAACCTGGCCGAATGGCGACGGCGCCTTCGCCCGGCCGCAAGGAGCGTTTGGCAGGGCAGGGCCATGGCCCACGCCCCTCGCGGCCCGCCGGCAAAGCCGGACCTTCGGAGCAACCGCGGCGCGAGAAAAGCCGGCGCTCGGGACCCTCGGGCGGCAGCCAGCCCGACCCCATGAAAACATCGGTCGGCTACATTGGCGCCGACAGCTTCAATCGCATGCGCCAAGGGCCAGGCAAACGGGGTGGTGGCGGTCGCGGTGGCCGCGGCCGCCCCTGAACACCCCCTTGGGGCAAGGGGAAACCCTGTTCTCAGGCTAAAATAAGAGGCTTTGCCAAACAGGCAAGATTCTTTGAAAACCAACAGGAAGTCTCACATGGCCATCGAACGTACCCTCTCCATCATCAAGCCGGATGCCGTTGCCAAGAACGTCATCGGTCAGATTTACGCCCGCTTTGAAGCCGCTGGCCTGAAGGTCATCGCTGCCCGCATGGCCCATCTGTCGCGCGGCGAAGCCGAAGCTTTCTATGCTGTGCACAAGGCCCGCCCCTTCTTCAAAGACCTGGTGGACTTCATGATTTCCGGCCCCGTCATGATCCAGGTGCTGGAAGGCGAAGGCGCCATCCTGAAAAACCGCGACCTGATGGGCGCAACCGATCCCAAGAAAGCAGCCGCTGGCACCATCCGCGCCGACTTCGCTGACAGCATCGACGCCAACGCCGTGCATGGCTCTGACGCGCCCGAAACCGCCGCCGTTGAAGTGGGCTTTTTCTTCGCCGGCATGAACGTTTACAGCCGCTGAAGCCTGCTCTCAGGCGCTCAGTCTCTTTGCCATGACGGTCAACCTGCTCGACTTTGATCGCCAGGGGTTGACCGAGTTTTGCGAGGGGCTGGGCGAAAAAAAATTTCGGGCGACGCAACTCTTCCGCTGGATTCACCACAAGGGCGCCCGAGACTTCGAGCAGATGAGCGATCTGGCGAAGTCCTTGCGTGACAAACTCAAAACTTGCGCGCACATCACGCCGCTCAGCCCCATTTCCCTGCACGAATCTGCCGATGGCACCCTCAAGTGGCTGTTCGATGTGGGTGATGGCAATGCCGTTGAAACGGTGTTCATTCCCGAAGACGATCGGGGCACCTTGTGCGTGTCCTCTCAAGCCGGCTGCGCCGTAGGCTGTCGTTTTTGCTCGACGGGCCACCAAGGCTTCAGCCGCAACCTGAGCACCGGTGAAATCGTCGCGCAACTGTGGTTTGCCGAGCATTTCCTGCGCCAGCGTCTGGGCAGCCAGGAGCGCGTCATCAGCAACGTGGTGATGATGGGCATGGGCGAGCCCTTGCAAAATTACAGCGCGCTGGTGCCCGCCTTGCGAACCATGCTCGATGACCACGCTTATGGCTTGTCACGCCGCCGGCTGACGGTTTCCACCTCCGGCGTGGTGCCCATGATGGACCGACTGGGCGAAGATTGCCCTGTCGCGCTGGCTGTTTCCCTGCATGCGCCTGCGGACAGTTTGCGCGACTCTCTGGTCCCCTTGAACCGCAAATACCCCTTGGCTGAATTGATGGCCGCTTGCCAACGCTACCTGGCCCACGCCCCGCGCGACTTCATCACTTTTGAATATTGCATGCTCGATGGGGTGAACGATCAGCCCGAGCACGCCCAAGCCCTGATCGACCTCGTGCGACCTCAGCAGGGTCCGGGCGTGTCGTGCAAATTCAACCTGATTCCGTTCAACCCGTTTCCGGCCTCGGGCCTGAAACGCTCAGCGCAAGCGCAGGTGCTGGCATTTGCGGAAATTTTGCAACGCGCCGGTCTGGTCACCACGGTTCGCAAAACCCGTGGGGACGACATTGACGCCGCTTGCGGCCAGTTGGCGGGTGACGTGAAAGACCGCACTGACGTGGCCTCGCGAATGGCACGCCAAAGGGTGATCCCCTTGCGGGCAACGCCCCCATGAGCCTTTTTTCATGGATTCTGGTGCAGAATCCACAGCAAGCCCTTGTTTTTAAGCTTTTTTTCAGCGAGCCGTCGATCGGACTTTGCCCATGACTGACTCTCAAAATTCTGCCCAGCAAAGCGCTTCGGCGCCGCCTCCGGCCAACAGTGCAGGGGCCTTGTTGCGCCAGTACCGAGAAGCCAAAGGATTGCATATTTCCATTCTTGCCGCTGCACTGAAGGTGCCCTCGTCCAAGTTGGTCGCGCTGGAAGCCAACCGTTTGGAGGAGTTGCCAGACCTGGTGTTTGCGCGCGCCCTGGCCATGAGTGTTTGCCGTTACCTGCACGCCGATGCTGCCGCCGTCCTGAGCATGATGCCGGGGCAGGAGCTGGTGCCTGCGGTTGAGCCACTGGTCTCGGTCTCCAGTGGCATGCAGCGGCCAATGCCGATGAGTGCCGGCGCGAGCAGTTACAGCCGCCGCATTCAGCCCCAATGGCTCATGTTTGCCGTCGCCTTGCTGGCCGTTTTGATGGTGTGGGCAGGGCTTGGTTTCCCAGGCCGAGAAATGCCTCGTGGCGCCACCTCGAAGACAGTTTCCGATGTGTTGCCGGCCCCAGCCACCGAGCCCGTACCCCCTGCCGATCCTTCGGCGAATGCACCGAGCCCTGAGCCCGTTGTGGCCCCAGGCACGGTGGTCACGCCAGTTCAATCTGGGGCTATTCCCCCTAAGCCGCCGGCTGCCGCACAGTGAGGAGTGACCATGCGTGACCCCGAACAGCCCATTGCCCTGGCTGCCCCTGCCACCCGGCAAACCCTGCAAGCCCGAGTGACATGGGGCGCGCGCACCGTGACGGTGGGAGGCGATGCCCCGGTTCGCGTTCAGTCCATGACCAATACCGACACGGTGGACGTCATCGCAACGGCGATACAGGTGAAAGAGTTGGCACAGGCTGGCTCCGAGATGGTTCGCATTACCGTGAACACGCCCGAGGCTGCGCAGGCCGTGCCCGAGATTCGCAACCAACTGGACCGCATGGGTATCGATGTCCCCCTGGTAGGCGACTTCCATTACAACGGACACCGTTTGCTGACCGAGTTCCCGGACTGCGCCCAAGCCTTGTCCAAATACCGTATCAACCCAGGCAATGTGGGCAAAGGCGACAAACACGATCGCCAGTTTGCGCAAATGATCGAAGCTGCCATGCAATGGGACAAGCCAGTGCGCATCGGCGTGAATTGGGGCAGCCTGGACCAGGAGTTGCTGGCGCGCCTGATGGACGAAAACGCGCAACGCAAATCACCTTGGCAATCACGGCAGGTGATGTACGAAGCCTTGATCACCTCTGCGATTGATTCTGCTCGCCACGCAGAGTCGCTGGGCATGGCGGCGAACCAGATTTTGCTCAGTTGCAAGGTCAGTGGCGTGCAAGACCTGATTGCGGTTTACCGCGAGCTGGCCCAACGCTGTCGCTACCCTTTGCACCTTGGCTTGACCGAAGCTGGCATGGGCACCAAAGGCACGGTGGCGTCGGCGACGGCCTTGTCCATTTTGTTGCAAGAGGGCATTGGGGACACGATTCGCGTTTCGCTCACCCCCCAGCCCGGCGAATCGCGTACCCAGGAGGTGGTGATCGCCTCTGAAATTTTGCAGTCGCTGGGCTTGCGCATTTTTGTGCCCAGCGTGACGGCCTGTCCCGGTTGCGGCCGCACCACCAGCACCACATTCCAAGAACTGGCCAAACAGATCGACGATTTTTTGCGCGCCCAGATGCCGGTTTGGCGTTCGCGCTACCCGGGCGTTGAAAACCTCAAGCTGGCAGTCATGGGTTGCATCGTCAACGGCCCCGGCGAAAGCAAGCATGCCGACATTGGCATCAGCTTGCCAGGCACCGGCGAGGCCCCAGCGGCGCCGGTGTTCATTGACGGCGAAAAGGCGCTGACCTTGCGCGGCGAGAACATCGCCCAGGAATTCCATCAAATTGTCGAGAATTACATCGAGAAACGCTTCGGCAGCGGGCAACCCAATCAACATGGCTGAAAAAATCACCGCCGTCAAAGGCATGAACGACCTCTTGCCGACGGACTCTGGCCGTTGGGAAGCCTTGGAAGACACTGTGCGGCAGTTGATGCGCCGCCACGCTTACCGCAACATTCGCACGCCAATCGTGGAGCCCACCGCCTTGTTTGTGCGCGGCCTGGGCGAAGTCACCGACATTGTCGAGAAAGAGATGTACTCTTTCGAAGACCGCCTGAACGGTGAACAACTGACCCTGCGACCCGAGGCGACGGCGGGTGTGGTGCGTGCCGTGGTCGAGCACAACTTGCTGTACGACGGCGGCAAGCGTCTGTACTACATGGGGCCGATGTTTCGCCATGAGCGTCCCCAGCGGGGGCGTTACCGCCAGTTTCATCAAATCGGTGCCGAGGCCCTGGGCTTTGCCGGCGCCGAAGTGGACGCCGAGCTGATTTTGCTGGCCGTGAGCCTGTGGCAAACCTTGGGCCTGAAAGATGTCCGACTGGAACTCAACAGCCTGGGGCAACCGCCAGAGCGCGCACAGCACCGCGCCGCCTTGATCGCTTATTTCGAGCAACACGCAGACCAACTCGATGAAGATGCCAAGCGGCGACTGCACAGCAACCCGCTGCGCATTCTGGACACCAAGAACCCAGCCATGCAAGCCCTGGTGGAGGCTGCCCCCAAACTGATCGACTTCCTGGGGGACGCCTCCTTGAAGCATTTTGAGACGGTGCGCCAAATTCTGGATGCCAATGGCGTGGGCTACCGCATCAATCCGCGCCTGGTGCGCGGCATGGACTATTACAACCTGACCGTGTTCGAGTTCATCACCGAGCACTTGGGCTCGCAGGGCACCATTTGCGGTGGTGGCCGCTATGACTATCTGATCGAACAAGTGGGTGGCAAGCCCGCACCTGCGGTGGGCTGGGCCTTGGGGGTGGAGCGCGTGCTGGAGTTGCTGAAGGAGCAGGGCGTGGGCGCCCCTGACGTGGTGGCCGATGCCTACGCCATCGTGCCCGATGTCCAGGCACTTCCGCATGTCCTGCAGACCTTGCAGCAGCTGCGCCGTGCCGGCGTCAAGGTGCAGATGCATGCCCCCTCGGGGGTGGCCATGCCGGGACAGGGCATGGGCAGCATGAAGTCCCAGTTCAAAAAAGCCGACACCAGTGGTGCCCGATACGCCCTGATTTTTGGAGGTGACGAAATGCAGCGGGGCGAGGTGACACTCAAAGCCTTGCGAGATGGCCAGGGTGCACAGGTGTGCTTGCCATTGGCCGACGTGGCCCAGTGGGCCAAGCGCCTACAATCCTGAGTGATGCGGCGATCGGGGTGAGCCTCACTCCGACGCGGCAATTTCGGCGACCGCTCACGCGGTCGACCTTCATCGATTTTCTACCCGACCCCCGACATGGCCTCCGCACTCGATCTTGAAGAACAAGAACAGTTAGACCAGCTCAAGCATTTCTGGCAGCGCTGGGGCAACCTCATCAGCTGGGTGCTGATTGCTGTGCTCAGTGCCTATGCGGCCTGGAATGGCTGGCAATACTGGCAGCGCCGTCAGGCCGCCCAGGCTGCGGTGCTGTTTGACACGGTGGAGCAGTCGGCGCAGCGTGGCGACCTGGCGTTGCTGGAGCGTTCGCTGGCGGACATTCAGGACAAGTTTGGCTCCACCACCCTGGCGCACCAGGCAGGCCTGTTGGCCGGCAAGGTGTTTGCCGAAAAGAATGAGGCTGACAAAGCCGAGAAAGCCCTGACCTGGGTGACCCAGAAAGCCGATGACGCCGGACTGGCGGCACTGGCGCGTTTGCGTCTGGCATCTCTGGCCATGCAGAACAAGGCCTATGACAAGGCGCGTCAATGGCTGAGTGCCGATGTGGCCTCGTCTTTCCAGCCCTTGGTCGCCGATCGTTTGGGTGATCTGGAGATGCTGCAAGGCCAGCCCGACAAGGCGCGTGAACACTACCTCAAGGCCTGGCGCGGCCTGGACGCGCGCGCGGAGTACCGGCAGATCGTGGAAGTGAAACTGGCTGCGCTGGGGGTGAATCCCAAGACCGAGGGAGCTGCCAAGTGATGACCTCGCGTCTCATCAACGGCTTGGCTGGTCTGTGTCTGCTGGTGCTGGCGGCCTGCGCCAGCGGCCCCCAGTACAAACCGCAGGACATTCCGAATGTCCCCGTGGTGCAAGATGTCAAACAGGTGTGGAGCCTGGCCCTGGGCCCCACGCCGGAAACGCTGGTGCCGGCCATGCGCCCAGATCAAGTCATCGTGGCCAATGCTGCGGGTGATTTGCAAGGCATTGATCTGAACGCTGGTCGCGCGCTCTGGCGCCTGCCCCTGGGTGAGCGCATCACGGCGGGGGTGGGCAGCGATGGCCAACGCCATGCCGTGGTCACCAGTGCCAACGAACTGGTGGTGGTGCAAGACGCCAAGGTGCTGTGGCGCTACCGTCTGCCCGCGCAATCCTTCACCCCCCCGTTGGTGGCGGGGCAGCGTGTCTTTGTGTTGCTGGCCGATCGGGCCGTGCTGGGCTTTGACGGCGCCTCTGGACGCTTGCTGTGGAACCAGCAACGCCCGGGCGATCCGCTGGTGCTCAAGCAAGTGGGCGTGCTGATGCCGGTGGGCGACACCCTGGTGGCGGGACTGTCGGGTCGTCTGGTGGGCTTGAACCCCACCACCGGTGTGTTGCGCTGGGATGCGCCCATCGCCACACCGCGTGGCACCAATGACCTGGAGCGCCTGGTGGACATCGTGGGCCCCTTGTCGCGTCAGGGTGATGAACTGTGTGCTCGGGCCTATCAGGCCCAGGTGGGTTGCATCAACACCGTGCGTGGCCAGATTCGCTGGACCCGTGCGGCCAACAGCGACCGTGGCGTGCATGGCAATGACCAATTGGTGATTGGCACCGAGGCCAATGGCGTGGTGGTGGCCTGGCAGCGCAGTTCGGGCGAGCGAGCCTGGCAGGCAGATCGTCTGCGGTATCGGCACCTGAGCGCGCCTCTGGTCACGCCCAAAGGCATTGTGGTGGCGGACAGCGGCGGCTGGGCCTACTTGCTGTCGCTCACCGATGGTGCCTTGCTCAATCGCTGGAAGACCGACGACACCGAGCTGGCGGGCTACCCCCAAGCCTTTGCCGGCGGCTTCCTGCTGCTCAATCGCTCCGGTCGACTGGCCGCCTACCAATTCCCCTGACCTGAGGCGCCTAGCTCCATGAAACCCGTGCTGGCCCTGGTAGGCCGTCCCAATGTCGGTAAATCCACGCTGTTCAATCGCCTGACCCAGTCACGCGACGCCATCGTGGCCGACTACGCCGGGTTGACGCGTGATCGCCACTACGGCAATGCCCGTCTGGGGCGACGCGAATACATCGTCATTGACACTGGTGGCTTTGAGCCCGATGCGTCCAGCGGCATCTTCAAGGAGATGGCCAAGCAGACGCAGCAGGCGGTGGCCGAAGCCGACGTGGTGATCTTCGTGGTGGATGCCCGCGAGGGCCTGTCCGCCCAAGACCACGACATTGCCAAGTACCTGCGGCGCCTGAGCAAACCCACGCTTCTGGTGGCCAACAAGGCCGAGGGCATGCGTGAAGGCCCGCAACTGGCCGAGTTTTACGAACTGGGTCTGGGCGAGGTGCTGCCCGTGTCGGCGGCGCATGGCCAGGGCGTGCGCAGCATGGCTGAGGCGGCCTTGGATCAACTGGGCCCCGCCGAGGACGATGACGAGGATGTGCCCGCCGAGGAGGGCGTGATTCGCCTGGCCGTGGCGGGTCGACCTAATGTCGGCAAGTCCACGCTCATCAACACCTGGCTGGGTGAAGAGCGTCTGGTGGCCTTCGATCTTCCAGGCACCACGCGGGACGCCATTCATGTGCCGCTGGAACATCAGGGCCAGCGCTACGACCTGATCGACACGGCGGGCCTGCGTCGCAAGGGCAAGGTGTTCGAGGCGATCGAGAAGTTCTCTGTCGTCAAAACCCTGCAAGCCATCGATACGGCCCATGTGGTGTTGCTGCTGATCGATGCCACGCAGGGTGTGACCGACCAGGACGCGCACATTGCCGGTTACATCCTGGAAAGCGGTCGTGCAGTGGTGCTGGCGGTCAATAAATGGGATGCCGTGGACAGTTATCAGCGCGAGCTGCTGCAGCGCTCCATTGAAACTCGGCTGGCCTTCCTGAAGTTCGCCAACCTGCATTTCATCTCCGCCAAGAAGCGACAGGGCCTGGGCCCCTTGTGGGCCTCCATCAAGGAAGCCCACGCTGCGGCGAACTGCAAGATGCCCACGCCGGTGCTCACCCGATTACTGCAAGAGGCGGTGCAATTCCAGGCACCCAAGCGTGCGGGCATGTTCCGCCCCAAGTTGCGCTATGCCCACCAGGGCGGCATGAATCCACCGGTGATCGTGGTGCACGGCAACTCGCTGGAGCATGTCACCGATGCCTACAAGCGTTTCCTGGAAGGGCGTTTCCGCAAGGAATTCAAGCTCCAGGGCACGCCCTTGCGCATCGAGATGAAGACCTCGCACAACCCCTACACGGACAAGGACGACTGAGTCTCGAACAGAGTGCTGCAACCGACCTGTGGTAAGGTCGGGGCTTGTTAACTTTTTTTTGAACACGGAGCATATCGTGAACAACAAAGGCCAACTTCTGCAGGACCCTTTTCTCAACCTGCTGCGTCGTGAGCACGTGCCGGTGTCCATCTACCTGGTCAACGGCATCAAGCTGCAAGGTCAAATTGAATCCTTCGACCAGTACGTGGTGCTGTTGCGCAACACCGTGACCCAAATGGTCTACAAG
>VERE01000038.1 GCA_018882835.1 Limnohabitans sp.
CGACAACGTGTCGATCACGGTCAAGCTGATCCACCCGATTGCGATGGAAGAAGGCTTGCGCTTTGCCATCCGCGAAGGCGGCAAGACCGTCGGCGCTGGCGTCGTTGCCAAGATCATGGAGTAAACCATGTCTTCCAAGCAAAAAATTCGCATTCGCCTCAAGGCCTTTGACTACAAACTGATTGACCAGTCTGCCGCTGAGATTGTTGACACTGCCAAGCGCACCGGCGCCATCGTCAAGGGCCCCGTGCCCCTGCCGACCCGCATGAAGCGTTTTGACATTTTGCGTTCACCGCACGTCAACAAGTCCAGCCGCGACCAGTTGGAAATCCGCACCCACCAGCGCCTGATGGACATCGTGGACCCGACCGACAAAACGGTTGACGCCCTGATGAAACTCGACCTGCCGGCGGGCGTGGACGTTGAAATCAAGTTGCAATAAGCGGTGCTTTGTGAGGGGTGGGAGCCCCTCACAGGCCCGGGTATTGTGGTTTTGAAAAAAGAGCGTTAGAATAGTGAGCTCTGCGCCTTTTGGTGACAGGGTTTTATCAACCTTCTTTCACACACCAAACGGGGTTGCCAATTGAAGTGGCCCCGGTGGAAGTTTTGGAGAAAACAATGAGTCAAAGCACCCGTTTGGGTTTGCTGGGACGCAAGGTGGGCATGATGCGTCTGTTCACCGATGACGGGGACGCAGTGCCTGTCACGGTGGTGGATGTGTCCAACAACCGCGTGTCGCAAGTCAAAACCCAGGACAACGATGGCTATGTGGCCTTGCAGGTCACATTCGGTTCGCGCCGTGCATCGCGCGTGACCAAGCCGCAAGCTGGCCACCTCGCGAAAGCGGGCGTTCAAGCCGGTGAAATCGTTCAAGAATTCCGCGTCACCGCTGACACTGCTGCGAAGTACGCCGCCGGCGCAACTGTGCCTGTGTCCGACGTGTTCGCCGTGGGGCAAAAAGTGGACGTGCAAGGCACCTCCATTGGTAAAGGCTTCGCCGGCACCATCAAGCGCCACAATTTCAGCTCACAGCGTGCCTCACACGGTAACAGCCGCTCGCACAATGTGCCCGGCTCGATCTCGATGGCACAAGACCCGGGCCGTGTGTTCCCGGGCAAGCGCATGTCGGGCCACCTCGGCGATGTCACTGTGACCACCCAAAACCTCGACGTGATCCGTATCGACGAAGCGCGCCAACTGCTGCTGATCAAGGGCGCCGTGCCCGGCTCTGCAGGTGGTTTCGTGACCGTGCGTCCGGCCGTCAAAGCCAAAGGAGCGAACTGATGCAGCTCGAACTCCTGAACGACCAAGGCCAGGCCGCGTCCAAATACGACGCCCCCGAAACCGTGTTCGGTCGTGAATACAACGAAGATCTGGTTCACCAGATCGTGGTGGCTTACCAAGCCAACGCGCGTCAGGGCACCCGTGCCCAAAAAGACCGCGAGCAGGTCAAGCACTCCACCAAGAAGCCGTTCAAGCAAAAGGGCACCGGTCGCGCTCGCGCCGGTATGACGTCTTCGCCCATCTGGCGTGGAGGCGGTCGCACTTTCCCGAACAGCCCCGAAGAAAACTTCACCCAGAAGATCAACAAGAAGATGTACCGTGCCGGTATGGCTTCGATCTTCTCGCAGCTGGCCCGCGAAGGCCGACTGGCAGTGGTGGATTCCCTGAAAGTGGAAGCTCCCAAGACCAAGCTGCTGGCCGCCAAGTTCAAGGCCATGAACCTTGAATCCGTGCTGGTGATCGCTGACGAAGTCGATGACAACCTGTACCTGGCCTCGCGCAACCTGCCCAACGTGCTGGTGCTCGAGCCCCGTTACGCGGACCCCTTGTCGCTGGTGCACTACAAGAAAGTGCTGGTGACCAAGGCAGCCATCGAGAAGCTCAAGGAGATGTTCGCATGAGCAAGCTCAAGTTTGACGAAGGTCGCCTGATGCAAGTGCTGGTCGCCCCCATCGTGTCCGAGAAGGCCACCATGGTTGCGGAGAAAAGCAATGCCGTGACTTTCAAAGTTCTGCAAGATGCCACCAAGCCCGAGATCAAGGCCGCTGTTGAACTGATGTTCAAAGTGGAAGTCAAAGGCGTTTCGGTGGTGAATACCAAAGGCAAGACCAAGCGTTTTGGCCGCTCCATCGGCCGCCGTGACAACGTGCGCAAGGCCTATGTGACGCTCAAGCCTGGTCAAGAGCTGAACCTGTCTGGGGAGGCTGCGTAATCATGGCTGTCATCAAAATGAAACCGACCTCTCCCGGCCAGCGTGGCGTGGTGAAGGTCAGCCGCGATCACCTGTACAAGGGTGATGCCTATGCACCTCTGCTGGAGCCGCAGTTCCAGAAGGCCGGTCGCAACAACAACGGTCACATCACCACCCGTCACAAGGGCGGTGGTCACAAGCACCACTACCGTGTGGTGGACTTCCGTCGCAACAAAGACGGCATTCCTGCCAAGGTGGAGCGCGTCGAGTACGACCCGAACCGCACGGCGCACATCGCTCTGGTGTGCTATGCCGACGGTGAGCGTCGCTACATCATTGCGCCGCGTGGCCTGGAAGTGGGTGCAACGCTGATGAGCGGCTCGGAGGCCCCCATCCGCGCAGGCAACACCTTGCCGATCCGCAACATTCCCGTGGGCTCCACCATTCACTGCATCGAATTGCAACCCGGCAAGGGCGCACAAATCGCGCGCTCTGCAGGCACCTCCGCGACGCTGCTGGCGCGCGAAGGCACCTACGCCCAGGTTCGCATGCGTTCGGGTGAAGTTCGCAAGATCCACATCGAGTGCCGCGCCACCATTGGTGAAGTCGCCAACGAAGAGCACAGCCTGCGCCAATTGGGCAAGGCCGGTGTGAAGCGCTGGATGGGCATTCGCCCGACCGTTCGCGGTGTCGCCATGAACCCGATCGACCACCCGCACGGTGGTGGTGAAGGTCGTACCGGCGAAGGCCGTCACGCTGTCGATCCCTGGGGTAACCTGACCAAAGGCTACCGCACCCGTAACAACAAGCGCACACAAGTCATGATTGTGTCGCGTCGTAAAAAGTAAGGGGTAACAAATGACTCGCTCTCTCAAAAAGGGTCCGTTTGTTGACCATCACCTGGTTGCCAAGGTCGACAAGGCCGTCGCAACCAAAGACAAAAAGCCGATCAAAACCTGGTCGCGCCGCTCCATGGTTCTGCCCGAGTTCATCGGTCTGACCATCGCCGTTCACAACGGCAAGCAGCACGTTCCGGTTTATGTCACCGACCAGATGGTGGGCCACAAGTTGGGCGAATTCGCCCTGACGCGCACCTTCAAGGGTCACCCCGCGGACAAAAAAGTCCAGAAGAAATAAGGAGACACACAATGGAAACACGTGCAGTCCTCCGTGGCGTTCGCCTCTCGGTCGACAAGGGCCGTCTGGTGGCCGACCTCATCCGTGGCAAAAAGGTGGATCAGGCCCTCAACATCCTGAACTTCACTCAGAAAAAGGCCGCTGGCATCGTCAAGAAAGTGCTCGAATCGGCCATCGCCAATGCCGAGCACAACGACGGCGCCGACATCGACGAATTGAAGGTGAAAACCATTTACGTCGAGCAGGGTGCAACCCTCAAGCGCTTCACCGCCCGCGCTAAAGGCCGTGGTAACCGTATCAGCAAGCCCACGTGCCATGTGTACGTGACGGTGGGCAACTGAGGCCAAAGGAAGAACATGGGACAGAAAATCCATCCTACCGGCTTCCGCCTGTCGGTCAGCCGCAATTGGGCTAGCCGTTGGTACGCCAGCAACCGTGACTTCGCCGGCATGCTGGCTGAAGACATCGAAGTGCGCGACTACCTCAAGGGCAAGCTGAAGAATGCCGCCGTTTCGCGCGTGCTCATCGAGCGCCCCGCCAAAAACGCCCGCATCACCATTTTCTCGGCACGTCCGGGCGTGGTGATCGGCAAGAAGGGCGAGGACATCGAGAACCTCAAGAAAGAGCTCGCTACCCGTTTGGGCGTGCCCGTCGCCGTCAACATCGAAGAAGTGCGCAAGCCCGAAATCGATGCCCAACTGATTGCCGACAGCATCACCCAGCAGCTGGAAAAGCGCATCATGTTCCGCCGTGCCATGAAGCGCGCCATGCAAAACGCCATGCGTTTGGGCGCTCAAGGCATCAAGATCATGTCGTCCGGTCGTTTGAACGGTATCGAAATTGCGCGTACCGAGTGGTACCGTGAAGGCCGTGTGCCGCTTCACACCCTGCGTGCCGACATCGACTACGGTTTCTCGGAAGCCAAGACCACCTACGGCGTCATCGGCGTCAAGGTCTGGGTATACAAGGGTGACACGCTGGGTCGCAATGATGCGCCTGCAGCAGTCGAGCCCCGCGCCGAAGAAGAGCGTCGTCCGCGTGGACCGCGTCGCGATGGCCGCCCGGGTGGCGACCGTCCCGCACGTGGTGGCGCGCGTCGCCCCGCTGGCTCCAATGCCGCACCTGTGGATGGCAGCGACAAACCCGCTGAAGCCACGGATGCTCCCAAAACCACCGTCAAGCGCGTCCGCAAGGTTGCCGCGCCCGCAGCCACTGGCACGGCTACGGACGGTCAAGGAGAATAAGCATGCTGCAACCAGCACGCCGTAAATACCGCAAAGAGCAAAAAGGCCGCAACACTGGCATCGCCACCCGAGGCAACTCGGTGGCCTTCGGTGATTTCGGTCTGAAGTCCACCGATCGCGGCCGCCTGACGGCCCGCCAGATCGAGTCCGCACGCCGTGCGATCTCCCGTCACGTCAAGCGTGGCGGCCGTATCTGGATTCGCGTGTTTCCTGACAAGCCCATTTCCAACAAGCCCGCCGAGGTGCGTATGGGTAACGGCAAAGGGAACCCCGAGTACTATGTGGCCGAGATCCAGCCTGGCAAGGTCCTCTACGAAATCGTGGGGGTGCCCGAAGAGCTGGCACGTGAGGCCTTCCGTCTGGCAGCTGCCAAGTTGCCCCTGCGCACCACCTTCGTGGCGCGCATGCTTGGCCAGTAATTCAGGAGAACATCAATGAAAACTGCTGAACTGCGCCAAAAAGACGTTGCTGGCCTGGAAGCCGAAGTCAAAGAGCTGCAAAAAGCCCACTTTGGCCTGCGCATGCAAAAGGCAACGCAACAACTCAACAACACGTCCCAGTTGCGTCAAACCCGTCGCAGCATCGCCCGTGCGAAAACCATCCTTGCTGAAAAGCAAGCCGCCAAGTAAGGAGTGACCATGACGGAAGCTAAAAAATCCCTCAAGCGCACCTTGATTGGCAAGGTGGTGAGCGCCAAGCGCGCCAAGACCGTGACCGTGCTGGTCGAGCGCCGCGTCAAGCACGCGCTCTACGGCAAGATCGTGGCCAAGTCGAGCAAGTACCACGCGCACGACGAAAAGGGTGAGTTTCACCTGGGCGACGTGATCGAGATCACCGAAAGCAAGCCGATTTCCAAAACCAAGAACTGGGTCGCCACCCGCTTGGTGGAAAAAGCCGCTGCGGTTTAAGTTCTTCAGCGCTGGCGCTGCACAACTTGCAAAAACGACTCACAATGTGAGTCGTTTTTCTTTTTGTCCCCCTTATTTAGGAGCACCCCATGATCAAAGTCGGAGACACCCTGCCTAACGCCACCCTGATGGAATACTCGGAAGTGGAAGGCAATGGTTGCAGCATTGGCCCCAACGCCGTTGATGTGGCCAAAGCCTCAGCCGGCAAGACGATTGCCATTTTTGCGCTGCCGGGTGCCTTCACCCCGACTTGTTCTGCCAAGCATGTGCCGGGCTATGTGGCCAAGCACGCCGAGCTGAAGGCCGCCGGTGTCGATGAAGTGTGGTGCGTGAGCGTCAATGATGCGTTTGTGATGGGCGCCTGGGCGCGCGACCAGAAGACCGACGGCAAAGTGCGCATGCTGGGCGATGGCAGCGCCGATTTCTCCAAAGCCGTCGGTTTGACACTGGACCTGACGGCGCGCGGCATGGGCCTGCGCAGCAACCGCTACTCCATGCTCGTCAAAGACGGCAAGGTGGTGAGCCTGAATGTGGAAGGCCCCGGCAAATTCGAAGTCAGCGACGCCGAGACGATGTTGGCGCAGGCCAAGGGCTGATCACAACTCGACTTTGAGGTAGTGCGCGCCTGCCATCGGGCTATGGTAATAGGGCGGCACTTCCTCAAATCCCAGGTCTTCATAGAGGCTGCGTGCGGCCTCCATGTCGTCCAGGGTGTCTAGCAAGACACAGGCATAGCCTTGACGGCGTGCCGCATCCAAAACGGCCTCGGCCAGCAAGCGTCCCAAGCCAAAGCGGCGAAAGGCTGGGCGTACATACAAGCGTTTCATTTCGCTTGCGTTGGCAATGTCCACATTGTCCAAAGGTCGCAGCGCACAACACCCCGCCAGCTCATGGTCGACCCAGGCCAGCAGCAGACTGCCACGTGGTGCGGCATAGTCGCCGGGCAGCGTGCTCAACTCTTGCTCAAATTGCTGAAAGCTCAGGTCAATGCCGAGGCTTTCAGCGTATTCGCGAAAAATCAGTGCGGTTGCCTGCAATTCCTCAGCAGTGGCGGGCGTTGTCAGTGAGAGTTGGGGTGAGGGCACGCTCAACCTCCAAAAGCCACCAGCCAGCGGACCAGCGCAGCACAACCAAGCAGAATCAGCAAAGCCACAACACGCTGTCCCAGGCGATCGTGTGTGGGCGGCGTCCCAGGCAGCGCCTCTTGGTTGCCATGCAACATGGCAGGGATCAAATTGTGGCGAAAGCGCAGGCGATGGAACAGGATCGCCAGCAAGTGCAACGCGACCAGTCCCAAGAGCAGTGTCTTGCCCCAGGTCTTGTGATAACTCGTGGCCCAGCTCACCCATTCGCTGGGCGCCAGCACCGCCCAGGGGCCGGTGAACGCAATTTCATCGTCACTGAGCAAGCCGCTGCACGCTTGCAACAACAGGATCAGGAGCATGGCCACGATGGACAGCGCGCCCAGCGGGTTGTGGCCCACGGCGTGATGTGGCTGGGGCTGCTGCAAAGCCTGCCAGTAGGCCTTGAGTCGCCGGGGTGTTGGCAAGAAGTTAGAAAAGCGAGACCAATGACCGCCCACAATGCCCCATACCAGCCGAAACAAAACCAAGGTCAGTACACCTTGTCCCAGCCAGGCGTGCACAGGCATGGCATTGCCGCCGATGTTGCCCGAGACGACAAGGCCCACCACCAAAAGGGCCAGCAGCCAGTGAAAGAGGCGTGTGGGCAAATCCCATATGCGCACGCTCTGCGTGTGCACAAGGGGTGCTGTCGGTGTTTCAGCGTCGGTGGCAGGCATGGTGAACCATCGCAGTGTCAGAGGTCATTTTCAGAAATAAGCACAAAGGCATCAATTCTCGTAAACTGACATCATATTCTCAACCCCACAAGGAATGCCATGAAATCCATTGCCATGATTGCCCTGAGCGCTTTGCTAGCCGGTGTGGCCGTTCCCGCTTCGGCGCAATTTGCCAAGCCAGAGGACGCCATCAAGTACCGCAAAAACAGTTTGTTTGTCATGAGCCAGCACTTTGGCCGCTTGGGCGCCATGGCACAAGGCCGTATCCCGTTTGATGCCAAGGCCGCTGCAGACAATGCCGCATTGGTGGAGACGCTGAGTCACCTGCCCTGGGCCGCGTTTGGCGAAGGCACGGACAAAGGCGATACCAAAGCCAACCCCGAAATTTGGAAAGAGGCCCCCAAGTTCAAGGAAGCGATGGACAAGTTTCAAGCCGAGGCCGTCAAGTTGGCCGCTGCCGCCAAAACCGGCAAGCTCGACGACTTGAAAACCGCGTTTGGCAACACCGCCGCAACCTGCAAGGGTTGCCACGATACCTTCCGCGCCAAATAAGTTTTCAGACGGCGCATTCCATCAGGATCTGCGTCAGTCCTTGCGGGTCACTGACCATCGGGTCGTGGCCCGTTTTCATTTCCACCACCCGCGAGCCGGGCAGCCATCGACCTTCCCAAAACTTGGGGTCGGTCACGCGCGGACGGATGGCGTCGATCGTGGCCAGTGTGGGTTGGGTGCAACTGACGAAGGTGCGCGGGATCGCCGCCAGCCGGTCAATGGAGAAGTCCAATGGGTCAATGTAGGGTTGGGCAGGGTGAGCGGTTTGGCGCCTTCGCACCCAGTCGGCTTGCTCGCCCTCAAGGCCGAACACATCCGGCCCCGGCGCCGGGAAACTGAAGGTCGGGGAGGCCTGGGCAGCTGCCAGGCGACCTTCTCGCGTCGCTTTGGAGTGCGTGGCTCCCCAGGCTTCGCCAGGTTTGGGAACCACCGCATCCACATACACCAGGTGCCGAATCCTGGGGCCGAAATGGTCGGCGACGCCAGTGCCGACCATGCCGGCATAAGAGTGCACGGCCAACACCACATCGTCCATTTCTTCGGTCTGAATGGCATTGATGACGTCTTGAATATGGGTTTGCAAACCGATGTCACGCGTCAGCAAATGTGAGCGCTCGCCTACGCCAGTCAACGTGACAGCGTGGGCGCGGTGGCCAGCACGAATCAGTGCTTCGGTGACATGGCGCCAACACCAGGCACCGTGCCATGCGCCGTGAACCAGAACAAAATTCGCCATGCTCAAACTCCTTCAAATCACTTGCTGGTCGCGCAATCTCTGGATGTCGGCAGCGTTCATGCCCAGCACTTCTTGCAACACCTGAGCGGTGTGCTGGCCCAGCAAAGGCGGCGGCAGATCTTGTCGCACCGGGGTCGCGCTGAGCTTCAGGGGGCTGGCCACAATGTTGAAAGAAACGCCCAGGGGGTGTTCCCATTCACTGACCATGCCACGCGATTGCACATGCGGATCGGCAAACACTTCGGCCAGGCTGTTGATGGCGCCACAGGGCACCTTGGCTTTTTCCAGCCCGGCCAGCCATTCTGCCTTGGGGCGCGAGCGGAAGATCGCTTCCAGTTGCGGAATCAAGACAGCTCGGTTGCGCACGCGGTCCTGGTTTTTGGTAAAGCGCGCATCGGTCGACAAGTCAGGCCGGCCGGCAAGCTCGCAGAATTTGGCGAACTGGCTGTCATTGCCCACGGCCAGAATCATGTAGTCTTTTTGGCCATCGGGGGTCGGGGCGGTTTCAAACACTTGGTAGGGCACCACGTTCTGGTGGGCATTGCCCATGCGCCCGGGCACCTTGCCGTCGCGTTTTCCGGCCACCAGGTAATTGGCGCCCAGATTGGCCAACATGGCCACCTGCGTGTCCAGCAGTGCCATGTCGATGTGCTGCCCCTCGCCGGTGCGCTCGGCGTGGCGCAAAGCAGCCAGGATGGCCACGGTGGCGTACATGCCTGTGAACAAGTCGGCCACCGCAACGCCGACTTTTTGCGGCCCGCCACCCAGGTCGTCACGCTCACCTGTCACGCTCATCAAGCCGCCCATGCCCTGAATGGCATAGTCGTAACCGGCGCGCTCGCGGTAAGGGCCGGTTTGACCAAAACCGGTGATGCTGCAATAGACCAGGCGAGGGTTCAGTGCAGACAGGGTGGCGTGGTCCAGGCCATAACGTGCCATATCGCCGACCTTGAAGTTTTCGATGAAGACATCGCAGTGCTTGACCAACGCGCGGATCAGGTCCTGGCCCTGGGGGGTGGCGATGTCACAGGTGATGGAGCGTTTGTTGCGGTTGGCGCCCAGGTAGTAGGCGGCCTCTGCCGAGTCTTGGCCATCGCCACCGCGCAAATACGGAGGGCCCCAGGTGCGGGTGTCGTCCCCGGTACCGGGGCGCTCGATTTTCAGCACATCGGCGCCCAGGTCGGCCAGGTTCTGGGTACACCAGGGGCCAGCGAGCACACGTGACAGGTCGAGGATGCGGATGCCATCTAAAGAGTTCATGTTGCCATTGTCGCGCAACGATAATGCAGCGATGGTGACGCAGTTGACACTTTTTCGAAAAGCGCTGGCACATGGCCAGCCCGGCAACATGGCATGAGCGACGCCAGCTTGTCACGCAAAACCGCCGTGCTGGTTTTTCTGGCCTTGGCCTTCGCCTATTTTTTATCGGCCATGGTGCGGGCCATCACGGCCACGCTGTCTCCTACCCTGATTCCCGAATTCAATTTGCAGGCGCGTGACCTGGGCTTGCTGGCGGGTGGCTATTTCCTGGGGTTTGCGGCCACGCAATTGCCGCTTGGCCATTGGCTGGACCGGCATGGCCCCAAAAAAGTGGTGGCCTGTTTTCTTTCTTTTGCGGTGATGGGCAGCCTGGCATTTGCGGTCGCGACGAAGTTCAGTGACTTGCTGATCGCTCGCATCCTGACCGGCATTGGTGTGAGTGCCTGCCTGATGGCGCCCCTCACGGGCTTTCGGCGATGGTTGGCCTCGGCCACACAGTTGCGTGCCAATTCCTGGATGCTGATGACCGGCTCCATGGGCATGTTGTGCTCGACCTTGCCGGTGCAGTGGCTGTTGCCAGTGATGGGTTGGCGGCCCATGTTTTGGGGCCTGGCAGGGTTGAATGTACTGGCCATCGCGTTGATCCTGTGGCAGGTTCCGGCCTGGCGTGCGGTGGCCACTCCTGCACAGCCCGCAGGGCCGTCACCCGGCTGGTTTGGAGGCTACCGCGACGTCTGGGCCCACCCTTACTTTCGCCGCATGGTGCCCTTGGGCTTCTTCAGCTACGGTGGCTTGTTGGCCATGCAGACCCTGTGGGCGGGGCCCTGGATGGTTCGCGTCAGCGGGTACAGTCCTCTGGAGGCGGCCACAGGCCTGTTCTGGATCAACGTGACCATGCTGTTCACCTTTTGGGCCTGGGGTTGGCTCAATCCCTGGCTGAGCCGTCGCGGCTGGCATGCCAACATGCTGATGACGTGGGGCATTCCGCTCAATCTGCTGGTACAAGCGGTCTTGGTGGCTGTGGGGCCGGGCACCGGGACGCTGGCCTGGGCATTGTTTTGCATGACCAACTCGGTGGTCTCTTTGGCCCAACCCGCTGTTGGGCTGGCTTTCCCGCCCGCCTTGGCAGGGCGGGCCTTGTCGGCCTTCAATTTGGTGATTTTTTCCGGTGTCTTTGCCGTTCAGTGGGGCTTTGGCTTGCTGGTGGATGGGTTTTTGCTGCTGGGCGTGACCACGCCGCAAGCCTTTCAGGCGGCCATGGGGCTGTTTCTGATGTGCTCCGCCGCAGCTTATGTCTTTTTCCGGGCCGTTCGAGCGGATAATTCAAATCCTAGATGACCGCACCATGAGCAACAACATCCTTTTGATCGCTCACGCACCTTTGGCCCATGCCTTGCGCCAATGCGCTTTGCATGTTTATCCGGAATGCGCTGAGGAGGTGATCGCGATTGACGTGGCGCCGAATGCCTCGCCCGAAGAAACCTTGGCCAGCGCACGCCTGGCTTTGTCGCTTAGACACGAATCTGGCACCATGGTGTTGACCGACGTTTTTGGCGCGACGCCTGCCAATGTGGCGCAAAAACTGGTGGATGGCGTCAACTCTAAGCTGGTGGCCGGGGTCAATTTGCCGATGCTGTTGCGCACCGTTTGCTACCGCCATGAATCTCTCGATGCTTTGGTCACCCGCGCTTTGGCGGGCGGTGCCCAGGGCGTCATGCAAGTGGCCATCACGGCCCCCCAAAACCAAGCGCGACGTCAGAATGATCCAAACACGCACGACCATCAGCAATAAATTGGGCCTGCATGCCCGAGCCTCAGCCAAACTCACCAAGCTCGCGGGCAGTTTTCCCTGCGAAGTGTGGGTTACCAAAGGGGAGCGCCGTGTCAACGCCAAAAGCATCATGGGGGTCATGATGCTGGCGGCCGGCCTGGGCAGCGAGGTCGAGCTGGAAACCTCTGGCGACCAAGAGCAAGCGGCCATGGATGCGCTGCTGGCGCTGATTCAGGACAAATTCGGCGAGGGCGAGTGACATGACCTTCTCGATCCACGGCTTGGCAGTCGCGCGCGGTATCGCCATTGGGCGTGCCGTGCTGGTCGCCTCCAGCCGCGTGGATGTGGCCCACTATTTCATCGAGCCGGAACAAGTCACCGCCGAAGTCGCACGCATTGCCCAGGCCCGCGATGCGGTGATCGAAGAAATTCGCCGGCTGCATCAAAATATGCCCAAGGATGCGCCGCCCGAACTGGCCGCCTTGCTGGACGTGCACCTGATGTTGTTGCAAGACGAGATGCTGGCCAACGACGTCAAGCACTGGATCAAAGACCGCCTCTACAACGCCGAGTGGGCGCTGACCTCGCAGCTGGAAATCGTTGCGCGTCAGTTCGATGAGATGGAAGACCCCTACTTGCGTGAGCGCAAGGGCGACCTGGAGCAAGTGGTCGAGCGGCTGTTGCGCAGCATGAAGGGCTTGCCCAGCGCCATGCCCACACCTTCGGCGGTCAAGCGACCCGGCAGCACCCGCCAGCAAGACCTGCTGCTGGATGACCATCTCGATGTCCCCCTGGTGCTGGTGGCCCATGACCTGTCGCCCGCCGACATGCTGCAATTCAAGCAAAGCGTGTTTGCTGGCTTTGTCACCGACGTCGGTGGCAAGACTTCCCACACCGCCATTGTTGCCCGCAGCCTCGATATTCCAGCGGTGGTGGGTGCGCGCAATGCCAGCCATCTGGTCAAGCAGGACGACTGGGTCATCATCGACGGCGATGCCGGCGTGATGATCGTCGATCCCTCGCCCATCATCTTGGCCGAGTACGGTTTCAAGCAACGCCAGGCGCAAGTCGAGCGCGAGCGCTTGTCCCGCTTGCGCCACACGCCCGCAGTGACTTTGGATGGCCAAAAGGTCGAGCTGCTGGCCAACATTGAAATGCCCGAAGACTCCCCCGCTGCCCTGGCGGTGGGCGCCGTGGGCGTAGGCCTGTTCCGCAGCGAGTTTTTGTTCATGGGCCGCGAAGGCCAACTGCCAGACGAAGAAGAGCAGTACCAGGCCTACCGCCGGGCGGTCGAGGGCATGAAGGGTCTACCTGTCACCATCCGCACGGTCGATATCGGTGCGGACAAGCCGCTGGACCGACAGGCCAAAGACGAGGCGCACTTGAACCCCGCCCTGGGCTTGCGCGCCATCCGCTGGAGCTTGGCCGACCCGGCCATGTTCTTGACACAGCTGCGCGCCATTTTGCGCGCCGCCGCCCACGGCCAGGTGCACTTGCTGATTCCGATGCTGGCCCATGGCCGCGAAATCCGACAGACCCTGGCCTTGCTGGACCATGCACGGGTGCAACTCGACAACCGCGGCCTGGCCTATGGCCCGCTGAAAATCGGCGCCATGATTGAAGTGCCGGCAGCCGCGCTGAGTGTCAAGCTGTTCTTGCGCTACTTTGATTTCCTCTCGATTGGCACCAACGACCTGATTCAATACACCTTGGCGATTGACCGCGCCGATGAGCTGGTGGCCCATTTGTATGACCCCTTGCATCCGGCGGTGCTGCGCTTGGTGGCTGACACCATCAGTGAGTCTGTGGCCCAAGGCAAAGGCGTGAGTGTGTGCGGCGAAATGGCTGGCGATCCCGCGCTGACCCGTTTGCTGCTGGGCTTGGGCCTGCGCAGCTTCTCCATGCACCCAACCCAGATTCTGGCGGTCAAGCAAGAAATCTTGCGGGCCGACACCCAACGCCTCAAGGTCTGGGCCCAGAGCGTTCTGGAATCCGACGAACCCGCTAACCTGATCAACACATGAGTCTCTTGCTGGGCTGTATTGCCGACGATTTCACGGGGGCGACGGACCTCGCCAACAACTTGGTCCGCTCCGGCATGCGTGTGGTGCAAACCATTGGTGTGCCAGCGCAAGCTTTGCAAGCGGATGTGGATGCCGTGGTGGTGGCGCTCAAGTCACGCACTGTGCCGCCCGAAGAAGCGGTGGCACAGTCGCTGCAAGCACTGGCCTGGCTGAAAGCGCAGGGCGTGCAGCAGGTGTACTTCAAATACTGCTCGACCTTTGACAGCTGGTATCGCGGCGATGTGCGCGGCAACATCGGCCCGGTCAGTGAAGCACTGATGGCGGCCATGGGCACCGACTTCACCATTGCCACGCCGGCCTTCCCCGACAACCAGCGCACGGTGTTCAAGGGCTATTTGTTTGTGGGCGATGGCTTGCTGAGCGAGAGCGGCATGAAGGACCACCCGCTGACACCCATGAACGATGCGAACCTGGTTCGCGTGCTGCAAGCGCAGTGCCAGCACCGTGTGGGCTTGATCGATCACAAGACGGTGGCCATGGGTGCACAAGCCATTCGCGAGCGCATTCAAGCGTTGCGGGCGGAGGGCGTGCGCCTCGCTGTGGTGGATGCGGTCTCCAACGACGACCTGATGCGCTTGGGTCCGGCACTCAAAGACATGCCTCTGGTCACCGCCGGTTCGGGGGTGGCCATTGGCTTGCCCGCCAATTGGGGCTTGAAGCCCTCGCCCACCACCAGCCGCTTGCCGCCCGCACAAGGTTTGCAGGCCATTGTGTCGGGCAGCTGCTCACAGGCGACGCAAGGCCAGGTGGCCGAATTCAAGCAGCGCGGCGGTCCTGCCTGGTCGCTCGATCCCTTGCGCCTGACCGATGACCAGGCATTGGCAGACTGTGTTCAAGAGGCCCTGGCATGGGCGGCGCCCCTTGTGGCGCAAGGCCCTGTCCTGGTCTATTCGACCTCCGAGCCCGGCGCCGTACAGGCGATTCAAACGCAAATGGGGGCCGCCGTGGCCGGCCACCGCGTGGAGCAAACTCTGGCCCAGATTGCGCGTGGCCTGGTGCAATTGGGCGTGCGCCAACTGGTCGTTGCCGGCGGCGAAACCTCCGGGGCTTGTGTGCAGGCTTTGGCGATTGAGCAATTGCAAATCGGCCCGCAAATTGACCCCGGTGTTCCCTGGTGCCACGCGCCGACCCCCTTGGCGCCGGGACAAGGCGTGCACGTCGCCTTGAAGTCGGGCAACTTCGGGACCCCCGACTTCTTTTCCAAGTCTCTCGCTCAGCTCAAGGCTGCCGCATGAGCCAGTTGAACCTCCACACGCAAGAGCATCGCTTGCGAGAAGAGATGTGCAGGGTGGGTGCCAGCCTGTTTGCGCGCGGTTATGTGCACGCCACAGCAGGCAACATCAGCGTGCGCTTGCCCGAAGGCTTCTTGATCACCCCCACCGATGCCTGTCTGGGATTTCTGGACCCTGCCGAGCTGGCGCATCTGGACGCCAACGGCCAACAACTGAGCGGTGCCCGGGCCAGCAAAACCCTGGTGCTGCACCGACACATTTACACTGCAGCTTGTGCCTTTGACGCCCAGGTTGCCTGTGTCATTCACACCCACAGCACCCATTGCGTTGCGCTCAGTTTGCGGCCACCCAGCCATCAAGGTCTGCTCGGGGCTGAGCTGTTGCCGGCGCTCACGCCTTATTTCGTGATGAAAGTGGGCCATGTGCCCTGCATCGATTACCACCGCCCGGGCTCGCCCGAAGCGGCCGCCCAGGTGGCGCAGACCATCACCCGCTATGGACAGCAGGGCCTGGGCATTCGCGCCGTCATGCTCATGCGCTTGGGCCCCAACGTCTGGCATGAAACACCCGCGCAAGCGATGGCCACGCTGGAAGAGCTGGAAGAGACGGCGCGCCTGTGGCAACTCTCACCAGTGGCCCCTTTGAGCGACGCACAGATTGACGATTTGCGCCAAACTTTTGGCGCACGTTGGTAAGCCTTTGAACCCACCCGACCGGAACCGAACACCATGCCCCGCTTCGCTGCCAACTTATCGATGATGTACACCGAGCTGCCGTTTCTGGACCGTTTTGAGGCAGCCGCCCGAGATGGCTTCACGGCCGTCGAATATTTGTTCCCTTACGCTTGGACGCCACAAGAACTGGCTTCACGGCTGAATGCGCATGGCTTGAAACAAGTGCTGTTCAATGCGCCCCCTGGCGGTACGGACCGCGCCAGCATCGACAAAGCCTGGGAGGCTGGCACGCGGGGCATTGCCAGCACGCCCGGTCGCGAGGCAGAGTTTCGTGACAGTTTTTTGCTGGCCCTGGACTATGCCCAGGTGCTGCAGTGCCCGCGCGTGCATGTGATGGCTGGCCTGGTGCCCGAAGCCCTGCGGTTGCCGCAGGCCGAGCCCGTGACGCTCGCCACCCATGCCGCCTACGCCAGCACGCCTGGCGCATTGCGCGACACCTACCTGTCCAACCTGCGCTGGGCGGCCGAGCAAGCGGCCAAGGTAGGGCGCGATGTGCTGATCGAACCCATCAATGCGCGTGACATCCCCCACTTTTTCTTGAACCGCCAAGACCAGGCCCATGCCATTGTGTTGGAATCCGGGTGCGCTAACCTGAAAGTGCAGATGGACCTCTACCATTGCCAGATTGTCGAGGGTGATGTGGCCAGCAAGATCCGCGCTTACCTGCCGACCGGGCGTGTTGGCCATTTTCAAATTGCCGGCGTGCCCCAACGCCATGAGCCCGACCTGGGCGAATTGCACCATCCCTACCTTTTTGATGTGATTGACGAAGTCAGTGCCCAGTGTGGCTGGGACGGCTGGATTGGCTGCGAATACCGCCCGAAAGCGGGTGGCCAGCCAGGCGGAACCTCGGCCGGTCTGGGTTGGTTTCGCGCCATGAACCGCTGAAGGAGAAAGACATGAACGCACGTGTTCCCGGACTGAATGCTGAACAGGTGTTGCGCGAGGTCACCCACGCCTGGGATTCGGACATCGTGCGTCAGCTCAGCGACTACATTGCCATCCCCGCGAAGTCGCCCGCCTTTGATGCGCAATGGCAAGCCCATGGCCATCTGGAAACCGTGGTGCAGCGTGCTGCTGATTGGGTGCGCGCGCAAAAGGTCGAGGGCCTTACCCTTGAGATCGTGCGCTTGCCGGGTCGAACGCCCATCTTGTGGTTCGAGGTGCCGGCTACGCGCGCGCTGGCAGAGTCAGCGCAAACGGTGCTGATGTACGGTCACCTGGACAAGCAACCCGAGTTCAACGGTTGGCGGTCCGACCTCGGCCCCTGGACCCCCAAGTACGACGATGGCCTGCTCTATGGCCGTGGCGGCGCCGACGATGGCTACGCTGTGTATGCCAGCATCGCCGCACTCAAGGCGCTGAAAAGCCAGAATGTGCCGCATCCGCGCGTGGTGGGCTTGATCGAAACCTGCGAGGAAAGTGGCTCCTACGATTTGTTGCCTTATGTCGATGCCTTGCGCGACCGCTTGGGCGATGTGGGCCTGGTGATTTGCCTGGACAGTGGCGCCGGCAATTACGACCAACTCTGGCTCACCACCAGTTTGCGGGGCATGGCCAGCGGTGTGTTGAAAGTGGAAATCCTGACCGAAGGCATTCACTCCGGCGATGCCTCGGGGGTGGTGCCGTCGAGCTTTCGCATCATGCGCCAAGTGTTGGATCGCTTGGAAGACAGCGCCAGCGGTCGCTTGTTGCCGCAGAGCTTTCATTGCCAAGTGCCGCCCGATCGCTTGGCGCAGGCCCATGCGACGGCGGCCATTTTGGGGGATGCGCTGTACAAGCGTTTTCCGTGGGCCCACCACGATTGCGGCGGTGCCACCCTGGTGGCCTTGCCCATGACCACCGACCCCGTGCAAGCTTTGCTGCAGCGCACCTGGGTGCCCACCCTGAGCGTGACGGGCGCCGAGGGCTTTCCGGCCTTGAAAGATGCGGGCAATGTGCTGCGGCCTTACACGGCGTTCAAGCTGAGTTTGCGTTTGCCGCCCTTGGTAGACGCAGCCCAGGCCGTACAACAATTGAAAACGCTGCTGGAAGACAACGCGCCTTACCAGGCAAAAGTCACCTTCGAGGCGGAAGGCTCAGCCAATGGATGGAACGCACCCAGTGCCACCCCCTGGTTTGAACAGGCTTTGAACCAGGCCAGCCAGGCGCACTTTGGCGCCCCTGTGGGCTACATCGGACAAGGCGGCACCATTCCCCTGATGAGCATGCTCAGCCAAGGCTTCCCGCGTGCGCAAATGATGGTCTGCGGCGTGCTCGGTCCGAAGTCCAATGCCCACGGGCCGAATGAGTTTTTGCATGTGCCCTATGCCAAGCGCTTGACCGCGGCGGTTGCGCAGGTCATCGCGCAAATGCCCTGAGGGTTGAGCTTGCATGCAGAACGGCGTCCGCTCTGAGCTGCCGCGCGACGGCTACGCGCTGTCGCTGCTGGATTGGCCTTCGCCAGTAGCGGCCAACGCCCGTGCCACGGTCTTGCTGGTGCATGGCCTGGGCGAGCACATCGGTCGCTATGACGGCGTTGCCCAACGTTTGATGCAAGCAGGATTTTCGGTGCGAGGCTATGACCATGTCGGCCATGGCCTGTCCGGTGGGCGTCGAGGCGATTTGCCGCAACCCGATCGCCTGCTCGAAGACCTGGGGCAGGTGATCGATGCCACGCGCCGCTTGCCGGGGCGTGCTGCAACCCCGCTGATTTTGCTGGGGCACAGCATGGGCGGGCTGGTGGTGGCCCGTGCCGTGGCCCAAAAGATCCGGCCGGTCGATGCGCTGGTGATGTCCTCGCCAGCTCTGGCGGCGTCGACCAATGCCTTGCAGAAATTCTTGTTGGCCACTTTGCCGCGGTGGTTCCCGCATTTGTGCGTGGACAACGGCCTGGACGCGCAATGGGTGTCACGCTCGCCGCAGGTGGTGCAAGCTTATTTGCAAGACCCGCTGGTGCACCGAAAAATATCGGCAGGCTTGGCGCAATGGATCTTGGCAGAGGGCGCCAAGACATTGGCCGATGCGCCTGCTTGGTCAACCCCCAGTTTGTTGCTTTATGCGGGGACGGACCGCTTGGTTGACCCCAGGGGCAGCACCCGTTTTGCGGCGCAGGCCCCGGCTGCCTGTGTGCAGGCCCAGGTGTTTGAGACCATGTACCACGAAATTTTCAACGACCCAGAGGCTGCGCAGGTGTTTGACGTGCTCATCCCCTGGTTGACCCAGCGCTTTTAAGCGACGGGCCTCAGGTCGCAGCGCGACCGGATTGCGGATTGGCCCTGAGCCAGACCAAGGCCGCACCCGTGACCAGCACCGGAACCAGGGAGCCTACATTGAGCAGGGCCCAGCCTTGGGTCGTGACCAACGCGCCAGAGGCAAACGAGGTAAAGGCCATGGTCCCAAAGACGCAGAAATTGATGGCGCCTTGTGCGCGGTCTTTTTCCTGCGGGGTGTAGGCATGCAAAGACAGCGTGGTGCTGCCGGTGAACACGAAGTTCCAGCCAATGCCCAGTACCAGCATGGCGATCAGGAAATCATGCAGCGCAACCCCTGACAACGCCACCCCGATACAAGCGGCATTCAAGAGCACGCCCACGCCCATGATGCGCAGCACCCCAAAGCGCTGGATCAGGTGGCCGGTGAAAAAACCAGGGGCGAACATGCCAATCACATGCCACTGCAATACCAGGGCCGTGTTTTCAAAAGAGAGCCCACAGGTTTGCATGGCCAGGGGCGTGGCGGCCATCAGCAAATTCATCACCCCATAGCCCAGGGCTGCGGCCATGGCCGACACCACAAACACCGGCTGTCGCATGATTTCACTCAGGGGACGGCCCGACCCTGCCGGTTGGTTTTTAGGGGGCAAGGGCGGAAACTGAATTTGCGAGATCACGGTCATCGACAGCACGGCAATGCCGGCCAGCGCCAGGTAAGGCCCCGTGAAGGGCACCGCCGTCATATCCTTGGTGAACATCGCCAAGTTGGGGCCAATCACCGCACCGATCAAGCCGCCGGCCATCACCCAAGACACAGCCTTTTCGCGGAAACTGGGTTGGCACAGTTCGGCGGCCGCAAAACGGTACAACTGTGCATTGGCACTGTAATAGCCCGCCACCACCGTGGCGCAAACCAACCACCAAAACTGATGGTGGCTGACGGCCCACGCACCCAGGCCAGCCGAAAAGAGCGCCACCAGCAGGCCCAGCTGAAAAGAAATCTTGCGGCCAAAGCGATGCTGGGTGCGTGCCACCAAGCCAGTGCTGAGCGCGCCGCCCACCACGTAGCCCATGACCGGCAACGTCGCCATCCACCCCACAGGCGCCAGGCTGAGCCCGACCAACCCATTGATGGCGATGAAGGTCACGTTGTTCGTGAGAAACAGACCTTGGGCCAAGGCCAGCAGCAGCAGGTTTCGGTTCATGTTTGCTTTTATAGACGATTTAACCCGCCGGCCCTGTGATACCGGGGACAGCGTGTCAGCGCGTCGCCTTACAAGGTCAAGGCAGCCAATGCGGCCAAAGCGGCCGTCTCGGCTCGCAAAACGCGGGGGCCCAGCGTGACAGGGGTAAAGTGGTGCTGGCGCAGCATGGCTTCTTCGGCGGGGGACAGCCCGCCTTCCGGGCCGCTGACCAGCAGCACGGGCGCACCGGCATCCTTGACGGTGCTGCGCAAGGCTTGGCTACCCTCCGACAGGGATAGCATCCGCGTCAGGGTGCCTTCAGCGGCACGAAAATTGGACAGCCAATCGCTCAGGCTGTGGGGCGTGTCAATGTCGGGCAAGCGGTTGCGCCCGCATTGTTCGCAGGCGGCCGCGGCCACCGACCGCCAATGCCCGCGCTTTTTCTCGGCACGCTCGCCATGCAGGCGCAGCACGCTGCGCTCGGTCATCAGGGGCGTCAAGCGGGTGACGCCCAGTTCGGTGGCTTTTTCCACCAGCCAATCCATGCGCTCATTGGCAGGCATGCCGATGGCGAGATGGACGTCCCGAAGATTCTCATGTTCCAGCGCGGCATGGCTGAGCACACGCACCTGCACATCGCTGCGCCCCATGTGGGTGACCTCGGCCAGGCATTCACCGCCCTGTCCATTGAACAAGGTGACCGCTTGGCCGGGCTGCAGGCGCAGTACCTGGACATGGCGGGCTGCGGCAGGGGGCAAGGCCAAGGCGTCGCCAGGGACAAGGGCCAGGTCGCAAAAAAAGCGCGGCATCAGACGCGGCCAAAAGCGTAACTGCTGGCGGGCGTGGTGCCCTCGACCGCGTCGATCAGGTGCAGCAAGGGCTTGAGCTCGCGATAACGGCTGGCGGTGGCACGGATGTATTGAATGAACCGGGGGGCGTCCGCCAGGTATTTGGGTTTGCCGTCGCGCAAGGTCAAGCGCGCGAAGATGCCGGCCACTTTCAGGTGGCGCTGCAAACCCATCCACTCGACGGCACGCCAGAATTCGCCAAAGTCATTGGCCCAGCCATCGTGGTCCAGCAGGCCCAGCTTGCGCGCTTTCTCCCAGTAGCGAATGGTCACATCCAGCACAAACTCCTCGTCCCAACTCAAGAAAGCATCACGCATCAGGCTGGCGATGTCGTAGGTGACCGGTCCGTAGACCGCGTCTTGAAAATCCAGCACGCCCAGGCGGGGCTCGTTGGCATCGTGCGGCATCATCAAATTGCGCGGCATGAAGTCGCGGTGCACATAGACCCTGGGGGCTGCCAGGTTGCGTTGAATGATGGTTTCAAAGGTGGTGCTCAGCACGGCCTTTTGCTCATCCGACAAGTGCAAGCCCTTGTGCTGCACCAGGTACCAATCGGGAAACAGTGACAGCTCGCGTGCCAGCAAGGCTTGATCGTAGGGTGGCAAAACGCCGGCTCGGCTGGCGCGTTGCCAGGACAGCAAGGCCTCCGTGGCACGTTGGTAAAGGGGCAAGTTGGCCTGCGGCTGCTTGGGATCGAGGACCTCCATCATGGTAGAGGATCCCAGGTCGTCCAGCAGCATGAAGCCCTCGGCTTCGTGCCAGTCAAGGACCCGGGGCGCCAGCAAGCCGGCTTCCAGCATCAGGGTGGCAATTTGAACGAAGGGGCGGGAATTTTCCTTGGCGGGAGGCGCGTCCATGATGATGCGGGTGCCGTGCGTGCTGTCAACCCGAAAATAGCGCCGGAAGCTGGCATCGGCTGAAGCCACACGCACGCTGCCGGTGTGCAAGCCCTGGCTGGGCGCCAGCCGTTCAAGCCATGATGCGAAGGCTTGTTGGCGAAGCGGGTCATCCCATGTGGGGACGAGGGGCATGGTTGTGGGCATGGTGTGGAGGGTCATGGATAATTCAAATTCTACAAAGGGCTGGCCGCCACAAGCGTGCGCCAACGATTTGTCACATTTTCACTGACCGCTGCTTTTGAAAAGATTGCCCATTCTGATGCTTTGCCCAGCCTTGACGGCTTTGGCGCAGCCATTGCAGGGCATGACGTCGGCGCCATCCATGGTGCTCAAGCCAAGCAGCTTGTTGCAGGAAAAGCTACCCCAAGAGGTACGGGCCAAGTTGCCCTCTTTTATCCAGGCCGACCGCTTGACGGGCGAGCCCGACCAAGATGTGCAACTCGAAGGCTCGGTGGTGTTCCGCCGGGGCGACACTGTGTTGCGGGCCGACCGGGTGGACTATTCTCAGTCGCAGGACCATTTGAAGGCGCGCGGCCAGGTGTCCATCAACCGTGCAGGCACCTTGTACCAAGGCCCTGAGCTGGATTTGAAGGTCAACAATTTCGAAGGCTTTTTCACCCAGCCGACCTACCGCTTCCTGAAAAACGAGGCTTACGGCCAAGCTTCGAAAATAGAGTTTTTGGATGACAAACGCGCCATCGTGCACGACGCCACTTTCACCACGTGCCAGAGAAAACCCGGCCCGAGTTGGATGCCCGACTGGGTGCTCAAGGCCAGTCGGTTGGACATCAACAGCGAGACCAATGTGGGGCAGGCAGAAGGCGCCTCGCTGCGGTTGAAAGACATTCCTATCTTGCCGATTCCCTCTTTGAGTTTTCCACTCAGTGCCGAGCGCAAGTCCGGTCTGTTGCCCCCGGTGTTAGGCTTGGACAACCTCAGCGGCATCGAATACTCCCAGCCTTATTACTGGAACATTGCGCCCAATCGGGATGCCACCATCCAAACCACGCTCTGGACCAAACGGGGATTGAATCTGGGCGGGGAGTTCCGCTATCTGGAAAGTGCTGCGCCGGACTACCGTGGCCAAGTCCGCATGGATTACATGGTGAACGATCCGATGCGTGACCGCAACCGCTGGGGCTATGCCCAGACCCATCAGGGTTGGACGCAATGGGGCGAGGGCAAGTTGGGCCTGAACTTGAACATCAACCGCGTCAGTGACGACAACTACTGGCGAGATTTTCCCCGCTCCTCGGGCAGCCTCACCCAGCGCCTGTTGCCTTCAGATGTGATGATGTCATGGTTGAGCGGCAATGTGAACACCACCGTGCGCGCCGTCAAATGGCAGACCTTGCAAGATGTCACCGCCCCCATCATTGCACCCTACGACCGCATGCCTCAATTGCTGACCCGCTACCGATCGGACTCTGCGCTGCTGGATTTTTCTGTGGAGGCTGATTACACGCGATTTGAGGCGGACCGTGCCCTGGTCTGTAGCAGCATGTCCAGCTTGTCCAGAGAGTGCTTGCAGCCCAATGCCGATCGCGCTTTTGCGGTGACTCGCTTGGCGCACCCCTTTCAGCTCCCCTATGGCACGTTGACGCCCAAGGTGTCCTTGCACACGCGGGCTTACCAATTTGACACGCCCCTGGTCAGCCAGGGCATTCGCAGCGCCAGTGTGACCGTGCCCACCTTCAGCCTGGACGCCTCGACCATGTTTGAGCGCACGGCAGTGTTCCGAGGCACCTCATGGACGCAAACCTTGGAGCCACGGGCCTTTTTCGTCTCTACACCGTACCGCGACCAGAACCATTTGCCGATTTACGATACGGGGCGAAACGACTTCAACTTTGCCACTGTATTTTCAGAGAATCCGTTTGCGGGGCAGGACCGCATTGCCGACAACCAGCTGCTGACCTTGGGGCTGACCTCGCGTCTGATTCACCCGGAAACCGGCGTAGAAGGCGCGCGCTTTGGCATTGCCCAAAGGCTTCGCATGAAAGACCAGCGCACGGTGCTGCCCACCGAGACTGGGCCGGTTTCGGAACGCGTCAGCGATGTGCTGGTGGGGGCCACGGTGAACCTCAACCCGGCCTGGATGTTGGACTCAACCGTGCAGTACAACCCCAAGACAGAACAATCGATGCGCTCGGTCGCAGGCGTTCGCTACAACCCGAGCAATTACCGTTTGTTGAGTACCGCCTACCGATTTCAACGCGACGTGAACAGCGAAGTACTGGACACTGCGTGGCAGTGGCCGCTCAACGATTTATGGGGTGACAAAGGCCAGGACCTGGGTGCTGGCAGAGGGCTTGGCGAGGACCGGTGGTACTCGGTGGGGCGGTTGAATTACAACTTGCAAGAACGCAAAATGGTCGATGCCATCGTCGGTCTCGAGTACGATGCGGGGTGTTGGCTCAGCCGTGTGGTTCTTGAGCGATTGCAAATCGCGTCCAACCAAGCCAATCAGCGCATCATGTTCCAACTGGAATTTGTGGGCTTCACGCGTGTTGGCTCCAATCCTCTGCGGCATCTGAAAGAAAATATCCCTCGTTACCAGTATTTGCGTGACCAAATTGCGCCACCCAGCCGTTTTGGCGTCTACGATTGAACTGCATGAAGAAAAGTCATTCCCTGTTTGTCTTGCTCTGCCTGTGGGGGCTGGTCATGGCCGATGCTGCACAAGCCCAAGGATTGCGAACGCCGCAGGGGTTGGGCGGCGGCGGCTTGCGAGCTGCGCCGCCTGTGCCTGTGACACGCAACGTGTCGGAAACTTCGGACTTCATCGTGGCCATCGTGGACAGTGAGCCCGTTACCAACCAGGAAGTGGCAGTACAAGCTGCTCGCGTACGTGCGCAAGCGTCACAACAAGCGAGCATCCCGCCTGGGCGGCAGCAGTTGCTCGGGGAGGCTTTGGAGCAGCTGATTTATGAGCGCACCCAATTGCAGTGGGCGCAGCAAAGTGGCCTGAAAGTCACCGATGAGGAAGTCGATCAGCTGGAGCGATCGGTGGCGGATCGAAACCAGCTGACCCTGACCGAGTTTCGTGCTCAACTTGAACGCGAAGGCCTGTCACTGTCTCAGTACCGCCAAAGCTTGCGACAGCAACAAATACTTCAGCGACTGCGCGAGCGCGAAGTGCCTGCCCGCATCAAGGTGTCTGACCAGGAGATCGACCAGTACCTGGCCCAGCAAAAAAACCAGCTGAAGACCCAGCAACTGCACTTGGCGCAGTTGCTGGTTGCGGTCCCGGAAAATGCAAGCGCAGAGCAAGAGCAAAGGCTGTTTGCGAAAGTCCAAACGCTGTTGAAGCAGCTTCGCGAAGGGGCTGACTTTGCCCGTTTGGCCCAAGAGAATTCGGACGCGCAAGATCGCGTGAACGGCGGCCAATTGGGCCTGAGGTCCGTGGAGCGCTACCCCAGCCTGTTTGTGGATGCCACCCAAAATCTGGCAGTGGGGGAGATTGCCGGCCCGGTTCGATCTGGCGCAGGTTTTCACCTTTTGAAAGTCGTTGAAAAAATCAGATCAGAAGCTGGGTTGACCATCGCACAAACGCAGGCTCGCCACATTCTTTTGCGTCCCGGTGGTCAGTTGAGCCAGACCGCCGCGCGCGCACAACTGTCGCAGATGAAGCGCCGGGTGGAGCAAGGCCAGGCCAATTTTGCCGACCTGGCCAAGGAGTTCTCCCAGGACGCCAGCGCGGCCCAAGGGGGCGAGTTGGGTTGGGCCAGCGCGGGTATGTTTGTGCCGGAGTTTGAGGAGGTCATGAACCGCTTGGCCATTGGCGAAGTATCCGAGCCGCTGGTGTCCCGCTTTGGCGTGCACTTGATTCAGGTGATGGCACGACGCAACAACCCTTTGTCGGCACGAGAAGAGCGTGAGTATGCGCGCAACGCGCTGAAAGAGCGCAAGTACGACGAAACTTACGAAACCTGGGCCCAGGAAATTCGCGGTCGGGCCTACATTGAATACCGTGAGCCCCCGCAGTGAGCTGCGACAGGAATTTTTCTTGAAGCACATCGCACGCAAGCGTTTTGGCCAGCATTTTCTGACCGATGCCAGCATCATTGATGGCATCGTCGACAGCATTTCACCCGTGCCGGGACAGTCCGTGGTGGAAATCGGCCCTGGGTTGGCCGCTTTGACCCAGCCCTTGGTGGAGCGCCTGGGGCAATTGACGGTCATTGAACTGGACCGTGACTTGGCGCAACGACTGCGCAGTCACCCGCAACTTCGGGTGCTGGAGTCGGACGTGCTGAAAGTGGACTTCACGGCCCTGGCTGCGCAAATGGGAGGGGCACCCTTGCGGGTCGTTGGGAATTTGCCCTACAACATTTCGACGCCAATCCTGTTTCACTTGCTGGGCCACGTGTCGGCCATTGCGGACCAGAACTTCATGCTGCAAAAAGAAGTGGTGGACCGCATGGTCGCGGCGCCCGCCACCGCAGCCTATGGTCGTCTGAGCGTGATGCTGCAATGGCGCTATGCCATGGAGATGACTTTGTTTGTGCCGCCAAGCGCATTTGATCCGCCGCCGCGGGTGGACAGCGCGGTGGTGAAAATGGTGCCGAGAAAAGATGCTGCGCCGGTGTCACCTGCCTTGTTGTCAGAGCTGGTGCAGGTGGCGTTCAGCCAGAGGCGCAAATTGCTTCGCCACACGCTCGGGCGGTGGCTTGAGGCCCGGGACTGGCGCGGAACATTTGATGTTCAACGCCGAGCCGAAGAGGTTCCGGTGGAGGCTTATCTGGCTTTGGCGCAAGAAGTGAGCGGTTCACCCACCGCTTGATGGCTTGGTGTGGCAGCTTATGCCGCCGCCAGCCAATAACCCGCGTTGAACGGGCTGCTCATGCGCAGCGCCAGCGGGGAGATGTCCACCAGTTTGTCGGTGGGCATTTTTTCGCCAGGCTCGGTCAACTCGATGCCTTGTTGTGCCTCTGGGTTTTCCGTCACACCCTCAGCCACCGCAGAAGGCGCACGGGCCACCGAGAAAGAATAGAAGCAACGGAACGGCACCTTGCGGTCAGACCAGTAATCGGCGGCTTCGCGGAAGACATCGAGCAGTTGTTCGCGGGCTTCTTTGTCAAACTTGGCATGGGCAGGGATGTGCTCCAGCACCAGGATAAAGCCGGGTTGCGGGCCTGACTTGTGCAACGGATCGGTCATGCCGTCGTACAGCGAGTCAAAATTTTTGCTGGCTTGCGTCGGGAAGGTGAACTGCTGGGCAATGAGATCCAGCACATCTTGCTTGCTCTGCGCTTGGGCCAAATTGGCGTACAAAAAGTGGTGTCCCAAGGCCTGGGCGGCTTCCTGCAGATCCGGCACGCGGAAGGCGCGAATCGACTGGACGATATTGGTTTTCACTGTACGAAGCGGCGTATCCATCTCCGTGGCTTTCCTTGAAAAAAAGACGAGGGCCTGACAAATTTCATGCTCTGAAAAAAATGTTGCTTTGCAGCATTTTTCGGAGAGCCCCGGGTTAACCCGGCATTTCAAGGCTGTAGTGTGAAGCAAAAGCGACAAAAACGCAAGTCCATGCCCAATAATTAGGCATGAATTTGTCGGGAAATCAAAATTTAAGTGATTGCCCGCTCTCAAAAAGTGCCTTATCTGGCCGCACTCGCATCGGCAACAGTCAATGCTGTCATGTTCACAATGCGACGCACCGTGGTGCTGGCGGTCAAAATATGCACGGGTTTGGCGGCCCCCAACAAGACGGGGCCAATCGCGATGTTGCCGCCCGCAGCCGTTTTAAGCAAATTGTAGGAAATATTGGCCGCATCCAGGTTGGGGAGCACCAAAAGGTTTGCGCTGCCCGAGAGGGTGCTGCGTGGCATCAGGGCATGACGCGCTGCACCATCC
>VERE01000092.1 GCA_018882835.1 Limnohabitans sp.
GGTGCGCAGCCAGCCAGGGCGCTTCAACTATGCCTCGTCCGGCAATGGCAGTTCCATGCACCTGGCGGCCGAGCTCTTCAAAAAGCAAACCCAAACCTTCATCGTGCATGTGCCCTACAACAACGTGGGCAATGCCACCGGCGACCTCATCACCAACCAGGTCCAGTTCATGTTTCACCTGATCACCGGCGCACAAGGCGCGGTCAAATCAGGTCAGGTGCGACCGATTGCCGTGTTGGCGCCGCAGCGCTCGCCGGTGCTGCCCGACGTGCCCACCATGAAAGAGCTGGGCTTCCCGATCGAGTCGCAAACCTGGTTCGCGCTGCTGTTTCCCAAAGGCGCACCCGCAGAAGCCGTCACCAAACTCAATCAGGCCGTCAACAAATTGTTGGCAGACCCAGCGGTGCGCCAACGCTTCATGGGCATGGGACTGGAGCCTGCTGGCGGCACGCCCGACACCCTGGCCAAGCACCTGGACAGTGAAATTCGCAAGTGGGCGGATGTGGTGAAATACTCTGGCGCCTCCGTCGATTGAGAGCGAGCGCACCGATGGCACAAGCCCAAGGACTCGCAGCGCTGGAAGCGCGTTTGGCCCAAGACCTGGCCTGGTTGGAGCTGCCCCCCAAAGCCTGGATCCCCCCACAGGCACACGACGGCCAAGCGGTGCTGGACGTGGTCGTGATTGGCGGCGGCATGGCAGGCCTCACGGCAGCCACCGCCTTGAAAATGCTGGGCATTCATGCGGTCGTGCTGGACAAAGCCAGCGTGGGCCAAGAGGGCCCCTGGGTCACCTCCGCGCGCATGGAAACCCTGCGCTCGCCCAAGGTCCTGACTGGGCCGGCGCTGGGTTTGCCCGCCCTGACCTTTCGGGCCTGGTATGAGGCGCAGTTTGGCGTGGCCGCCTGGGATGCGTTGGACAAAATTCCGCGCCCCCAATGGATGGATTACCTGCGCTGGTTTCGTCGCGTGATGGCGGTCGACCTGCGCAACGACCATGCCGTCGAGGCCATCGAGCCCACCAACGAGGGCCATGTGCGATTGCAGGTGCGTCATCAAGGCGCATTGCAAACCCTGTTGGCACGGCGCGTGGTTCTGGCCACAGGCCGGGATGGCTTGGGCAGCGCCTGGTTGCCGCCCGAGGCGCAACACATTCCCCCCAGCCGGCGCGCGCATTCGGCCGACCTGTTCGATGCAACCCGCCTGCACGGCCTGCGCGTGGCCGTGGTGGGCGGCAGCGCCTCGGCCATGGACTGCGCCGCCACCGCGCTGGAGGCCGGGGCCGAGCGGGTCGATCTTTTGGTGCGCCGTTCGGTGCTGCCGCGCATCAACAAGGTGAAAGGCTCGGGCAACCCGGGCATCACCCATGGCTACCAGCATTTGCCAGACGAATGGAAATGGCGGCTGCGCCACTACATGAACGTGCAGCAAACGCCGCCGCCACGCGGCAGCTCGCTGCGCGTGTTTCGCCATCCCCAGGCCCACATGCATTTGGGCAGCCCGCTGCTGTCTGTGCGTGACACAGCGCAGGGGCTGTGGCTGACCACGCCCAAGGCCGAGCACCGCGTGGACTTTGTGATTTTTTGCACAGGCTTTCGGGTGGCCTTGGCTGAGCGCCCCGAGTTGGCGGCCATCGCGCCGCACCTCAAGCTGTGGTCTGACCGCTACCAACCAGCGGCGGGCGATGAGGACGAAGAGCTGTCCAGCATGCCCGACCTGGGGCCGGCCTTCGAGTTCCAGCCCAAGCAAGCGGGCAGTTGCCCGGGGCTGGAACGTATCCATTGTTTTTGCTACCCCGCCGCCATGTCGCATGGACAGGTGTCGGGTGACATCCCCGCCATCAGCGACGGCGCCCAACGTTTGGCAAGGGGCATCGCCAGCCATTTTTATGGAGAAGATGTGAAGCACCACGAACAAGCCATCCACGACTTTGCAGACCCGGAACTGCTGGGTGACGAATGGCCGGCGGCCGATGTGATCGACCGCATGGTGCCGCTGCCCGAATCCGACCCACTCCATGCCATTCGGCACCAGCGCGCCAAGGTGGTCAACGCCACCCAGCAGAGCTACGACGCCCTGTTGAGCCCTGGCCTGCAGAGCGTGCCTTTGCGCGAGCGTTTGCTGCTCGCCTGGTACGCCTGCCGCCTCACGCCCCACCCGGCCCTGGCTGCACATTACCGCGAGCGCTTGAATGCCTATGACATCGAAGAAGATGTGTGCCAAGCTATCGAAGGCGACCAACTCAGCCTGCTCACAGATGCGCGCCTGCGCGCCTTGCTGGCCTTCACCCGCACCCTGATCTTGAATCCTGTGCAAGGTGACCGTGCCGCCCTGCAGACCCTGCCCCAGGCGGGTTACAGCACACCCGCGGTGGTGGCCATTGCACAGTTGATCGCCTTTCTTTCTTACCAGACGCGCGTGGTCAGCGGGCTCTCGGCCTTGCAACAAGCGCGCGCGGCCTCGCAGGAGAACGCCGCATGAGCACCCCTTTGAACATCAACGGCTTTACCAGCGAAACCCTGGGCTGGAAGGCATGGCTGGACACGGTTCAACTGGCGCAAGCCAGCGACAAGCAAATTCAGGTGCTGGAAGCCAGCCATCCCCAGGCCAAGGTCTCCGACTACTACCTGTTCCTGGTGCATCAGGCAGAGATTCTGGCGCACCGCTCCGATGCCTTCAACGCCATCATGTACGCGCCCGGCGGGCTGTCACGCGCCGAGCGCGAGCTGGCCTCTACCGTGGTGTCCTGTGTCAATGGCTGCGTCTATTGCGCCTCGGTGCATGCGCAGCGCTTTGAACAGCTGGCCAAGCGCAACGATGTGATCGCGCAGGTCTTCGCCAACCCGGCCACCGCTGGCACCAACGCGCGAGAAAAAACCATTGTGGCCTTTTCCATCGACCTGACCCTGAACCCCGACAAAGTCGATGCCGCGTCAATTCAACCGCTGATCGACGTGGGCATGAGCGATGCCGAGATCGTCGACCTGATCCATGCCGTTGCCATCTTTGCCTGGGCCAACCGGCTGATGCTGAACCTGGGCGAGCCGGTGTTTCCCACCTGAGAGGCCTCAACCGGTGTTGCGCAAGCCCGCTGCAATGCCGTTGATGGACAAGTGAATGCCGCGCTGGACGCGCTCGTCATCCTGCCCTTGGCGATAGCGGCGAATCAACTCCACCTGCAAATGGTGCAAAGGGTCGATGTAGGGAAAGCGGTGGCGCATCGAGCGCGCCAGCGCAGGGTTGCTGGCCAAACGGTTTTTTTCACCCGTGATCTGGGCCAGCGCGTCCACCGTGCGATGCCATTCTTGTGACAGCAAGCGGGCCATGCGCTTGCGCAACCGCGTATCCGGCACCAGCTCGCTGTACAGCGAGGCCAGTGACAAATCGCTTTTCGCCAGCACCATGTCCATGTTGGAGAGCAAGGCTTTGAAGAAAGGCCATTGTCGGTACATCGTCTGCAAAAGCGCCAACGCGGCCTTGCGCTCCTTGGGCGTAGGCTGCGCCAGAAACGCCTCGACCGCCGAGCCAAAGCCCAGCCAGCCGGGCAAGGTCAGACGGCATTGTCCCCAGCTGAAACCCCAAGGAATGGCACGCAGGTCTTCAATGCGTTGGCTGGCCTTGCGCGAGGCAGGACGCGAGCCAATATTGAGCTGCGCGATTTCGCGGATCGGCGTGGCATTGAAAAAATAATCGGTGAAGCCCTCGGTTTCATACACCAGGCTGCGGTAGGCCTTCATGCTGGCTTGCGACAGCGCATCGGCGGCTTGCAAGAATTTTTTGCTGGCTGGCCGCGTGGGTTGCAACAAGGTGGCTTCCAGGGTGGCCGCCACCAGAGTCTCCAGATTGCGCCGGCCAATGTCGGGATTGGCGTATTTCGAGCCGATCACTTCGCCCTGCTCGGTCAAGCGAATTTGGCCACGCACCGTGCCCGGCGGTTGCGCCAGAATGGCCTGGTAGCTGGGGCCGCCGCCGCGCCCGACGGTGCCGCCACGGCCATGGAACATGCGCAAGCGAATGCCATGAGAGACTGCCAGTTCGTCAAACAGGGCGACCAGGTCAATCTCGGCGCGGTACAGCTCCCAGTTGCTTGTGAAAATGCCGCCGTCTTTGTTGCTGTCCGAATAGCCCAGCATGATGTCTTGGACGCCACCCGATCGCTGCACCATGGCGGCCACGCCAGGCAGCGCAAAAAAATCGCGCATGATGCCTGCGGCATGGCGTAAGTCGTCAATGGTTTCAAACAAAGGCACGACGATCAAATCGGTGTGGGCTTGCCGCGACAGCGTTTGCTGCATCAGCCCCGTCTCTTTTTGCAGCAACAGCACTTCCAGCAAATCGCTGACGCTTTCGGTGTGGCTGATGATGTTGTGCACGATGGCTTGTGCACCGTAAAGCTCACGCATCTGGCGGGCCGCCTCAAAAATGGCCAGCTCCTGCACGGCATGGTCGCTGTACTGCGCCTGCAAGACGCGCAAGGGCCGGGCATCGTTCAACAAGCGCAACAGCACAGCTTGTTTGTCGGCTTCGTTCAGGCCCGCGTAGTGGGGTTCGATACCCGCCGTGGCCAGCAACTCGGCCACCACCCGTTCATGCTGGTCCGAACTTTGTCGCAAGTCCACCGTGGCCAAATGAAAGCCAAACACATCGACTGCGCGCATCAAGGGGCGCAGGCGTTGCTGCGCCAAGGCTGTGCCATGCTGCGCGCTCAGAGAGCGGTCCATCACGGCCAAATCGTGTGCCAGGGCTTGGGCGTTGGGGTAGGGATTTTGCGGCGCCACCGCGTGGCGCGCCGCATCGCCGCCGGTCAGCGCTTTCAGGCTGGCGGCCAAGCGGGCATACACGCCGTTGATGGCGCGCCGGTAAGGCTCGTCCTGGCGGTGGGCATTGGTGTCGGGCGAGGCTTCGGCCAAGGCCCGCATTTCAGGCGTCACATCGACCAGCATGGCCGACAGCGACAACTCGGTACCCAGGTGAAAAAGTTCGGTCAGGTAGTGACGCAAGGCCATGTCGGCCTGTCGCTGCAGGGCATAGCGCAGGGTGTCGGCGCTGACATTCGGGTTGCCATCGCGGTCCCCGCCTATCCACTGCCCCATGCGCAAAAAAGGCGCCACGGTCTGGCCCGGCAAAGCATCTTCCAGGGAGCGGTAGAGCTTGGGAATTTCGCGCAGGAAGGTGGCTTCGTAATAACTGAGCGCGTTGTCCACCTCGTCAGACACCGTCAGTTTGGTGAAGCGCAACAAGCGGGTGTGCCACAACTGCATGACGCGCGCCCGCATCAAGGCCTCGTTGGCCGCCAACTCACGGGCGCTCAGGGCGTCGCGTGCCGTGGCATGGCCTTTGGCGCGATCGCGAATGGCATCGCGCTGCGCCAGCAATTTGGCAATGTCACGCTCGGCATCCAGAATGCTTTTGCGCTGTACTTCGGTGGGGTGCGCAGTCAGGACCGGCGAGACATGGGCTTGCGCCAGCATTTTGGCAATCGCCTGGGGCGTCAGGCCGGCCCAGCGCAGACGCTGCAAGCTCACCTCGACGCTGCCCTCTTGGGTGTCACCTGCACGCTCGTGCACTTCGCGGCGGCGCAGGTGGTGCTGGTCTTCGGCCAAATTGGCCAGGTGGCTGAAATAGGTGAAGGCGCGAATGACCTTCACCGCCTCGTCACTGGCCAGGCTTTTCAGCAGCTTCTTCAGCTCTTTTTCAGCTTCGGCGTCGGCATCGCGCCGAAAAGCCACCGAGAGTTTGCGGATCTGTTCGATCAGCGCAAAAATCTTGACGCCCTCGTGGTCGCGAATGACATCGCCCAGGATACGGCCCAGCAGCCGGATGTCTTCGACCAGCTGGCGTTCATTGTTACGGTTGGATCGGGTCGTCATGCCCCCATGGTAACGACCCCCGCACCCGGGCGGGTTACAAGCGGGTTACGAAGCTTGTCGGCTCAGGCCACGCCCAAGTAAATCTGACGAATGTGGTCGTCTTGGCTGAGCTCGGCCACGGGGCCCTCGCGCGCCACCGAGCCATGCTCCAGCACGTAGGCGCGCTCGGCAATGCGCAAGGCCGACAAGGCGTCTTGCTCTGCCATCAGGATAGCCACGCCAGCATCGCGAATTTGGCGAATGGCATCGTAGATTTCATGCTTCAAGCGGTGCGCAATGCCCACCGAAGGCTCGTCCAGCAGCAACAGCTTGGGGGCGCCCATCAGTGCGCGGCCAATGGCCACCATCTGCTGTTGACCGCCCGACAAGGTGCTGACCGTTTGCCCCACACGATCGCGCAAGATGGGAAACAGGCCATAGACCCGTTCCAGGTCGCGGGCCACCGCGTCCGCGTCGTCTCTCAAGTATGCGCCCAGCATCAGATTCTTGAGTACCGTCAATTCAGGGAACAAACGCCGGCCCTCGGGGCAATGGCAAATGCCGCGTCCCACCACTTCATGCGCAGGGTAGTCATGCAAGGATTCCCCGTTGAATTTCAGTGTGCCCTCGGCGCCCAGCATGCGCGAGACGCACTTGAGCAAAGTGGACTTGCCAGCGCCATTGGGCCCCAGCACCGCGACGAATTCGCCGGGCGCGATGTGCATGCTGATGTTTTCAAGCGCCAGCGCCTTGCCATAAGAGGCACTCATGTTTTCA
>VERE01000039.1 GCA_018882835.1 Limnohabitans sp.
CCCATTTTTCCTGGATGTTGTCGCCCAGGAAGGTCGCCATCTTGGTAGCCAATTGCTCTTGCGCTACCAGCACCCCAAAGCCGCCCGATACCGCAATGATGGCCATCACAATCGCGCTGATTTTCATAGCCGCCAAAATAATGCGGGGCAGGTCGCTCCAGCCGATGCGGCGCTCGATCCACAGTCCCACCGCCAGGCTGTAGAAACAAGCGACTGCAGCCGCTTCGGTGGGCGTGAACACACCTGCATAAATGCCACCCAGCACGATCAACGGCGCCAGCAAAGCCCATTTGCCCTCGTTGACTGCAGTGCGTATTTCCGTCCAGCTGGCCCGTGGCAACTGGGGCAACTGGTCGCGCTTGGCACGCAGGGCGACCACCACCACCAGGGCTGCGGCCATCACCAAGCCGGGCACCACGCCTGACAAGAAAAGTTTGGCAATCGATTGCTCGGCAATCACGCCCCAAATCACAAAGGCAATCGAGGGCGGAATCAGCGGAGCCAGCACTCCGGCTGACACGGAAAGTGCGGTGGCATAGCCGGCGTCATAACCGCGCTCGATCATGGCCGGAATCATGATGGCGCCAATGGCGGCCGTGGTGGCCGGGGCCGAGCCAGAGATGGCTGCAAAAATCACCGCGGCCAATATCGTCACATGGCCCATGCCGCCCGGCAAATGACGCACAAACACATCGGCCACGCCCACCAGGCGACGCGACAGCCCGCCTGCCGTCATAAGCTCACCGGCCAGCATGAAGAAGGGGATGCCCAGCAGGCTGAACGATTGGGTGCCCCCAATCAGGGTCTGGGGCAGCAGGATATCGGGAATGTCCACCGCGATCAGCACCGCCACCACGCTCAAGCCAATCGCAAACACAAACGGCACGCCAATGGCCATTAGCAACGCGAAGCCAGCGGTCAGCAACCAGGCGGTGATGCTCATTGGGAAAGCTCAGGTAATGAGGCGTCCTGGCGCTGGGGCTGGGTCACCAGCAACTCCAGGGCAAACCAGGCGACCAGTGCGCCACAAACCGGTGCTGCGCCATGGAGCATGTAAATGGGATAAGCGATGGCGGCGGAAGTGGAGGTGGCCGTTTCAACCATGTAGCGCCAACCGCCCAGGGCCAAATAGCCGCCAAAGAACAGGGTCATCAGTCCAATCACATTTTCCAGCCGTTGCGCCCAAGGGCCAGGCAGCCGGTTCAGTAGCAGGTCGATGCGGGCGTGAAAGGCTTGGCGCACGCCCAGCGCCATCATCAGCAGCATGGTCCAGGTGAAGCACAGCAACGCCAGCTCTTCGGTCCAGGAGGGTGGCCGGTTGAAGAGATAGCGCATCGTCACCTGCCAGCCAATGGCGGCCAGCATCACGCTGGCCAAAATGACCACGCAGACGTTGACCAGGCGAACCAGCCACGCTGACAGGCAGGTGATGCTGTGCTTGACCATCACTTGACTTGTTCAAGCGCCATGTTGAGCAATTCGGCGCCAATGCTGGGCCGGAATTTTTCATACACCGGGGCGACCGATTTGCGGAAAGCTGCAGGGTCTGAAATAGTGTTGACGGTCATGCCCTTGGCTTGCAGCGCTGCCACCAATTGCTTGCTGTTTTCTGCGCTGGCCTTGCGTTGTTCGGCTTGGGCGAGTTTGGCAGAGTCGCTCATGATTTTGCGTTGCTCGGGCGTCAGCTTGTCCATGGTGCGCTTGCTCACCAGCAAGTAAATGACCGAGTAGGTGTGGTTGGTCAGCGAAAGGTATTTGGTGACCTCGTTGTATTTGCTGGAATCGATCACGGCCAGCGGAATTTCCAGGCCATCGATGGTGCCTTGCTGCACGGCAGTGAAGGTCTCGCCCCAGGCCATCGGCACGGCAGAACCGCCCATGGAATTGAACATGTCGATGTAGACCGGGTTTTGCATCACGCGGTATTTCACGCCGCTCACATCGGCCGGGTTTTGCACCGGCTTCTTGTTGTTGATCATGTTGCGAAAGCCGCCTTCCATCGCTGCCAGGGTGATGATGCCCTTGGTCTCCAGGCGTCTGGCGAGTTCAGCGCCAACTTTGCCGTCCAGCACTTTGTGAGCTTGCGCCTCGCTGGCATACAAGAACGGCAAGTCGTTGAGTTGATAGCCCGGCTCGATTTGCGCCATGACCGCATTGGTCATGATGGATGCATCCACCGTGCCAAAGCGCAGGCCCTCCAGCATGGGCTTTTCATCGCCCAGCTGGCGGTTGGGGAACATTTGCACTTCGATGCTGCCTTTGCTGGCGGCTTCCACATGGCTTTTGAAGGCGCGTGCTGCAATGGCGTACGGATCTTGCGCGCCATCGGTGGTGGTCCAGCCAAGTTTGATGATGGCTTTGTTTTGTGCAAGGGCTGCGCCAGCGCCCAGTCCCAGAAGCAGGGAGGCGATCAATGCGGATAAAAGGGTTTTGCGTTTCATGAAAGTCTCCAGAAGGTGAGGGAAATCTAGCGAGGGAGGGTGTCTTGCCAATAAAGCGCCGTGGCGTTGTCTACCAGTACTTGCTGGCGCAGAGCGGCATCGGGCAACCAGTCAAATACGCGTGCCATCAATGCTTCATCGTCTGGGACGGTAAAGGGGCTGGCAGGGTGCGGCCAGTCCGTGCCCCAGACCAAGCGCTTGGGGTTGGCTTGTAACAGCGCGTCCACCAGCGGGCGCAGGTCGGGGTAATGGGGGTGTTCGCCAGAAAGTCGGTAGGGTGCCGAGAGCTTGACCCATGCGCGCTCCTCTTTCAAGAGGCTGCACAGGCGTACAAAGCCGGGGCTTTGCAGCAATTCAGGCGCAGGGTGATGACCCATGTGATCGACCACCACTTGAACGCCCAGGTCGGCCACTTGTTCAGGCAGTTCAGGTGTATCTTGCAAATCAATCAGCAACTGCAGATGCCAGCCCTGGGGTCGAATTTTGTCCACCAACGAGCGCATGGCACCCAGGCCAGGTCCACCGGCATTGAGGGCATTGATTCTCGATCCGCGTGCCCCCAAGCCATGCCAACGGGCAATTTGCTCTTCGCTGGTTTGAGGGAAAACCACAGCGACTCCGCGTAACCAGTCGCTGTGCGCACTCAACAACGCTTCAAAGCTCAGATGGTCTGAGCCAAAAACGCTGGGGTGAACCAGCACGGCGCGGTCAATGCCCCAGTCATCCCGCAATTGTTGATAGTCTGCCAGCGTGGCGTCGGGCGGTGTGTAACTGCGCTCGGCGGCATAGGGATAGCGAGACAGATCAAAAATATGAAAATGGCAATCGCAACTTCCTGGCGGCAAGCGCAATGAGCGAGCTTTGGAAGACTTGAAAGCCATGAATTTGCTGTCCCGGGTTTGAAATCACAAATTTAGGCGCCCTGAATGCGTATGCCACCTGCGGTATTCCCGCAGTTTGTCGCTTCGAGGACAGCTAGCAAAAACACCTATTCAATTCGAATCGCGCAAAATCCATGTTGTGGGTCATCGTCACTCTGTCAAGGGTTGCACACATCCAAAAACAGTTTGAGCATTGTTCAAAGGTGATTGACGAAGCCAGGATTCGCGCAGACTGACCCTCGAAAACACCAATGCATGGCAAGGTGCTTCCCAGTAGGCTTGGCACAAACAAACTGGAGACACCTACATGAACAGCATTCTGTCCTCGATGCGCCGTCGTTTTTGGTTGGGCGCGCTACTGGCCCTTGGCAGTTCTGCGGTCACGGTGGGCGCGCAGACAGGGACGTGGCCCAACAAGCCCATCAGGATCGTGGTGGCCTTTCCTCCAGGGGGGTTGACCGATGCCTACGCCCGCATGTATGCGGAACAGCTGACGGCCAAGCTGGGGGTCCCAGCCGTGGTCGAGAACAAACCTGGGGCTGGCGCCATCATTGGCATCGACACGGTGGCCAAGTCGGCGCCGGATGGCTACACCTTGCTGATGACCACCTCGGGAACCGTCTGGCAAAACCGAGTGCTTTATTCCAAGCTGCCCTACAACCTCGACAAGGATCTGGTGCCCATTGCCGTCTTTCCTTCAGGGCCCTTGGTCGCAGGCGTGCCCGAGAAACTGCCTGTAACCAACATGAAAGAGTTCATTCAGTACGCCAAACAAAACCCCACCACCATGGGGACCTATGCGCCGGGCTCTTACCCGCACATGGTGGCCGATCAAGTGAACCGCAACGACGGCACCAAGATCTTGTCGGTGCACTACCGCGGTGAAACGTCCATGTGGGTGGATTTGGTGTCGGGACAAACACAAATCGCGATTGGCAGTTACCAGGCCTTTGCCACAGTTCAAGGCCGGGGCGTGCGGCCCATTGGCGTCACCGGGCCTTACCGCTCGCCCAAGTTGCCCGATGTGCCCACGCTGTTGGAGCAGGGCATTGACCCCAAGCTGATGAGCCTGGAAGGTGGCTTGCCCTTGATGGCGCCTGCCGGCACGCCTGAGCCGATTCTTCAAGCGCTGTCGCAAATCGCGGTCGAAGGCGCGAACACCCAGCGTGCTGCACAGCTGCGTGAGGCGTTTGCCATTCCCAACAAGCCCAAGAACCTGGAGGGCACGCGCGCAGACTGGGCACGCGATGTACCGATCTGGATCAAGATGGCTGTAGATTTGGGCATCAAGCTGGATTGAGTTGGTTTTCTCAATAAACTCTGCGAAAGCGGGTTGGCGTTTTTGTTGGTGGACAAGGCCTTGCGGCATGCGCACCATGGCTATTTGTTCGAAGCTGGACGTATGGCCGCTTACGCTTTTTCAGATGAATTGCGTCAAGGCCACATGCCGCATTTCGAAGACGTTATCCAGCCCCACGCCTTTGCGCATGGTCGCTTTGACTTGCGACACAGTGTTGCTGTCCATGCACCATGGACTGGAGTCTGTGTGCTTGGGCCGCGCTGCTGGTGGACGCATTTAAACAAGAGGCCGCTGCCTTGTCGGTGACCGAGGCCTACGGAGAAATGGCATGACTTATCTGGTAGGCAGTGGCCTGACCGCTTATGGGCGACACGATGGCCAGTCGACCCTGGACTTGATGAGCCAGGCCAGCGCGCAAGCCTTGAGCGACGCAGGCTTGGCGCGAGGTGACATTGATGGGCTGATTTGCGGCTACTCGACGACGTTGCCGCACCTGATGCTGGCCACGGTATTCGCCGAGCATTTTGGCATCCAGCCGCACTATGCCCATACGCTGCAAATGGGCGGTGCCACCGGCATGGGCCTGGTGATGCTGGCGCGCCAGCTGGTGCTGTCGGGTGCCGCCAAGCGGATTCTGGTGGTGGGCGGTGAAAACCGCATGACCGGCCAGAGCCGCGACTCCGCCATTCAGGTGTTGGCCCAGGTTGGGCATCCCACCTACGAGGTGCCTCTGGGGGCAACCATCCCGGCGTATTACGGCTTGGTGGCGTCGCGCTACATGCACACCTACGGCAGTACCGAGCGTGACTTCTCCGCACTTGCCGTGCTCATGCGCGAGCATGCTGCGCGCCATCCTGGCGCGCAATTCAGCAAGCCCATCACCGAGGACGAGGTGTTGGCCTCGCGACCGATTGCCACCCCTTTGAAAATGCTGGACTGTTGCTCCGTGGCCGATGGAGGCTGTGCGGTGGTGATTGCTGCCGATCCTTTGGGCGATCACCCTGTCAAGATCAGCGGCGCCAGCCAACAGCACAACGCGCAACACATCAGCGCCATGGCCACGCTCAGCGATTTCGGCGCAGGCCGTAGCACACAGCGCGCCTTGGCGGATGCGGGCCGTCGTTTGGACGACGTTGAATATGCCGCCATTTACGACAGCTTCACCATCACCCTGACCATGCTGCTGGAGGAAATTGGTCTGGCCGCGCGCGGCCAGGCGGGCCACCTGGCGCGCGAGGGTCACTTTGGCTTGACCGGCAAAGTGCCTTTGAACCTGCACGGCGGTTTGCTCTCGTACGGCCATTGCGGTGTGGCCGGTGCGATGGCCCATTTGGCCGAAACCCATTTGCAGATGACCGGCCGTGCGGGCGCGCGACAGGCGCGGCAAGCCGGTGTGTCTTTGTTGCATGCTGATGGCGGTGTGCTGTCCTCGCACGTCAGCGTTGTGTTGGAGGCCCTATGAACGAGACCCTGGACTGGACGCGCGGCGGCACGGTCGTGCATTACCAGCAATGCCCGAGTTGCCATCACCTGTGGTATTTCGAGCGTGACTTTTGCCCGGCTTGCGGCCACACAGCGCCGACCGCCCAACAAGCCAGCGGTCTTGGTGTGGTACACGCCAGCACCTTGGTGCATCGCGCACCCAGCGATGAATTTCGCGCCATCGTGCCTTACCAGATGGTGTTGGTGGACATGGCCGAGGGCTTTCGCGTCATGGGCCATGCGCAGCCGGGGGTGGCCATTGGCGACGCCGTTCGCTGTGAAGTGCGCCAGATCGCTGGCCGCGCTGTTCCTTATTTTTTGAAAGATGACCATGTCGCTTGATCCTCGTGCTGCCCTGCGGGTGGCGCTGGCCCCCCGCTCTATTGCTGTCATCGGGGCCTCTGACAATGCCAACAAAATTGGCGGCCGGCCCCTGGCCTATTTGTCGCGCTTTGGCTTTCAAGGCGCGGTCTACGCTATCAACCCGGCGCGTAGCGAGGTGCAGGGCTTTCACAGCTTTGCCTGTTTTCAGGCTTTGCCAGAAGTGCCCGATGTGGCCATCATTGCCGTTCCCGGTGACTTGGCGGTGGCAGCGGTCGACGAGTGCGCCAAGGCGGGCGTGTCCCTGAGCATTGTGATGAGCTCGGGCTTTGGTGAAAGCCATGCGGCAGGCAAATTGCAAGAGCAAGCCATGCGCGCCAGTGCCCATGCGCATGGCATGCGCATCGTGGGTCCCAATTCACAAGGGCTGGCGAACTTTGGCACGGGCGCGGTGGCCAGTTTCTCCACCATGTTCACCGAGGTGGCACCGGCCGACGGTCCGATTGGCATCATCAGCCAAAGTGGCGCCATGAGCGTGATTCCCTATGGCTTGTTGCGCGCCCGCGGCTTGGGCGTGCGGCACTCGCATGCCACCGGTAACGACTGTGATGTGACGGTGTGCGAGTTGGCCACCGTGGTGGCCGAAGACCCAGCGCTGAAACTTTTGCTGCTGTACCTCGAGGGCATTCCCGATCCATGGCATTTGGCCGAGGCGGCGCGCATCGCGCGCGACCGCGACCTGCCCATGGTGGTGCTGAAGTCGGGGCGCACGGCTGCAGGTCAACAAGCCGCGCAATCTCACACCGGCGCCCTGGCCAACGAGGATCGAACGGTGGATGCCTTCTTGCAAGAGCATGGCATTTTGCGCGCACAGTCCATGGTGGACTTGGTCGATTCTGCGCCCCTGTACCTGCAGGGTTGGCGTCCCAAGGGGCGTCGCCTGGTGGCCATCAGCAACTCTGGTGCAGTGTGTGTGATGACGGCCGATGCCGCCACCCAGGAGAACATGCCGCTGGAGCCTTTGCAACCGCAAACCCAGGCCGAGCTCAAAACCATTCTGCCGGGCTTCGCCACCGTCACCAATCCGGTGGACATCACCGCCGCCTTGCTCTCCAACAGCCGTCTGTTTGGCGCGATCCTTCCGCCAATTGCCAAGGACCCTGCGGCCGATGCCTTCTTGATTGGCATCGCCGTGGCAGGAGCTGGCTATGACGTGAACGCTTTCTCTTCAGATGCGCACCAGTTCGCGCAACAAACCGGCAAGCCCTTGGTGGTGGCGGCACCGCAGGCCAATATTGCGGCGCAATTCAAGGCCAATGGCCTGGTGGTGTACCCGACCGAGGGCGAAGCGGTGCGCGCCCTGGGCTTGTACCTCACGCATGCCGAGCTGATGGCCGATGCCAAAGCCAGACAGCCGCAGATCAAACCGCCTGTGGTCCCGCCAGGCGATGGCCAGTTGCTGGACGAGGCCGACAGCCTCGCTTGGTTGGCCCAACATGGCGTGCCGGTGGTACCGCACCGCTTGTGCCAGTCTGAAGACCAGGCGGTGGCAGCTTACAAGTCGCTGGGTTGCGAAGTCCTGGTGGTCAAGGGCTGCACTGCCGACGCATCGCACAAATCGGAGTTGGGTCTGGTTCGCCTGGGCGTGCGCGATGAAGCCGCGCTGCGCGACGCTTTCCGTGCCATGCAATCTGCGGCCAGTGCGGCCAAGGTCAACCTCACCGGCGTCATCGTGGCCGAGCAGCTCAAGGGCCAGCGTGAATTGATGATCGGCGGGCGCATCGATCCCGTGTTTGGCCCCGTGGTGCTGGTAGGCGATGGCGGCAAGTATGTCGAGGCCATGCCGGATGTCCAAGTCATGCTTCCCCCATTCAGCGCATCGCAAGTGGCTGCGGCCTTGCGTCGATTGCGCGTTGCACCCTTGATGGCCGGTGTGCGCGGTGAGCCTGCATGGGATGTGCCGGCCTTCTGTCAGGCGGCGGTGGCGGTGGGTCAACTCATGCTGGACCCGAAAGCCGGTATTTGCCAACTCGACATCAACCCGGTGATGGTGCGTGCCCAAGGCCAAGGCTGTGCCGCTTTGGATGCCGTGATTTACCGAAAGGAAGACTGATGAAAAACAAAATACGCATTGGCGCAGGCGCGGCCTGGTGGGGTGACCGGGTTGAGCCCGCCAAGCTGAATGCCGATGAGGGCCAATTGGACTATTTGTGCTTTGAAACCATGGCTGAAGCCACGGTGTCGGCTGCCCAAGTTCGCGCGCGTCGGGATCCCACCTTCGAAGGCTACGACACTTACCTGGACGATCGAATGAAAGCGGTGTTGCCAGGGTGCATGCGCCAAGGCACAAAGATCATCAGCAACCAGGGCTGGATCAATCCGGACGGTGCGGCACAACGGATCGTGCACTGGTTGCAGTCCCTGGGCTACAAGGGCGTCAAGGTGGCGTCGGTCAACGGCAGCCTGATCACCGACAAGGTGCTGTCGATGACAGACCGTATTCTGGAAAACGGCAAACCCACCGCGAGTTTGGCAGACAACCTGATCTCTGCCGAGGTCTACCTGGGCGCCGAGCCGATTGCCCAAGCCCTGGCCGCCGGTGCACAGATTGTGGTGACCGGCCGCGTGGCCGACCCTTCGATTTTCATGGCGCCCATGATGCATGAGTTTGGCTGGGACCCCATGGATGCCGCCCGCCTGGGTCAAGGCATGGGCATTGGCCATTTGATGGAGTGCGGTGCGCAAGTGACTGGTGGGTATTTCTCGGACCCGGGGTTCAAGGATGTGCCCGAGCCCTGGAACTTTGGCTTTCCGATTGCCGAAGTGGAACCCGATGGCACCGCCACGCTGTGCAAGGTGGCGGGCACTGGTGGTGCGATCAATTTGCAGACGGTCAAAGAGCAAATGCTGTATGAGGTGCACGATCCTGCCAACTACCTGACCCCTGATGTGGTGGTGGATTTCACCACCGCCCAATTGGAGCAAGTGGGCGTCAACCGCGTCAAAGTCTCCAGGATTGGGGGCAAACCGCGCCCCGCGACGCTGAAAGTGTCCATTGGTTGCACTGAAGGTTTTATTGGGGAAGACATGTTTTTCTATGCCGGCCCCGGTGCCTTGCGCCGCGCGGAATTGGCCAAGAAAATTTTGACCGAGCGCTTCCGCATAGTGGGCTTGGAGGCAGACGATATGCGCATCGACTTCCTGGGGCTGAATGCCATTCACGGCGCGGCCACGCCGGCCCATGCACCCGAGCCTTATGAGATTGCGGTGCGTGTGGCAGCCCGCACCCGCACCCGCGAGCAAGCCATCAAGGTGGGCCGCGAAGTGGATGGCATGGCCGTGTCCGGCATTGGTCATACCGGTAAACGCGTGCCCCATGCGGACCGCACGCGCGAAGTCATTGGGGTCTGGTCTTCGTTGGTGCCGCGCGAGAAAGTGCCGGCCTCTGTTCGTTACTTTGAAAGCTGATCATGAAAGTTCAACTTCAACATGTGGCCCATGCCCGTTCAGGCGACAAGAGTGACACCTCCAACATTGCGGTGTTTGCCTTCGAGCCCGAGTTTTACCCTCTGCTCAAGGCACAGCTGACCGCCGAGCGCTTCAAGGCCTTTTATGGCGAGGCCATTCGCGGCGAAGTGTTGCGCTACGAGGTCGACAACATCGAGGCCATGAACTTTGTCTGCCATGGCGCACTGGGGGGTGGCGTGTCGCGCAGCCTGTGCCTGGACAACTACGGCAAAGCCTTGTCCGCAGCCATTCTGGGCTTCGAGATCGACGTGCCCGATGCCTTGGCGCCCAAATTGCACGGGCAACATTTGCTCAAAGAACCCATTTAAGGAGATTCGAATGGCTGCCAAAAAACACACCATCCTGATCGCCGGCGCCAGTGGCGTGGTCGGCAAGGCTGCCACTGAATACTTTGCCACACTGCCGGACTGGCAAGTGCTGGCCTTGTCGCGTCGCCCGTTTGATCTGCCCGAAGGCGTTCAACATGTGCCAGTGGATTTGTGCGACGTCCAAGCCTGTCAATCAGCGGCGGCCAATCTGGGACATGTCACCCATGTGCTGTTTGCGGCGCTGTTTGAATTGCCCGAGTTGGTGGCCGGCTGGCGTGACCCCCGGCAGATGCAGACCAACGAGGCCATGCTGCGCAATTTGCTCGATGCCCTGACACCGCAAGCCAAAGGCTTGCGGCACATCACCATCATGCAGGGGACCAAGGCCTACGGCGGTCACGTCGAGCCCGCGCCTGTGCCGGCCAAAGAGCGCTCGCCGCGCCACAAGCACGAAAACTTTTATTGGCTGCAAGAAGACATGTTGCGCGCACGCCAGCCACACGCTGGCTGGACGTTTTCTGTGCTCCGTCCGCAACTGGTGTTTGGCTATGCGGTATCCAGCCCCATGAACATCGTGGGAGCCATCGGGGCTTACGCCGCAGTGTTGCGCGAAATGGGCCAACCCCTGCATTTCCCGGGCGGTGGGCGTTACATCAATGCCGCCAGCGACAGCCGACTGATTGCCCAAGCCGCCCACTTTGTAGCCACCCATGAGGTGGCGGCCAATGAAACCTACAACGTGGTCAATGGCGACATGCTGGTCTGGCATGACATCTGGGGCTCGGTGGCCCAGCGTTTTGGCATGGCGCGCGGTGAGGACGTGCCCCTGGAAATGCGCAGCGTCATGCCGCAGCGCGAAGAGGTGTGGCAGCGCATCGTGAAACGCCATGGCTTGCGGCCTTTGACACTTGCGCAGTTGATTGGCAGTTCATGGGAATTCACAGACCGTGCTTTCGCTTACGGCTTGACGCATCCCGCCAATTCCGTGCTCAGCCCCATCAAGCTGCATCAGCATGGCTTTCATGGGTGCATGGATACCGAAGATTCTCTGCATGACTGGTTGGAGCGCATGCAGCAAAATCAGTTGTTACCGCGGTAAAAAGGAGAAGCTGATGTTGCAAGCCATTCGACGTTGGACCTTGCTGTGCCTGGCCTCGGGTCTGAGCCTGCTGGCACACGCGCAGTACCCTGACAAACCCATCAAGATCATTGTGCCTTACCCTGCTGGCGGCACCACCGATTTGCTGGCCCGCTCCTTGGCTCCCCGCTTGTCGGAGCGGCTCAACCAGCCGGTGTTGATCGATAACCGCGGCGGTGCGGGGGGTGTGATTGGCTCGCAAGTCGTGGCCAAGTCGCCTGCCGATGGCTACACCTTGGTGTTTGGCTCCATCGCCAGCCATGGCATCTTGCCTGCAATTCAGAACCCACCGCCCTACGATCCGTTGAAAGACTTCGCGCCGATTTCGCTGGTGGCCATGACCCCTAACGTGTTGCTCGCCAACGTGGCCTCGCCTGCCAAGTCCTTGGCGGACCTGATTCAGATGGCGCGCAGCAAGCCGGGCGAGCTGAATTTTGGCTCTACCAGTCTGGGCGGCTCTCCGCACATGAGCGGCGAGCTGCTCAAGAGCATGGCCAAAATCGACATGGTGCATGTGCCCTACAAAGGTGGTGCGCCGATGTTGGTGGACCTGATCGGTGGCCAAGTGCCGTTCGCATTTGACAACCTGCCTTCTTCCATTCAGCACATTCGCAGCGGCAAGGTTCGCGCGTTGGCGGTGACCACCACCAAGCGCTGGCCCGGTGCGCCAGAGATTCCCACCATGGCCGAGGCGGGCTTGCCCAACTATGAATCGTCTGCCTGGTTTGGCCTGTTTGCCCCGGGCGCGACTCCCAAGCCGGTGGTGGAGTTGTTGCAACGGCATGTGGCCGCCATCTTGAAACAGCCCGAGGTTGAAAAGCTTTACCTGGAACAGGGCGCCATGCCTGTGGGCAACACGTCGGAGGATTTCGCCAGGTTCATCGCTGGGGAGATGGTGAAGTGGCGCACCGTGGTGAACGACACCGGGGTCAAGCTGAACTGAGAGCCTTTATAGTGCGGGTCTTGAAAAAGAAAGTTCTTTGAAGGAAATACCGTGCAATTAGGAATGATTGGCCTGGGCCGCATGGGCGGCAACATCGTGCGGCGCCTGATGCGCCATGGCCACAGCACCGTGGTTTACGACGCCAACCCCGAGAGCGTGGCGCAACTGGCCAGCGAAGGGGCCACGCCCAGCCAGGATTTGAAAAGCCTGGTGGCGCAACTGGCAGCGCCGCGTGCGGTCTGGGTGATGTTGCCCGCAGGCGAGATCACTGCCGCCACCATTCATGCCTTGGCTGACTTGCTGTCGCCAGAGGACATTGTGATCGACGGCGGCAACTCGAATTTCCAGGACGATGTTCGCCATGCGCAAATGCTGAAAGCCAAAGGCATTCGCTACCTCGATGTGGGCACCAGTGGCGGAGTCTGGGGATTGGAGCGTGGTTATTGCATGATGATGGGCGGTGACCATTCTGCGGCGACCCACCTTGATCCGATTTTTCGCGCGCTGGCACCGGGGGAGGGCAGCATTCCCAAGACGCCGGGTCGCGAGGGCAAGCTGTCCACTGCCGAGCAAGGCTATTTGTACACCGGTCCTGCAGGCTCTGGCCATTTTGTGAAGATGATTCACAACGGCATCGAGTATGGCTTGATGCAGGCATTTGCCGAGGGCATGGATTTGTTGCGTGGCGCCGGACAAGAGTGCATTCCAGAGGAGCGCCGTTACCAACTCGATTTGGCCGACATCACCGAACTGTGGCGCCGCGGCAGCGTGGTGTCGTCCTGGCTGCTCGACTTGACGGCCATCGCCTTGGCCGAAGACCCGCAGCTACAAGGCTATTCCGGCCATGTGCAAGACTCTGGCGAAGGGCGCTGGACTTTGAATGCTGCCATCGAGGAGGCTGTGCCCGTGCCGGTGCTTTCGGCCGCTTTGTTTGCCCGCTTTCGCTCGCGCCAGGACAGCAGCTTTGCCGACAAGACGCTGTCGGCCATGCGCAAGCAGTTTGGTGGCCATCAAGAGCCCAAGAAGGGCTGAAGCTTTAAATCGCTTCTTGTGCCTTTTCTTTGACCTGCGCAATCCTGGGCCAGGTGTTTTCGATGTGCTGGCGCATGGTGCGGGCCAAGCGCGCCGCATCGCGCGCTTGCAAAGCCTGCGCCATTTCTTCGTGCTCTTGCATGGCTTCGTCCCAGTTGCTGGGCAGCGCGTTGCCGGTGTAGCGGATGCGGCGCATGCGCTTGCTCAAAATGGCATGCAGTGAACTCAAAGTTTCATTGCGCGCCAAGCTCACGATGGCATTGTGAATTTGCTGATTGAGCGCGAAGTAATCATGGCGATTGCGTTGCTGATAGTGCAGCTTCATGTCTGCATGAAGTGACAGCACATGGGCAATGTCCGCATCGCTGGCCTGACAGGCTTCGCTGCCCGCCAGGGCTTCAAGCTGCGCAATGACTTTCAGCATGTCTTGCGCATCTTTGGCAGTGAAGGCTTTGACGACGGCACCTCGCAGGGGCAGCATTTCAACCAAGCCTTCCGAGGCCAGGACTTTCAAGGCCTCGCGAATCGGCGTTCTGGAAACGCCGAGTTGGCTGGCGATTTCCAGCTCCTGAATGCGCTCCCCCGGTTTCAGAATGTCTTCCACAATCATGTCGCGCAGGCGAGTGGTCACTTCCTCGTGCAAAGGCACGCGGCTGATCGGCGGTGGGAGGTCGCTGGAAGGGTAAACCATGAATCCAAAATCTGGGAACCCCCTTAGCATAATCCGTAATTAGGCATTACGGGGAAAGATTTTGAGTAGCCCGGCTTCTTCGGCAGGGTCCCCCAAGCGGCGGATCATCGATGCACACCATCACTTTTGGGACCTGTCCCAAAACTACCATCCGTGGCTGTGCGATGCCGAGCCTATCCCTTTTCGCTATGGGGATTACCAGGCCTTGCGCCGTGATTTTTCCCAGTCCGACTACTTGCAGCATGCTCAACGCTATGAGGTGCAAGGCTCTGTGTATGTGGAGACCGAATGGGACCCGCAGGACGCTGAGGGTGAAATGCGCTATGTGCAGTCACTCAAGGCCAACCAGAATTTGCCCACGGTCGCTGTGGCACATGTGCGCCTCGATGACCCTGAGGCTGACAAAAAGCTGGCCTTTCAAAGAAGCTTCGACTTTGTGCGCAGTGTTCGGCACAAACCGCGCGCACATGCCAGACCCGGTCAAGCCAGCCCGGGGGGCATGATGGAGGCCCAGTGGCGGCGTGGCTTTCAAGTGTTGCAGGCCCTGGGCTTGCGATTTGATTTGCAAACGCCGTGGTGGCACATGCATGAAGCTTTTGATCTGGCCAAGGCATTTCCAGACACAACCCTGATCATCAACCATGCGGGATTGCCGGCAGACCGCTCGCCTCAGGGGCTTGCAGCTTGGCAAGCCGCCATGCGCCAAGTCAGTGTGTGCCCGAATGTGTTCGTCAAAATCTCGGGCATCGGCGTTCCCGGGCAGGCCTGGACGGTCGCGGCCAATCGAGCCATCGTGCACAGTCTGCTCACGGCTTTTGGCGTGGCGCGCTGCATGTTTGCAAGCAACTTTCCTGTCGATAGCCTGTGCGGCCGTTGGGACGACATTTGGGGTGGCTTTGAAGAGATGGTGAAAGATTTGTCGGCGTCCGAACAAGATGCCTTGTTCCGCGCGAACGCCAACCGAATTTATGACATGAGGTTGCCGAATGACTAAGCCCACATTGGCCTATATTGGGCTGGGTTTGATGGGGCAGCCGATGACCCGTCATCTGGTGCAGCGTGGCTACACCGTTCATGGCTATGACATTCTTGATGCGCAAAGGAATTTGGCCGAAGCGCATGGCGTGCGTGTACACAACACGGTTGCTGAAACAGTAGGCCATGGCGATCTTGTCTTGCTGAATTTGCCGACCACTCAAGTCGTGGAAGACGTGGTCTTCGGCCCACAGGGCGTAGCGTCAGTTTTGCGATCGCCGCAAAAGATTGTGGATTTTTCAACAGTCAAAGTGGCAGCCGGACGGAATTTCATCGAGCGTCTCAGGCAATCGACGGGGTGTGCATGGATTGACGCACCGGTGTCCGGTGGCCCCCTGGCTGCAGGGCAAGGGTCGCTCACCGTGATGGCAGGCGCGCGCGAGGAAGATTTGCCCGCAGTGAAAGGCCTGATGGCAGATGTATCTGCCAGGTTTACAGTGGTTGGCCCCCCTGGCAGTGGCTGGGTGGCCAAAACCATCAACCAGTTGATGGTTGGTTGTTTGAACGCGGTCATTGCCGAGTCAGTGGCCATGGCCGAGCAGGCGGGCATTGAGGCCGATTGCATTCCGCAAGCTTTGACAGGCGGCCACGCTGATGGCGTCTTGTTTCAATTGTTGTATCCGCGCATGCGACAACGAGACTTCGCACCCCGCGGCTATGCCAGGCAACTGCTGAAAGACCTCGACATGGTGCAAGAGCTGGCGGCTGATCTGAAGCTGCCAACCCCCATGACCGCACAGGCACAAAGCTTGTTTCGCATGCTGATTCAACAAGGCCAATCGGAGTTGGACACCTCGGCCATTTTCAAACTGTACGAACGTTAACCCTCGTTTTCTCTCACCCAGCACAGGAGACATTCATGAAACTCACTTTCAAAAAAACACTGGTTGCCAGTCTTGCCTTATGGGCCGCCGCCACTGCGCCTTGGGCACAGGCGCAAGTCAAGTTGCGGTATGCCCACGTGGGCGTCGCCAATGCGCCACAAACCCTGTATGCCGATGAGGTTGCCAAGCTGGTGAAAGAGCGAACTTCTGGACGGATTGAAATTCAGGTCTATCCCAACTCACAGTTGGGCGGTGTGGGCGAGATGGTCGATGGCATCAAATCAGGCGCCATTGCCATGGGGCACCATGACTTTGCCTCGTTGGGCAAAATCCTGCCGACCACTGCGGTGTTCAACACACCTTTTGTTTACCGCGATGCCGCGCACAGTTTGCGTGCAACTGACCCCAGGTCGTCCACAGCCTTGCAAGAGGTCAACAAGCAACTGGTGGAAAAGGGCGGCATGCGCATTGTGGGCAGTTTCTTCCAAGGCACCCGCCATCTGACGTCGAAAGAAAAAGTGCTGTCGCCCAAAGACATGGCCGGCAAAAAGTACCGTGGCGTGCCGGTGAAACTGTGGTCGTCCATGCTCACCGGCATGGGGGCAGTGGCCACCCCGGTGGAGGTGTCTGAACTGGCGACGGCACTGGCCACCGGCTTGGTGGTGGGCCAGGAAAACCCATTGCCCAACATCTTCAACCTCAAGCTCTACGAAGTTCAAAAGTACGTGATGATGACCGGGCACATGCAGTCGGTGCTGTCGGTTTTCATCAATGAAAAAATATGGGCTGGCATTCCGGCCGCCGATCGCAAAATTCTGGAAGACACCATGGCCGAGGTCGGCAAGAAAACCTTGGACTGGGACCGCGAGACCAGCGACAAATACCGCAAAGACCTGGAGGCCAAAGGCATGGTGTTTGTGGAAACCAAAGACGGCCTGGACCTGGAGGCCTTCCGCAAGGCGGTATTGGCCCAAGTGGGCAAAGACTTTCCGGAGTGGTCCCGCTTGATTGAAGACATTCGCGCTGTGAAGTGACACCGTCAATGACGTCCATCATTGCCTCTGTGCGCAAGCTGATCCGAGGGGTCAGCTTGTTGCTGCTGTTTTTATTGATCGTCACCCCCCTTGTCCAGGTGATCATGCGTGGCGTTTTCACCTTGCCATTCAGTGGCGCCGAAGAGCTGGCACGCTATTTTTTGATTTGTCTGTGCTTCATGGCTGCTTCCTACGTCACTTTGGAAGGTGGGCAAATTCGAATGGAGGAAGTACAAGCCTTCATGCCTTCGCGTTGGCGGTGGGCTATGCAAATGACCATCGAAGCCATGGGCGTGGTGTTCTTTGGCTTTATCAGCGCCTGTGCGGTGATCACCATTTCACGCAACCTGGATAACCAGACGGCCACGCTTGAAATGCCTTTCCCGCTGTTCATGGCGCCCCTGGCGCTGGGGGCGCTGTTGCTCATGCTGGAAACCCTGGCTGTCCTGGTGCGACTGATCCGCACAGGCCACGCCATTGACAAAACGACCAACCTCACCTGAAGGATTCCCAGTGGCTGGCTATTTGGTGATCGCTGCATTTTTGACGCTGTTTCTGCTGGGCTTTCCCGTGGTTTTGGCGATTGGTATTCCTTGCCTTGTCTACCTGGTGGCCAATGGCTTGCCCGCAGACATGGTGGCGCAGCGCATGCTGTATGCCCTGGACTCCTTTCCCCTGATTGCTGTCCCGGTGTTTTTATTTGTGGGCAGCTTGATGAATTGTTCAGGCATTTCACATTACATCTACCGCTTTGCCGACACCGCGGTGGGCCGATTGCCGGGAGGGCTGGCGCAGGTCAATATTTTTGGCAGCCTGGTGTTCTCGGGTATTTCAGGCTCGGCGCTGGCAGACATTGGGGGGCTGGGCCGCATCGAGATCGACGCCATGAAAGAAAAGGGATTCAACGTGCCCTTTGCCTGTGCCGTCACATGTTCATCGGCCATCATCGGCCCGATCTTCCCGCCCAGCATTCCATTGATCATTTACGGCACCGTCACCGGTGCGTCTGTGTTGCAGCTGTTGCTGGGCGGCATTCTTCCGGGTTTGCTGTGCACCGCGATGCTTATGGGCATGGCCGCCTGGCTGGCCAAGCGGCGCAACTATCCACGCGCACCCCGCTGGCCCAATGCCAAGGAATTCTGGTCTGACATGTGGCCTGCGTTTCCGGCGTTGGCGGCACCTGTGTTGCTGACAGTGGGGATGTTGGTGGGCTTTTTTACGCCCACAGAAATTGCCTCGGTGACCGTGGCCTACACCGTGTTCATTGGCATCTTCTATTACAAGAAGCTCACTTTGTCGGGTTTGACGGCCGCTGCATTTGAAACCATTCGCGCAACCGCCGGCATCTTGTTGATTGTGTCCATCGCCGCCCTGTTTGGCTGGATATTGTCGGTGGAGCAAATTCCTCAACAAATCACGGCGGGCATGCTGTCCATTTCCAACAACCCCTATGTCCTGCTGTTGATCGTGAACATCATGTTGCTGGTGGTGGGCATGTTTCTGGACAGCACCACTGCCATTTTGGTGATTGCCCCCATCATTGCCAAACCCTTGGTGGCTGCAGGTGTCGACCCGGTGCACCTGGGGATGGTGGTGGTATTCAATCTGATGATTGGCTTGGTGACCCCGCCCATGGGCTTGTCTTTGTACTTGGTGGCCGACATTGCCAAAGTCAAAATGAAGGAAGTCTTGCGGGAGATGCTGCCTTTCTACATTCCCTTGGTGATCACACTGCTGTTGATCACCTATGTGCCCTGGATTACCACCTCCGTTCCTCAATACTTTGTTGGTCGCTGAAACGAGCCTGTCATGAAGAAACCCCATATCGCACTTTTCGCTGGTGACCCTGCGGGCATCGGCCCTGAATTGATTGAAAAGCTGCTGCAAGATGCGCAACACGCCGGCAAAGCGCAAATTTCACTGATTGGCCAGCGCGGCACGATGTCAGTCCCCGCTGACGTGCAATGGGTCGATTGGCCTGGGCTGAACGCGCCTGCATTCGAGCGCGGGATGGCAGGAGCCAACAACGGTCGCTATATGCTTGAAGGATTGGCCTTGGGCGCTTCGATGGTCCATTCGGGCGCTGCCGATGCCCTGTGCTTTGCGCCTTTGAACAAGAGTGCCTTGCGAGCAGGCGGCATGACACAGGAAGATGAGTTGCGTTGGTTTGCCGAACTGCTTGCCTACGAGGGTTACTGTGGCGAACTGAACGTTCTGGAAAACCTTTGGACTGCGCGCGTCACCTCCCACGTGGCACTGAAAGAGGTCAGCGAGTTACTGACACCGGCCAAGGTGGCGCAAGCCATCGGCATGATTCATCGCGCCTTGCAAGATTCTGGCAAGGCGAACCCACGCCTCGCGGTGTGCGGCTTGAACCCTCACAATGGCGACAACGGCAACTATGGTGATGAAGAAGGGCGCGTGATTGCGCCGGGCGTGGCTTTGGCGGCGGCGCAAGGTCATCAAGCCGACGGCCCTTTCCCAGCAGACACTGCGTTTGTGCGCGCCATTCGCCCGCACGATGGCTACGATGGCGTGGTGACCATGTACCACGACCAGGGTCAAATTGCGATGAAGCTTATGGGGTTTGAGCGCGGCGTCACGGTGCATGGTGGACTGCCAATCCCCATCACCACGCCGGCGCATGGCACGGCCTATGACATTGCAGGCCAAAACAAAGCCAATGTGGGGGCGATGGTCAATGCCTTTGACCTGGCTTGCCGCATGGGGCAGCATCACGCTTCACAACGTCATTCATGAGGCATTGATCCACATGGCTTACCTCAAGTATTGGCTGCTGGCGCTGTGCGCGCTCTGCAGTGTGTCTGCCCAGGCACAAACCTACCCTCAAAAACCCGTTCGCATCATGGTCGGGGCCAATGCGGGCGGCGGCACTGACATCATTGCGCGCATGCTCGCTGAAAAATTGGCGGAGTCTTTCAAAGGTACGTTCGTGGTGGAGAACAGGCCTGGTGCTTCCAACACCATTGCGGCCGACCTGACCGCCAAGGCCACCCCGGATGGCCACACTTTGCTGGTGGCCACCAACACAGGCCAGGCGATTGCGCCGCACCTGATGAAGCTGAGTTTCGATCCCATCAAGGATTTGACGCCCATCGGCCTGATTGTCACCGTGCCCAATGTACTGGTGGTGAGCACCTCTGTGCCGGCCAACACCGTCAAAGACCTGGTGGCCCTGATGAAGGCCAAGCCCAACGACTTCAAATACGCTTCTTCTGGTGTGGGCAGCACGCAGCACATTGCCGGCGAGGGCTTCAACCTGGCAGCTGGCGTCAAGAGCATCCACATTCCCTACAAAGGCAGCAGCCAGGCGCACCTCGATTTGATCGCAGGCTCGGTGCAAATCATGTTTGACACCACGTCCTCGGCCATGGCGCAAATCAAGATGGGCAAGCTCAAGCCGCTCGCATTGACCAGTGCCCAGCGCAGCCCCGAATTGCCGCAAGTGCCCACCCTGGCAGAGGCTGGCGTCCCTGGTTTTGAGATGAACACCTGGTATGGCATGTTCGTGACCACGGGCACGCCGCCCGATGTCACGGCCAAATTACAGGCAGAGTTGGCCAAAATTCTCCGGCTACCGGAGGTGCAGGCCAAATTGAAAGCCCTGGGGGGCGAAGCAGGTAGTTTGACGCCAGAGCAGTTTTCTCAATTGAATCGGCAAGAATATGAGCGCTTGGGGGCACTGATCAAACAGGCCAACATCAAGCTGGAATGAGCTGCCTGCAGCCATGAAGACCGTACTGAGTGCTCAGCCCGTCACGGCGGATGCCTTCGCGCCTTTTGGCGAGTTGTTGACTCTGGAAAATGCACAGAAGTTCACCTGCAATCAGGGCCGCGCTGTGCGCTTTCATGACCTTGCAAGACAGATCGATTGTGATGACCAGCAAGGCCGCATGGGCTTGAGCGTGTACAAATGCGAGGCCTCCGAAGTCCCGTTTCATGCCAGTGTCATGGAGTGCCATCCCTTGGGTTCGCAAACTTTTTATCCCTTGACCATGGACCCTGGCCAACGCTACCTCGTGGCGGTCGCTCCTGCAGGCGAGTGGCGCATGGAAGCGGTCTCGGCTTTCCTGGTTCAGGGAAACCAAGGCATCCATTACCGCAAAGGTGTCTGGCATCTGCCCATCGTGGCGTTGGGCCAACCGCTCAATTTCGTCAGTTTGGATCGCATCGGCCCCGGTGTTAATTTGCAAGAGGTCACTGTGGATTTTTGGATTCAGGCTCGCGCCGACCAAACATGCCCCAGTTCTCCATGCTGACCACCACCTCGTCGCGCTGATTCAAGCCCTCCCAGCGCACCTTCACCATGCCCAGGTCGGGTTTGCTCGCCATCGGCCGCGTTTCCAGGATTTCGATGCGGGTGCGCAGCGTGTCACCCGGGCGCACTGGCTTGAGCCAGCGCACATTCTCCAGGCCGGGTGAGCCCATGCTGGAGGATTCCAGGAGGAAACCATCGCAAGCCATTCGGAAGATGAGGCCGCAGGTGTGCCAACCACTGGCAATCAGGCCCTTGTAAATTGTTTTTTGGGCTTGTCCGACATCCACATGGAAGCGTTGGGGGTCGAATTGCCGCGCGAAGTCCAATATTTCGGTCTCTGTCACAGTGTGCGAGCCCATGAGCTTGACATCGCCGACATGAAAGTCTTCCCAGCAAAATTTGAAACTTGGTGTGGCTTGTGACATGGGGTGTTCCTACAGACAAAGCTGAAAAAAAGTTCAATCTAAATACAAAACTTGCAATTTTTGCCGGGCGCTCGCAGACAGCCTGAGTGGACCTTCCAGGTAGGTGCTCAGGCCGCCATGGTCCTGCTCCACCGTTTCAAGAGAAGCTTGCAAGAAGGCGGGCTGCACGGCGTGCAACACATGCGCAATCGACTCTGGCAACAGGTTGGACAGCGGGCGGTTTTTCAAGCGTTCGTTGGTCTGAAGGTAGTCTTGCCAAACGACCTCTGTCGGAATGTCCAGCGCATGTAACAGCAACGCTGCTGCGAATCCGGTGCGGTCCTTTCCCGCGGTGCAATGAAAGACCAGCGGTGCATCGGTATCCGACAGCAGGTGCTGAAAAAACTCGGCATAGCGGTGCGTGTTGTGTCGGACAAAGCCCCGGTAGGTGTCTTGCATCAGTCGCACGGTTTCTTCGTGGGAGACGGTCTGGGCTTGTGCCAGAAGATCGGTGATCTTTTGCACGATGGTGGGCTCGATCGACAGCGCATGCACTTGCGCGTTAGGTAACAAGCAGGGGGCGGTGGCGCGCTCTTGCACTCCGCGAAAGTCCAGCACACGCCAATCGGCGCCAAAGTTGTCGTGCAAAAAGCGGATGTCAGACGACGTCAATTGGCCCAAATGGTCCGAGCGAAACAGTTTGCCCGGGCGAACGCGCTGCCCATGGCGGTTTGCATAGCCTCCCAGATCCCGGAAATTGGGCGCGCCTTCAAGTTGAAATTCGGTCATGGAGCCTCGGCCTTTTTATCTCGAATCATTATTTCACAGCGACTGTCACACTGGGTTCAGTCTGGCCGAGTGCGTGCGCCTAGAATTTTGAGACACCCCCACCCCCTAAAGGATTACGGTCATGACGGCTTCATTTCAACCAGCAAGTGTGTTTGATTTTCGTGGCAAGACTGCGGTGGTGACCGGCGGTGGCAATGGCATTGGGCAAGGCGTGGCCCAAGCGCTTGCCGTGGCGGGAGCGAAGGTGGCGGTGTTCGATCACGATGCCCAGGCTGCGAAGGCCACTTGCGAACGCATTGAGGCACAGGGTGGCGCAGCCTGGCCTTACACAGTGGATGTGACGCAGGAGGCGCAGGTGGCGGTGGCCATGCAGTCGTTTCACGACAACTGTGGTCACATCGACATCCTGATCAACAACGCAGGCATTGCCATTCGACGTCCGACACTGGAGCTGTCCTTGGCCGACTGGCAAAAAGTGCTGGATGTCAACCTGACCGGCGTGTTCATTTGTGCAAGGGCAGCAGCGCGCTTCATGGTGCCCCGAGAAAGCGGCTGCATCGTCAACACCGCTTCCATCATGGGGTTGTCGGGGGGCGGTCTGTACCCCAATATTTCTTACCAGTCGACCAAGGGTGCGGTGGTCAATTTGACGCGCGCCCTGGCCGTGGAATGGGCCTGCGCGAAAGTGCGTGTCAACGCCATTGCGCCTACCTGGGTGCGAACAGATTTCATCAAACCCTTGTTGGCACAAGAAGACCTGGTCCAGCGCATTGAGGCCATGACCCCACTGGCGCGGCTGGCTGACGCAAAAGATGTGGTGGGCCCCATCCTGTTTTTGTGCAGTGATGCCGCCAAAATGATCACCGGCCACACGCTGCCAGTAGACGGTGGCTTCTTGGCGCAATGACCTTGATTCAGGAGATGGCCATGTCGAATCTGCCCTTGCTTCACTTGGATGCCCCTTTGCATGAGCATCTCCGGGCGCACGCGCAGCGCACCCCCCACAAACCCGCCTACCTTTGGTATGGCGCAGCCCTGAGCTTTGCCGAGCTGGACCGAGCCAGCGATGCCTTTGCCGCGCGCCTCGCGGCTCTGGGCGTGCGCAAAGGAGAGCCGGTCGCCTTGTTCATGAACAACTGTCCACAGTACATCATGGCCCACTATGGCATTCAAAAAATAGGCGCTATCGTGTGCCCCTGCGGGCCCCTGAACAAAGAGCATGAACTGGCCTACCAGTTAACTGATTTGCAGGCGCGCATCATTGTGGCCGCCGACAATTTGTTGCCGGTGGTGGACAAAGTGCGCGATAAAACTGCGCTGCAGCATGTGTTTGTGGTGCGCTATGCCGATCTTTTGCCTGAGCAACCCATGCTCGATGTGCCGCCCGATCTGCTCGCTGCCAAAGCCGCCCCCCTTGAAATGCAAGACGGAATGGAGGATTTTCTGGCGGTGACGCGCAGCGGCGCCAAGCCCCCCAGGGTTGCCATCGACATGGACAACGATGTGGCCTTGATGACCTACACCTCCGGCACCACAGGCTTGCCCAAAGGGGCTATGCTGACCTTTCGCAACGCCCTGTATAAAACCGACGTGTCTGTCAGCACCAAAGGCATTGCGAACAGCGATGTGCTGCTGGCCATTGCGCCGCTGTACCACATTGCCGGCATGTTGATGGGCGTGAACATCCCGATGCTGTCGGGCGCCACCACGGTGTTATTGCACCGCTTTGACCCGCTGACCGTGTTGCAAGCCATCGAGCGCCATCGTGTAACCTGGTGGTACAGCATCGCCCCCATGAATGTGGCTGTGATGGCCGTGCCCTCGGCGCGCAGCTTCGACTTGAGTTCGCTGCGCGAGAACACCGTCACCAGCTTTGGCATCGCCTTCACCGAGAGCTTGGCTCAGCAGTGGCGCAGCTTTGCGCCGAACTGCGAGTCGATGGAGGCGGCGTATGGCCTGAGCGAAACCCACACCATGGACACCTATATGCCCAACCATGCGATTCGCTGGGGAACGCATGGCCTGGCGGTGCCTGGCAATCAGATCCGAATCATCGACCCAGACACCGGCGTCGACAAGCCTGTGGGCGAGCCAGGCGAAATCATCTTGAAGAACAAAGGCGTTTTCAAAGGCTATTGGAACAAGCCAGAAGCCACCGCCAAAGCTTTGAAAGATGGCTGGGTGTACACCGGCGACATGGGCAAGATCGACGCCGAGGGTTACCTGACCTTCATGGGCCGTTTCAAGGAAATGATCAAGGTGTCGGGCTATTCGGTATTCCCCGAGGAGGTGGAGCTGCTGCTGATCAAACATCCGGCCGTGGCCCAGGCGGCAGTCGTTGGCATTCCCGACCCCGAGAAGGGGGAGGTGGTCAAGGCCTTCGTTGTGTGCAAGCCCGAGGCCGCCGTGGATGCTCAGGCCTTGATCGCCTGGTCGCGCGAGAACATGGCCACATACAAAGTGCCGCGCGCCATTGAATTCATTGATGCCTTGCCCGCTACAGGTTCAGGCAAGGTGTTGCGCCGCTTGTTGAAGGATTGAGGTCAGCCGTAATTTTTCTTTGAGATAAAAAAAAGGATTTAGATCGCTCTAAATCCTTTTTTCTGGGTTGTGGCTCCTCGACCTGGGCTCGAACCAGGGACCTACGGATTAACAGAAAACAGCGTAATTAAAGATGCCTTGTTTTATGGGGATTAAAGCGTTCAATATAGTTATGTGCAATAAAGTGCGTAATTGATGAATTTCCATTGCTTGGTCAAAGTGTCCAGCTCTGGACGCTTTGACCACTCTTGACGGTTCAGGGTGCCATTGCTATGGTTGATTTAAAGCCTTCATAATCCATTAATAAAGTTCTTTACTGACGCTGATTGAAATACTCGGAATTCATCAGCTTTAAATCTTTTGAAACCATTGGCCTGAATCCCATTTGATCTAAGACATCGCGTTGCATGTCAATGCCGGGGGAAATTTCAAACAGTTCAATACCCTCAGGCGTTAGCCTGAAACTGGCGCGCTCAGTAAGGTACAACACCTCTTGTTTGCGTACCAAGGCTTGCGGACCGCTGAAAGTGATTTGATCGACCTGCTTCACCAACTTTTGTACGTCCCCTTGTTGCAAGACTTGCATTTGACCCTTGCCTGTCACCAGCTTCACGCCCTTGGCTGCAAAGGTGCCACAAAACACAACTTTTCGTGCGTTTTGTGCAATGTCAATGAAGCCTCCTGGCCCAACGGTCAAGCCACCGAGTTTGCTCACGTTGACATTGCCTTGGGCATCGAATTCTCCAAAACCCAAGAAGGCAATGTCTAAGCCACCGCCCGCATAAAAATCGAACTGCGTAGCGGCATCGAGCATGGCGGTTGCGTTGCGGGGATAGCCAAACAACACGCCATCCATCAAAGTGCCGCCATAGGTGCCGGGTTCAATGGGTTGATAAATGCGGTGTTGTTCGTTGCGTGCTGCAATCAGTTTAGCCACCGCATCGGGCACACCCACACCGTAGTTGATGACGGGGCGCGTTTTGGGGGTGTTGAACAATTCTTCATATGCACGCCGTGCAATGGCTTGTCGTTCGCTGAATTCTTCTTTCGACGCATTTACTTCATTGGCATGGTCGATGGCTTGACTCTGTGCGCGTGCCTCGCCCGTGAGTTCGCCGCTGAAAGCCGGGTCGAACGCAATGTCGTAACTGGTTTGTTGCTGTGGATCAACAACAATTGCATCTACCCATGCGGCGGGAATACGCACCTCGCGTGCTTTGAGTGTGCCATTAGGCACACGTTCTTTCACTTGCACGATGACTTTGCCTTCGCTGTTGCGGGCGGCCAGGGCAAGAGATTGCGCGTCTAAATTGGCGGCTTCGTGTTCGAAGCTGATGTTGCCATCTTCATCGGCAGCGCTGGCACGCACGATGGCCACATGAATGGGGAAGGGCTTGTAGCGCAAATATTCGCGACCATCCATTTGCACCACTTCGGCCAAATCTTCTTTGGCAGATGCATTCATTTTGCCGCCACCTAAACGTGGGTCACACACGGTGCCCAAGCCTACGTGGGTGAACAAGCCAGGGCGACCTGCTCCAATCTCACGCATCAGCTGGCTCGATACACCGCCGGGCAAAATATAGGCTTCTATTTTTTCATTCAAGGCCAGCTGTTGCATGGCGGGTGACCACACCCAATGCCCACCCATGACACGCTTGACCATGCCATCGTGTGCAAAGCAGTTCATGCCTTTGGTTTTTTTGTCACCAATGCCTAAAGCGTGCATGACGGTCAGGTTACGTGGGTGTTGCGTCGCTAAGAAGCGCGCTTGAATGGCTTCAAAAGTGTGGGTGGCTTCCATCAAGCCGCCGCCACCGCCCATCAGGCCAACGGTGTCGCCATCACGTATCAGTTCGGCGGCTTGTACCGCAGTCATAAATTTAGTGCTCATAAAAATTTTTAACGATGGATGTCAAACAATGCAGCACCTTTTTTCAGGACGCTCTTGGCAATCACGCCACGGTGAATTTCGCTGGTGCCATCGTAAATACGATAGATGCGTGCATCGCGGTAATAGCGCTCGATGGGCAACTCTTTGCAAAAGCCCATGCCCCCAAAAATTTGCACTGCACGGTCAACCACGCGCCCCAATGTTTCAGCCGCATGCACTTTCACCATGGCAATTTGCTCGCGTGCGTCCATGCCTTGGTCGA
>VERE01000040.1 GCA_018882835.1 Limnohabitans sp.
CCTCAGTCCTGCCTAATTTTTGCAGCCCCACGGCAAGTTGGAAATGCGCCTCGGCGTGCTTTGGATTGAGCAGCGTTGCTTGCTGAAACGCACGCACGCTGCCCTCTACATCACCTTGTCGAGAAAGTTGCAACCCCAAATTAAAATGTGCAGGTATCAATTGAGGGTGAATCAACAAAGCAGTTTGAAAGTGCTCAATGGCCTTGGAATGATTGCCCCTCTGCGCCCATAAAACGCCAAGCAGATGCCATGCATCAGCATGCCCGGGAAAAACTTGAAGCGTATCAAGATAGACATTTTCGACTTCTTCCAGGTTACCCACTTGGTGCGCATGCATCGCCTCCAAAAAACGGGACTGAACCGCCTTAGAGTCGCTGATTTTTTGAATCAAGCCTGATCGCACGGCTTTTAAAACGGGCTGCCAATCTCTTGGCGTGGACTGGCGAAACAAGCGCATGGACGGATACCAGGGACTGTCCTCGCGATTCAACAACCACCTGAAATCAGGATTGAACGGCAGCATCAGCCAGACGGGCATACCCATCGCAGCGCTTAAATGTGCAACGCTGGTGTCTACACAGATGATCAGGGACATGCAACTGCATAAAGCAGCTGTCTCTGAAAAATCCACCAATTCTTCCGAGAAATCGAGTACATCGGGGTACTGTTCAAAAACATGACGATCGCTTTCTCGGTATTCCTTGTGCAAGGCCACATATTTGCAGCCTTTAGGCAATGCCGACAGAAGCATGGAGGCTGCCATGCTTCTTTGGAGATCATTCTTTAAACCAGGGTTGCCGCTCCAGACCAAGCCCACCCAAAGCGATTCGGAAGGCCCTAGCTTTTGCCGCCACTTGTTGACTTTTGCAGGATCAGGCGAAATGTAAGACTCACGGCTCGGAAGATCGCTCAAGCTCAACCCAAGAGCCAGGGGCAAACTCAGCAAGGGACACTGGAAGTCGAAGTCAGGCAAAGACTCCCCCCTGACAACCAGATGAACCCTGTCATCCCAAGAATCAAACAAGGGCTTCAGCGCCACTTGTATTTCAAGAACCACTTTTGCACCCTGCTGAAGTACTCGATCAATCAAGCGCACAAATTGCAAGGTATCCCCTAAACCCTGTTCTGCGTAAACCAGCAGAGTCTTGCCTTGCAGTGGGCATTCACCAAGCCATAGGGGTTGGGCAAACTGACGCGGATTCTTGGCAGATTGGTCGCGGCGCCAGCGCCATTCGTACTGCCGCCAGCCTTGGGCCATATCGCCCATTTGCAGCAAACACAGTCCTAGATTGAATTGGGCCCAACCGTAGTCGGGCTTGATGACCAAAGCCCTTTGATAACAATCGATCGCCTTGGCGTGTTCACCCAAGTCCAGCCAAACATTGGCTTGGTTATTCAGAGCCTGTGGGTAGGTCTGAGAAATACTCAGAATTTTTTCGAAGTCTGCCAATGCGGCATCCCACAGACCCAACTCGTGGTGAACTATTCCCCGATTGTTCAACGTTGGTACCGACAGAGGATCGATGGTGAGGGCATGGTTCAGGTCTTTCAGCGCATCTTGCCATCGTCGCCCTTCTTTGAGTAATACACCGCGAGCATTCAAAGCAGCAACAGCATCAGGTTGGAGCTTCAATGCTGACGTCCAATCTTCGAGTGCACGTTGGTGTTGCTTCATAGTCTGATGCAATTGCGCACGTGCACACAAGACCTCAAAGTAGTTTGCATTCAAGCGCAAGGCTTCGGCGAATGCATCGAGCGCCTCGGATTGACGCTGTGCTTGAGACAGGGACAATCCAAGGTTGTAGTAGGTAGATGGAAGCGTGGGGTCAAGAGAAATCGCTTGTTGACAATCAAGTATGGCCTCATCAAATTTCGATGAATTCAAAAAAGCCTTGCCACGATTGGCATAAAAGTCAGCGACTGTGGGATTCAGGGAAATTGCTTTGTCATAGCATTCGAGCGCCTGTGGTTGCATCCCTTTTTCATTGAATGCTATTCCTAGATTATTCAGAGCCCAAATGTGCTGGGGGTCGTTCGTCAACACGCGCTTGTAATATGCAATAGCTTGGGTATGCTTCTTGATGTTGAGATAACAGTTACCGATGAAAAAAGGCGGCTCTGAATTTTGACGGCTAAGTTGCCATGCACGTTTGAAGCATTGAATCGCCTCTTCATAAAACTGATCAGAAAGTAATAGTTTACCTTTGCGAATCAGTTCAGTTATGGATTGTTTGATCAATGGCATTGTGCTAAAACGATACTCATTATTGCGATTTCCGTCAACCATGAGTCCCTGTCACGCTTCGAAAAGCCTATGAAGATATTGTTATTAAATTGGAAAAATGGCGAAAATGATCCATTTACATACTTCAACAAATGCCTGCAAAATAAACTGTATACTTTAGGAAAACGATCAGAAATTTTAGAATTGAATGAAAATTTTGAAAATAATTTTTTAAAAAATTTAAAAGAAGGTATTGATTTTGTTATCACTTGGCAAGGAATAGCTTCTAATTTGTTAAACAAAAAAACAGGCAGAAATTTATGGGATGAAGTCAAAGTCCCCTTATTTTGCTTGCATGGCGACCACCCCTGCCATAAGCTTCAAAATCATACTGCAATCTCTGATTATATTCACCATATCTATTTGGCGCCAAGTTTTTGTCGATACGCAAATCAGTTCATTCCAAGGGCCACATCAGCAAAATTTACAATCCTTCCTAATATATTCCCAACAGTATCAGACAGTGAAAGACATTTTTCGGGAGATTATTTTATCTTCCCAAAAAATCACGATGATACACAAGAGATGATAAGATTTTGGGAGGAAAAATATCCTCAGCATATTGCAAAAACCTTAAAAGAGATTGCTGATTCCATAAAAACCGAATACCTCAACTCCAACCTAAAGGATCATCATGAAATCATAGAAAATTTCATTGATCAAGATTTTTTAGAAAAATCAAAATCAGTATTTAATACAAAAAATGAATCATTAATTAGAAACCATATCCACGCTATTACAGATAAATTCTACAGAAATTTTATCTCCGAAAATATTTTAACATCCTTGCCGGATGTCAAAATTCAAATATACGGAAGGGGCTGGGAAAGATTCAAGGCTCTTAACAACAAATACCACAGCTTCTACTCTTTTGACAAAGCCATCAATGGCGACTTTCAATTTCAATCAAATTATGGCATATTGGATGTAGCGCCTATTTACGACACAATTCATGATAGAAGCTTTAGGGCATTATCACAAAAAAATAGTTTTTTAATTGCTTCTTCGTGGGATGCAGCGTTTTTTTTAAATAGAGAATTTAAAGGGCTATTTTTTAACGGAAAAAATAATCTTCTCAGAAGCATCGTCGAAGACATCATCAAAGATCCCGATTCTCACAGGTCATCTGCAACATATTTTCAAAGTTCATACAACCAATTTTATGGTTTCCACCAATTTCTAAATTACATTGAATGCCAAATCTAAGATCGAACCATCAGCATTATTGAGTAGAAATTCATGAAATTTTCACGCCATCCTTATCGAACTACTGATGGAACAAAAAATTAAAATTATTACCGACTCGATCTGTCGGAGCATGCTTATTAGAAAAATTCCGAGGGAAATTAATTATGATACCCATTATTGCTGGAGATTATGAATCGCACCCCAGTGACATTGCAGAATTCGGGCATCCTAAAGAACATGCGTTAATGAACGGAAAGCAAATATCATTAATATAGTTGTTTCTTCAAAGATTAATCAATATAACTTTCAAACCTCTGCGACACCCCGCATTGCAATCCCCCCCAATCAAGCATATCCTGCCCCCAAGGAGAAGCCATGATCGACGAAGTCCCTCTCATTCAAACTCAGCCTTTCAATCGCCCTGCCCCGTCGCTGGTAGATGCGCTGCGCCAGACACCCACAGGCTTTTTGGCTGACGCCATGGGCGGCTCGGGGGCGTTGGATTACCGCATCAAGCCGGCCATTGCCCACCAATACGCCTTTTGCGGTGTGGCGCTGACTTGCCATGCTGGCCCTGCCGACAACCTTGCGTTGGTGCATGCCTTGCAACACATCCAGCCCGGCGATGTGCTGATGGTTGCAACCGACCAATTCACAGCCTGCGCAGTGACCGGCGATCTGGTGCTGGGCATGGCCAAAAATTGTGGCGCGGTGGGCTTTGTCACTGACGGCTGTGTGCGCGACCTGGTGGGCATTGAAAATGTGGGCCTGCCGGCCTGGTCTGTTGGCGTCACCCCCAACTCACCCCACCGAAGTGGCCCCGGCGCCATTGGTTTTCCGATTCAGTTGGCAGGACACCGGGTGTGCAGCGGCGATGTGGTGGTGGCCGATCGCGATGGTGTGGTGGTGATTCCGCAGGCATTGCTCGAGACCGTTGCGCAAAAGCTTCCCGCCATCCGTACCGCAGAAGCCGCTGCCGATGAGGCGGTGCGCCAAGGGGCCAAGCGGCCAGCTTTTTTAAAGTGAGCGCAATGCCGAGCCAGATACAGGTATTGAAGCGCGCCTGGAGCATCGATGCGTTGCGCGCCGCAGCACGCCATCAATTGCCGCAACCCCTGTTCGACTTCATCGATGGCGGCGCTGAGGACGAAAAAACACTGCGTCAAAATGAATCTGCGTTTGACGACTGGGATCTGCTGCCACGCCCCTTGAATGGCGCCGGCGCCCGCGACCTGTCGACCGAGCTTTTGGGGCATTCCTTGCGAAGCCCCATTCTGATTGGCCCGACAGGACTTGCGGGTCTTTTTTGGCCGCAAGGCGAAATCGCGGCGGCCCGCGCCGCTGCAACGCACGGCACGGTGTATTGCCTGAGCCATGGTTCGGTGTGCACCCTGGAGGCTCTGGCCCAGGCGCACCAGGGCCCTCGCTGGATGCAGGTGTTCATTTACAAGGATCGCGGCTTCACCCGTGAATTGGCAGACCGTGCCAAGGCCAATGGCTACCAGGGCTTGATCCTGACCATCGACAACCAATTGATCGGGAAGCGTGAGCGCGATCTGGTCAATGGCTTCACCATCCCGCCGCGCTTCGGACCCGGCCAATGGCTGGCGTTTGCCCAAAAGTTCTCCTGGTGGTGGGCCATGCGCCGCGAGTTGCCGCACATCACCTTTGGCAATTACGTCAAGGCCTCTTCGCCCGAATCGGTGGCAGGCTTGGCAGGGCGAATGGCTTCCTTGCTGGACCCTGCCATGAATTGGTCGGATGTGGACGCACTGCGCCAGCACTGGACGGGCCCGTTGATTTTGAAAGGCGTGCTCCACCCCGATGATGCCCGCGAGGCCGTGCGGCGCGGGGTGGATGCCGTGATTGTCTCGAACCACGGTGGCCGTCAGGTGGATGGGGCCCTGGCCAGTGTGCGGGCGTTGCCTGGAGTGGTCGACGCTGTGGATGGCCGTATTCCCGTCTTGCTGGATGGGGGTATCCGGCGCGGAAGCGATGTCTTCAAGGCCCTGGCCCTGGGCGCACAGGCCGTCCTGGTGGGCCGACCTCACCTTTGGGGTTTGGCGGTGGCAGGGCAAGATGGCGTCAAGGCAGTCTTGGAGATTCTTCATTCAGAGCTGGACCGGACCATGGGCCTGATGGGGGCGTCAAGCATCGACAGCATTCGCCGAGGGCACTACCTGTCTTGAAAGCAGAGATGGCGACAACTTCTTCGCAGAACATCACTGGCAAGGACCTGTTGATGATTCTGATCGTGACCCTGTCCTGGGGCATGAACTACCCGATCATGAAATACGTGGTGACCTACTTCCCACCAGTGAGCTTTCGTGCATTGACCTTCATGTTCGGCTGCGTGTCTCTTGGCATCTATGTTTGGCATGCGCGCGAAAGCCTTTACGTTCCACCCCACGAGCGTTGGCTGACCTTCAAACTCAGCCTGGGCAACATGGTGTTGTGGCACCTGGGCCTGGTGTTTGGATTGACCCTGCTGAAGTCGGGCCGAACCGCCATCATCGGCTACACCATGCCCGTCTGGGCCTTGCTGGCCAGCGTGATTTTTTTCAAGGCCTCGTTCAATTGGCGCACCTCACTGGGTGTGGCGCTGTCGCTGTCTGCCACCTATTTTTTGGCCAGGGAAGAGATGTCGCATTTTGCCGGTCAGCCGCTGGGCTTGGCGGTGACCCTGGGGGCGGCCATCGCATGGGGCACCGGCAATGCGATGATGAAACACGTCAAGCTGTCCATCTCCAGCATCAACCTCACCTTCTGGATGCTGCTCAGTGGCATGCTGATTTTCAGTCTGATCGCCCTGGTCTTTGAACGCCGCGACTGGCGGTGGCCCCATGTTCTGGAATGGCTGGCCGTGTTGTACGGAGGCGTGGTCACTTTTGCCATCAGTTATGTGGCCTGGTTTCGGGTGGCCCGCAAGCTGACCCCTGTGACCAGTGGGCTCTCCATCATGCTGGTGCCCGTGGTGGGACTGATGGGGGGGGCCTGGATGCTGGGTGAGCGCATTGCCCAGTCGGATGTTTATGCCCTGGGTCTGATCTTGCTGGCCATGGCTGTCGTTCTGATGCCAACACCTCAAAAGGCTACCTGAAAACTCTGGGACCCCCTACAATTCAGACACGCACCAGAGACTGCCGGATGTCTGAACCCGAGCCCGCCATCATCCAAGGGGACCACCCTTTCAAGGTGGAAGCCGTCCTCTCCAAGACGGGAGGTGTGAATGCTTTGGCCAAACATGCCCCTGACCTGCAAAAAGCGCAAGATATCGGCCTTGACCATCGCGCCTCAATCCCTCCCGATGCGCTGGATTCAGACCATCGGGTTCACCTGGACAGTCAGGCAAGCGGCGATTCCCCTGCGCAGGGGCCCCTGCTGCAAGAACAATACGATACACAGCACCGGGAACAATTTACCGATCCGTCGCGTCGCATCCAAACCAACCAACGCATCCAAATTCAGCCATCTGACAGTGTGCAGACTGCATTAGGCGAGTCGCCTGGCGACGCGACGCCACAAAAGAAGCATGCTGCAAGCGCGCGCCAGCATGCGCCTTCAGCGTCTCAGGGGCCGTTGACTGAGGGGCCCGACCATCGACAGGACTTCTTGCGCCGCATTGAACAGATCAAGCACACCAATGAAAGTGTCGGCAAAGATCTTGAGGCTCTCGAAAAATTATCGCAAACGCCCCCGAGCCTCAAGCCTGGCGATTGAAATAATCGACCATCCTCGCAATTTGCCCGCGCATCATCTCGCGGCCTCGGACCACGGTGCACCCACAGGCCTCGGCCAACTGCAGCAACGGCGTTTGCTCTGGCTTCACGATGGCATCGAAGACAACCATGCTGGCTGGCAAGTCGGTGACGTCCAGGGGCAAACGCGCATCCGACAGCATGCCCACCGGGGAGGCGTTCATCAAGACGTCCACGTCCTGCACGTTTGGCGCAGCAACCACGACCTGTGTTGCCGGGCTGATACTGCGGACCCTCTTGGCCACTTGCTCACTGCGCTCGTCATTCAGGTCGAACAATTGCAGTAAAGCCGGATGCTCGGCGGCGACCGCCGCTGCAATGGCAGCGCCAGCGCCGCCCAGCCCGATCAATTGCACGCGTTTGTCACGGAGCGCCAAGCCTCTTTGGCGAAACGCCTCGACACAACCCAACCCATCAAAAATTTCGCCGATCCAATGACCCTGGGGATGACGCGCCAGGGCGTTGATGGCCCCCACTTGCCTGGCCTGCGGACCCAAGGCTTGGGCGAACGACAGGGCCTTTGCCTTGAACGGAATGGTGAACACCAATCCATCCAGGTTGTGCACCCGCAAAAGTTGGGGCATCACTTCGTCGAAATCGCAATCCCGCACATGCAGGGGCACCAAGACGGCATTCATGCCGCGCTGCTGCATTTCCCATGTGATCATTTCAGGCGAACGCACCTGCTCGATGGGATCGCCGACGATGCCAAAAAGACGCGTTTTGCCATTCAAAAAATCCACTTGGTCCATGTGTTGCTCTTTCCGTGATTCAATTCATTGTAGAAGCGCCATGTCACTGCTACGACACGCAAATCCATGGCAATGCTGATAATTTCCAGCATCCTCAAGGAGACAACCATGACCCAACTCAAAGACAAAATTGCCATCATCACCGGCGCTGGCGGCGGCTTTGGCGAAGGCATCGCAGCGGCTTATGTCAAAGAAGGCGCCAAAGTCATCGTGGCCGACATCAACGGTACCGCAGCGCAAAGGGTGGCCAGCGCCTTGGGCGCCCAGGCTTCCCCTTTCACCTGTGACGTCACCCAAAAGGCGCAAGTGCAAGCGCTGGTCCAACATTGCGTCGCCACTTTTGGCGCTCCCGACATTGTGGTGAACAACGCGGGCACCACCCATAAAAATCGCCCCATGCTGGAAGTTGACGAAGCCACCTTTGACAAGGTTTTTGCCGTCAATGTGAAATCCATCTACCACATGACCCATGCCATCTTGCCCCTCATGCGGCAAAAAGGCGGTGGCGTGATTCTCAACATTGGCTCGGTCGCAGGCATTCGCCCGCGCCCCGGTCTGAGCTGGTACAACGCCTCCAAGGGTGCTGTGAATTTGTTGTCCAAGTCGATGGCTGTGGAACTGGGCCCCGAAAAAATTCGCGTCAACGCCATCTGCCCCGTGATGGGCGTGACGGGTCTGTTCGAAGACTTCATGGGTCTGCCAGACACCCCGCAAAACCGCGCCAAGTTCATTGCCACCATCCCCATGGGGCGCTTCGCGACACCGACCGATGTGGCCGCCGCCTCGGTGTTCCTTGCCAGCGATGCCGCCGAGTTTTTCACCGGCATCGAGTTCCCGGTGGATGGCGGCCGCACAATCTGATCAGGCGTCCCGGTCACGCAACACCCTGCGGAGCAACTTGCCCGCAGGGTTTTTCGGAAGCGCGTCCAGAAACTCGATATCTCGGGGGTATTTGTAAGGCGCAGTGGAAGTTTTGACGTGTTGCTGAATGGCTTGCACCAGGTCATCACCTGGGCTGAAGCCTGGCCTGAGAACCACGAAGGCCTTGACGATCTCCCCTCGCTCCGCATCTTTCTTCCCAACCACGGCCACCTCCATGACGCTGGGGTGCTCCATGATGGCGTTTTCGACTTCCATGGGGCCAATGCGGTAACCCGCAGAGCTGATGATGTCGTCTGCCCGGCCGGTGTAGAAAAAATAACCGTCGTCGTCCTGGTAGCCCATGTCACCGGTCAGCCAGCGCTCCCCTCGAAGGGTGGTCATCAGGTTGGCACGTGTTTTCTCCGGGTCGTTCCAATAGCCCAGCATCCATTGCGGGCTGGGCAAGCACAAGGCAATTTGACCAACCTCGCCCGGCGCCAAGGCATCACCGGCATCGTTCAGCACTTCAAACTCGGAGCCTGGCAAAGGCCGGCCCATCGAACCGGGCTTCACAGGCATGCCGGGGTAGTTCAAAATGGTCATGAGGGTTTCGGTCTGGCCATAGCCATCCAACAAATCGACGCCGGTCAACTCGCGCCAACGCAACACCACTTCGGGGTTGACCGACTCCCCCGCTGACACCGTCAGCCGCAGCCGGGACAGGTCCACGCCGGCGAGGTCCATGGTGATGAAATGGCGAAACTCCGTGGCCGCAGCACAAAAGACCGTGGGTTGCTCTTGCGACAACAAGGCCAGGCGGCGCTGGGCATTGAACACGCCATCGTGCACCATCACCGCCGACCCCGCGCCCCAGGGACCAAACAAAGAGCCCGTTCCACATTTGGACCAGCCGGTGTCGGCCGTGCACCAGATCAGATCGCCTTCGCCAATGCCCTGCCAATAATCCGACGAAAAACGCCAGGCCCACAACGCGCGCGAGGCGTGACAGACGCCTTTGGGCAAACCGCTGGAGCCCGAGGTGTAAAACAAAATCGCCGGGGCCTCACTGTCGGTGTCAACGCCACTGTAGTCGGTGCGCTCTCGTTGGGACTCCTTGGGTAAATTCAGCCAGCCTTGAGCCTCGCCGATGCAGGCACGCACCCGCAAGCCTTTGGCGTCCGCGTACTTGACGGTGTGTTCCGGCGTGGTGATGACACCTTTGGCATCGCAATGCGCGATACGGTAAAGCACGTCCTTGGCGGTCAACATGCCAATGCAGGGCACTGGCACCAAGCCCAGCTTGGTGCAGGCCGTCATGGCCGTGTGCCATGCAGAAATACGGGGCAATTGAACCAGCACCCGATCGCCGGTTTTCAGCCCGGCGCGTTGCAAAGCCAAGGCGTATTGGGATGAGCGCCTGGCAAGGTCGGAAAACTGCAAGCGCTCTGTGGCCGCATGGTCGCTGGTGCACACCAAGGCCAGGCGATCGTTGTGCGCGGCCTGTGCGTCCACCACATCGCGCCCAAAATTGAAGCGCTCAGGTACTTGCCAGCGAAAGGCGGCATGGGCCGCTGCGTAATCCTGCATGGGCCTGCGTGTCACAGCGCGCCTTGATCAGCGGACAAAATTTTTCGGGCCATGGACCAGCGATGCACCTCCGAGGGACCATCGTAAATTCGAAACGCGCGCAACTCGCGAAAAATTTGGCCTATGGCTGTGTCGGTGGTGAGCCCCATACCGCCCATCACCTGAACACAGCGGTCCGCCACGCGGTACAAGGCCTCGGACACAATCACCTTGGCTCGACTCGACTCGAGGGAACCTTTGTCACCCTGGTCGAGCACGGCGGCGGCATGGCGCGTGACCAGGCGGGCCACATGCAGGTCCATGAAGTTGTCGGCCAACTGAAAGCCAATGCCTTGGTGCCTGCCGATGGTTTTGCCAAAGGCCGTGCGCTGGTTGGCATAGCCCACGGCAATGTCATGGGCGCGCTGAGCGGCCCCTAGCCATCGCATGCAGTGGGTCAAGCGCGCCGGGGCCAGTCGCACTTGGGCATAACGAAACCCCTGCCCCACTTCGCCCAGAACGTCGCCGGGCTGCAGGCGCAGGTCTTCAATTTCAATCTCTGCATGCCCACCCGTGAAGGACGCATCCATGGAGTCGATCAAACGCGTGATGCGAATCGCCGGATGGGGCAAAGGCACCAGAAACATGGTGGCACCGACCGTTTGCTCGCCCTGAACCACCTGGCTCATGAGAATCATGAACCCCGCATCCAGGGCCCCCGTGATCAGTCTTTTTCTTCCCGAGACCACATAGGCCTCCCCATCCCATACGGCCGTGGTGCTCAATTGCCCGGGGTCTGCGCCCGCCCCCGGTGCAGGCTCGGTCATGGCAAAACAGGATCGGTGCAGGCCCGCCGCCAGTGGCTGGAGGTACTGTGTCTTTTGTTGGGGCGTGGCCACCAGACTGAGCAAGTGCATGTTGCCTTCGTCAGGCGCGGCACAGTTCAGGGCAATCGGCCCCAGCACCGAGTAACCTGCTGCCTCGAACACCAAGGCGCGTTGCGACTGACTCAACCCCATGCCCCCCCATTCAGGCTCGACGTGCAATGACAGCAAACCCGCCTCGCGAGCCAATTGGTTCAGCTCTTTGCGCAGCGCTTCGGTGGGGCCATGCGACGTACAACGCGAATCGTTTTCGTAGGGAATGACCTTGTCGCAAACAAAGTCTTTCACCCTTTCAACGAGCGCATGGTCGGCTGCACTGGATGAAAAATAAGTCATGCAGAACCTTTCAATGGGAACACGGGTGTTCCGTTCTCAGACTTATAGAGGAGGTCGCCGAAAAACACCTAACGCCAACGTTACAGCTTGTCACGCCAACGACACTGGACATCAGTGTTTGCCTTAGTGTCTGTCGCGTCTGCGTCTTATAGGATGTTCGTACCGATGACAAATTCAAAGGTCCGCGTGATAGTGCGCAAGTCTGAATTTTTACAGGAGCCTCCGACCATGAGCAAGCACCCCATTCAAGCCTCTTCCAGCCGCCGCAAACTTCTGCAAGGCGCTGGCGCCCTGGCAGGCATGGCCAGCCTGGGCATGCCGGCCCTCTCCTTTGCGCAAAACAAACCCATTCGGGTGGGCATGCCCACCATTTTGTCGGGGCGCGTGGCCATGCTGGGCATGTCATCCACCTATGCCGCCAAAATGGAAGTTGAAAAATTCAATGCCGCCGGCGGACTGAATGGGCGGAAAATTGAATTGGTGATTCGCGACTCCAAAGGCCAGCCGCAGGAAGCGTCTCGCGTGGCGCGCGAACTGGTCACGGCCGATGGCTGCGAAATGATTTACGACGCCGAAGCCTCCTCGGGCTCGTTTGCGGTCCATGAAGTGGCGCGTGACCTGGGCGTGCTCGTGATCCACACCTGCTCGGAAACATCTTCCCTTACCGCCGACCCCAAACTGCGTGTGCCCACCGCCTTCCGCTGTGCGCGCCAGGGTATCCATGACGCTGTGGTGGGCGGCGCCTACGCTGCGCAGGTTGCCAAAGAGAAAGGCCTGAAACGCTGGATGACGGTCTCCCCTGACTATGCCTACGGCCGCGATACCACCGCCGAATTTATCGAATACTTGAAGTATTTCAACAAGGACATTGAAGTCATCGGGGAAGTTTGGCCCAAGCTGTTCCAACCGGATTACAGCGAATCCATCACCCGCCTGGTGCAAGGCCGCCCACAAGCCATTTACTCTTGCATCTGGGGCGGCGACCTGACTTCTTTCATTGATCAGGCCAATATCTACGCTCTGTTCAAAGACCGCCAATTCTTCGCCGTGAACATGGCCGACTATGCGGTGCTCACCGCCGTGAAAAGCGTTCCGGAAAACTTGCACTCTGGCAACCGCTACCTCAAGAGTTTCCCGAACACGCCTGCCAACACCAACTGGTCGAACGAATACGCCGCAAAGAACAAAGAGCTCCCGCTCAATTGGTCTTGGCAAAATGCCGCCGGCATTCAGTTCCTGACCGCTGCCATCAAGAAAGCCAACAGCTCTGACAGCAAGAAAGTGGCTGAAGCCCTGCGTGGCCTGAGCATCGACTCGCCCTTCGGCGCCAATGGCAAATTGACGATGCGTGCCGAAGACAACACTTTGGTGGATTACGCTGTGGGCTGGGGCACGCTGGACACCAAAGAGCCTTACATGTCCAAGCCCAACGCTGGCAACTGGAAACAAATCACCGAGCTGGAGCTGGAGTGGAAAAAACGCAAGGGCTGGGCTTGACAGTCGCCAGACATCACTGAGTTCATCCCGGGTGCTTGCACCCGGGCTTTGGCCTGCCTGGCCCCGAACGGAGATTACCCTTGGATCCCACCGCCTTGATTGAATGCATGACTTCGATGTCGTGCATCGTGACCCAAACCAGCACTGGCCTGATCGTAGGGGCATTGCTTTTTCTAGTGGCTGCCGGCCTGACCCTGATTTTTGGTGTGCTGCGCGTCATCAACTTTTCGCATGGCGCTTTTTACATGCTGGGGGCCTACATTGCACTGTCTGCCTACCGGATGACGGACAGCTACATTTTGGCGACTTTGGCGGCCGGCTTGGGCGTCGGCATCTTTGGCCTGCTGTTCGAGCGCTTCTTCATGCGCCGCGTTTACAACGCTGACGTGCTGATGCAATTGCTGGTTTGCTATGCCTTTATTTTGATTCTGGACGATGCGGTCAAAATCATCTGGGGCCCCGAGTTTCAATCCATGGGCATGCCGGCCGCCTTTCAGGCGCCACCCCTGTTCCTGGGCGGTGGCATTGTGCCCGTGTTTTATCTCTACCTGATTGCAGCAGCGGGCCTGATTGCCCTGGTGCTCTGGTACATCCTGGCCAAAACACGGCTGGGCAAAATCATTCGTGCTGCGGCCCATAACCCCACCATGACATCGGCCCTGGGCCTGAACACCAGCCTGATCTATGCCTGCGTCTTTGCCTTTGGCGGCATGCTGGCTGGCATGGCTGGCGGCCTGGCTGCACCGGTTCGCTCGATGTCACCCGGCATGGGCTTTTCGATCCTGATCGAGTCCTTCATTGTCACGGTGATCGGTGGCATGGGCTCGGTCAGTGGCGCGCTGGTCGGCGCTTTGCTCATCGGCTTGGTGCGGTCCTTTGGTTCGATTGGCTTTCCATTGTTCGTCGAAGGCATCATGTTTTTGGCGATGGCCTTGATCCTGGTGCTGAAACCCAGTGGCTTGTTGGGCAAGGAGACGCGCTCATGAAAGCAACGTCCTTTGGCAAAGAGCTGGCGTGGGGCTTGGCGGTGCTGGCCGCGCTGCTGGTCATTCCGTATTTGACATCTTCGCGGATTGCGCTGGACTTCGTGATCCGGCTCGCCGCCTTTGGCATCTTTGCCACCTCCTTGAACATTCTGGTCGGCTATGGCGGCATGGTGTCCTTTGGGCATGCCATGTTTTTTGGCGGGGGCGCCTATGCTTTTGCGCTCACCTTGCAAAAAACAGGTCTTGGCATTCCCGCTGCCATGCTGGTGGCCATTGTCTTTTCTGCGCTGATCGCACTGATCGTCGGAGCCATCTGCGTCAGGCTGAAAGAAATTTACTTTTCGTTCCTCACGCTGGCATTCCAGATGCTGCTGCACAGCATCATTCTGACCTGGACCTCGCTTACTGGCGGCGACCAAGGATTGACGGGCGGCATACCGCGCCCGCCCTTCCTGGGCTTGAACCTGGCCAACACCACGCACCTGTACTGGTTTGCTTGCGTGGTGGGCGTGGCGTCTTTTTTAATGATGCGCTACATCCTTCAGTCGCCCTATGGCTATACCTTGCGCATGGTGCGTGACAACGCAGACCGTGCGCAGTTCCTGGGCATCAATGTGTGGCGCGTCAAACTGTATGCTTTCATTTTGGCGGGCTGTTTTGCAGGTGTGGGTGGCGTGCTGATGTCGCTGTTTGTCTCGGGCGCCTTCCCTGACTTCAGCTACTGGACCATGTCGGGCGAAGCGGTGTTCATGATCATGATGGGCGGGGTCAATGTGTTCATCGGCCCCCTGGTGGGATCGGCCCTGTTGCTGATGTTCAATGATGTGATCACCCGAACCACCGAATACCATGGCCTGGCACTGGGCATCGTGGTGCTTGTGTTTGCCTTGGGGTTCAAGCGCGGCATCACCGACTTTTTAGGCCAAGGGTGGCAATGGTTGCAACGTTCAGGGAAATCATCATGAACACGACAGGAATCAGCGTGGTCACCGGCGGTGCCAGTGGCATCGGCGCAGCTTGCGTCAAGCATTTGGTCCAACGCGGCGACAAAGTGGTTGTCGTTGACCTGCCGGGCGCCTGGAAGCCGGCCAAGATGGGGGTGGATGTCGCAGGGGTCTACGAATGCGATGTCACCCATGACCAGGGGCTGCGCGAAGTGGCTGCCGCCATCGAAAGAGACCATGGACCGGTGACGGCGTTGGTCCACTGCGCGGGCATCTTGCAACGCCGTCTGCCACCCGACCAATTGCCCATGGAAGAGTGGGACCGGGTGATTGCCGTTGATCAGCGCGGCACCTACCTGACTTGCGTGGTGTTTGGCGACGCCATGGTCAAGCGGGGGCATGGCGCCATCGTCAACATTGCCTCCATCACCTCCACCCGCTCTGTCCCCTTGCATGCTTACGCTCCCGCCAAGGCAGCGGTGTTATCCATCACCCAATGCCTGGCGGGTGAGTGGGGCCGCTCTGGTGTTCGGGTCAATGCCATTTCGCCCGGCTATGTGCTCACCGAGGCGATGCAAGCCGCGATTGCCCGAGGCGACCGCAACCCGAATGACATGACATCGCAAGCTGCCATGGGCCGTTTGGTGGATGCCTCGGAAATTGCCGATGCGGCTGGCTTTTTGTTATCGGATGCGGCCCGTGCCATCACTGGTATCAACCTGCCCGTTGATGCGGGCTGGTTGGCAGGGTCCAGCTGGATGACCTACGGTGGCGTGCCACCGGCGCGCCCGCGCGCCGGCTGATTGGGAAAACAGACCATGCTTCGAATCGAAAATCTTTGCAAGTCATTTGGGGGGGTGGTTGCCACCTCGAATGTGTCGATCGACTTTCCCAAAGAATCTCTCAGCGCCGTCATTGGCCCTAACGGGGCGGGCAAGACCACATTTTTCAACTTGATTTCTGGCGCCATCGCCCCGGATTCTGGCCAGATTTTTCTTGATGGCGAAAACATTGTTGGCCTGTCCGGCAATGCCATTGTGCGCAAAGGCATTGGGCGTGCCTTTCAGGTGGCCAAGCTGTTCAAATCGCTTACCGTCGAGGAGTCCTTGCGAGGCGCCTTGCTGTCCCCTCTGGCCAAGTCTGCCCAAATGACGGGGCGCTTTCCGCTGGCCGAGACGCGCGACCGGGCCTACGAGGTGATGGACCAACTGGGGCTGACAGCCAAGGCACAGGTGATCAGTGGAAACTTGTCACACGGCGATCAAAAGCTGCTGGACATGGCCCTGGCGCTGGTCCTCAAGCCCAAAGTGCTCTTGCTCGATGAGCCCGTTGCGGGCATGGGGCCAGAGGAGCGCGAGCAAATGATCGAAACGGTGCATGCCCTCTGGAAAAAAGGTGGCCTGACCGTGGTACTGATCGAGCACGACATGGACATCGTTTTCAGAATTTCACAGCACATCCATGTGCTGTCCTACGGCAAGCTGTTGGCACAAGGCAATGCGGAGCAAATACGCAACAACCCCGCCGTCATCGAAGCCTATCTGGGGACACCTCGCGAGGTTCAGCATGCATGAAGAAGTGCTGCAGGCGCAAGGCCTGGACGTTTTCTATGGCACCAGCCAGGTGCTTTTCAACATGTCGCTCAGCGTGCGAAAGGGCGAAACACTGGCTTTGCTTGGCCGCAATGGGGCCGGCAAAAGCACCACCATGAAAGCCATAGCGGGCGTTATTCCTGCCCGCAAAGGCACCGTGGTTTTGCATGGCAAGCCCATTCAGGGGCAAGCCTCGCACCTGATTGCGCGCGCTGGCATCGGCTTTGTGCCGGAAGATCGCCAGATTTTTCCCGACCTGAGTGTGGAAGACAATCTGCTGATTGCCATCAAGCGGGGTGTGGACGGCGCCGACGACTGGAGTCTGGAGCGTGTGTACGACATGCTGCCTTTGTTGGCCCCACTGAAAAATCGGCTCGGCGGTCAACTCTCTGGCGGTGAGCAGCAAATGCTGACCGTGGGACGGTCCTTGATGGGGAACCCCAACGTGCTATTGCTGGATGAGCCCAGCGAGGGGCTGGCGCCGATCATGGTACAAAAAATTGGCGACCTGATCGATGCCTTGCGCAAGGTGGGCACCACCATTGTGCTGGCCGAGCAAAACCTGCATTTTTGTCTGGGCCTGGCAGACCGAGCCGTGGTCATTGACAAAGGCGTGGATGTGTTCGTGGGCACCATCCGCGAGCTGAATGCCAACGACGACATCAAACAACGCTACCTGTCTGTGTAAGCCATGCAGCCTGCTCGCCCGCCGCACTCCCTGCAAGGCACGCGGCTGTTGATCACCGGCGCGGCCGGCGGCATTGGTTCCGCAGCGGCCCGTCTCTGCAGCGCGCTTGGCGCTGAACTGATCCTCACGGACTTGCAGGTCACGCCAGAGCTAGACCGCCTGGCCTCTTCACTGAAGGGCGTCATGACGGTGCAAGCCTGTGACGTCACCCAGCGCTCTCAAGTGGAAGCCTTGGTTCACAGCCAGGGCGAGATTTCGGCACTGATCGACACCGCAGGCATTTGCCCGTATGACGACGACTGGCTCAGTCCCGACTGGAACGAAAAAGCCTTTGAAAAGGTCATGCAGGTCAATTTGCTGGGACCGATCAATTGGGCGCGCGCACTGTTGCCAGGCATGATTGAAAGGCAACAGGGGCGCATGGCGTTTTGTGGCTCCGTGGCGGGCTGGATGGGCGGTGTTCGCGCAGGCCCGCACTATGCGGCATCCAAGGGCGGCGTTCATGCGTTGGTCCGATGGTTGGCGCAGCGTGGCACACCCCATAACGTCATGGTCAACGGCGTGGCGCCTGGGGTGATTGACACAGGCATGACCTCAGGTCATGGCTACCAGGCGCATACGCAGCCCATGAAACGACTGGGACAGGCAGATGAAATTGCCCATGTGCTGTCCTTTCTGGTGTCGCCCGGCGCCTCTTTCATGGCGGGTTGCATCCTGGATGCCAATGGTGGCATCCTGATGCGGTAAACCCATTTCAGCGCGTCAGGCTGAAGCCTTTGTAATTGTCTTGTGCAACCTGGTTGCAAATGGCTGTGTAGTGGCCAAACCCCCCGGCGTAAGGCATGAACACTTGAGGCTTGCCGGGCACATTGGCCCCCAGGTACCAGGAGTGCTTCACTTTGGCCAACAAGGTTGCGTTGGCTGCGCGGTTGACCTCGGCGCACCATTCATCGCTGGCTTGTTCTGTGGCCTCGATGCGCTCCAGGCCTCTCTCGCGCAGGGTTCGAATGCAATCCGTGATCCAGTTGACGTGCTGTTCAATGGCAGGCGGCAGGTTGCACAACACGGAAGGGCTTCCCGGTCCCGTGATGGTGAACATGTTCGGAAACCCGGGCACTTGCAAGCCTAGATAGTTGCGCGGGCCTGCCTGCCAAGAGGTCTTGAGCTTCAAGCCATCACGACCCTCAATGTCCATTTTGAGCAAAGAGCCGGTCATGGCGTCAAAACCCGTGGCAAAGATGATGATGTCCAACGGGTACTCGGCGTCTTTCGTCTTGATGCCGTCGGCTGTGATGCATTCGATGGGTGTGGCGCGCAAATTGACCAGACTCACATTGTCACGGTTGTAGGTTTCAAAATAATTCGAATCGACTGGCGGTCGCTTGGCGGCAAAGGGATGGTCGATATCACTTAGCAAATCGGCAACTGCAGGATTTTTGACGATTTGACGAATTTTCTTGCGTACAAAATCGGCCACGATATCGTTGGCCTCCTGGTCCAGCAAAGTGTCCTTGAAGGCTGCGCGAAACTCCAGCCCTCCTTTGATCCAGGCGGCTTCCATGATGGCCTCACGCTCCGCAGGGTGGGTTGCGGTCACCGAACGATCCACCATGCGAAACGGATGCCCGTTGGTGTTGGTGTTCATGATGTGGCGAATGCCTTCCGAATGTTCCTTGGCATAGCGCTTGAAGGTTTCCGTCAAGGGCGCATTGCGAGCAGGAATGCTGTAGTTGGCGGTTCGTTGAAAGACGGTCAGGTGACTGGCTTGGGCGGCCACCACAGGTATGGTCTGAATGCCGGTCGAGCCTGTGCCCACCACGCCCACACGTTTGCCGGTGAAATCAACCCCCTCGTGAGGCCATTGTCCGGTGTGGTACCACTTGCCCTTGAAATCGCCAAGCCCTGGAATCTGAGGCACATTGGCAGAAGAAAGGCAACCCACAGCCGTGATCAGAAATTGGGCGATGAAATGCTGGCCTTGCTCGGTGCGCACATGCCAGCGATTGCGGCCCGCATCGTAACTGGCCGCATGCATGCGGGTGTTCAGCAGTATGTCTGAACGAAGCGCAAAACGATCGGCAACGTGGTTGAGATAGCGCAAGATTTCCGGCTGCTGCGGATAACGCTCTGACCACTCCCACTCGTTCACCATCTCTTTGGAGAAATAAAACATGTAGGAATGACTCTCGGAATCGCAGCGCGCACCCGGGTAGCGGTTCCAGTACCAGGTGCCACCCACACCTGCGCCAGCTTCCAGCACTTTGACCTTCATGCCCAGCTTGTCGCGCAAGCTCATCAATTGGTACATGCCGGAGAAACCTGCGCCGATGATGATGGCGTCGAGTTCAATGGCTTCTTGAGAGGCGGGATGCGCTGAGGTGTGTTGTGTCATGACAAAAATAGTAAGGGGGTTGCGCCAAGGCTTCTGTGAATTAGGTGACAGTGAGACCTCGAAAAGCGTCGCCTCGGAGACTGGTCAATCGGGCCGTATTTGGGCGTCACGGATGATGCGCGCCCATTTGGCGGTTTCCAGCTTCATGAACTGGGCGAACTCTTCGGGCGAACTCCCCACAGGATCTGTGCCCATCCCCTGCATTTTTTCGCGAATCTCTGGCATGGCCAGGACCTTGGCAATTTCGCTATGCCAGCGCGCCAGCACTTCTTTGGGCGTGCCTGCGGGCGCTGCCATGCCATACCAATTGACGACCTGAAAGCCCGGCACAGTTTCTTGAATGGCAGGCACATCGGGCAAAAATGGCAAACGCCCGGAGCCTGTGACTGCCAGCGCGCGCAAGCGCCCCGATTTCACATGCGGCAACCCCGCCGCCGCCGCCTCAAATGTCATTTGAACTTGTCCAGCCATGACATCGCTGATGCTGGCCGCACTGCCCTTGTAGGGGACGTGGACCATTTTTGCGCCAATGGCGCTGGCAAAAAGCTCACCCGCCAAATGCGGCAAGCCGCCTGTGCTGCTGGAGGAAAAATTGATGACGTCAGGCTGCCGCTTGGCATAAGTCACCAGGTCGGCCACGCTTTTGACGGGCAGCGCAGGGTTGACAAAGAGCACGAAGGAAACCGAAGCCAACTCGGTCAGCGGCACAAATTGTTTGTCTATATTGAAGGGCAAATTCGGATAGAGGGCAGGGTTGACGCTGAAATTACCCAGCGTTCCCAGGAACAAGGTGTGGCCATCTGCTGGCGCCTTGGCCACGAAGTCCATGCCCAGCACACCATTGGCGCCTGGCTTGTTCTCGATCAGCACCGGTTGACCCAACAACTCGGTGAGCTTGGGCGCCATCAGCCGTGCCACCATGTCGATGCCACCCCCAGGCGGAAAGCCGATGACGATGCGCAAAGGTTTGCTTGGGAAAGTTTGTGCCGGGCTACCCATGCAGAAAGCCAGGACGAACACCGACAAGAAAACTCGAATCATCTGAAAAGTGCATTTCATGCAAAGTGTCTCCGTATTGACCCGGTATGTTCTTGATCTGCTTATCATCTATGCTAACGATTCAAGGTTTCCATGCATAGAGGAGCAAACACCATGTCGACTGCATGTCATGTCTACACCGGGACAGCAGGGCATTCGGCCTGGTTCAGCGAAGACGCCGGGCTGACATGGGTCCATCCCAACAGCCACTCGGGCATGTACCTGGAAGCGCGGGTCTGGTCTTTTGCAAGCCATCCCGCCCTGCCCGACCTGCTTTACGCAGGCACCGACATGGGAATTTTTCGCTGGAGCGAGGCCTCGGCCCGCTGGACGCCACTGCCCTCCCCCATGCAAGATGTCTGGGCTATCGCTATCCACCCTTCGGATCCCAACACCTTGGTGGCCGGAACGCGGCCGGCCGCCTTTTATCGCTCCCGCGATGGCGGTGACACCTGGCAAGCCCTGGATCTGCCAGGGCTGCCAAGCTTTTCCACCATCAACATGGGGGCCACACGCGCCACACAAATCCTGTTCGACCCAGTGAAACCGAAGTGCCTGTGGGTCACGGTTGAAATCGGCGGCATTTTTTTCAGCGCGGATGGCGGCGATACCTGGCAAGCCCGCGACCAAGGCCTGGTCAGTGCCGATGTGCATGGCATCGCACTTTTGGATCGTCCTGATGGCCGTCGCGTCATGCTGGCCACCACCAACCGCGGCCTGCATCGAAGCGACGATGAAGGGCAGCAATGGCATTTCCAAAAAATTGATTCGCCCTGGCAATACACGCGTGCCGTGGTCCCGCGTGCGGATGGCACTGGCACAGTGTTCCTGACCAATGGCAACGGCCCGCCAGGTGACCAGGGGCGCCTGTGGGTCAGCCACGATCACGGTGATCACTGGGAGAACGTGACCCTGCCTGGCAAACTCAACAGCACCGTCTGGACAGTGGCCACGCAAGCAGACGACCCCTTGCGGCTGTGGGCATGCACCAATCTTGGACAAATCTTCAGCAGCCAGGATGGCGGCGCCCACTGGGAAAGACTGCCCCACGAGTTTGGCGAAATTCGGGCGCTTCACTGGCGTCGCCTGCCCATTGGCATTCGACAGCAAGAGCATGCGGTCACGCGCCGGGTGGAGAACTGAATGACATCGCACTGTGTCGGCCTGATGGTCCCCATCAACAACACCACCATGGAAAAAGAGTTGCCTGGCTGGCTACCGCCTGGTTCCCGCTGCGAAACACGCAAGATTCCACGCGGCAAGGGTTTGCTGACCCGGGAAACCATCCCCGCCTACAAAGCCCAAGCCCTGGAAGTGGCCCTGCCACTGAAAGATCAACCCATCGAGGTGCTGGCTTATGGCTGTACCGCAGCCAGTTTTTTGTCGGGGCCGGAAGAAGACGCAGCACTGTCTGAGCAACTTTCACACATCGTGGGCAAGCCCGTGGTGACCACCGCGCGCGCCATGGTCCTGTCGCTGCAGTCGCTGAAGGCTCAGCGCATCGCTCTGGTCACCCCCTACCTGGACGAAGTCAATGAACAGCTGAAACTTTACCTGGCGAAATCAGATCTGCAAGTCAGCGCCTTTGACACCTTGCGCGCCGCAGATGTGCATGCGCTTGGCCAAATCACATCTGGCCAGGTGGCTGACATGGCACGCCAAGTGATGCACGATGATTGCGACGCCATGTTCATTGCGTGCTCGCAACTTCCGACACAAGCTATCTTGCAGGATCTGAGCCTTGAATTTGGACGCCCTGTGTTGTCTTCCATCCAGGCAACTGCATGGCGTGTTTCCCAACTCCTTGTGAAAGAAAGCTGACCCCATGAACACTGCCTGGCCGCAAAGGCGACGCCACTTATTTTTGATGCTGTTGACATGGGGGTGGAGTCTGGCTGCAGCCGCTCAAACCTCATGGCCAACGAAACCGGTTCGCATCGTCGTGCCTTTTGCTGCAGGCTCCTTCACCGAAACCGCAGCGCGAGCGATTGGCGCCGAGCTCTCCAACCAACTGGGGCAAGCGTTCATTGTGGAGACCAAAGGGGGCGCAGGCAGCACACTGGGTACCGACGTCGTGGCCAAATCTGCCCCGGACGGTTACACGCTTTTGCTGACCGACAACTCCTTTGCGGTCTCGACGGCGCTGTACCCCAAGCTGGCCTACGATCCAGACAAAGACCTGGTCAAAGTCAGCACGGTGGCCGAGGCACCGGCTGTCTTGATGGTCAAGGGCGATGCGCCCTACAAGTCTTTGAAGGAATTGGTGGAGCACGCTCAAAAGCAGCCTAAAAACCTGACCTATGGTTCTGGCGGACAAGGCTCCTCAGCCCATCTGGCCATTGAGCTTTTTTTCAGCAGCGTCAATGCAGAACTGACCCACGTGCCCTACAAAGGCGTTGCGGCAGCCCTGCTTGACCTGATGGCGGGTCGCATTGACGTGGGACTGTCCAGTGCGGGGTCTGCTGCACAGCACATCAAGGGCGGAAAACTCAAAGGCCTGGCTGTGGTGGGCAAAGAGCGACACCCCCTGATACCCGAGGTGCCCACTTTTTCAGAGGCCGGTTACGGCCACTATGGCATGGTCTATTGGTTTGGCCTGATGGCGCCGGCCAATGTTCCCCCCGCCATTCTGAGCAAGCTGCATCAGGCGTTGGTGAAAGCTGTTGAGCAACCCAAAGTCATGGAAGTATTTGCGGCCACAGGCGCACGTGCCGTAGCCACCAGCAGTGCCGAGTTCACGCGCAAGGTCGAAGATGAAGCGCGCGTCTGGAAAAGCGTCGTGAACAAAGCCGGCATCAAAGTGGAGTGACCCGCGACATGAAACCAAGTTATCAAAACCTTGCCAAGCAGGCCCTTCGCGACAACCAGCTGGTGCTGTGCATGGGGCTGCGCCAAGCGCGCACCCCCGACATTGGTCCGATGGCGGCCTCGTGTGGCTTCGATGCGATTTATGTCGATATGGAGCACAGCGCCATCTCGCACGACACCACCTCGGCCATTTGTGTGGCGGCACTGGGCCACGGCATCACGCCACTGGTGCGCGTTCCCGACCACCTTGCCAGCGACATGAGCCGCGTGCTGGACGGGGGCGCCCAAGGCGTGATCATTCCGCATGTGAACACCGCCGATCAGGCACGCGCCATCATTGCCGCCTGCAAATTCCCACCCGTGGGGCATCGCTCGGTCATGGGCGCCAATCCGGCACTGGGCTACCAGGCCATTCCCCTGGCAGACAACAACACCCGCTTGAACGATGACACGCTGGTGATCGTGATGCTGGAAACCCCAGAGGGCATTGCCAATGCCGAAGCCATTGCCGCCGTTCCAGGGATTGACATGCTGTTGATTGGCTCCAACGACCTGTGCACCGAGCTGGGCATTCCCGGACAGGTGAAGCACCCCAAAATTCGCGAGGCCTATGAAATCACCGCGGCGGCATGTCAAAAGCACGGGAAGTTTCTGGGCGTGGGCGGCATTCGGGGTGATCTCGAATTGCAAACCCAACTCACACAGCTCGGCGCTCGCTTCATCATTGCGGGCAACGATGTCAATTACCTCATGAACGCCGCGCGACAGGATGCGCAAGCTTTGCGCCAAGCCAGCGCGGCGATCTGACACCTCTTGAAGGAACACACCGTGTCCCACCCGCTTGACGCTGCACCCGCATTCACCTCACCCGAGAACGCTTGCGATGCACACTTTCACGTCTTTGGCGCCCCAGGCCAATATCCCTATGCCGGCAACCTTCGCTACCAACCCCCTCATGCGCCTTTGGAGGACTACCTTTCATTGGCCCAAGGGCTGGGCCTGAAGCGCTTTGTGTTTGTCCAGCCCTCGGCCTATGGTCGAGACAACCAATGCATGCTCGATGCCATGCGCCAAATGAACCGGGAAGTGTGTCGCGGCATCGTGGACCTGGACGATGACGCCAGCGACACCCAACTTGCCGAGATGCATGCCCTGGGCGTGCGCGGCATCCGCATCAACGTCTCCCCCATCCATCCGAAACAAGAGGGTTTGCAAGCGCAGATGTTGCCGCGCGTTTTGCGCTGGGATGCGCGATGCGCAGAGCTGGGATGGCACCTGGATTTCTTGTTGCCCGGCTGGCTGACCGATGAAATGATTCCCACGTTCAAGAAATTGAAGGTCGACCATAGCCTGGCGCACATGGGCATGTTTCTGGCGTCACAAGGCCCGCAGCAAGCGGGCTTTCAGCGCCTGCTAGATTTGCTCCGGTTCGGTGACGGCAAGACCTGGGTCAAATTCACTGGCACCTACCGCATGGCCACGGCCCCCGACTTTGCAGATGCGCGACCGATGGCCCAGGCCCTGTTGGCAACCCAAGCTGACCGGGTCATTTGGGGCAGTGACTATCCTCACCTTTCGTTTGCCGACAAGGTCGGCTCGGTGGCCTTGTTCAATTTATTGAAAGACTGGGCGCCCGATGCCCAGACACGGCAAAAAATTCTGACCGATAACCCGGCCAGACTGTTTGGCTTCTGACATTCTGAAAGGCTCCTTATGCGCTTCACGAGAACACTGGGCTTGGCATGGATGCTCGCCGGGCTTCCTTTCACCCTTTGGGCTGCAGATATCAAGGTGATCTCATCCACCGGCATGAGCACCATGTTCAAGCAACTGCTGCCCGTTTTCGAGCAAAGCTCTGGCCACAAGGTGGCCATCAGTTACGACACCTCGAACATCATTTTGCGAAGGCTCCAAGGCGGCGAGACCGCAGACCTGGTGATTCTGACGGCACCGCTGATCGATCAACTCACACAGCAAGGCAAGGTGGTTTCTGGCAGCCGAGTCGACCTGGCTCGCTCTGGCATTGGCGTGGCTGTGCGTGAAGGCGCACCCCGACCGGATATCAGCAACCTGGAGAACTTCAAGGCCCTCTTGCTGCAAGCCAAATCCGTGACCTACACCGCCACGGGGGCCAGCGGCATTTATTTCGCTGGCGTCACCGACAAGTTGGGCATCGGGCCTGTCATCAAGGCCAAGGCGATCACACCAGCTGGCGGCCATGTGGCCGAGTTGGTGGCCAAAGGCGAAGCCGAAGTGGGCATCCAGATGGTCAGTGAAATCAAAGGCGTGCCGGGCGCCGTGTATCTCGGCCCCTTGCCGGCGGACATTCAGCTGTTCACCATTTTTTCAGCGGGAATGCTCAGCGGCAGCCAGGCTGTTGCGCCAGCGCAGGCACTGGTTCAGTTTCTGACCAGCCCGGCAGCGATCAAGGTCTACGAGGCCAGTGGCATGGAACGCTGAAACGTCGAGGGCAACACGTCCGGCACGGTGGCTGCTCGGCGTGACAACCAATACTGGTAGGGCGGCGGCACCAGGTTGAACTGCGGATCAACGCCCAATTTTTGGGCCGCGTCTACGGTCCAGTTGGGGTTGTAAAGCATCTCGCGCGCCAAGGCGATCAAATCGGCCTGGCCTTTTTGCAAAATTTGTTCTGCTTGCTCGGCGTGCACGATGAGGCCCACCGCCATGGTCTGGATGTCGGCTTCCCTGCGAATTTGATCGGCGTATGGCACTTGGTAACTGTAAGCCGGTCGGGCCGCGCCAGCTGGTGGTTTGCCCAAAATACCGCCGGAACTGCAATCGATCACGTCCACGCCCATGGGCTTGACGCGCTTGGCCAGGGCCACACTTTGCGCGGGACCCCAACCGGCGTCATCTTCGGCCGACAGACGCAAAAACAAAGGCTTGTCATCGGGCCAATGCGCCCGGACACTCTCCACCACTTCACAGACAAAGCGCATGCGATTGGTTTCCGAGCCACCGTAGGCATCGGTGCGCTGGTTGGCCAGGGGGGACAAAAACTCGTGCATCAAAAAGCCATGCGCCCCATGAATTTCCACCACATCAAAGCCTGCTGTATGGGCGCGCCGTGCGGCTTGCCCCCAGGCTTGGGCGACGTCCTGAATTTCTGAGGCTGTCAAGGCATGGGGCATGGGTGCGTGATCGTCTGCCGGCAAAGCGCTGGGCGCGACCACTTGCCACTGGTCCCAATCATCGACCCCTTCGGCCTCTGCCATCTCCCGGGTCAGGGGTTTCATGCCCTCCCACGGGCGTTGGGTGCGAGCCTTGCGGCCTGAGTGACCCAGCTGAATGCCTGTGGCCGCACCGCAGCTTTTCATGAAATCGACAATACGGGCAAGTTGCGGCACAAAGGCATCGTCCCACAATCCCAGGTCGCCAATCGTTCCGCAGCCGCGGCGCTCCACTTTGGTGGACTCCATGATCACCAAGCCTGCACCGCC
>VERE01000008.1 GCA_018882835.1 Limnohabitans sp.
CGCCATAGGCGAGCACGCTGCAGGGCCGGTCGGCCTGCGCGCCCATGCCCACCATGTCCAGCAGATCGAGCGCATCGCTGCGGCGGTGCTTGGCGGCCGATGACCACATGGAAAACAGCTTGCGGTCTTGCGACATGAGCGCCATCTGCACGTTCTCGACCACTGTCAAAGATGAGAAGGTGGCGGCGATCTGGAAGGTGCGGCCCACGCCCAGACGCCAGATCTGGCGCGGCTGCAGGCCCACCAGCTCGGTGCCGTCCAGGCGGATCGAGCCACGGTCGGCGCGCAGTTGGCCATTGACCATGTTGAAGGTGGTGGACTTGCCCGCACCGTTGGGGCCGATCAGGGCCAGCAATTCGCCGGCCTTGAGCTCGAAATGGATGCCATCGACGGCCTTGACGCCGCCAAAGGACTTGCCGAGGTTGTCGACGGTCAGCAAACTCATCGCGCCACCTCCGCAGTGTTGCGCCGCTGGTCCAGCAGCTGGCGGAAAAAGCCGGCAATGCCCTGCGGGAACAGCAGCACCAGGATCAGGATCACGGCACCCAGCAAGGCGCGCCAGTATTCGGTGCTGCGGGCCATCACATCGTGCAGCCAGGTGTAGCTGACCGCCCCCACCACCGGGCCGGCCAGGGTCTGCAGGCCGCCCAGCAGCACCATCACCAGGCCATCGACCGAGCGGCTCACATTGAGGGTTTCGGGCGAGATGCTGCCCTTGGAAAACGCGAACAAGGCGCCCGCCACACCGGCAAAGGCGCCGGCAATGATGAAGGCGATCCACTGCATGGCCTTGACGTCGATGCCGATCGCATCGGCACGCAGCACCGAGTCGCGGCCCGCACGCAAGGCATAACCAAAGGGCGAGAACAGCATGCGCCGCAAAGCCCACAGCGAGACCAGCACCAGCACCAGGGTCAGGTAGTAATAGGCCTGTTTGCCCGAGAGCCACTCGGCCGGCCAGACCCCGGTCATGCCATTGCTGCCGCCGGTCACGTCGTCCCACTGGTAGACCCCGGCCCAGACGATTTGCGCGAAAGCCAGCGTGAGCATGGCCAGGTAGACGCCCGACAGGCGCACACTGAACCAGCCCACAATCAGCGCGCCCAGCGCGGCCACCAGCGGTGCCAGCAGCAGGGCCGCCTCCATCGACAGCCCCAGCTTGCGCACCACCAGCGCGGCCGCATACGCGCCCAGGCCAAAGTAGGCTGCGTGGCCAAACGAGTGCATGCCCGCCGGCCCCATGATGAAGTGCAGACTGGCGGCAAAAAGCGCCGCGATCAGCTGGTCAATCGCCAGCACCACCACATAGGGCGATCCGCTGCTCATCGAGGGCAGCACCAGCAAGGCCAGCGCCAGCACGGCCACGGCCGCCAGGAACAACTTGTCGGCGGGGCGAATCGGCAACTCGGCCTCGCCCAGCGCGCGCGCCGCGGCCTGCGCCTTGCCCATCAGACCCCAGGGCCGCACCATCAGCACCACGGCCATCACCAAAAATTCGGCCACCAGGGTGAGCTTGGAAAAGGCAAACGAGATACCCCACAACTCCACGGTGCCAATCCCCACGCACAAGGCTTTGATTTCAGCGATCAGCAGCGCCGCCACATAGGCCCCGGGGATTGAGCCCATGCCGCCCACCACCACCACCACAAACGCATCGCCAATGGTCAGCAAGTCAAGGCCAAGGTTGGCAGGCTCACGCGGCAATTGCAAGGCGCCGCCCAAGCCTGCCAAGGCACAGCCCAGGGCAAACACACTCGTGAACAGCCAGCTTTGGTGGATGCCCAGGGCGCCCACCATTTCGCGGTCCTGGGTGGCTGCACGCACCAGGGTGCCAAAGCGGGTTCGCGTCAGCAGCAGCCACAGCAAGCCCAAGATGACCGGGCCGATCACCATCAGCAACAGGTCATAGCTTGGGAAGCGTCGCCCCAAAATGTCGATAGAGCCCGCCAAGCCAGGCGCACGCGGCCCGAGCAAATCTTCCGGACCCCAGACCCACAGGGCAGCATCTTTGATCACCAGCACCAGCGCAAAGGTGGCGAGCAACTGGAACAACTCCGGCGCTTTGTAAATGCGCCGCAGCAACACAATTTCGACCAGCGCCCCCAGGACGCCGGAAATCACCGCTGCCAACAACAGCAGCAGCCAGAAACTCCAGGCCAGGCCCAGCTTGCGCCCCAGGTGTTCGACCAGGGAATATGCCAGGTAAATGCCCAACATGAAAAATGAGCCGTGGGCAAAGTTCACGATCCGGGTCACCCCGAAAATAAGTGACAGCCCGGCGGCCACCAAAAACAGCGAAGATGCTCCGGCCAGGCCATTGAGCAATTGAACGATCAAGCCGGAGACATCCATGGCGTCAAATCTTCAGTCTGCGGGACGCAGCTTTTTCACTTCGTCGTTGCTGGGTTGGAAGGCTGCACCGTCAAGGTAGCGGTAATCCACCATGATGCCCTTGCCGTTGTCGTTCTTGGTCTTGCCCACGAAAGCGCCCATGGTGGACTGGTGGTCCTGCGGGCGGAAGCTCACTTTGCCAAAAGGGCTGTCCATGGTGAGGCCTGTGAACGCTGTGACCAGCTTCTCGGTTTCGGTGCTGCCGGCCTTTTTGATGCCCGCCGCCAACGCCTGAATCATGGTATAGCCCACCACCGAGCCCAGGCGCGGATAGTCGTTGAATTTTTTCTGGTAGCCGGCCAAAAAGGCTTTGTGCTCCGGCGTGTTGATGCCGTTCCAGGGGTAGCCGGTGACGATCCAGCCATTCGGGGTTTCATCCTTCAGCGGGTCCAGGTATTCCGGCTCGCCGGTCAGCAGGCTGACCACCTCACGGCCTTGGAACAGGCCGCGCGTGTTGCCTTCGCGCACAAATTTGGCCAGGTCAGCGCCAAACAAGACGTTGAAGATGGCATCCGGCTTGGCATCGGCCAAGGCTTGCGCCACGGCACCTGCGTCCACCTTGCCCAGGGCAGGCGCTTGCTCGGCCACAAACTCTACATCCGGCTGCGCGGCTTTCAGCAGTTGCTTGAACGTGGCCACAGCCGACTGGCCGTACTCATAGTTGGGGTAGACCACCGCCCAACGCTTCTTCTTCAGCTTGGCGGCCTCAGGCACCAGCATGGCGGCTTGCATGTAGGTGGAGGCGCGCAAGCGAAAGGTGTACTTGTTGCCGTTTTGCCAAACGATCTTGTCGGTCAGCGGCTCGCCGGCCAGGAAGAAAAACTTTTTCTGCTTGGAAAAGTCAGTGAGCGCCAAGCCAATGTGCGACAGAAAGGCCCCCGACAGAACATCCACTTGCTCGCGCGAGATCAGCTCTTCGGCGGCGCGCACGGCGTCGCCTGGCGGGGCGTTGTCATCGCGAATGATCAGTTGCAGCTTGCGGCCATTGACGCCACCGGCCGCATTGATCTCATCGACCGCCAGCTCCATGCCTTTTTTGTACGGGTCGAGGAAGGCCGGCTGGGCCTTGTAGCTGTTGATTTCCCCAATCTTGATAACGCCTTGCGCCATCACGGACGAGAGCCCGAAGGCCAGGCCCAGGGCGGCAGCGGCCCGAGTCAAAGTGCGAAAAGGTTTCATAGAAGCTCCTCAGTAAAAGTTGGAGGGGTGAAAAAAACAGAACCGTGGGGTGTCAACGCAGGCCATCCTGGCCAACGATTTCATGAACTTGCAAACCGCCTATGCGTGGGTGCGGTCGGCCACTGTCGGTGACCGCGACTGCCACCAGAATTTCGTTGGCAAAGGGGGCATCGGGGATGCGCGCCTCGATGGCGTCAAAATGGCTTCGGACAAAGGCGGCGTCCTTGTGCCCCAGAGGCACGTCCACTGCAGCGCCAGGCCCGCCCCGTTTTTTGGCGGAGGGCACCAATGCAGCGCCTTTGCTGACGGCTTTGCGCAAAGGCGCACCCAGTTTGGGATGCAAAATGGCCGCGGCATGTTCCAGTTCACCGGTCTCGCCCACAATGGCAGCCTTGCCGTAGCTCTGCGCTTGCTCGGGCGCAATGCCCAAGGCCTGGACACAGCGCTGCCCCAGGAGGGCGCCCAATTCCTCGCCGATCTCGATGAGCTCATCCAGGCTCTCGCTGTACTGGCCTGCATAGGGGTTGTGAATGACTGCCATGGCCAACGCACGGCGCGTGGCCGGCGTCACCGCACGCCCGCCTTCGAGGTGCGTCTCATCCAGCTGAACCACAATTTTTCGGATCTTGGCTTTCATGACAGGTTTTTTTCCTCAGATCAAGCAGGCTTCGTGCCCAGAAAAAGCAAACTGGCCCTGACAACTCAGCAAGGCCGCAAAAATCAAACCTTCTTCGCGCAAGCGCTCAGCATATACGCGCCCTTGCTGCAAAGCGATCAAGATTTGCCCGGGGTCCAGAGGCGGCACATTCAAGGTCACCAGGCGGTCGCCGAGGTCGGTGTCATCGCGGATCTGGTCAGCAGGACAGCGTTCGATGCGCGCATCGTTCACGTTCACGGCATTGCCAATCAGGGTGGCGGCCGCATCGGCCTGGGCCGCGGTAGCAGCCAGCACAGTCACGGTTTCTGCAATGCCCAAGGATTGGCTGCGACCGCGCCAACCGCTGGTGGCCACACCCCGCACCGGCATGTCGGCATGCACTCGCAGCTGCCCTTGGGCCTCCAATTCTTCAAGGGGGGAGCTGGCCAGGGCGCGCGCCATGTCGGTCACCAAACCAACGCGCAAGGATTGGCCTTGCGTCAGATGCAAGGCAATGTCACCGCCATTGTTGACCCAGGCCCGCGTGATGCCATCGCGCTTGTAGCACTGCAACACTTCCTGCGCCACTGCCCCGGCCACTGCTGCCATGGGGGTGATGAAACCATCTGGCGTGGTTGCCACCAAGGGGGCACAGGCGGTCCACATGCGTCGGGCCACTTCGCCCTTCAAGGGGTTGTCTGCCTGCGCTTGCACGGGTTGACGCAACGTGGGCAGTTCACGCACCAGCGTCGGCAAAATGCCCTCGAACACTTGCCAAGCCTCCTCATGGGCAGCTTGCACGGCGCGCTCATCGCCATCGGCACGCACCAGCAAATCGATGGGCCCGTGCTGGTAGTGCCAGCGGTCATCGCTCAGGGCTTGGCGTTGGGCTTGCATGCGCTCAGCCCAGCATGGGTGGGTTGTCCAGCGGCCACGGGTAGACCCCGGCTGGCGGGGCCTCCCAGCGCAACTGTGTGGGCGCACCGTCGTTGTGCCAGGCGCCATGTTTCAAGGTATCGTCCAGGCTGCGTACGAAGGCCATGTGGCCACCCAGCGCCTGGTAATCTGACAGCTTCATGGTGAATTCAATGGGCGCCACGATGGCGGGGGTGGGCACCGTGCCGAAACTGCCACGAGGCATGCGGGTCACGTCGGCCATAAGGGTAATGCCGCCCCCTGGCCACACATAGGAAGGCGCGCCGCCACAGGTGACATTCACCAGCGCGTTTTTGATGGCACGGGTGAGGCGCACCGGGTTGTCGGTCACGCCGGCACGCAAACTGCCGCCGGCGCCAGCCAGGAACAACACCGAGACCAAAGAAGGCTCACAGTTTTCACCAATGCGATCCACCACTTGGCGCACCGCTTCGGGCATGGCGTGTGGCTGGGGCTGCAACTGCGCGTCCAGCACATACCAGGCGGCATGCTCGCCAGTGGTCGAGGTCATCAGCAGTTTCAAGCCGGGCCAGGCCACCTCAGGGTCCCAGGGCGCCAGGATGTGCAGCGGGTCTTCAATGTCGGTGCCGCCCCAGCCTGTGCCCGGATTGGCCACCTGGAAATAACGCCCAGGCGTGGACTTGCGGCCTTTGATCTTGATGCCGCTGGGCGGAATGTGGAGGCAGCGCCCGGCCTGGTGCTCGCTCAGGACACCGGTGATGTGGTCGTCCACCACCACCACCTCGTCGCACAAGCCCAGCCACTGCTGCGCAAAAATGCCAATGGCCGCCGAGCCGCAGCCCACCCGCATGCGCTGCTCGGGCACACCATTGACAATGGGCGCCTTGCCCGCTTGCAGCACCACGGTGGAGCCGCCTTCAATGCTGACCTCCACCGCCTCATGGTTGCCCAGGGCCTGCATCATCTCCACAGTGACGCGGCCTTCCTTTTTGCTGCCACCGGTCAGGTGATGCACCCCCCCCAGGCTCAGCATTTGCGAGCCATACTCGGCCGTGGTCACATGCCCGACGGCTTCCCCACGACAACGCACCACGGCCTGCTCGGGACCGAGATAGCGGTCGGTGTCAATCTTCACTTTGAGGCTGCAATAACTGAAGATGCCTTCCGTCACCACCGTGACCAGATCCACCCCACGCGACTTCGACGCCACAATGAACGGCGCCGGCTTGTAATCCGGGTAAGTCGTCGACGACCCCACCCCCGTCACAAACACCCCCCGCTCCGCCACCTGCTCCCGCACCTCCTGCGCCAAGGTGGGGGTCAGGTCTTGCGTTTTGCCTGTCTGGCTGTGGATATCTTTTTGCAACAGCACCACCGGGTCCAACCGCACCAGCACACCTTGGCGATTGGCGTAGCGGTCACAGGCCCCCGCACGGCCTTCGGAAATCTGACACAGCACCGGGCAAGCATTGCATTCCACCTTGTTGCCCGCCATGAGCTCATTGCGCGGCGCCGCACGCTCAATGCCCAAATGGGCAGCGGCACCTTCCGGTCCGGGCAGGCCATCGCCTTGGGTGTACTGGGTCATGGGGCCTTATTCAAAATTCGACACATGCATATGTGCAATGGGTTGGAAGCACTGTTGTAAAGTGGGGAACTTTGTAAATTCACGACATTCAATTTAATGTTGTGAACGCTACATGAGTCTACAATATAGACCATCCCGTTCCATGCGACAAGGGGGTCTGCCCGAAGTTTTGTCGCGCCCTTTGCAATACCCAACATGAGCTCAATGCACCAGGAAAAAGTACTGTCCGTTCATCACTGGACCGACCGTCTCTTCAGCTTCACCACCACCCGCGACATGGCCTTGCGATTTTCCAACGGCCACTTCACCATGATTGGCTTGCAGGTGAATGCCAAACCCTTGTTGCGCGCCTACAGCATCGTCAGCGCCAACTACGAAGAGCACCTGGAATTCTTGAGCATCAAGGTGCCCGATGGCCCTCTGACCTCGCGCTTGCAACACATTCAAGTGGGTGACAGCATCATCGTGGGCCGCAAGCCCACCGGCACCTTGCTGATCGACTACCTGTTGCCCGCCAAAAACCTGTACCTGCTGAGCACAGGCACTGGCATGGCGCCTTTCCTGAGCATCATTCGCGACCCCGAAACCTATGAGCGCTTTGAAAAGGTCATCCTGGTGCACGGCGTGCGCGAGGTGAAAGAGCTGGCCTACCACGACTACATCACCCAAGAATTGCCACAACATGAGCTGTTGGGCGAGATGGTCAGCGAGCAACTGCTGTACTACCCCACGGTGACGCGCGAGCCCTATAAGAATCAAGGCCGCATCACCGATTTGATTCAATCTGGCAAACTCATGAAAGACCTGGGTTTGCCAGATCTCGACCCGGCCAACGACCGCGTGATGATTTGCGGCAGCCCCCAGATGCTCAAAGACCTGAAGGTGATGCTGGAGCAAAAAGACTTCGAAGAAGGCAACACCAGCAAGCCCGGCGACTTTGTGATCGAGCGGGCCTTCGCAGACCAATAAGCACATCACCCATGGCCACCACCCGCACCCCCTCGACGCCTCGGGCTTCACGGGGCACGGGTTCGGTCCCCTCGGCCACCTCGGCGGCGGCGCGCCTGGCCACACGGCAGCCTGTGGCAGCGGCCAAAGGCAAGCTTGGGGTGCGCGAGCAATCTGCACAACAAACCCGCGACAGCATCCTCAAGGCAGCCACCCAAATTTTTGCCAAATACGGCTACGACGGCGGCAGCGTGGAAAAAATCTCGAAGGCGGCGAATTCCTTCGACCGGATGATTTACTACTACTTCGGCAACAAGGAAGGCTTGTTCATCGAAGTAATTGAGGGCATCTATCGGCGCATGAACGAGGCCGAATCGAAGCTCAAGCTGAACACCGATGCCCCAGTGCAAGCCTTGAAAGAGGTGATCGATTTTGTGCTCTCTTATTACCAAAAGCATCCAGAATTCGTCACCTTGCTGAACACAGAAAACCTGCACCAGGGCCGCCATATCAGCAAGTCGCCACGCGCGTCCGAATACTCATCGCCAGCCATTGAAATCATCGCGCGCATTTTGCAAAGCGGCGTGCAACAGAAACTGTTCCGCGACGACTTGAACGCGCGCCATGTGTACCTGCTGATTGCCGCCACCGGTTATTTCTACATGTCCAACCGCCACACGCTGACGGCCTTTTTGGGTGAGTCGCTGGCAGACCCGCGCAATGTGCAAAGCTGGAAAGATTTCGTTACCGATTCGGTGCTGCGCGTTGTGCGGCGCTGAACCTCCCACCACCTCACAGGAGACACAACATGGCAACCGCACTGATTGAAGAAAAATCGGGCAAAGTGGTGATTCGCAACATTGGACTGCTGCTCTCGGGAGACATCGACCATCCCATTCTGGAGGCCGACACCATCGTCATCCAAGATGGGTTGATCACGGCGGTGGGCAAAGAAAAAGATTGCGATACCGAAGGCGCCAAGACCATCATTGACGCGAAACAAACCTGCGTCGCGCCGGGCCTGATCGACAGCCATGTACACCCGGTGTTTGGCGACTGGACGCCGCGCCAGGGGCAACTGGGATGGATCGACTCCACCATGCATGGCGGCGTCACCACCATGATTTCTGCGGGTGAAGTGCATTTGCCCGGGCGCCCGAAAGACATCGTGGGCTTAAAAGCTTTGGCCATCACGGCACAGCGTGCGTTTGACAATTTCCGGCCCGGGGGCGTGAAGGTCATTGCGGGGGCGCCCGTCATTGAAAAGGGCATGACCGAACAAGACTTCAAAGAGCTTGCCGAGGCCGGCGTCACCTTGCTGGGCGAGGTGGGCTTGGGCTCGGTCAAGGCGGGTTACGAGGCCAAGGAAATGGTGGCCTGGGCGCGCAAGCACGGCATTCAAAGCACCATCCACACAGGTGGGCCCTCCATTCCGGGCTCGGGCCTGATTGACAAGGACGTGGTGCTGGAGGCCGATGCCGACGTCATTGGCCACATCAACGGTGGCCACACCTCTTTGCCCGAAGCGCATGTCTGCGAACTGTGCGAGAAATCCAGCCGCGCCATCGAAATCGTGCACAACGGCAATGAGCGCGTGGCGATTGCAGCTGCCAAGGCGGCCTTGGAATTGAAATGCCCGCATCGCGTCATCCTGGGCACCGACGGTCCTGCAGGCTCTGGCGTTCAGCCCTTGGGCATGCTGCGCATGGTGGCGCTGCTCTCTAGCCTGGCGAACATTCCTGCCGAGTTGGTGTTCTGCTTTGCCACGGGCAATACGGCGCGCATTCGCAACCTGAATTGCGGCTTGATCGAGGTGGGGCGCGCCGCCGACTTCGTCTTCATGGACCGTGCGCAGCACACTGCCGGGCGCACCTTGCTGGAAAGCGTTCAGCTAGGCGACATTCCTGGCGTGGGCATGGTGATGATCGATGGCATCGTGCGCTGCGGGCGCAGTCGCAATACACCGCCGGCGACCGAAGTGCCGGTGGTTGTTCACTGAAAAGTTATCCACAGAAAAAAGGCAAAACTCAAGACCTGACCCCATGCCAGGCGTTGTAGAGGAGGTCGCGCAGGGGGGCTTTTTCTAGGGGGCGGGGGTTGGGGTATTGGTTTTGGAGGGCGATGTCCAGGGCTTTGAGGAGGTCGGGCTCGGAGAGGCCGAGGTCTTTCAGGGCGACGGGGGCGCCGTGGTCGCGGGCGAGGTCGTAGATGGCCTGGGGTACGGTGAGACCACGGGCTTGGCAGTTCAGGGCGCGGGCCATGCGCGCCAGAGCGTCGGGAATAGCGGGGGCGTTGTAGGCCAGCGCATGCGGAAGAATGATGGTGTGCGTTTCGGCATGCGGCAGGTTGAAGCTTCCGCCCAAGGTGTGGCACAGCTTGTGGTGCAAGGCCATGCCCGCATTGGCCAGGGCTTGGCCGCACAGCCAGGCGCCATACAAAGCCAGGCTTCGGGCTTCGAGATTGGACGGATCTTGGTGGATCAGGGGAAGTGCTTTGCCCAGCGCGGCAATGCCCTCTTCCGATTGCAAGTCCATGATGGGGTTGCCGTCAACGGCGTAAAGGCATTCCGCCGCATGGGCCATGGCATTGATGCCACTGGTGATGCTCAAGCCAACGGGCAATGACAGGGTCAGCAAAGGGTCGTAGATGACGGTGCGTGGCAACACGCGCGGATCACGGCCCGTTTTTTTCTGTCCGCCCTCGGTGATGCCATAGATGGTGGTCATCTCGCTGCCAGCGTAAGTGGTGGGGATCGCCAGGATCGGCAAACCGGAGTCCAGGGCAATCGCTTTGCCAAGGCCGGTGGTCGAGCCGCCGCCGATGGCCACAGCGCAGTCGGCGCCCAAGCGCTGGGCCTCGGCACGGGCCTCGCGAGCGGTTTCGATGGGCACATGCATCACCGCACGGTCAAAAATGCCGGCGGCGCGCTGGCCCAGCATGTCGGCCACTTGCGCGGCACTGGCTCTTTGCTCTGGCGTGCAAAGCACCAGGGCACGGCGTGCACCCAGAGCCTCGATCTCACGCGCCAGGTGTTTCAAACTGCCCGCGCCAAAGACCACGCGCTGCGGTTGGCTCACATACACAAAATCTTTCATGGGTTCAATCCGCTGGCGCGTTCCAGTACTTTGATGATGGTGGCGTAGTCTTGCTGGCCATCGCCCTGGGCGATGGCAGACTGCATCCACTGCTGGGTCATGGCGGTTTGCGCCAACGGCACATTCAGCGATTTGCCAGCGCCCAGAATCAGCTCCAGGTCTTTCAGCATTTGGTGGACCGTGAAGGTGGGCGTGAAATCACGCACCAGCAAGGGCTGTCCCAATTGCAAGGACTTGGCTTTCACAATCGGTGAGGCCACGGCGCTGGCCGCGATCACCTGCCACATGCTTTCCCAATCGAGCCCACCCTTGCGGCCCAGCGCCAAAGCCTCCGACAACATGGCACTGGTCTGAACAATCATCAGGTTGACGACCAGCTTCATGAGCCGGGCTTGCTCGTCTTCACCCAGATAGAACTGGTTAGGGCCCCAACACTTCAACAAAGGCAGGGCCTCCTGGTAAAGGGCTTGCGGCCCAGAGGCCATCATGGTCAGCTGCGCGGCCTCGGCCATGTGGTTGTTGCCCGACACCGTGATGCGCAGGTAGGGGTGGCCCGAGTCAGCGCACAGCTGGCCGACTTCGGCCGAGGCTTGCATGGAGACGGTGCTGGTGTCTACCAGCGCCACCCCTGCTGGGGTGCCCTCGCACACTTGGCGGCCCACCGCGCGCAAGGCGTCGTCGTGTGGCAAAGAGGAAAGGACCATGCTGGCCAGCTTCAAATCCGCCGCCAGGTTCTCGCTGACGCGCAGGCCCGCATCACGGGCCAGCCGCAGTCGGTGGATGTCAGGGTCGTGCACGCTGACGGCATAACCTGCCGCTTGCAAATGCCGCGCGAGCGGCAATCCCATCTTGCCCATGCCCAGAAATACAAGGTTCAAAGCAGCTCTCCGCTGATGATCAACCAATAAGTATGAGGGCGCGTGTCGATGGCTGGCAAGGACGCTGTCGAAAATCAGTTTTTCAGCAAGGCTTAATCGACCTTGGCGCCGGTGAGTTGCACCACCCCCGCCCATTTCTTGGCTTCCGAGGCCATGTAGGCTTCCAGGGTGACGCGGTCCATGCGAATGGCTTCCAGCGACTGCGCCGCAAAGCCCTCCGAGACGCCGCGCGTTTGCAAGATGCGGTTGATTTCCGCGTTCACCCGCTGCAGCACGTCTTCGGGGGTCCCTTGCGGGGCGAACATGGCAAACCAGGTGTTGGCCTCAAACCCCGGATAGCCCAACTCCGCCACCGTGGGCACGTCCGGCAAGGCGCCACTGCGCTTGAGGCTGGTGACCGCGATGGGGCGCACCTTGCCCGCCTTGGCCAATTGAACCACCGGCGGGATCGAGGTCGAGCCCAGGGGCACTTGGCCGCTCACCACTGCATTGGCGGCAGAGGCCGGGGCGTAAGGCACATGCTGCACGTCCACCTTGGCCAGATTGCGAAACAGCAATTCGGCTCCCAGATGGGTGGTGGTGCCATTGCCCGAAGAGGCATAGCTAAGCTTGTCGGTTTTGGACAGCGCCAGCAACTCGGCCAAGGTGTTGGCCTTGACGCTGGGGTGCACGAACAAAATATTGGGCGAAACCGCCGCCAAGGCCACCGCATTCAACTCCTTGCCCACCTCGTAGCCCGCCTTGCTGTAAAGAGAAGGGTTGACGGCATAGGCCACGCTGTGCATCAAAAAGGTGTAGCCATCAGGCGCGCTGCGTGCCACGCCCACAGTGGCAATGTTGCCGCCCGCGCCGGGCTTGTTTTCGATGACCACGGGTTGCCCCAAAGCTTCAGACAGCGGCACGCTCAAGGCGCGCGCCACAATGTCGGTGGAGCTCCCCGGGGGAAAGGCCACCACGATCTTGATGGGTTTATCAGGCCAGGCGGCCCAGGCACTGCCGAACACTGCCAAGACAGCAGCCATCAGACCTGCACGGCCCCAAAAAAATAGACGACGCATCCGAACTCCTTCAAGGACAGGCCTTGATTGAAGCCCCAGACCCGCCGTCCGTGCAGAGGGAAAACACCAGTTTGGGCCGGTGTTTTCAGTCAGCGCTTAAACGCGCTCAAGAATCAGTGCGATGCCCTGGCCCACGCCAATGCACATGGTGCAAAGCGCATAACGGCCGCCGCTGCGGTGCAACTGGTTCACCGCGGTGGTGGCCAGGCGCGCACCGCTGGCCCCCAGCGGGTGACCCAGCGCAATCGCGCCGCCATTGGGATTGACGCGTGGGTCATCGTCTTGCAGACCCAATTGGCGCAGCACGGCCAGTCCTTGCGCGGCAAAGGCTTCGTTGAGTTCGATCACATCCATTTGGGCCAGCGTCAAGCCGGTGAGCGCCAAAACTTTTTGGGTGGCCGGTGCCGGGCCAATGCCCATGATGCGCGGGGGCACGCCGGCGGTGGCCATGCCGACCACTCGGGCGCGCGGTGTCAAGCCGTTCTTGGCTGCAGCGGCTTCGCTGGCCAACAGCAAGGCGCAAGAGCCATCGTTCACACCACTGGCGTTGCCGGCGGTGACCGTGCCATCGGGACGCACCACGCCCTTGAGCTTGGCCAGTGCTTCCAGGCTGGTTTCACGCGGGTGCTCGTCCCGGCTGACCACAATGGCGTCGCCCTTTTTCTGGGGAAGGGTGACCGGGATGATTTCGGCATCGAAGACACCGGCCTTTTGCGCGGCCACAGCCTTCATCTGGCTGGCCAAGGCCATGCGGTCTTGCGCTTCACGCTCGATCTTGAAGTCGGTGGCCACGTTTTCGGCCGTTTCGGGCATGGAATCCACGCCGTATTTTTCTTTCATCAGCTTGTTGATGAAGCGCCAGCCGATGGTGGTGTCGTACACCGCGTTGGCACGGCTGAAGGCGCTTTCGGCCTTTGGCATGACAAAGGGCGCACGGCTCATGCTCTCGACGCCGCCGGCGATCATCATCAGGGCTTCGCCCGACTTGATGGCACGCGCTGCAGTGCCAATGGCATCCAGGCCAGAACCGCACAAACGGTTGACGGTGGCACCGGGCACCTCGATGGGCAAGCCCGCCAGCAAGCTGGCCATGTGGGCCACGTTGCGGTTGTCTTCGCCAGCCTGGTTGGCACAGCCATAAATCACATCGGTGATGGCTTGCCAGTCCACCTTGGCATTGCGGGCCATCAAGGCTTTGAGGGGAATGGCCCCGAGGTCGTCCGTGCGAACACTGCTCAGGGCGCCGCCGTAGCGGCCAAAAGGGGTGCGAACGGCGTCGCAAATGAAAGCTTGCGTCATGGTTGCTATTTCCTCGTCAATCGGTAAACGGTAAGCCGATGATACGTGCCAGCTCGTCGCGGCTCAGGCCGGGCACGGTGTCAATCACTTGCAGGCCTTGGGGCGTGCAAGCCAGGGTGCACAGATCGGTGTAGATGCGCTTTACGCAGGCAATGCCGGTCAAGGGGTAGGTGCACGCCTGAACCACCTTGCTTTGGCCTTGCTTGGTGAGCAGGTCCATCATCACCCAGGTTTGCTTGGCGCCAATGGCCAGGTCCATGGCGCCACCCACAGCGGGAATGGCATCGGCTTCGCCGGTATGCCAGTTGGCCAGGTCGCCGGTGGCGCTCACTTGAAAGGCCCCCAACACACAAATGTCCAGATGTCCGCCACGCATCATGGCAAAACTGTCGGCGTGGTGAAAGAACGCACCGCCCGCCAGCAACGTTACCGGTTGCTTGCCTGCATTGATCAGGTCATAGTCTTCCATGCCTTTGGCCGGTGCCGGGCCCATGCCCAATATGCCGTTTTCGCTGTGCAACAGCACCTCGCGCGAAGCAGGAATGTGGTTGGCCACCAGTGTGGGCTGGCCAATGCCGAGGTTGACGGTGGCGCCCTCCGGGATGTCTTGCGCCACGCGCGCGGCCAGCTCGTCTTTGGTGCGACGGGTGTAACTCATGCCTTGAACCCTCCGGCCTGGGTGGCCACGCGGTCGATCTTGACGATCTTGTGAACGAAGATGCCAGGCGTCACGATGTTTTCGGGGTCCAGCTCGCCCAGCGCCACCACATCGTGGACGGTTGCCACGGTTTTGCGCGCAGCCATGGCCATCACGGGGCCAAAATTGCGCGCTGCCTTTCGGTACATCAGGTTGCCCCAGCGGTCACCGCGCTCGGCGCGTACCAGGGCCAAGTCTGCATGAATAGGGTATTCCAGCACGTACATGCGGCCGTTGATTTCACGGGTTTCCTTGGGGCTGCCGTCGGCCTTCCTGGCCAGTTCAGTACCGTAACCCGTGGGTGTGAAAAAGGCGCCAATGCCCGCCCCCGCTGCACGAATGCGCTCGGCCAGGTTGCCTTGGGGCACCAACTCCAGCTCCAGCTTGCCCGAGCGGTACAGGCCATCAAAGATGTGCGAGTCCACCTGCCGCGGAAAGCTGCAAATGATTTTGCGAACCCGCCCGGTTTTCAGCAAGGCGGCCATGCCTTGCTCGCCATTGCCGGCATTGTTGTTGACGAGGGTCAGGTCACGCGCGCCCTGCTCGATGAGGCCATCAATCAGCTCGGTGGGAATGCCCGCCGTGCCAAAGCCCCCGATCATGACGGTCGACCCATCGGCCGTGTCGGCCAAGGCCTCTGCGATGGAAGAAGCAATTTTATTGATCATGGGCAGCATTATGAAAGCATCCGGGGGCGCTTGGCGTCACCCGGGTGAAAGGTCGTGTGCGGCGCTCAGTCCCGGGTGGCGCGGCGCTGGATGGCATCAATGTAGGCCTGGCCATCCGGAGGGCGGCCACTGCGCTGGCTTTCCCAGATCATGGTGCCCAGGCACTCCATGGCCTCGTGGTGGGCATCGTGCAGAGACTGGCGCCGCGCGGCCAACAACTCCACCGCCTGGCGAATGCCCTTCGGTTGGTCGATGGAGCACTGCTCGCTGATCGACAAATGCATGGACAAGTGCAAAAAGGGGTTGGTTTTGCCCCCCTCCACCTCGTACATGCGGGCCACAGCCGCTTCGGCATCGGACAAATCCGCTTGGTATTCAGGATGCTCCGCCACCCACTGGCCCGCCAGGGTTTCCAGAGCATCCATGGGCTGGCCCTTGGTTTGTTTGGCGTGGACCGCGCAGAAAAAACGGCGAACGTCTTCTTGTGAAGGGGTGAACATGCCATAGATTATGAGCCATCCCCCGCAATGACAAAGGGGGTCGCTCAAGCGACAAGCATCAGGGTAATGGGGCATCTCCCCCACTTCCATTTAAACTGACAATCTGATGGAACAAGATCGGTCAAAATGACCTCAACCTTGCACAAAAGCCTCTTTGCAGATCTGTAGGACACATACCCCATGAAATTTCAAGGATCAGACAACTACGTCGCCACCCAGGACCTGATGCTGGCAGTCAACGCAGCCATCACGCTGAAACGCCCGCTGCTGGTCAAGGGTGAGCCCGGCACGGGTAAAACCATGTTGGCCGAAGAAGTGGCGCAGTCCCTGGGCATGCCCCTGCTGCAATGGCACATCAAGTCCACCACCAAGGCACAACAAGGTTTGTACGAATACGACGCGGTCAGCCGCTTGCGTGACAGCCAATTGGGTGACGAACGCGTCAAGGACATTCACAACTACATTGTCAAGGGTGTGCTGTGGCAAGCCTTCACAGCCGAAGAGCCGATTGCGCTGCTGATTGACGAAATCGACAAAGCCGACATCGAGTTTCCCAACGACTTGCTGCGCGAGCTCGATCGAATGGAGTTTTATTGCTATGAAACCCGTGAGTTGGTGCGTGCCAAGAACCGCCCTCTGGTGTTCATCACCTCGAACAACGAAAAAGAACTGCCCGACGCCTTTTTGCGCCGCTGCTTCTTTCACTACATCAAGTTCCCCGATGCCGACACCATGCGCAAGATCGTGGACGTGCACTTCCCCGACCTCAAGAAAGAATTGCTGGCCGTGGCCCTCAAGACCTTCTACGATGTGCGCAACCTGCCCGGCCTGAAGAAAAAGCCCAGCACCAGCGAGCTACTCGACTGGCTCAAGCTGTTGGTAGCCGAAGACATTCCCTTGTCCGCCTTGCAAACGCAGGACGAGAAAGTGGCCATCCCGCCCTTGGTCGGCGCCCTGTTGAAGAACGAACAGGATGTCACCCTGTTTGAAAAACTGGTGTTCATGCAAAGTCGTAACCGCTGATGAACAAGACCCTGCTCCTCGAAGGCCTGACCGATGCGGTCGGCTTCGTCGTGGGCGCTTTGCTGGGCTTTGGCTTGGGTCGCTTGCTAGGACTGGAACTTTTTGCAGAGGGCTACAGCGCCGGCAGCATTGTGGCCATTGCCTTCGTCGGCCTGGGAGGCGGCATGGGTCTGCAGGCCGCGCGCCGGTTTCGCGCCAAAGAGGCGCCCGATGAGGAGGCACCATGAACCTGGCCCCACTGACTTTCACAGGAAAGCATGCAGACTTGGTGCCCTTGTCCATGGCGCACCACGATGACCTGATCGATGCCGTCAGAGACGGCGAACTGTGGAACCTTTGGTACACCTTCATCCCAACGCCCGAGCGCATGGCGGCAGAAATTGAACGCCGCTTGAAGTTGCATGAGGCTGGCAGCATGCAGCCTTTTTCCGTGGTGGACGTTCGCAGCGGCCGTGCGGTGGGCATGACCACCTACATGAACATTGATGCGCCCAACCGGCGCGTGGAAATCGGCTCCACCTGGTACCGGCGCAGCGTGCAGCGCACCCCCATCAACACCGAATGCAAACGCATGTTGTTGGCACATGCCTTTGACAGCTTGAACTGCATCGCCGTGGAATTCCGAACCCACTGGTTCAACCATGCCAGCCGCGCCGGCATTGAGCGCCTGGGCGCCAAGCTCGATGGCGTTTTGCGAGCGCACCAAATTGCGGCCAATGGCAGCTTGCGCGACACCTGCGTTTACAGCATCACCGCTGCCGAATGGCCTGCGGTGCGTGCACACCTGGACCACCAATTGACCAAGCCGCGCGGCTGATCACGCGGAGACACGACCATGCTGACCGACTTTTTCTACACCCTGCGCGCCGCCAAGTTGCCGGTTTCAGTGAAAGAGTACCTGACCCTGCTGGAAGCCCTGCAGGCCAATGTGGTGGGCCCCGCCAGCGAGGCCTGCAGCATGGACGACTTTTACTACCTGAGCCGTCTGGCCCTGGTCAAAGACGAGAAGCACTACGACAAGTTTGACCGCGCCTTCGCTGCCTACTTCAAGGGCGTCGAAATGCTGACCGACTTTACCCAAGACGTCCCGCTGGACTGGCTGCGAAAAGTGCTGGAAAAAGAGCTCACCCCGGAGCAAAAAGCGGCCATCCAGAAAATGGGCTGGGATGAGCTGATGGAAACCTTGCGCAAGCGCCTGGAAGAGCAGAAAGAACGCCACGAGGGCGGCAGCAAATGGATTGGCACGGGTGGCACCTCACCTTTTGGCAATGGTGGCTATAACCCGCAGGGTATCCGCATTGGCGGCAAAGGCGGCAACAAAAGCGCCGTCAAAGTCTGGGAGCAGCGCACCTACCAAGACTATGACGACAGCCAGGAACTGGGCACCCGCAACATCAAAGTGGCCTTGCGCCGCTTGCGCAAATTTGCACGCGAGGGCTCGCCCGACGAACTCGACCTGGATGACACCATCCGCAGCACCGCGGCCAATGCCGGCTACCTGGACATCAAGATGATCCCCGAGCGGCACAACAATGTGAAAGTGCTATTGCTGATGGATGTGGGCGGCACCATGGACGAGCACATCGCCCGCGTGGAAGAGCTGTTCTCTGCAGTGAAAGCCGAGTTCAAGCACCTGGAGTTTTTCTATTTCCATAACTGCGTCTACGACTTCCTGTGGAAAAACAACAAGCGCCGCTACGCTGAAAAATTTCCCACCTGGGACATCATTCGCAAGTACAACAAGGACTACAAGCTGATCTTTGTGGGCGACGCCACGATGAGCCCCTACGAAATTCTTCAGCCCGGCGGCAGCGTGGAATACAACAACGAAGAGGCCGGTGCCGAATGGCTGCAGCGGCTCACCCATGCCTATCCCAAATTTGCCTGGGTCAACCCCGAGCCAGCGGGGGTATGGCAATACCGCCAAAGCATCAGCGTGATTCAACAGCTGATGAGCCATCGCATGTTTCCGCTGACCTTGAAAGGCCTGGAGGATGCGATGCGGATGTTGTCGAAGTAAACGACTGATCGCCCGGGATTTCCCCTGATGAGTCAGGGAGTAACCCTCATGCGCGTTGGACAGGCTTCGCATCCGCTGGATTCTGGGCTTGCAAACCCGCTTGCCCTTGTAGACAATGCCGTGCGAGGATGAATCTCAGAAAGTCCTACCGCTATTTACATCTTTTTGAGATTATCCTGATAGGCTTTGGCGACTTAACAAGGAGCGGCCATGACAGCGAGCGTTGGAGGGCTTCAGGGCGTTTGGGTGGATCTGCTCAACCCCTTGAACGAAGATTTTTCGATCAGCCACAAGAAACTCTCCACCCATGTGAAAACACTGGGTGCCAAAGGCGTGTCGGGCATTGTCATGTTTGGCCATGGTGGCGAAGGGCAGGCCTTTTCAGCATCGGAACGCCTGGAGGCCGTCAAGCAAATGATGGCGCATGGCGTGGCGGGCAAAGACATCCTGCTGCATGTTGGCTTTTCCAGCTTGATGGACAGTGTGCAACTGGTTCGCGCCGTGCAACCGCTGGGCTTGCGCGGCTGTATCGTCACCCCACCGCTGGCCGAAGGCAGCATCACCGACACTGGATTGGCAGAGTACTTTATCCAGATTGCAAAAAACACCCAAGGCACAGAGGCCCGGCTTTACCTGTCTTCGCTCGTGAAGGGTGGGCGCACCGACCTGAAGCCCAATGTCATCACGGACATCCTGCGCCAGTCACCCGGTGCATACCATGGGTTGATTGACCAGAGTCACAACGCCAGCCATACCAACGACTGGATACGCTCTTTCATGGCCATGCTGCCCGTGCTGTCCACCCAGGACTTGAACGCACATGCCATGGCCAACCTGGGCATCCATGCCAGCATTTCCAGCTACGCCAACCTGGTTCCAGAATTGATGGTGAAACTGGTGCAATCCAGCGCCGCCCAAAAAGTGTCTGTCACAGGCAACAAAATTGGCAATGAGGATGAACGTCTTGAGCAGTTTGCCCGCTTGTTCGCAGGTTTGCCCGTGGTTCCATCGCTCAAATTCTTGATGGCCTTGCAATACCGCGACACCGATTGGATGCGGGTGCGCCCGCCGCGCTCCGAGCTTGGCCGTGATTCGCACGAGCAACTTGCCAAAGAGTTCAAGAAGTTTAATCAAACCGGTGCAGCGCATTGAGCGACACTGACCCAAAGGATGACCTGTGGAAAATTTGAATGCCTGGTACCTGATCGAAAAAGACCACCTGCACCATGTGTTGCCACACCATAAATTCGCGCAACTTGCGCCAGACACATTTGTGCTGCACCAGGTTTTTGACACTCACCGCGAAGCACTGCACGAAATGAGCCGACTGATTGAATTAGAGATCAAAGATGTTCACAAAGAAGTGAACAACATCACACAGCGCAAGCCCTGAGGCGCCTGAATCACTTTAGCCTTCCTCATGAAAATTGATTTTGATGGCATACAGGCTTTTGTGACTGTGGCCGAATTGGGGGCCTTCAACAAAGCGGCTGACAAACTGAATATCACCCAAGCAGCCTTGACGCGGCGCATCCAGAAACTGGAGAGCTACCTTGGTTTGAGGCTGATCCATCGAACCACACGTCAGATGGCGCTGACAACCCTCGGAAAAGAGCTGCTGCCCAAAGCCAGGTCCTGGGTTCATGATCTCACCACCACCCTCACGGAACTCAAAGACACCTCACGTGCCTCCAAAGGACATTTCACACTGGCTTGCGTTCCCACCATGGCGGCTTACATTCTGCCCGACCTGATTCAGCATTATGCGAAAGAATACCCGGGCAACAGAATCAAATTGATCGATGCGAGTGCCTACGAAATTCGAGAGGCCATCCTGGACCAGAAGGCAGAGATCGGCCTGAGCGTGCAAGGCCCCAAGCACCCTGACCTCGAGGAAAGCCTGCTGTTCCAGGACCCGCTGATGTTCTATTGCCGCGACACCCATGCACTGAGCCGGCGCCAATCTGTGACGTGGTCCGACATGAACCTGAATGATTTGGTCGTGGTCAGCAGTTTCATGGCGACCCGCATTTTCATGGACTACCAACTGGCCAAGCGTGGCATTCGGCTGCAAGGCAACTACGAGGTGCAACACCATGCGACGGCCCTCAACCTGGTCACAACAGGGGTGGGTTGCACCATTCTCCCCGCCTCTGCATGCGCAGATGGAGAGCGCAAAGGGGTGGTACGGATCCCTCTGGTGTCCCCGGTCGTCAAGCGCAAAATTGTGCTCATCCAAAAAAAGGGGGCCAGCCTGTCCCCGGCAGCGCAGGCTTTTTGCAAAATTTTGAAAAATATCAACCGGCCAGGCGAACAGAGAAAGCGCCCTATTAATTCCAAAACTGCAATAATCTAGTCTTATTTTTCATTAAAACAAAGCTCAATCTGTTTCATACTCAGCGTCATGACTGCTGAAATGAAATCTCACCCCATCGACGTGATCGTGATTGGCGGCGGCAATGCGGCCTTGTGCGCAGCCCTGATGGCTGCCGAGTCTGGCGCCAGTGTCACGCTGCTCGAGGCGGCGCCGCGCGAATGGCGGGGCGGCAATTCGATGCATACCCGCAACCTTCGTTGCATGCATGATGCACCGCAAGACGTCCTGGTTGATGCCTACCCAGAGGAAGAGTATTGGCAGGACCTGTTGAAAGTGACCGCCGGCATCACCAACGAAAAATTGGCGCGCCTGGTGATTCGAGACTCTGGCACCTGCCGCGACTGGATGCGAAAGCACGGTGTTCATTTTCAGCCGCCCCTGTCGGGCACCTTGCATGTCGCGCGAACCAATGCCTTCTTCATGGGCGGTGGCAAGGCCTTGGTCAACGCCTACTATCGCAGTGCAGAAAAGCTGGGGGTTTCCATCCGGTACGAAGCCCGCGTCGATCGCATCGAGGTAGAAGACGGTCGATTCATCGCTGCCCATGTCACCACCCCCCAAGGAATTGAAAGGCTCACGGGCAAAGCTTGCGTGATGGCATGTGGCGGCTTTGAGTCCAACCGCGAATGGCTTCGCGAAGCCTGGGGGCAACGCGAAGATGGCGAATGGCCGGCTGAAAACTTTTTAATCCGAGGCACTCGCTACAACCAGGGAACCTTGCTGAAAAATTTGCTGGATGACCATCAGGCCGATCGCATTGGCGATCCGACCCAAGCCCACATGGTGGCCATTGATGCACGCTCGCCCTTGTACGATGGCGGGATCTGCACACGCCTTGACTGCGTGTCCCTGGGTGTGGTCGTCAACAAGCATGGGCATCGTTTTTACGACGAGGGCGAAGATTTCTGGCCCAAACGGTATGCCATTTGGGGCCGACTGGTGGCTTTGCAGCCCGGACAAATTGGTTACACAATCATTGACAGCAAGGCAATTGGCCGGTTCATGCCACCGGTTTTCCCTGGCATTCAAGCCAACAGTTTGCCGGAGTTGGCCCAGCGCCTGGAACTGCCAGTCGACACCTTCGTGGAGACCATCCAGCAATACAACGCTGCATGCCGCGAAGGTCAATTCGATCACACCGTGCTGGACGATTGCCACACCGAAGGCCTCAGCCCCAACAAAACGCACTGGGCGCGCCCGATCGACACGGGGCCTTTCTATGGCTACGCCCTTCGACCGGGTGTCACTTTCACTTACCTGGGCCTTCTCACCGATGAAACCGCAGCGGTGCGATTTCAAAACAAGCCCAGCCCGAATTTGTTTGTGGCAGGCGAGATGATGGCTGGCAATGTCTTGGGAAAAGGCTACACAGCTGGCGTTGGCATGTCGATCGGGACCGCTTTTGGTCGCATTGCGGGCACGCAAGCCGCTCAAGCGGCCCTGCGCCAGGGAGTCGCCCATGCAAACGCTTGAAGCTTTGACCCAGGAAGCCCGGGCCCTGGCCCGGGGCGAGCTCAGCCCCGCCGAAAGCGAGGTGGCCCGCCAAATGCAAATCTGCAACGCTTGCCGTTATTGCGAAGGCTTTTGCGGCACTTTCCTGGCCATGACGCGCAGATTGGAGTTTGGCAAGGCCGATGTTCACTTTCTGGCGAACCTCTGTCACAACTGCGGCGCTTGCCTGCATGCCTGCCAATACGCACCGCCCCATGAATTTGCGGTCAATGTTCCCAGGGCAATGGCGCAAGTGCGGGCTCAAACCTATGCGGACTACGCCTGGCCGGCACCCTTGGGAAAGTTATACCAGCGCAATGGCCTCACCTTGTCGATGGCGCTCGCAGCAGGGCTGGCCCTGTTCCTTTATTTGGGCGCCAATGCAGACACCCATGCCAAAAATTTCTATGCGATTTTCCCTCATGAATTGTTGGTCGGTCTGTTTGCGCCTGTGTTTGCCTTTGCCGTTCTGGCGCTGGGCATGGGCGTCCGTCGTTTCTTGAATGACGTCGGCCCGGTCACCACGGATGCACCTTGCACTGCGGCAGCGGCCCAAGAGGCCACGCACGATGCGCTGCGTCTCAAGTATTTGGATGGGGGCCATGGCGAAGGTTGCAACAATGAGGACGACGCTTTTACCCAAAGCCGCCGGCATGCACACCACCTGACGTTCTACGGTTTCCTGTTGTGTCTGGCCGCAACCAGTGTCGCCACCGTATACCACTACGCTTTTGGCTGGCAAGCGCCTTACGACTTGCCAAGCTTGCCGAAGTTGTTGGGGGCGGTGGGCGGCGTCATGCTGTGTGTTGGCACCCTGAGTTTGTTCCATCTCAAAATGCAGCGCCACCCGCTGCATGGTGACCCTGCCCAAAACGCGATGGACTTTGGATTTATCGCACTGTTGTTTTTGGTGAGTGCCAGCGGCCTGGCGTTGTGGCTGCTGCGCGACCATGCGCTCATGGCCCCCAGCATGGCCATGCACCTTGGCAGTGTGATGGCGTTGTTCGCCACGCTGCCCTACAACAAATTCGCACACGGCATTTACCGTTCGGCAGCGCTTGTGCGGCATGCCGTTGAAAAGCGCCAAACCCATCGATTGGGTCTGGGCGGAGACTGAATGCAACAGGAGCAAATCATGCAAAAACGTCATTTCCTTCGCGCCTGCGGGCTGTTGGCAGCCAGCTGCTGGTCAATCAACTCGATGGCTCAAGAATTTCCACCCAAAAAATCCATCACGATGGTGGTTGGATTTGCCGCGGGGGGAGCGGCTGACACAGGCGCACGCATCATCGCCAAAAAACTGGGCGAGAACATTGGCGCCGCCGTCGTCATTGACAACCGTGCAGGCGCTGGCGGCAACATCGCCCACCAATTCGCGGCACAAGGCCCCACAGACGGCAGCACCATCCTGTTGGGATCGGTCGGCCCCTTGACCATTGCGCAGCACATGATGCGGCTCCCTTACGACCCCGTCAAAGACCTTGCGCCGATCACGATGGGCATGAACTTTCCCAACGTGCTGGTGGTGGGCGCACACACGGGTATCAAGACCTTTGCCGAGTTCGTGGCCTATGCGAAAAAGAACCCCGGCAAATTGGATTTTGCGTCGACCGGACCTGGCTCAGCCGCTCACCTCGCTGGCGAATTGTTGAATGACATGGCCAAAATCGACACGGTTCACGTGCCCTACAAAGGCGGAGCGCCTGCGCTACAAGACCTGCTGGGTGGTCGCGTTGCTTCCTATTACTCCACCCTGTCCACCTCATTGCCGCACATTGAATCTGGCAAGCTGATCCCCTTGGCCAGCACAGGCCTGCAACGCCTGTCCAGCCTGCCCAAAATTCCCACTATCGCAGAATCAGGCTATCCTGGCTTTTCTGCCACCAACTGGTACGCATTTGTGGCGTCTTCCAAGGTCCCCAAACCCATCCTGGATCGCTGGAACCTGGAGCTTGTGAAAGTTCTCAAATCGCCCGACGTCATGGAGTCCCTCAACAGCCATGGCCTCACGCCACAGCCCAGCAGCCGCGATGAATTGGCCCAGTACATGGCCAAAGAGACCAGCACCTGGGGGCGCATCATTCGCGATCGAAAAATCACCACGGATTGACTCGCACATTGTTCTTTTTCCTGGAGACAAATTTGACTACCCTGCACTCACTCGGCCGCCGTGGCCTTCTGGCCAGCCTTGTCCTTGCCTTTGCCTCGCTTGCATCGCAAGCGGCAGAGTTGCGCGTGATCACCTCGGGCGCGTTCACGGAAGCCTATAAAAAATTGGTACCGATTTTCGAGGCCGCATCGGGTCACACAGTCATCAGCTCTTATGGTGCTTCGATTGGCAACGCACCTGATTCCATCCCCAGCCGGTTTGCACGCGGCGAGAAATTTGACCTGGTCATCCTCTCTGAAGGCGGGCTCGAGGCCTTGATGAAAAATGGCAAACTGGTCGAGGGCAGCCGGGTCGATCTGGCCCGCTCGCAAATTGGTGTGGCGGTTCGCAAAGGAACGCCCAAACCGGACATCAGTACGGTTGAGGCTCTGAAACAAAGCTTGCTGAACGCCAAGTCCGTGGCCTACTCTGCGAGCGCCAGCGGCACCTATTTGTCCACCGAGCTTTTTCCCAAGCTCGGCATTGCCGAACAAATGCAGAAAACCGCCAAAAGAATTCTCAGCGAGCGGGTGGGTGCCGTGGTGGCGCGCGGGGATGCCGAAATGGGCTTTCAGCAAGTCAGTGAGTTGATCTATTTCAAGGAACTGGACTTTGTTGGTACGTTGCCCGAATCGGTCCAACAAACCATCTTCTTCTCATCGGCCCGGGTCGCTGGATCAGAGCAACAAGATACAGCGCAACAACTGGTCCGCTTCTTCACCTCCCCAGCTGTTGCAGACATCGTCCGCGCCACAGGACTCGACCCTGCCTCGAAATAAGGGGCATGGGGGCATGGGGTCAGGTCTTGCCTTTTGCCTTTTTTCTGTGGATAACTAAACAGGAGATCACAAGTCTCAGTTATCCACAGAAAAAAGGCAAAAGGCAAGACCTGACCCCATACCGACCCCCTGCTTGACTCCTGCTCGGCCTAGGTATCAAAGACCGACTTTACCGCCATCGTTTTTAGTGATGATCAAGGTTGCAGACCGTGGACGCCCTGCAACGCCATAGCCACCACTTGTCAAACCACCCCCGTTACCGGGCCATTGGCTTTCGAAGGTGTAGTTGGTAGCTGTACCCAACTTGGCCGTGTTTTCACCTGGGTGTTGGATGTTCACCAACAAGGCTTTACCATCTGCAGTTTCAGTCAAGCCAGTGACCTCGGCACCTTTTGGCGCAACCAAGAAGCGACGCAAACGCGATTCACCGAGCAGACCACCGACAAAGGTTTTGGTCTCACCGGTGGTGGTGCCAGAGGATGTCGTCAAGCTGTTGCCCACCATGAATTCACCGCCATCACCCACACTGCCAGGCACGGCTGCCACCAACATGCAATTGGTTTCATCGGTGAAAGCACCGTCGTCGGTTTGGATCCACAAAACGCCAGTGCTCTTACTGAACCACAAACCATCGGGAGAAGAGAAGCTGTTGTTGGCGGTCAATCCTGAAATGTTGACGCTTGCAGGTGCATCTTCCTCAGAGCCGAAAGCAAAAATATCCCAGCGGAACGAAGTGGCAACCGACGAAGAGGTGGTTTCGCGGAAACGAATGATGTGCCCATTTGGATTGCCGCTTGATTTTTTACCGTCAGTATCGTTGTAGGAGCGCGGGTTTGCTGCGTCTGCCGTGGCAGGGGTGCGGTTGCTGTTGCTGTTGTTGGTGAGCGCGAAATACACTTCGCCATTGGCGGGGTTGACAGCGCCCCACTCTGGGCGGTCCATCTTGGTGGCGCCCACAGCATCTGCCGCCAGGCGGGTGAACACCAGCACATCGGCTTGTGTGCTGAAAGTGAAACCGGTGTAGGTGGTGCTGGTGTAGCCGCTGATCAATGCATTCGATACATTCAATTCAATCCATTGCCCCGTGCCATCGCTATTGAACTTGGCCACATAGAGCTTGCCTTCATTCAGGTATTTGTCGCCTGCAGCGATGCCACCGCCAAAATCTGCGGGATCCCACACCGCGGTGCTGACAAATTTGTAGATGTACTCATTGCGGCTATCGCATCCCATATAAAAAGCAAGCGGCTGTCCCGCAACAGGCAAGCCGCAAACCGCGGCCTCGTGGGCAAAGCGGCCCATGGCCACGCGCTTGGCAGGTCGGCTTGTCGGGTCGGCTGGATCGATCTCCACGTTGTAGCCAAAAGTATGGGGCTCTTGTCGGAAATCTTCAGCGGCGCTGGCACCGCTGGCGGCGATATTCCAGCGGGTGAAGCGGGAATCGGTATCCGGCAAATCGGTAGGGGTGTACCAGCCTTGCCCAGCCGCAGCAGTCGCAGAACTGGAGATTGCCGCGCTGGCTACGCCATAGCGCTTGCGTGCGGCGATTGTTTTGGCATCGGGCAAGGTGGAGCCATTCGGCATATTGAAGTAGAACGCCCAGTTCTCTTCGCAGGTCAGGTAGGTCCCCCAGGGGGTATAACCATATCCGCAGTTGTTCAAAGTACCGCGCGATGTAGCTCCTGTCGGGTCATATTTCGTAGCCATCAGGGCCTTGATCGCACTCAAATGTGCCGCAGGGCCTTTGATGTCTGCAACGGTTTGTGCGGTCACTCGGCGGTTCAAAGTCGAGTCCACTTTATAGCCTGTGGGTAATCCATTGCTGTCCAAAGTCACTTCAGCAATGGACACACCATGCAAATTGATTTCTTTCAAAGCTTGCAAACCAGGACGTGCACCGAGGTCCCAAGTGCCAAATTGATCAAACTTCTTTCCTGACACACCAGCGGATGTCTGTCCCGATGTGTGTAAAAAATGCGAGTCCGCAGAACTCTCATGGTTGATCGCAATCACCGCGCGCGTGGTCGCTGCACTGGAGACCTTGCCATTGCTGCCGATGTAGTAGAGGTGCATGCCATCATGGTGATCGCCAACACGCTTCGACCAGTCATCGGTTTCAGCCCCTGTGTTGCTGTAGGCAGGAATCGCGGGGTCCAGGGTGTCGCCTGTGGCGTGCAACACCTTCACGGTGTAACCGGCAGGCACGGACACCTGGTCCAGAATACTTTTTGCAACAGGCGAGAAACCCAACAGGTTGGAGGTCGGCAAATTAGGCAAGGTACCCGCAGTGGCAGCGCAGCCTGGCAACATCGGCAGGCTGAAAAGCGTCGCCAGACCTACTCCACCGCGCAAAATGCTGCGACGGTTGACACCCGAAAGGCCTTCTTGGAGGACATCCTGAAAATGGCGGTTATTTGACAGATTATCGATTGGATCATGCTGATGTGACATGGTGATGGTTTCCAGTTGATGAGGTGAAAAAGCACAGACTCATCTACTTTAAAAACCTAATATTTCAAGCTTGTGTCAACGGTGGTCAGGTCTTGCCTTATGCTGCAAAAGGCAAGACCTGACCCCCATCTAAACCGTCATGGCTCGAGTCGGATACCCGATTTACTGAGAAACTGTTGCCAAAACGGATATTCAGAACGAATGAATTGGCTCAGCTCCGAGCTGTTGAGTGGCATGGGCTCGAGCTCAAGTTCTTGCATTTTCTTGCGCATCTCGGGCTCGGCCACCACCCTGGCCAATTCGAGACTGAGCCTTTCACCGACGGCAACGGGCAGACCGACCGGCGCCATGAGCGCCCACCACACCCCCAGATTGACGCCGGGCAAACCCACCTCCTGCAGGGTGGGTGTGTCGGGCAGCACTTGCAAGCGTTTGTCTCCCGTTACAGCCAGGGCGCGCAACTTGCCACCCTTGACCAGGGACAATACAGCTGGCGGGGTGTCGGTGCTGAACAAAATTTCACCGCGTGCCACGTCTGTCAGCGACTGCCCACTGCCTTTGTACGGAACATGGTGACTGGCCATTTCGGTTTTCTTGAGCAAGACCTCACTGGTGAGATGACCGATGGTGCCGATGCCCGCGCTGGAAAAACTGCTGCCCTTGTCTTGCGCGCGGGTGACCAGTTCCTGAAAGGTCTTGGGCGCTTGAGGCGTCAGACCCGTAACCACCACCATGGGTGTACGGGCCACGCCCCCCAGCGGCGTAAAGTCTCGGTCGGCGCGGTAGGGCACAGCGGCCGTCAGCAAAGGCGAGGTGATGAGCGTGGCATTGGTGGCCAGAGTCAGGGTGTAACCATCGGCAGGTGATTTCACCAGTGACTGTGTGCCCACCACGCCCCCAGCGCCAGCCCGGTTTTCCACCGTGACGGGCACCCCCAGGCGCTCACCCAGACGAACGGCCAATATGCGCCCCAAAATATCGCTGCCCGTTCCGGGTGAAAAAGCCACGATCAGCTTGATGGGTTGGTTGGGATAGGTCTGCGCATGTGTCGGCAAAGTGGTGAACCATGACATGGCGCTGATCAGCAGCCACCACCATTGCGTGAGCGATGTGTTCATGAGGGCCTCCTCTTACGCGCTGAAGAACGCGTGCAATTCTCGGTAGGTATCTTCGGGCGCTTGCTCTGTCGGATAGTGGCCGCAGGGAAGTTCTGCCATGCGCACAATCTGGGCGCAGTACTTGGGCCATTCGATGCGCGGGTCGTGATGGTGGGCCGTGTGACTCTTCGCCCCCCACAGCACCAGGGCCTCAGGGAGTACCTTGCGGCCGGCTTCAAAGTCGGCAGTGTCCATGGGCAAGTCGATCTCGAAGGCAGCGCGGTAGTCTTCGCACACACCATGAATGTTTTGCGGCGTACAGACCCGGATGTATTCGAGGATTTCTTCTTCGGTAAAACCACCTTTGCCGGGGCCTTGTTTCATCAACTTGTTGCGGATGTAGTATTCCTCGTTGCCACGCAACAGGGTTTCCGGAAATCCCTGGGGTTGGGCCATGAACCACCAGTGGTACAAATCCATCGCCATCTGGGCCTGAATGTTCTGAAACACGCAGTGGGTGGGCAAGATGTCCAAAAACGCCACACGCATGACCTTGTCCGGATGGTCCATGGCCATGCGAAACGCGGTGCGGGCTCCGCGGTCATGTCCAGCCACTGAAAACTGGGTGAATCCCAGTTGCTGCATGACGTCCACCTGGTCTTGCGCCATGCGGCGAAAGGAGTAGTTGCTATGGTCAGGCAAGCCTTCTGGTTTGCTGCTGTCGCCATAGCCACGCAAGTCGGTGGTAACCACTGTGAAATGCTCGGCCAGGCGGGGGGCAATACGGTCCCAGCTCATTTGTGTCAACGGATTGCCATGCAACAGCAAAAGGGGCGGCCCCGAACCGCGTTGGCGACCGACGATGTTGACACCCGGATCCGAGGTGGGCAGGACAAAAGATTGAATGGCGGCTGACATGGCGTATTTTGGTGGGAAGGTCGAGATCGGGAATCAACGATAACGCTTCAAGCAAACGCCAACAATCGGAATTATCAATTGTGATTGTCTGGATAAATGGCATAAACTGAAGCCATGAATGAGAGCTCCAAGATCAATTACCGTCTTCTGCACAACTTCCTGCAGGTGGCGCAGGCACCCAGCTTTCGCGATGCTTCGGGCAAGATCCACCGTTCCACTTCGGTGGTGAGTGCGCAAATCAAACAACTCGAGCAACAGATTGGCACCCGCCTGTTTCACCGAACCACCCGCAGCATTGCGCTCACGCCCGAAGGCGAACTGTTGTTGCAAGCCGCGCGCAGCGGCTTTCGCGAAATTGAATCAGGCTTGCGGCAGTTGCAGGAGACGCTGGATTTGCGAGTAGGGCGTGTTGCATTGGCGTCGTCCCCCATCATGGCAGCCACTTTTTTACCACCCATCCTGGCTGCATTTGAAGCGCACTACCCCTCCATCCGCATCCTGGTGCAAGAACTCACTCCGGCCGAGATTGCTCAGCATCTCAAGCAAGGTGAGTCAGATTTTGGTCTGGGTCCCCGTCCCGAGGGCAAGGAATTTGCCTTCCAACCGCTCATCCAAGAGGACATCGTGGCGCTGGTACCCAGGAAATTCAAGGCGCAAGCCAGCGACACCATCAGCCTGCGCGAGCTTTCGCGCATGCCCACTTTGCAGCTGAGCCAGGCCACCGCCTTGCGCAGTGTGTTGCAACACGCCGCTCGCAAGCACGGCATTGACCTCACACCGAAGTACGAATGCACGCAAGCGCAGACCCTGATCGCCATGGCGCATGTGGAGCTGGGCGCAGCCATTTTGCCGATGTCCATCATTCCGCAACGGCTGGACAAACGGGTGCAGGCCTTGCGTATTGTCCAGCCAGCACTGAGGCGCCCTGTGGGTCTCATCACATGGCCGCACCGTTCTTTATCGCCCGCAGCGGCCAGACTGGCGCAATTGTGTTTGCAGCGACACAAGACAGCATCTACCGCATGACGACTTCAAGCCCTTGCATACTGCTGACCGGTTTTGAGCCTTTTGGGGGCGAACCTATCAACCCTTCGTGGGAAGTGGCGCGTGCATTGGCGGGTCAGCAGATAGGTGCGATCCGTGTGGAAAGCGTGCAACTGCCCTGTGTGTTCGCGCGGGCGCCCCAGACTCTGCAAGCCGCCCTGGCGCATTGGTCGCCCCAGGCTGTGCTGTGCCTGGGTCAGGCCGAGGGGCGCAGTGACGTGACGCCGGAGCGGGTGGCCATCAACCTCATGCACGCTCGCATCGCGGATAACGCAGGCGCGCAGCCGCAGGAAGTGCCCATTGTCGCCAACGGGCCCGCGGCTTATTTCTCGGGCTTGCCACTGACCCGCATCGTGCGCCACTTGAGCGATCACCAACTCCCTGTGTCTATCTCCAACTCGGCCGGCACATTTGTGTGCAACCAGGTGTTTTACTGGTTGCAACATACCTGGGGTCGGGCCGACCGATACAGCGGCTTTGTGCACCTGCCTTGCTTGCCAGAGCAGGCGGCTCGAATGTGCACGCGTTCCCCGTGTCCGTCGCTACCCCTGGAGACACAAGTTCGGGCTGTACACGAAATACTGACGCTGATGGCCTGAAGAAGGCCGACTTGTAGGCGGCTTGGCGGTATGGATGGAAATCAAACTCGCCAATCACAAAGGCGCGGGCTTCACCATCTCTTTGATAATTAATCACATGAGCAAGCTCTCTTGTCGGTGTGGCTCAGACCGGACCTAATCGGAACGTCACGGCGGGATAGGCTGAACTACGTTGCAACCCCATTTATTCGGCTGAGAAATGTGCCCTGACCTGCAAGCCAGATGATTTATCCACAGAAAAAAGGCAAAAGGCAAGACCTGACCCCATGCTTGACCCCATCTTAGAATACGGGCAAGCCGCCGTAGTTCAATGGATAGAACGAGCGCCTCCTAAGCGCTAGATACAGGTTCGATTCCTGTCGGGGGCGCCACTACTCTGTCACGCTATGAACATCAATGGAACCCCTGCTTCTGAGACTCTCAACGGGACCAGCGCTGCCGATTTGATCATCACCGATAACGGCGCAGATACCGTCAATGCAGGCGACGGAAACGATCAAGTCAACGGCTATTTTGATTTGGGTGCCCAAGATTTTATGTACTACAGCGCCAGTGGCAGCAAGACTGTTTTTGGCGAAGCGGGGAACGACTTTTTAGCGGGTGGGACTGATGCCGACAAACTTATGGGAGAGGACGGCAACGACACCTTGATGGGGCTTGCAGGCAATGACACCCTGAATGGAGGGGCTGGCCAAGACTCTCTCAATGGGGGTGACGGCAATGACAGTCTGCTGGGCGATTCAGGAGACGATGTGATCCTGACAGGTGACGGTCAGGACACCGTGATCGCAGGCGCTGGCAACGACACCATCAATGGCAGTTTGGCCGCAGGCAGCACAAGCTTCAGTTATTTCGACAGCACGGGCAGTAAAGACGTTTCAGCTGGCGATGGAAATGATTTTGCCTATGGCAGCAGCAACGATGACACGCTGTTGGGTGAAGCCGGCAACGACACCCTGCAGGGCGGCACGGGAAACGATCGCCTGGACGGCGGCGCTGGCAATGACTCATTGAACGGCGGGGATGGCAACGACACCCTGGTCGGTGGCGAGGGCCAAAATACCTTGTCGGGGGGTGCCGGCACGGACACCTATGTTGTGTCCAACCAGACCACGGTGATCGTCGAAAGCGGCACTGAGACGAACTACGCCCAGGTTTCTGCCAATTTTGTCAAACTTCCCAGCTACGTCACGCCGACTTATGTGGACGGCGCCTTGGCACTTCCCTATTGGATCGATGCCGTGTTGCCGAACGACGGCAATGGTCAAAGCTTTGCCAGTCTCCTCGGTGATCAACGCCAATACAGCTATATTTTCCCGACAACACTTCCGAGTTATATCGAAAGCAACTCCAGTTATGCCGACGGGTTTCTGGCGTTCACAGACACTCAGAAGGCCGCAGCCAAGGCCTGTTTCAACTACATCTCGTCCCTGGCCAACATCAGCTTTGTAGAGACCTCTCAGGTTGATTCGCTCAAAACCCTGTCTTTCAGCAACAACACCCAAGCCGACTCTGCGGGCTACGCCATGTACCCCAGCGCAAGCAGCCTCGGCAGTGATGTTTTCATCAACAAAGCGGAGCCAGGCAACCTCGAGCCTCAAGATGGTACCTATGCGGCCCTGACCCTCATTCACGAGATTGGCCATGCCATTGGGCTGAAACACCCCTTCTTGATCGCTGGCGAGAGTGCAGATGAGCCGCCCTATCTGAATACCAAGGAAGATTCGACAAGCTATACCGTCATGAGCTACACCTCGGCTGAAGCGGATTACCACTTTCTGTTTCAGCCCTTCGACATTGCAGCCCTCCAGTATCTTTATGGGCCGAGCTTGAGTGCTCGCACAGGCAACGACACCTACGAAATCTCCTCGACCAGCAGCAACATGGTCTGGGATGGGGGTGGCACTGACACCCTGAGTGCAGCCAATTGCACACAAGGCGTGACAGCTTACTTGACCCCTGGATACTGGGGCTACGTTGGTGCGCCCTTGAGTGGCGCGAGCAAATTGATTTCGGCGCCAGGTCAGGTCACCGTCAATTTCGGTACCTCCATCGAGAATCTGACAGGCTCAGCCTATGCCGATTCGCTGTATGGCAACAGCTTGGCCAACATCATTGATGGCGGCGCAGACAACGACACCCTGACCGGGGGAACCGGAAACGACACCCTGCTGGGAGGCGATGGCACAGACACCGTCATGTTCTCAGGAAATCAGAGTGATTACGAGATTGTGTGGACAGCTGCATCTCGTCAATTCACCGTCACCTCCACCCTGGAAGGAATTGACCAGGTCAGTGGCGTCGAAGCCTTCAACTTTGCAGGCTCGGTGGTGTTAACTTCAAACTTGCAAACCAGCAGTGGTTCGACCGGTTCTACTGGCGCCATAGGTACAACTTACGCCATCAATGCGCAGGTCAATTTTTGGAAAAGTGCCAGCGCATCGGCAAGCTCACTGGAGGGTGTGCGCCTTTTCAGCGACAGCGAAAGTGCCACCAATGCGCAGGGCGCGCTGGGTTTAACGGGCGTATCAGACAACCGAGATACCGCCGACGATGGAGTGATCACGCTCTCACCCTCTTTGACGTCGACTGCTGCCCGGATGAAAGCTGCCATCACATTGACGGACGTGCTGTCAACTTTGAAAATTTACCTCGGGAAAGGCCTGCCTGACACGATCGCATCGCCGTTGAATTACATCGCGGCCGATTTTGACAATTCTGGTTCGGTCACGCTCAACGATGTGCTGCAACTTTTAAAGTACTACCTGGGTAAATCGACCAGCGCCACGCCCAGTTGGCAATTCGTGGATGCTGCTGACTTTGGCACCAACAGCACTACCTTCCTCGGAGCCAATGGCGCCAATCTTTCAAAAGACAACACCGTGCCGCATGCCATCGATCAGGCTTTTGATGACAGCCACACCTCGATTCAACTGTTAGGAGTGCTCCGAGGGGATGTCGATGGCAGCTGGCTCTGAAATCACCAAATCATGCGGTCAATTTTCTTGACGATGAAATCCGCATTGACTTTGTTGCCATAAGGCGTCGGGTGAACCGTGTCGGCAAACAAATAGTAGTCAGTCCCCGACAACGCCGTAGCGGTGGTGCAAACCAAGGAGCTGCCAAGGGGGTTCTTGGTGGGGTCGTCCAGGATACAAGCCGGTGATGTGACATTGGTCAAGCCATAAGACTGTTTGTTGGCAACCAAGTCTTGGCTGAGGGCATAGGCATCCACCAACAGCACGCCCGACGCATCCAAACCCGCTTGCAGGCTGCTGTTGAAAGCGGTCACCATGCTGGTCACCAAGGGCTTGGCGGGGGAAGAAGAGAAAGCCGGGGTAGAGGCCACATCCGGCAAGTTCACCACCACGATGTATTTGGCCCCATTGGCTTTCAATTTGGTTTTGACATAACCCGCCAGCTCAGCGCCCGCAGTGGCCATGGCCGTGACCGCTGCAGTGGCAGCCGCAGTCGCCTGGCTGGGCGCTGCCGTGACCGTGGCACTGTAGGTTGCCACATTGATAAACACATCGTTGCCGCCCGCCATGACGGTCACCAGCTCCGTGCCTGAGAATTTTCCTTGGGGCAACTTGCTCAGGTGGTTTTGAATTTGTGTCACCACCGGAACCGTCAACTGTCCCAGTGTGGCATTGTCGCCTCCAAGGTATTTGTTGCCCGGCCCCACGGGGTTCGTCACACGGGCCCCGCCTTGCGCGTAGTTGAAGCAACTCGCATGGTTCGTCACTGCAACGTTGAAGCCCGTGCCATTGCCTTCCAAGCCAGTTTGGGCCGCGCAGGGCGCAGCCAGGTTGTAATGGGCTGCAACGAGTTCGGTCCAGTTTTTCGCGCTGGAAGAGTTCACTGTGTACTTACCACCACCCAAAGCGGCCACAGTACCTACTTTGTAGGTACCCACATCGCTGAGGCTGTCGCCAAAACTGACCAAAGAGGAATATTGGGTTTTATCACCGCAACCGCTCAAAGATAGCATCAGGACAGCTGCAGTGAAAGGGCTTAACCAGCGGGACAGTTTCATTCTTTTTCCTCTTTGTTGATTTTGTAATTTTTGTGTAACAGCCCCACAAATAAATTAGGGGTTTTCCCTCCAAAGTTACTCCGGCTGCATCCCCGCATCGCTGAAAGCCTTGGCCCAGGCCTGCAGCTGTTCCACCATGAAATTGCCCAGCTCCGCCGGTGTTGAGCCGCTCAAGTCGAAACCTTGTTTTTCTATTTTCTCGCGCACATCAGGGCGGGCCATCGCGGCATTCAGTTCTCTGCTCATGCGGGAGGCTATCTCGGCTGGCAGCTTGGCCGGACCGTACAACGCAGCCCAAGTCCCTGCGGTCAAGGTCGGCAGTCCGGCCTCAGCCACGGTAGGAACTTGCGGCAGCAAACTGGAGCGTGCCGGCAACAAAACGGCCAAGGGCTTGAGCTTGCCTTCGCGAATGTGCGGCAGGGTGCTGGTGGGCGTTGCATAAGTCAACTGCACATGCCCACCCAGAATGTCCGTGATGGTCGGCCCCTCGCCTTTGTAGGGAATCAGGTTCATGTCCACTTTGGCTTCGCTTTTGATGCGGGTGAACATCAGATTGGTCACGCCGCTGTAGCTGCCATAGTTGAGCTTGCCCGGGTTGTTGCGCGCATAGGCCAGCAACTCTGCGGCGTTTTGCACTGGCAATGAGGGTTGAGTGACCAGCACATAGACGTAACGCCCGACCAAAGACACCGGCGTGAAGCTCTTGATCGGGTCATAAGGCGGGTTCTTTTTCAGCAGGGGCACCTGCATCATCGGGGTGTTGGAAGCCAGAAAAAAGGTATGGCCATCGGGCTCGGCACGTGCGACGAAGTCTCCGGCAATGGCGCCGTCCGCCCCTGGACGGTTTTCCACCAGCACGGGTTGGCCCAGCGAGGCGGTCATCGCCTGGGCCAGGATGCGTGCCACCGCATCGGTCGAGCCTCCTGGCGGGAACTGCAAAACGATCCGAACGGGCTTGGTCGGCCAATTCTGGGCGCCCGCCAGGGTTGAGAACACGACCAGGGTCAGCACCCCCAGCAGACGAAGCACAGAACGCAGGATCATGATTTCTCCGAGTCAATATGGCGGAACACCACGAAAAAAGTATACAGAAACCCCTTGAAAAATGATTCTGCGCGGAGTCGTCCCGGCGACCCGGGAATATTTCAGCAACTGCCTCAAGTCCCTCCGCTGTGGTGCCGATACCCAAGCCATGAAGGCTCAACAATTCATCGAACAGGCCACGGCAGACGCCATGGCACTCCACACCCGGCACCGCGAGGCTTACGAGGACACGTTCGACTACCTGGCGCGCCCAGGGCGAACGGTCATTGTGATCAAGAAGCCCTGGCCGATCGGAAGATCGGGCAAGGTCTTTGAGTTCAGCGAACCAACCGACGGGTATTTCCGTGTTGGCGTCGAAATGGACGGCAAGCGGATTTACATTCCGGCCTACGCGCTGGCACGCTGGCTAGGCGCGCCCGATTGCGAAAAAGCCGAACTGCGCCACTTCTACTTTCTGATGAAGCTGAATGCTGGCGGCTTTCCGGAGTTTCCGGACGATTCGGAAATTTTCGAGAACTGAGCCACGCTCAGGCAGCTTGGGCATCGGCCACGAACACCCGCGCCTTGCGCGGGTTGACCACCAGGGTTTCGCCTTCTTTAAAGCCCTGTTGGTAGAACAGCTGGGCTGAAATTTGCGCCTCAATGATGCGCTGTTCTTCACCTGGGGCCAGCGCCAGTGCCTCGAGTTCTAGCCTCGCCACAGGCCCGACCACAATCGCCCGGGTCAACTGAGCCACAATGCCTTTGTCACCGTTGCTGTAGCGACGCACATCCAGGTCGTGCGGACGCACATAGGCGAAAGCTTTGGCATCCTGGACCCCTTGGTGCTCCGGCGCGGCCCATCGAACAGCGTGGTGATCTGCGCCGATATGCATCTCTCCTTCATGGGCACGGCCATGAAACAGGTTCACATCACCCAGAAAGCCATACACAAACGGGCTGGCCGGATGGTCCCAGACCTGTTGCGGCGAGCCAACTTGCTCGACGCGCCCGCTGTTCATCAACACCACGCGGTCGGCCACTTCCAGGGCCTCTTCCTGGTCGTGGGTGACAAAGATGCTGGTGACATCCAGGTCCTCGTGCAGACGACGCAGCCATCGGCGCAGTTCTTTGCGCACCTTGGCGTCCAGCGCGCCGAAAGGCTCATCCAATAACAACACCTTGGGCTCCACCGCCAAGGCCCGCGCCAGCGCGATGCGTTGGCGTTGGCCGCCTGACAGCTGCGAAGGGTAACGATCGGCCAGCCAATCGAGTTGCACCAGACCCAGCAAATCATGAACCTTGCGCTTGATTTGCGCTTCGCTGGGGCGCAGGCCACGCGGCTTCACGCGCAGGCCAAAGGCCACGTTTTCAAACACCGTCATGTGCCGGAACAAAGCGTAGTGCTGAAACACAAACCCCACTTGGCGTTCGCGCACATGGACATGGGTGGTGTCTTCGCCGCTGAACAGAATGTGCCCGGCGTCGGCTGTCTCGAGTCCGGCGATGATGCGCAGCAAAGTGGTCTTGCCGCAGCCAGACGGGCCCAACAACGCCACCAATTCGCCTGAATGAATGTCCAGGCTGACATCGCGCAGCGCCTGAAAATCGCCGAACTGCTTGTGGATATTGCGTACTTCAATGCTCATGTTCAATCCTCAAGTGGGGGACGTGGCATGGCCGGGCTGAGCTCGGGCCATGGGCTTTTCCGGTGGCAAACTGGCAGTGGCTTCGCGTTCGCGTGATTGCTGCCATTCCACAATGCTTTTGATGGCCAGGGTGACCAGCGCCAGCAAAGCCAGCAAAGAGGCCACCGCAAAGGCGGCCACTGACTGGTACTCGTTGTAAAGAATTTCCACATGCAAAGGCATGGTGTTGGTCTGGCCGCGAATGTGACCAGACACCACCGACACCGCGCCAAACTCGCCCATGGCGCGCGCGTTGCAAAGGATCAGGCCGTAGATCAATCCCCACTTGATGTTGGGCAAAGTCACATACCAAAAAGTTTGCCACCCGCTGGCGCCCAACACAATGGCCGCCTGTTCTTCGTCACTGCCCTGTGCCTGCATCAACGGGATCAACTCGCGGGCAATGAAAGGGAAGGTGACAAACACCGTGGCCAGCACAATGCCTGGCACCGCAAAGATCACCTTGATATCGTGCGCTTGCAACCAGGGGCCGAACCATCCCTGGGCGCCAAAAACCAGCACATAGATCAAGCCCGCCACCACCGGAGACACCGAGAAAGGCAGATCGATGAGCGTGATCAGCAATGACTTGCCTCTGAACTCGAACTTCGCAATGGCCCAGGCAGCGGCCACGCCAAACACCAGGTTCAAAGGCACGGCAATGAGCGCGGTGAGCAGGGTCAAGCGAATGGCAGCCCAGGCATCGGGCTCTTGCAAGGCCACCCAATAGGCATCCAGCCCCTTGCGCAGCGCCTCGGTGAAAACCGCCAACAAAGGCAGCAAGAGGAACAAGCCCATGAAGGCCAGGGCCAAACCCACCAGGGTGTAGCGCACCCAGCGCGGTTCAGTGGTACTCATACGGGGGCTCCTGAACGCTTGCGCTGCCAGGCTTGCAAGGCATTGATGACCAACAACAGCAAGAAGGAAAAAACCAGCATCACCACCGCCACGGCCGTGGCGCCGGCATAGTCGTACTGCTCCAACTTGCCGATGATGATGAGCGGCGTGATTTCAGAAATCAGGGGCATGTTGCCCGCAATGAAAATCACCGAGCCATATTCGCCAATGGCACGCGCAAAGGCCATCGCAAAGCCCGTCAACAACGCTGGCGCCAACGACGGAAAAATGACGCGGCTGAAAGTTTGCCAGCGTGTTGCACCCAGGCATGTTGCGGCTTCTTCCAGCTCTTTTTCTGCATCCTCCAGCACCGGCTGAACTGTGCGAACCACAAAGGGCAAGCCAATGAATATCAGGGCGATCACCACGCCGTTGGGATTGAAAGCCAGCTGAATCCCCCAAGGCTCGAGGTACTGGCCAATCCAGCCATTGCCAGCGAGCAATGCCGTCAGTGAAATGCCTGCAACCGCTGTGGGCAAAGCGAACGGCAAGTCGACCAAGGCATCGACAAATTTTTTACCCCAAAAGTCATACCGCACCAGCACCCAAGCAATCAGCAAGCCAAACACCCCATTCACCAGCGCAGCAATCAACGACGCCCCGAACGTCAAACGGTATGAAGCCATCACACGCGGCCCTGTGACCGCTGTCCAGAATTGGTCCCAGGTTAGCGTGAATGTTTTGAAAGTCAGTGCAGACAGGGGAATGAGCACCAGCAAGCTGAGGTACAAAAGCGTGTATCCCAGGGTAAGGTTGAAACCAGGCAAGACACGGGCACTGGCCGTGGGGCGTCGGAACATGAATAAACTACTGTTGAATCGCGAAGACGCATTGTGAAGAGTTAAGCTTCAAACTCAAACGAATCAATTGTTGTTTGTTAATTCACTTCTGATCTAAAGGCCCTTATGACCGCGCAAGCCTCACCACCTACCCTGTACATGGACCGCACTCGGCGCTATTACCTGGCCTTGGGTTATGAGAATCCTTATGCATGGGCCCATCACGAAAGCGCCCCTTTTCACCCGCACAGCCTGCCCCTCGCAGACACCCGGGTCACCTTGGTCACCACGGCCGCGCCGTTTCAAGCAGACAAAGGGCCGCAAGGTCCTCGGGCACCCTACAACGCCAGCCCTAAGTTCTACAAGGTGTACTCAGGCGACACCCGACAAAGCCATGATGTACGCATTGCACACGTGGCCATTGACCGCTACCACACCCACATGGAGGACATGAACAGTTGGTTCCCCTTGCCCGCCATGCAACGCCTGGCCACTCAGGGTCTTTTTCAATTGGCCCCGCGCTTTCACGGCTTGCCCACCAACCGTAGCCAACGGCACACCTTGGGCGTGGATGTTCCAGACCTGATTGCGCGCTGCCAGCATGACCAGGTAGATGCCGCCTTGCTGGTTGCCAACTGTCCCGTCTGCCACCAAAGCTTGTCGCTGGCAGCGCGTGAACTAGAGGCCGCCGGCATCGCCACCGTGGTCATGGGGTGTGCCCGTGACATCGTGGAGCACTGTGCAGTGCCACGCTTTTTGTTCAGCGACTTTCCGCTGGGCAACGCCGCCGGCAGGCCGCACGACATCGCCAGCCAAGAGGCAACGCTGCGCCTGGCCTTGCAACTGCTGTGCGAGGCCAAAGCCTCACAAACCACATGGCAGTCCCCACAGCGTTGGTCTGACACCGACGCATGGAAAGCCGACTATGCCAATCCCGATTTGTTGTCTGCCCAAGAATTAGCGACCCTGCGAGAAGAGGCTGAACGCGTACGCATTGAGGCCAAAGCCTTGCGCGAAAAAACCCTTCAAGACTAAGCGCCTTACTTATTTCTTCAGGTAAATCTGGTCAAACGAGCCACCGTCGGCGAAATGCTCTTTGTCTGCCTTGTCCCAACCACCGAAAGCTTGTTCGATGGTGAAAAGTTGCAGTTTGGGAAATTGTTTGTCGTATTTGGCCTTGGCCTTTTCGCTGATGGGACGATAAAAGTTTTTGCCCGCGATGTCCTGCCCCTCATCTGAGTACAGGTACTGCAAATAAGCCTCGGCAATTTTGCGCGTGCCCTTGCGGTCCACGTTTTTGTCCACCACGGTCACCGGTGGTTCGGCCAGAATGCTGATCGAAGGGTAAACAATGTCCACTTTGTGGCCAAATTCCTTTTCCAGTAGGTGAGCCTCATTTTCCCAAGAGATGAAAACATCGCCCTGGTTGCGTTGCGCGAAAGTCACCGACGAACCGCGGGCGCCGGTGTCAAGCACAGGCACATTCTTGTACAACTGACCGACGAACTCTTTGGCCTTGGCCTCGCCCCCGTATTTGCGTTTGGCGAACTCCCAGGCGGCCAGGTAATTCCAGCGGGCGCCGCCAGAAGTTTTAGGATTGGGCGTGATGACGCTGATGCCGGGTTTAACCAGATCATCCCAGTCTTTGATGCCCTTGGGGTTGCCCTGCCGTACCACCAGCACAATGGTTGAGGTGTAAGGCGATGAATTGTGGGGTAGGCGTTTTTGCCAGTCTTTGGGAATCAGTGCGCCATATTTGTGCAATGCATCGATGTCACCCGCCAGGGCCAGGGTGACCACATCGGCATCGATGCCATCGATGACCGAACGCGCTTGTTTGCCTGATCCGCCGTGCGACTGCTTCACGGCGATGTCTTGGCCCGTCTTGGCTTTCCAGTTTTTGATGAAGGCGCCGTTGAACTCGGCATACAGTTCACGGGTGGGGTCATAAGACACGTTCAGCAAAGTGGCTGTGTTTTGCGCGCTGACCAGGCCTGCGGTGGCCAGGCCCCACGCCAAGGCAGCACGGCGAAGAAGGCTTTGAATGTTGTTCATTTTTGAATCTCTTGAATCCAGCCAAGTAGTGATGACTTGGATTCTGCTCAGGGATTTAAAAAACTGGAACAACTGAATTTTCAGTTTCTTATTACCAAATCATCTATAACGCCATTTCGCGAGAGATATTTCTGTCAATTCGCCCTCTGCGCTTGATGGACATCAATTTCTTTTCGCTCAAAAGGTTTATCTTTCAACTACCGATGCTTTTGAGAAAACGCCATGCCCTTGTTTGAACGCACTTTTGCAAGCCGTTGCCGTATTTGGCTGCTACTGGCTGTGCTGGCCTGTGGTCTGGCCCAAGCTTCCAGCACCTTTCCGGTGGTACACCTGAAAGATCTTCCGGAACCGCTGCGACTGCATTGGGCAGGTCTGAAGCCCGAGATGCAGTCCACCAGTCATTGCGCTGCAGCCTTTGACAGCCATTCGGACACGGACAAAATGGTGATGAAGTGTTCCATCCACATCAAGATGTCCGCCGAGGGTGAACGCCGGGCCATGCGCTACTGCGATGAGCAGCGTGCCGAGCGAAAAATCAAAGCGCCTTGCCGTTTGGTGGAAGAGTAAGACCGGGTTTTAAAACGCTTCTTTTTCGGCCTCGAGGTACGCCAGGCTGGTGTACTTGCCGATGTTGGTCTCAAAGCCCTGCATGGTTTTCGCGCGCGCAGCCACACGCGGGTCGCGCAACACCCGGGCCTTGGCGTCGGCTTCCGACAAGCCTTCTTTGACGGCTTGCAGACACGGCTCCCAAATGCCTGAAAGAAATGCCCCGTAGGTTTGCAAAATATCTTTGCCGCTCACGCCATGCCCGGGGACCCACAATTGTTCGCCCGCGGCATTGCGCAGCGCATCGTAGTACTTGAAAGTTCCCACATAGGAACCGTCGTCCAGGTTGGCGATACGGTTGGCCATGGCGATGTCGCCAATGGCCGTGACTTTGTCTTCCACCACTTCAACGCAGAGGTCAGCGGCGGTGTGGGCACGGCCGTAGAAATGCATCTTCAGCGTGACGTCGCCAAACTTGAAGGTCTGACCGTTTTCAACCGTTCGGTTGGGCGCCACCACGCGGGTGCCAGCGGTGGACTGGTTGGTCCACTTTTCCATCAGGGTGAGCCAGGTGCTGCCTTCAAAGCCGCGAATCATCTCTTGCGTATGGGGCAAGGCATAAATCGGCAGTTGCTGTCCGAAGGCCTGGGCAAAGGCATGGTTGCCCAACCAATGATCGCCATGGAAATGGCTGTTGAACACAGCCACCACCGGCAATGGGGTCACCTGCCGGATCATGCGAATGACCATCTGACCAATTTGCAAGGAGCTGCCCGAGTCCAGAATCACCACGCCAACGGATGTGACCACAAAGATCACATTGGACATCATGCCGCGGTTTTCTGGCGTCGGAAAACCATCGGGGGCATAGACCATCCATACATGCCGCGAGAGCTGCACCGGGGGGATGTCGCCCACCGGTGGGCCTTGGATGAAGTCTTGTGCTTGCTGCGCCAGCAATTGCACATCTGGCCACAATCCAGCCAGCGCCACCGAGGCCGAAGTCGCCCCTAGAAATGCGCGCCGCGAGGTCATGCCGCGTAGCCTGCGTTTGGCAGGCCTCCGGTGATTTTGGGCGCATTGAGCTGGCGTGGCTTGATCTTGCCGCCTTGGGCCTTGAGCCATTGCTCCACCACATCCCAGACCTGCTTGTTACCTTGCGTGCGAGCCTCTTCGGCCACGGGTGCCCAGCCAGCCACTTTGTATTTTTTGCCGGCCTCGATCAGTTGCCCTTTCAAGCGCATATCACCGATGCGCCCCCCCATGCGTGCAGTGGGGTCGCAACTGAATTGCAAGCCGCCCACCCGAACCATGTCGCCGCCTTGCTGGTAGTAAGGGTCTGGATTGAACAAGTTGTCGCACACGTCTTCGAGCACGGTCTTGAGGGTCTCGCCGCTCATCTCGGTCACGGTGGCATAGGAATAGGTCGTGGCGGTCATGTCCATCAGCCATTCACGGGTGATGGCCTGCCCAGGCAACAAGGTGGTGCCCCAGCGAAAGCCCGGCGAAAAGGCGATTTCTGCCCCTTGCACATCCATCAAGGCGTCAACTAGGAGTTGGTCCCCTGTACCATTGAAGTTGCCACGCCGATACAACAGCCCCTCGGTGACGGCCAGTTGTTCGCTCAGTTTGGATGCGTAGGGCGCGCGGATTTTTTGAATCAGCGCCGCCATTTCGGCATCGGCCGGCAGCATGTTGGAAAACACGGGCAAGAGCTTGTAGCGGAAGTCGCTGACTTTTTTGTCTTTCACTTCAAAGTCGAGCACACCTAAAAATTTTCCGTTCGAGCCGGCATTGGTCACGATGGTCTTGCCGCTCTTGTTGGATACCAGGGTGGCTACCGGCATGCCATCGTGTGTATGGCCACCCAGGATGGCGTCGATGCCGCTGACACGGCTGGCCATTTTCAAATCTACGTCCATGCCGTTGTGGCTCAACACCACCACCACCTGCGCGCCTTTGCCACGGGCCTCGTCCACCATGGCCTGCATGTTCTGGTCTTGTATGCCGAACTCCCAGTCGGCCACCATGTAACGCGGGTTGGCAATCGGCGTGTATGGAAAAGCCTGGCCGATGATGGCGCATGGCACACCATTGATCTCGCGAATCACATAGGGTTTGAACACTGGGTCGCCAAAGTCGGAGGTCTTGATGTTCTGCGCCACAAAGTCCACTTTGCCCGCGAAATCTTTTTCGACGATTTCTTTGACGCGCTCCATGCCCAGGGTGAATTCCCAGTGGCCGGTCATGACATCCACACCCAGCAATTTGCAGGCATCCACCATGTCTTGGCCGTTCGTCCACAAACTGGTGCCCGAGCCCTGCCAGGTGTCGCCACCATCCAGCAGCAAAGCACCCGGGCGACTGGCTTTCATGCGCTTGACCAAGGTGGCCAGGTGCGCAAAACCGCCTACCTTGCCGTAGCGCTTGGCGGCTTTTTCATAATCCAGGTAAGTCAGGGCGTGGGCTTCGGCGGAGCCAGCACGAACCTTGGCAAATTTCAACAAATGCTCACCCACCAGATGGGGCAAGTGGTTTTGCATGCTGCCCAGACCCATGTTAATGCTGGGTTCGCGAAAATGAATGGGTAGCAGCTGCGCATGGCAGTCGGTCATGTGCAAAAAAGACACGTTGCCAAATCTGGCCGTGTCGTACAAGCCTTGGGCCGCCGTGGCTGCCTCGGCTTCAGCATAGACACCGAGTCCCATGCCAGCCATCGTGCCGGCGCCCAGCACTTGCATGAATTCACGCTTGTTCAGATCCATAATTTTGCAATCACTGATATATGAATGACAAAAAAACCCGGACCAGCCGGGTTTTTCCAGTCACTTGTTGACAGGTGAACGGGGATCGAGCAACAGGGCGACAATGTCGCGGATTTGTTGTTCGTTGAGGATGCCCATGTGGCCGGCACGCGGCATGTTGGAACATGCGTTGTAGGCTTTGGAATTCCAGATCTTGCCCCAGGTGTATTCAACGATTGGTTTGGCTTCAGGACTGTTGGGATCGGTCACACCACGGATCTTGCCGTAGTTGTGCAGACTGGGTCCAATCGTTCCGTAGGAAATTTCCTTGGCGTCGATCTGGTGGCAGTTGTAACAATTGCCACCACTGACCGTCCCCGGCGGATCGGTCCAGGTCAGGCCACGACCGCTTTGGGCGATTTTTTCGCCTTCTTTCCAGTCCCCCAGAAACTGGCCATTGGCCGGCCAACGAATCGTCTTGAGGTTCATGGCCTCGATGTCCTTGGCGGTTTTCTCATCCAAGGGCTTGCCGCTGACATCGGCTTCGCTGCAAGCACGGCTGGTCTCGTCGATGTTGAGCACCCGATCGACACCGACTGGCCCCTCGGAGCGGAAAGAAGCCTTCACAATGGCATCGGTCAGGCTGTTGAGCTCGCTGGTGCTGGGCAAGGATGCGCAGCCCGCCACCACCAAGGCTGCAGCCAGGGCGGCCCCGAGTTTGGTTTGCATTTTCATCTGTCCTCTCCCCGCTTCAGCGTTTGATGGCGGGTGCCACCGAGGCTGCACCCTTGGCATTCACGCCGAGATAAACACCCAGGGCGATGGTGGCATCGCTGCCAAAGCCCGGGTACGGGAAACGCTGCTGACGGTAACAATCGTTCAGGCGTTGCTGCATGCCCCACATCTGGCCATTGGAAACACGGTAAGCCGGCCAGGCCGCAAAGCCCACGCCATCGCCCGGATTCTTGGTGAGCATGGGCAGGTCTTGCAAGCGGATGCGCTTGCCTTCTTCACCATGACAGGAGGCACATGAAAAATCATGCGGACCGCCACGTTGATAGAACAGCCGCTTGCCCACTTCGTAAAAGGTTTTTTCCGAGGCATGGTTTTGCGGCAGGTTGAAGCGCATGTCCTTGGATTCAGCCGAAATCCAGGTCGCCAAGGCAGTGACATTGTTCTGTTCGCCCTTGCCAAATGGGGTTTTGGCGATCTCTTCGGCATTGAAGCCTTGCAAGGTGGCCATGCAGGTCAACAAACGTGACTCCAGATCCTGAACTTTCTGCGTATCTGCAAAAAATCGGGGCAATTCCACAAAAGCGCCTTTGACCACGCCTGGACCTTTGCCCAGGTCGCATTTTTCAAGGGAGGCATTCTTGGGGCCGCGCTTGAGTTTCCAAAGGTCTTCGCCTTTGGCTTCAAAGAGGTCGGCTGGATTGCCATCTTGCAACATAGCGCGGTATTCGTCGATACCTTGGCTAGCGGTTTTTTGAGCCAGTGCCGGCAAGGCAGCTAAGCCACTCGCCAGCACGACCCAGGCCATGAGTTGTTTCATTGTCACCTCGGATTTTTTTGCAAGAGATCAGCTGACGGTGGCTTCGTCTTTGCGGCTGTCGCCTTTGTTATCTTTCCACAAAATGGTGACTTTGTCGCCCGCCTTGGCGCCCTTGATGGCGAACTGCAGGAACGGATTTTTGGCCACAGCCGGACCCCATTCAGCGGTCATGACGGTCTTTTCATTGTGCAATGCCGTCACTTCCTGAATGAACCAGGCAGGGACAATTTTGCCGTTGGCGTCTTTGCGTTGACCAGACTCCATTTCGTGGCTCATCAAAACACGGACGGTGGCTTTGTCGCCGGAAGCTTGGGCGCGAATGCGCATCGGATCTGCCATTTTTTTTCTCCTAATTCGTTACAAAAGCTGGGATATGAAAGTGCTGGATCAGCCGCCGCAGCCGCCGAGCGTGACTTTCACTTCTTTCTTGGCAAACAAGGCCTTGCCATCGGCTGTGATGGCCACGGCATACACATCCGAGGACTGGCCCATCTTGGCACGGGTCGACACGGTTGGTTCGATGCTGTCGCTCATGTTGAACATTGCCACCAGTGTCGAAGGGTTCTTCTCGACCAGGATCAGCAATTGCTTGACGTTGGCCAGCGTGGTGCTAGCACCCAGAGGCACCACGGCACCGTTTTCGGCGATGTCCGGACCGGTGATGGTCACGTCCTTGCTTTCGGCCAGCGTGGCAGGGCCGATGGCCTTGAGTGCGTCTTGCACACTCTTGGCGTCAAAGGCGTTCTTGTTGAAGGCCGCATGGGCGAACTGTGGAAACAGGCCGGTGGAAGCCAGCAAGCCGGCGACCACAGCACTGTGTTTGAGTGTCTCGCGACGAGTTTGCATCTGATTTCTCCTTGTGACTAAGTGGATGCTGTTTGAATGGCGTGGAAGGTCAACAGGCAACCGAATCCACAATCTTAAGTTACTTGGGGGCACCTTGTGAAATCCAGGTCGCAATGGCCTTGGCGTCGGCATCACCCAGAGATTGCGGCGGCATGGGGACTGGCCCCCACACGCCTGCGCCTCCAGCCTTGATCTTGCCAGCCAGGTATTCGACCTTGCCTGCATGTTTCTTGGCGATGTCCTGAAAGCCGGGCCCTACGATTTTCTTGTCCACGCCGTGGCACGCCGTGCAATTGTTCTTTTGGATCAAGCCCAGCGCCGCCTTGGTGGCAGGCGATGACTCTGGTGCCTTGGCTGCTGACGCGGGTGCAGCACTGGCCGCAGGCGCAGGTGCGCCCGCTTTGCGTTCGGGCTGCGTGGTGTCGGCGCCGCGTTGTGGCCCGATGATGCGGTTTTGTTCCAGCAAATTGCCATGGGCATTGCGGGCGAAATCGGGCAGCAAAGATGCCACCTTGGGTTCGGTGACGCAATCCTTCATGCAGGGACTGGCGGGAGACGTCACATCAGGCTTACCGGTACCACCGAATTCTTTGCCCGGCCACATGCCATGCAGGGTGGTCATGCCATTGCGGTTGGGCATGCGTTTTTGCACCTCGGCAATGTTCTTGTCCGACAGGGTGAAATCATCGGGCACCACATTGGCCAGACTGAGCAGGAACGCCGTGACGCTGTAGACCTCATCGGGTTTCAGGGTCTTGGGGTTGGTCCAGGGCATGGCACGGTTGATGTAATCCCATAAGGTGGACAGCGTGGGCACCTTCATGAGCGTGGTACGCCCCGGATAGTCGGTGCGCGCCAGATTGGCCACACGCCCGACCTTGATATCCTCGGCTGTGGTCCCACCCACCAAGGGACTGAATACTTCATTGGACTCGCCAAAGATGCCGTGACAATGCGCGCATTTGGCTTCCCAGATGTCCTGACCTTGGGCGACCGTGCCCGAGCCTGGCGGCAGGCCTTTGAAATCAGGTCGTACATCAATATCCCAGGCCGCCACTTCCTTGGCCGTGGCATCGCGGCCGGCACCGGGGTATTTGACATCGGTCTGCGCCGAGGACGCCATCGCGACCACCAGCAACGCAGCGCTCAGTAAAACGTTACGAAAGCTGGACATTTTTCACCTCACCGTTTTCCTGAATCAGCCATGATTGAATGGCGTTGTTGTGATAGATGGATCGCGTACCACGCACGGCGCGCAGTTGTTTGTAGGTGGGCTGGACATAGCCGGTTTCGTCCATGGCACGGCTTTGCAGAATCGCTGGACGGCCATCCCAGATCCAGTCAATATTGAATCGTGTCAGGGCCTTGGACAACACAGGGGTTTCCAGTCGGGCCGTACGCCAGTTGCGACCGCCATCGACCGAAACGTCCACTCGTTTGATCTTGCCTTTGCCCGACCAGGCCAGGCCCGTGACGTTGTAAAAACCCTTGTCCAACAACACCTGTCCGCCCGATGGCGTGGTAACCACGCTCTTGCATTCCTGTATGTTGGTGTACTGCCGATGGGTGCCGTCAGGCATCAGATCCATGTAGTGCACAGCCTCGTCCTTGGCGGCATAAGGCATGTCACCCACCTCGACGCGACGCAGGTATTTGACCCAACTCACCCCTTGAATGCCTGGCACCACCAATCGCAAGGGATAGCCGTTTTCTGGGCGCAGCATTTCGCCGTTCTGGCCGTATGCCACCAGGACCTCGCCTGAGGTAATGAGGCTCATCGGAATGGTGCGTGTCATGGACGAGCCATCACCACCCTCAGCCAGTACAAACTTGCCATTTTTCAAATCGGCGCCCGCAATTTCCAGCAAGGTGATCAATGGCACGCCTGTAAATTCGCTGCACGAGATCATGCCGTGGGTGTATTGCACCGTGGGCACCGCCACGTTGCCCCATTCAACCGCCGTGTTGGCACCACACTCGATGAAATGAAAACGTGACACCGAAGGCAGTCGCATGATTTCGTCCATGGTGAATACCTTGGGCGTTTTCACCATGCCGTTGATCATGAACCGGTGCTTGGAGGGGTCGATGTCCCACCAGCCCTGGTGATGGCGCTCGAAGTGCAGACCGCTAGGGGTCACGATACCAAACAGTGACTGCAAGGGAGCGAACGAAACAGACGCTTGCGAGGTTTGTGTGAGGCCTGGGCTTTGCCGGCGCTGAATGTTGGATTCGAATTTGGAAGGTTTGCCATAGCCTTCGGTGGCCACACCCTGTCCCAAACCCGTGGCGTGCTCGGGCAGCTGCAGGATGTACGGATCCCCACCTGCGGGCGGCACCGGATTGCCCTGTGCCATGGCCACTGGCGCTGCCACGCCCGCAGCTGCAGCCGCAAAGGCGTGGCGAATGAAGCCACGCCGACCGCTTTTAGCCTCGGCAATAACTTTTTGGATGCCTTGCGGGTCCAGGAAATTCTCAGGCGCTTTTTGAACCCTACCCGAGTCATGCTGCATTGGTTTCACAGAAACTCCTCTCGTCATCGATGATCAATCGATATATTATTATTTGCTTATATTAAGGTTAAGGTTTGAAGCTGAATCCAGGATTACAAAAGTCAACCCACGGGTTGACTTTTGGCTTTATTTGAATTTGTAGTGGTCTCGGTTGAGCACGGCCGCCACAGCGGTCACATCTTCGGGAAAGAAGCCCAGATTCAATTCTGTGTTGCAGTACTCGACCATGCCCCGCAAGAAGGCTGGCGTGTTGATGCGGCCCTGCGGTTTATAGATGCTGCTGCCGTCGCCGCCTTCGCGCCGCTGATGGCAGGCCGTGCATTTGTTGGCTGCAATGAGTTCTTCACCCAGTTTGTAATCGGCGTCCTTGAAAATGGCAGGTTGCGCCAAGGTGGACAAACCCAGCATGCAAGCAGCGGCCACCATCAGGCCGCGAGTGCCCCTGAATTGCCCACGACGCATGTTTTTCATTTGGCGCCGGACAAAATCCAGGCAGCCAGGGTTTTGGCATCGGCATCGCTGAGCGCAGCCTGAGGCGGCATTGGCACCGGGCCCCATTTGCCAGAGCCACCGGCCTTGATGCTCTTGATCAGCGTGGCTTCTGCGTCCTTTTGACCTGCGTATTTTTTGGCAACGTCCTGATAAGCAGGGCCCACGATTTTCTTGTCCACGGCATGGCAGGCGGTGCAGGCATTCTTTTTGGCCAAATCCAGATTGGCAAATGCAGAAGTGGCAGTGAGGCCGGCAATGGCCATGATCCAGGGCATGAATTTCATGGTGTTGAACCTTTGACTTTAAATATAACCAGTCGCTAATTTACACGAACTTTGCACTGTTGCGCGCCCAAGCGGCCAGGATCGACCCAAGGGCTTTCCCCAATCACAGGTTTTCCAGAGCACTGGCCTGGACCAATTGGTAGAGCCGGCCCTGCTTGTCCAAAGGCGACAGTACGCCCTCACGGACAAAAAAACTCACCTCGCGGCTGACGGTTTCCAGTTTCAGATCCAGCATGGCCCCCATGTCTTCACGCGAGAACAAGGAAATGAGTTGCGGGTCCTGCGCATGTCGCATCTTCAGAATGAAGCGAGCCACACGCTGCTTGGCCGAGCCAAAGTTGAGGTCGGCCAGCCAGTCATCGGCGCTCTTGAGGGCACTTTGCCACTTTTGCATGAGGCGTCGGTGCAAGCGGGGCGAATGCGCCGAGAGGGTGTGCATGACCTCCAGCGGAATTCGACAGACGCTGACCTCACTCAGAGCAATGGCATCGCAGTCGTAATGCGCCGTGGCCAGGGCCTCCAGGCCGGCTACATCACCTGGTCGCAGAACTCGCACAATGCGTTGCCGGCCGTCGCTGGTATTGCGAACCAGTTTCACCATGCCGGCGCGGACTGTCATCACACCCAACGCCTTGTCACCCTCGCTGTACAGCAAGCTTCCAGTGACATAGCGCAGGTCATCGATTGGCGCATGAATCAGACTGAAATCTTCTTCGTTGAGGTCGGCGAAGAGCACCATGTCACGGATGCCGCAGTCACGACAATCGGAAGTGCCTTTCCAGGCAGACTCCACTTGGATGGGAATCATGTGCGCAGATCCTTTCGCCCTTTGCTGAGACGCTCGTCCAGGTAAGCACCGTAAAAGTCTGGCAAATAGGCGCCCTCCATGCGTTCGGCTACCTCGCGCCCACCCGCGCCAAAAAACAAAAGGGTCGGCGCCACCGAAATCTTCCAGCTGCGGGTCAACTGATCGTGTGTGGTGGAGGCACCCGAAAAATCGACGACCGATTGGACACTTCGCATGTCCACCTGAACCATGGGCTGGCCCTGCTTGAACATCGGCACCAGGTGGCTCTGACGCGCCATCCGGCAATATACGCAACCCTCCAGACTGACCATCACCAGCAAGGGCTGACCCTGGGCCAGGGCTTTGTCCAAGGCTTGCGGTAAGGACCTGGCTTCAGGCAAGCCTTCGCCAGCAGCCCAGGAAAAAGAGCAGACACCGGCGGCAGCCAAGGCACCCAAGCCTTGGGTGAGCCAATCTCGGCGATGAAGAGCGGGCAATGTGGTTTGCATCTGAAGTCCTTGCCTGAGCACATCAACTATATAAGAAATCACCAATTTATTCAGTCTTGATCCGCATCAACCTTCGGTCAGGATCGGTCGCTCACAATTCATCTGATTTGACGAACACATTCAACCCAACATGCTGTCCGACTGGTTTGAACAAATTGGCGATAGCACCTTGCTGGCCACAGGCGGCGCAATCATCGGCGTGGCATTCGGTTTTCTGGCCCAACGCTCTCGCTTTTGTTTGCGAGCTGCTGTCATCGAGTTTTGGCAAGGCCGCTTCGGCGAAAAGCTGGCAGTATGGTTGCTGGCCTTTTCAGCTGCCGTGGTCGCGGTTCAAGCTCTGGTGCTGGCGGGCGCACTGGACACCAGCACAGCGCGCCAGATTGCAGCAAGAGGTAGCCTGTCAGGGGCACTCATTGGGGGCGGGCTGTTCGGGGTAGGCATGGTCATGACCCGAGGCTGCGCCAGCCGGTTGCTGATTTTGTCGGCCAATGGCAACCTGCGGGCCTTGCTGTCGGGATTGTTGTTTGCCGTCGCTGCCCAAGCCAGCCTCTCGGGCGCACTGGCACCTTTGCGTGCAGAGGTCAGCAGCTGGTGGGTCATCGAGGGGGGCAGTTCAAGGGATCTGTTGGCTGTCCTCGGTTGGAGTCACCTGGGGGGCGAAGCATTGGGTGGGTTATGGCTCGCCTTGGCCCTCTATGTGGGTTGGCGCAACAAAATCACCCCATGGCTTTGGATCGGTGGCGCGGGAACAGGCCTGATGGTGGCGGCCGCCTGGGGCTTCAGCCAATGGATGGCGCGCCACTCTTTCGATCCGATTCAAATCCAGGGGCTGACCTTCAGCGGTCCATCAGCCGAATGGTTGATGCGGGTCTTGCAAAGTCCTGCACCAACCATGGGTTTCGAATTCGGTTTGCTACCCGGCGTGTTTGCCGGGTCATGGCTTGGAGCCTGGGTCGGCCAAGATTTCAAACTGGAAGGTTTCAAGGATGGCTACAGCATGCGGCGATATATTTTTGGCGCTGTGCTGATGGGCTTCGGAGCCATGCTGGCAGGAGGTTGCGCCGTTGGCGCAGGCATCACTGGCGGGGCGATCTTTGCACTGACCGCCTGGGTCAGCCTGATCGGCATGTGGCTGGGAGCCGGCCTGACCGACCGTTGGCTGGATGCCGAGCCAGCCCCGCAAGCGGCCAGCACTGTGACACACAGGTCAGCAGCGCGCGCACCCTGAAGCACTGCTTACTTGCCGCTGAGGTATTCAGCCACAGCAGCCATCTCCAAGGCTGTCATTTTGCTCACAATGGCATGCATGACTGCGTTGTCATTGGTGCGCTCGCGTTGATGGAATTGCTTCAACTGGGTTTCTGTGTAGGCTGCGTACTGGCCTGCCAGGCGCGGCAGTGAGACCGTCCCCAAGGCTTGGGCACCGTGGCAACTCGCACAAGCTGCCAAGCCACTGAACTTGTTGCCGTTGTGATAGATGTAACGCCCCACGGCGGCCAGTGCAGCATCTTTGGCGGGTTCGACAGGTGCAGCCTGTTTTTCAAAATACTTACCCAGGGCCAGCATCTCATCAGGGGTCAGTTTGGTCACCATGTCAGCCATGGCCGTGCTTTTTCGTTTGCCGGATTTGAAGTTGTCCAACTGCTTGGCAATGTACTCGGCGTGTTGACCCGCCAACCGGGGGAACACTTCGCTGGCAGACTCGCCTTCGGCGCCGTGACAGACAAAACAGACACCCGACACAATTTTTTTTGCACGCGCCTCATCTGCCTGAGCCCAACATGGGCTCAGCGCCAGGGAAGCGACCAGAGTCAAAAGGCCCTGCAAGCCGCGCATAGCATGACGCATCGTCCGCTCCAGTCCAGCTCAAGCCAGGGTGTCGGCCCAAATGTTGCGCGCCCAGGCCAAAGCGTAGCGTCCCTCGAGTTCGTTGGCTGCCGCAGAAACGCCTCCCGAGCCTGGGACCGTCAGCATGGTTTTCTTCTCGCCGTCATAACGATGAACACTGGCCACATGCACCACATCCTCATCACTCACAAAGCTGTAGCAGGTGTTGTTGTAAATGGGCAGGGGATTGACCTCCTTGCCGGTCAGCAAAGCCACCACAGCCGCTGCGCAAGTCTTGCCGTGCTGGTTGGCCATGTGGCCTGATTTCGGCATCAAGGGCGCGACTTGAATCGAATCGCCCAGCACATGGATATTCTTCGCAGCCTTGGATTCGAAGGTGAGGAAATCCACTTCGCACCAACGCTTATTGGCGGTGGCCAGACCTGTTTTCACAGCGATGTCACCTGCGCGCATCATGGGCAACACATTGAGCACATCGGCTTTGAGATCGTCATTGAATTCGAACTTCAGGGTGTTTGTAGCGGCATCGACATCCACCACCTTATGTTTGGGGCGGTACTCGATGATGCCCTTGTAGCGCTCGGCCCAGGCCTTTTTAAACAGCGGTCCCTTGGATGTCACATCGTCGTTCTCGTCCAGAATCAGCACCTTGCTCTTGGGCTTGGCTTTGCTGAAATAGTGAGCCACCTGACAGGCGCGTTCATAAGGCCCGGGCGGGCAGCGGTAAGGTGCCAACGGTATCGTGATGGCATACACCCCGCCATCGGGCATGCTTTCAAGTTGCTTGCGCAGCGCCAGAGTTTGAGGCCCCGCTTTCCAAGCATGCAGAATTTTGTCTTGTGCGCCAAGCTTGCCCATACCGGGTAAAGTGTCCATCATCAAATCGACACCCGGAGACAGAATCAAGCGGTCGTAGGTCAGGTCAGTGCCCCCAGCGAGTTTGACCACACGCTTTTCGGCATCGATCTGCGTGACAAAATCGCGCACCACATTGACACCGTGTCGTTTGCTCAGGTTGTCATAAGGCGTGGTGATATCGGCCATGGACTTGCTGCCGCCAATCACTAGATTGGAGATTGGGCAGGACACAAAAGAGGCATTGGGTTCGACCAGCGTCACCTGGACGCCATAGTCGGACCACATGCGCACATACTTGGCCGCAGTGGCACCGCCATAACCACCGCCGACCACCACCACCTTGGGGCCGTTGCCCGAACTGGTGGTGGCGCAGCCTGACAAGCCCAACACACCGGCAGCCGACCCCCAGGAAGCCGTTTGAATGAATTGACGACGTTTCATGTCCGTGATTCCTTATTTTTTCTGGGCTGCGAAGTAAGTGGCGATGGCCGCGATCTGCTCATCGGAGTAGCCCTTGGAGAGCTGATGCATGATGGTTGCAGGTTTACGGCCCGCTTTGAAATCCTGCATTTTTTTGACCAGATCGGCTGCATTGGCACCCGCCAGTGATTCCATGCCCGGCTGAGCCTGACCATTGGTGCCATGGCAATTGGCACAGCCCGCAGCCCAGCTACGCGCCTGGGCTGGATCGACCCCTTGCGCGTGGGAAACGCACAGCGTCAACAGCAAAGCTGCCAGGGTCCATGCTTTGTGAATCATTTTCATCGCTTGTTCTCCGTCCAATGCGCGGCTCAGGGCCGCAAGTAAACAAAACCATCCTTCGCCTGCAAGCGCGCTACCTCGGCCACGCCCGAGGGCACAACCGAGGCCTCCATCACCACACGGTCTTTGGACAGTTTGCGTGTCGTCAGCGTGTTGTTGCAGACCCGAAACTCGACTCCCCGCCCGGCCAGCTCGCCGATGCTTCCGGCAAAAGGCTGATCCATCTGGTTGGTGGCACCGTCCAGCAAGAAATCAATTCCGAGTCCATGCGTGACCACCACAATCTTGACCGAAGGGTCGGCATTCAAATGGTTTCGGATGTTGCCAATTGCGCGCGACGCCTGCGGAATGCCTTCGCTCAGGTGGTAAACCACTTTCACTTGAGCCCAGCTCAAATTCGTGAGAAGGAAGGCCGTCAACAACAACAGTCTTTTCATTCGTGAATCCTTATATATCGGTATTGTGATGCCCCCCAGGAAGCCCCAGGTTCAGTGAAAACCCGATCCAAAGCCACAACTGACATCAAACTTTCAATCTTCAATCGTGCGGTAAGTCAGATTCAACGGCGATTTGGGTACACAAGGCCCGGCAAATGGTGACCACCTTGTCATTGACGATGCGGTAAAAAATCTGCACCCCCTCGCGCCGTCTGCCCAGCACCCCGGCCTGGTACAAAGTGTTCAGATGCTGCGACATGTTGGGTTGCGTGGTGTTGATTTCTTCCAGCAACTCGCCCACGTTTTTTTCACCATTGCACAGGCTGCTGATGATCTTCAGCCGCATGGGCGCAGACATCACACGGAACATCTCCGCAGCCATTTCGAACACCCGGTCTGCCTCTGCAGGCGGGGTCTTGGGGGTGATGGGGATCAGCGGCTTGGAAGGCATGCCCCGAAGGATATCACTCTGCCAGGGAAAGCATGGCTTGGCGCAAATCCTGGGCCCATTGGCGTCTGTCGCGCCCGTGGGCTGGCTGTGGCTCGCCAATCCGGACGGTGACCACCACCTGGGGCGCGGTCAAGGTGCGCCAGATAGAGCCCACTAGGGTCTGCTCGCCGATGTAGCACACGGACGAAGCGCGTTGCCCTGTGGCCTTGTCGGTGTAACGAAGGTAAAGCGGCTGCACAGGGGCCTGCGTCACCACCGCGGCCTGTAACAAATTGGCGTGAAACGGCAGCAAGCTCTGGCCATCACTGGTGGTTCCTTCCGGGAATACTGCCAGCACATCGCCGTCTTTCAAGGCTTGCGCCATTTGGTGCACCACACGCAAAGCATCGCGCGAAGACTGCCGCTCGATGAAAAGGGTGCCCGCCGCCGCCGCCATGAAGCCAATCACGGGCCAGTGGTGCACTTCGGCCTTGGCCACAAACCGGCAATGACCCAAGGCATGCAAGCACAGAATATCCAGCCAGGAAATATGGTTTGCCACCCGCAAGACCGGGCCTTGCTGCAAGCGCTGGCCTTGCAATTGCAATTCGATGCCGAAAGCATGCAGCATGCCCTCGGCCCAAGCCTGAATGGCTTGCTCGCGCTGCGCCAAGCCCATGCCGGAAAAACGCAGCTGCAACGTCCACCATCCTGATGCAAGGCAGCGCAGCACCCGAGCCAGGCGCAACAGCGCCCACAATCCCCGCATGTTGGGCTCAGGCGGCCTGGTAGGCGATATGCCCCCCGACCACAGTGGCACACACCTTGCCGGGCAAGGCTGAGCCACTGACCTCAAAGGCAAACGGGGTGTGCTTGCCCTGGCTGCGCAAGGCCGCGGGGGTCACGGTCCACTCGGCGTCAGGATTGAACACACACACATCGGCCACACCGCCCACCACCAAACGACCCAGGCTGTCTTGCAAGCTGCCCACAGAGGCGCCCAACACCCGGGCCGGCTCGCTGGTGAGCACCGCCAAGCTGCGCATCAGATCTATGCCCTGCTCGCGCCCCCACTTGAGCGACAAACTCAGCAACAACTCCAAGCCTGTCGCGCCGGGCTCGGCTTCGGCAAAAGGCAAGGCCTTGGCATCGCCTTCCACAGGGGTGTGGTCCGACACCAGCGCATCCACCGTGCCATCGACCAAGGCTTCCCGCAACGCATCGCGATCGCGTTGCTGCCGCAGGGGTGGGCTGAGCCGGGCGCGGCTGTCGAAAAAGCCGATGTCCAGATCGGTCAGGTGCAAGGAATTGATGCTGACATCACAGGTCAGCGGCAAACCTTCGGCCTTGGCCTGACGCACCAGCGCGATGCCAGCAGCGCTGGAGATACGGCACAAATGCACACGCGCGCCGGTGCTGCGCATCAGCGCAAACAAAGTGTGCAAGGCAATCGTTTCGGCCGCCACGGGCACCCCCCCCAAACCCAGGCGTGTGGCCAGCGGTCCGCTGGCGGCGACGCCTTTGCCCAGGAAATGGTCTTGCGGGCGCAGCCACACGGTGTAGTTGTAGGTGGCGGCATATTGCAAGGCGCGCTGTAACACCTGCGTGTCGACCACGGCCACTTCAGCCTGGCTGAAGCCGACGCAGCCAGCTTCCGTCAACTCGGCCATTTCGGTCAGCACCTCCCCTTTCAGGCTGCGCGTCAATGCGCCCAGCGGAAAAAGTCGCGCCTGGTGCAGTTTTTCTGCACGGAACTTCAGCATCTCGACCAAGCCTGGCTCATCGAGCACCGGATCGGTGTCAGGGGGACAGACCAGGCTGGTCACGCCACCGGCCACAGCCGCGGCCATTTCGGATTCAAGCATCCCCTCGTGTTCATGGCCTGGCTCGCGCAAACGTGCGCTCAAGTCCACCAGGCCGGGCGCCACGATGCAGCCCGTTGCATCGAGCGTGCGATTGGGCGCAAAGTCTGCGGGCGCCTGGCCGATGGCCAGAATGCGGCCAGCGGCAAGGGCCACATCGGCCTGGCTATCGGTGCCAGAAGCGGGGTCGATGACGCGGCCGTTCTTGATCAGGATCTTCATGGTGTCTGTGCCTTTGCTCAAGCCTCGTTGCCCGCCACGATAGACATCACCGCCATGCGCACAGCAATGCCGAAGGTCACTTGCGGCAGGATCACACTTTGTTTGCCGTCTACCACTGCGGAGTCGATCTCGACACCACGGTTGATGGGCCCTGGATGCATGACGATGGCGTCAGGCTTGGCAAGCTGCAGTTTTTCAGGGGTCAGGCCAAAGCCTTTGAAATACTCCTGGCTAGAGGGCAGCAAGGCGCCACTCATGCGCTCGTTTTGCAGGCGCAGCATGATGACCACGTCACAGCCGCGGATGCCCTCCTCCAAGGTATGAAACACCCGCACACCCATGCTCGACAGGTCCGAGGGCACCAAGGTTTTGGGGCCCACCACCCGCACCTCGGCGCAACCCAGCGTGGTCAGGGCATGGATGTCGGAACGGGCCACGCGCGAGTGAAGCACATCACCCACGATGGCCACGGTGAGGTTGGCAAAATCTTTTTTGTAGTGCCGGATGGTGTACATGTCCAGCAAGCCCTGAGTCGGATGCGCATGGCGTCCGTCGCCGGCATTGACCACATGGACATGCGGCGCCACGTGCTCGGCAATCAGGTAGGGCGCGCCCGATTCGCTGTGGCGCACCACAAAAATGTCGGCAGCCATCGCGCTCAGGTTGGCAATGGTGTCCAGCAGCGACTCGCCCTTGCTGGCCGAGGAGCGGGCAATGTCCAAGTTGATCACATCGGCGCTCAGCCGCTTGGCGGCAATTTCAAAGGTGGTGCGGGTGCGGGTGCTGTTTTCAAAGAACAGGTTGAACACGCTCTTGCCACGCAGCAAGGGCACCTTCTTGACCTCGCGGTCGCTCACCGACACAAAGTTGGAGGCTGTGTCCAAAATGTGGGTGAGGATGTCGCGCGGCAAGCCCTCGGTAGAGAGCAAATGAATCAGTTCGCCGTGACGGTTCAGTTGGGGGTTGCGTTTGTACAGCACCTCAGGCCTCCAGCGAGAAATTGAAGCGGCCTTGCGCATCGCGCGCCAGGGACAACGATTGGCTGGCGGGCAAAGCCACGCGTGCCGATGCGAAATCGGCCTGCACCGGTAGCTCGCGCCCACCGCGGTCAACCAAGACCGCCAGCTGGACACAGGCTGGCCGACCGTAGTCGAACAGCTCATTGAGCACGGCGCGCAAGGTGCGGCCGGTGTAGAGCACATCGTCAAGCAACAACACACGGGCATTGTTGACATCGAACGGCAAGCGCGTCTGGCCACCGTCGGCCAAGCCGCGCCGGGCAAAGTCGTCGCGGTGCATGGCCGAGGAAATGGCCCCCGCCTCGCCCGTCAGTCCCAGGTCTTTTTGCAGGCGCTCGGCCAGCCAGGCACCGCCTGAGGTGACGCCCACCAGACGGGTTTCAGAGGTCAGCAAAGTTCGAACGCCTTTGCACAGCTCTGCGTAAAGGGCCTCGGCATCCAGCGATAAGGTTCCGTGGTTCATGGGTTCATCCGAAAAAACTGGTCAAGGATGATGCAGGCCGAAGCGGCATCGGCATCTTGGGCGCCTTGTGACAAGGCCTCAGTGGTGCTGTAGCGCTCATCCACCTCAAACACCTGCAAGCCAAAGCGCGCCTGCAACTGGCGCGCAAAGCGGCGCGCAAAGCGGGTGTTGTCGTGCTCGGCGCCATCGGGGTGAAAAGGCACCCCCACCACCAGGGCGTCCGGTTGCCAAGTTTGAATGTGCTGGGCAATCTGGGGCCAGCGCGCGTCGCCCTCGCCTTTGATGGTGCCTTGTGGCTGGGCTTGACCCAGCATGCGCGTGCCAAAGGCCACCCCGGTGCGCTTGCGGCCGACATCAAAAGCCAGAAAAGATTGGAGCGATGCGGCAACTGAAGGCGTGGCCGCTGTGTTCATGCGTGCCCCGCATCGGGTGAGAGCATCCAGGATTGCAGGCCCAGCAAGGACAACGCGCGCTCGTAGCGCTCGGCAATCGGGGTGTCAAAAATCACGCTCAGGTCGGCGCCCACGGTCAGCCAGCTGTTCTCGGCAATTTCCGACTCGAGTTGCCCTTGGCCCCAGGCCGCATAACCCAGGGAAACCAGCACACGCCGGGGACCGGCGCCGGTCGACAAGGCCTCCAGGACATCGCGCGAGGTGGTCATTTCCAGACCGCCGGGAATGGTCATGGTGGAGGCATAAACGGTTTCTTTGGGAGGCGCATTTTCGGCATGCATGGCCTCATGCAGCACGAAACCCCGTTCGGTATGAACAGGGCCGCCTTGAAACACGGGAGACTCGCTCAGATCGGTGCGCCCAAGGGGGAGGTCCACTTTGTCGAACAGGCTGCGCATGCTCATCTCGCTGGGTTTGTTGATCACCAGGCCCAGGGCGCCGCGCTCGCTGTGCTCGCACATGTAAACCACACTGCGCGAGAATGTCTCATCCGCCAACCCGGGCATTGCGATCAAAAAATGATGCGTGAAGTTGACGGGGGCAGAATCTGAGACCATTCACCGATTTTAAGGGCGAACATGTCACCCCACCCGACCCCCCACTATCCCAGTGGCCTGATGTGGTTTCGGCGCGATTTGCGCGCCCAGGACAATGCGGCGCTGTACCAGGCGCTGAAACGTTGCGCCAGTGTGCATTGCGTCTTTGTTTTTGACCGCGCCATTCTGGAGGGTCTGCCGCGCGCAGACCGGCGGGTGGAGTTCATCCGGGAGTCGTTGGTCGCACTGGATGCCGAATTGCACGCCCTGGCTGGCCAGTACGGCGCGGGCCTGATCGTGCGCCATGCGGTGGCCCAAGACGACATCCCCCGCTTGGCGCACGAACTGAAGGTGCAGGCCGTCTTTTGCAACCACGACGATGAGCCAGCGGCCCAGGCCCGCGATGCCCGCGTCCGTGGCGCCCTGGCCGATTTGGGCATTCGGCTGGAAACCTTCAAAGACCATGTGATTTTCGAGCGGGACGAAGTGCTCACCCAGTCGGGCACGGTGTACGGCGTGTTCACCCCCTATAAAAACGCCTGGCTCAAGAAAGTGGCGGCGGACAGTTACTACCTCAAGTCTTACCCGGTGGGCAAATACGTGCGGGCGCTGGCGCCTCGGCCGCAAGCCCTTCGCTTGCCAGTGCCCAGTCTGGAAGACATTGGGTTCGAGCCGACCAACCTGAGCAGCTTGCACGTGCCCACCGGCAGCCCCGGAGGACGGGCCCTGTTCGAAGATTTTTTCACCCGCATGGACCGCTACCAGGCCACCCGGGATTTCCCGGCCATCAAAGGCCCCAGTTACCTCAGCGTGCATCTGCGCTTTGGCACGGTGTCTATTCGGCAACTGGCGCGCACGGCGTACCAGCGCAGCCAGGAGAACGATGAGGGCGCGGCCATCTGGCTGTCCGAGCTGGTCTGGCGCGATTTTTATCACCAGATTCTGTACCACCATCCCCATGTGGCCAGCCGTTCCTACAAACCTGAATACGACGCCATCGAGTGGGAGCACGGCAAGCATGCGCAGCAGCTGTTCGAGGCCTGGTGCCAGGGCCGCACCGGCTATCCTTTGGTAGATGCCGCCATGGCACAACTCAACCAAACCGGCTACATGCACAACCGCTTGCGCATGGTGGTGGCCAGTTTCCTGGTGAAAGACCTGGGCATTGACTGGCGCTGGGGCGAGCGCTACTTTGCGTTGCACTTGAACGATTTCGATCTGGCGGCCAACAACGGTGGCTGGCAATGGGCCAGCTCCAGTGGCTGCGATGCCCAGCCTTATTTCCGCATCTTCAACCCGATCAGCCAGAGCGAGAAGTTTGACGCGCAAGGGCGCTTCATCCGCCGTTACCTGCCGCAACTGGCGGGTTTGCCGGACAGCGCCCTGCACGCCCCCTGGCTGGCCAAGCCGCTGGACCTGGCTGCGGCCAAGGTGCAGATCGGTCGCGACTACCCCGCTCCCATCGTGGACCATGCACAAGCTCGCGAACGCACCCTGGCGCGCTATGCGGTGGTGAAAACCAGCAAAGGCTGACCCGGCCGTTCTGTCTTTAATCGCTGCGCTGCGCTGGCAGCCAGGGGAAAGGGTCAGCGCAGGTCGGCCATCACGCTGTCACTGGGCGCGCGGCTGACGCCGACAGCATATTGGTGCAACAGGCGGTGCAGTTCTTCGGCGGCGCGCAGGCAAGCGGCGGCGCTCACCGGCGTGTTGCCCACAATGGCACGCACCACAGCATCATGCAAGGCTTCGGCCAAGCGCACCAGCCCAGCTTCTTGCCGGTCTTGCGCCAAACCCTGCAAGCGCTTCAAACCGACCACAGTATTCTGGCTGGGGCGCGCGATCTGGCCCGCCGTCCAGTCGCGCACCTCTTCCATCAAGGGTTGCAGCAGCCCTTGCGCTTGCTCCAGAAACAAAGCATGCAGTTGCATGCGCACTTGAGGTTGTTCCAGGTCAGCGCTTTGCGCGCGCAGACTGGCCAATAACTCGCGCTCCAGGGCGAGTCGGGTGGCGTCCAGGCTCATGGTCTCAGATTTGGACCATTTCAAAGTCTTCTTTGCGGGCACCGCACTCTGGACAGGTCCAGTTCATGGGCACTTGCTCCCAAGGGGTCCCAGGCGCAATGCCGTCGTCCGGGGCGCCAGCTTCTTCATCATAGATCCAGCCACAAATCAAACACATCCAGGTTTTGCCCACGATTTACTTTCTTTTTGCTCGCATAGAATGACCTCCATTGTAGCGATGGCCATGGTGCAAGAGAACGAACTTACCCCTGAATCCTCCGATGACGAAGCCCCTGCGTGTGTGCTGATTTTCAATGTCAGCGACCCCAGCGGGGCGGGCGGGTTGTCGGGGGATACTCTGGCCGTGGCCTCGGTGGGCGCCCACGCCTTGCCGGTAGTAACCGGCGCCTACATGCGTGACACCGCTGAAATCTTTGACCATGTGGCCTTTGAAGAAGAAGCGGTGGCCGAACAAGCGCGCAGCGTGCTGGAAGACATTTCGGTGCAGGTCATCAAGGTGGGTTTTTGCGGTTCCCCTGAAAATCTCAGCGCCATTGCCGAAGCCAGCTCAGACTATGCCGATGTGCCAGTGGTGGCCTATATGCCCAACTTGTCCTGGTGGGGCGAAGAACAGATCGACGCCTACCTGGACGCGTTTCGCGAATTGATGCTGCCCCAAACCACGCTGCTGGTGGGCCACCACAACACCTTGTGGCGTTGGCTGCTGCCCGACTGGAGCAGCGAGCGGGCGCCGAATGCCCGCGACCTGGCACGCGCCGCTGCCCAAATGGGCACGCCCTATGTTTTGGTGACGGGCCTGCAAGGCAACGATGCCTTTGTGGAAAATGTGCTGGCCACCCCCAACAGCGTGCTGCTGACCGAGCGCTTCGAGCGCATTGATGCGGCCTTTGCCGGTGCCGGTGACACCTTGACCGCAGCCTTGGCCGGCTTGCTGGCGGGTGGTGCCGACCTGGAATCGGCCACACGCGAGGCCCTCAGTTACCTGGACCGTTGCCTGGACAGTGGCTACCGCCCCGGCATGGGCCATGTGGTGGGCGACCGCTTGTTCTGGGCGCACATCGACAGCGATGCCGACTTGGACGGCATCGCCGAAGACGACCCCAGCCCCGCCACTGCCGACGATTTTTCCTTGCCACCCCCTGGCACCCGCCATTAACCCCCTTCAACCATGACCGACCGCAACCAAACCCTGTTCGACCGCGCCCGCAACGTCATTCCCGGTGGCGTCAATTCGCCAGTGCGCGCCTTCCGCGCCGTCGGCGGCACGCCCCGCTTTGTGCAACGCGCGCAAGGCGCCTACTTTTGGGACGCCAACGGCAAGCGCCATATCGATTACATCGGTTCCTGGGGCCCCATGATCCTGGGCCATGGCCATCCTGCCGTGGTGGAAGCGGTGCAGCGCGCCGTGCTCGAGGGCTTCTCTTATGGCGCTCCGACCGAGCGCGAGATTGAGCTGGCCGAGGCCATTCTGGCCCATGTGCCCTCGATGCAAATGGTGCGCCTGGTCAGCTCCGGCACCGAAGCCGGCATGAGCGCGATTCGACTGGCGCGTGGCGCCACGGGTCGCAGCAAGCTCATCAAATTTGAAGGCTGTTACCACGGCCATGCCGACGCCTTGCTGGTGAAAGCCGGTTCGGGCCTGGCCACCTTTGGCAACCCTACCAGCGCCGGCGTGCCACCCGAGGTGGTGCAGCACACTCTGGTGCTGGAGTACAACAACATCGAGCAACTGGAAGAAGCCTTCAAACTGCACGGCCCCGAATTGGCCTGTCTGATGATTGAGCCCATTGCCGGCAACATGAACTTTGTGCGCGCCAGCGTGCCTTTCATGAAGCGCTGCCGCGAGCTGTGCAGCCAGCACGGGGCGTTGTTGGTGTTCGACGAGGTCATGACCGGCTTCCGGGTCGACCTGGGCAGCGCGCAAAATGTTTATGCCCAAGCCATTCCCGGCTTCCAGCCCGACTTGACCGTGCTGGGCAAGGTGATTGGCGGTGGCATGCCTCTGGCAGCATTTGGCGGGCCGCGCGCCATCATGGAACAAATGGCGCCTCTGGGTCCGGTCTACCAGGCCGGCACGCTCAGCGGCAACCCCGTGGCCACGGCCTGTGGCCTGGCCACACTCAAGGAAATCAGCAAGCCCGGCTTTTTTGCCGACCTGTCCGCCAAGACCCAGCGCCTGGTCGCCGGCCTGACCCAGGCCGCGGCGGCCGAAGGTGTGGCGTTTTCAGGTGACAGCCAGGGCGGCATGTTCGGCTTCTTCTTGCTGCCTGAGTTGCCCCACAACTACGGTCAGGTCATGAAAAGCGACAGCCCCCGCTTCAACAAACTGTTCCACGGCTTGTTGGACCGCGGTGTCTACATCGCGCCGGCTTTGTACGAAGCCGGCTTTGTCAGCGCTGCCCACAGTGAGCAAGACCTGGCCGACACCGTGGCAGCCGCGCGCGAAGTGTTCAAAACTCTGAACTGATGGGCGCCAGGGCCTGGTACACATGCCAGGCGGCGTAGGCATCGTTGGCGGCGTAAACCACTTGTGATTCACTCAGGCGGGGCAGCGCCCAATTGGAGGTAGCGGCCTTTTTCGATTTGGCAAAGCGTTGCCCAAACAAGACCGCCACAGCGCCTTTGACGCCCATGTCCTTGCGATAGCCACGCTGGTGGAACACATGGTTCAGGTCCAGCACGCCCTGGGGCTCTACACCCAGCTTGTGCAAGATGCGCTTGCGATCATCGCCCAGGCCAAAACCTGCCTTCACGGCTTTCGGCTCGGCCATCCAGCGCGCTACGCGCGCACGGCAATCGGGGTCATGCAATTGAATCACCCAGGCCTTGTCCCCGGTTGCCAATTGCAGCACATGGGGGCCGTCAGACACCTGGTCCTTGAAAAACGTGGGTTTGGACTCGGTGTCGAAACCCCAGACCGGCGCCTGTGACAAGGTGGCCCAGGCCTGATCGGCTTGCGCTGCGGTCGACACCACCACAATGCGATCCAGCATCAGCCGCTCGAAGGGCGGCATCAACTCGATGGCCGCTTTGTCGGGAACAGTATGGGTGTGATTCATGCTGGCCCCATAATAGCCGCATGAAAAAGACATACCAGCTCCAGGTCGAAGGCAAGCATCCCGATAGATGGCTGGAGTCGATCAAACACGAAATTCGCAAATACCTGCGTCGCGAGCGCCGCCGCAGCTTGCCAGCAGGCGTGGACTTTTGGGACTTTGATTGCCGTTTTGGCGAGACCGAAGGCACCTCAGAGATCGCGCATGTGGCCAGTTTGATTGCACGCATCGACCAAGTAGCGCAGTCCGGCGGCAAACAGTTTTACATCGAAATTCTTGCCAAACATGGCATTCGCCAGCCTCGCCCCGTCCCTGGGAGCGAAGCGCGGCCATCCCTTCCCGAATAAAAAGATCGCAGCCCTGCGCTGACGATCACGGGATGGATCAGTGGGCGGAGGGTTTCAGGGCGGGCAACAAGCCTGCGGCGCGAAGCTTGTCTTTTTTGCTGGGGCGTTTGCCCTTGATGCCGCCATTGCCAACCGGGGCTTCGACGGCAATGGCTTGGGGCTCAAAGCCTGCCACCTGCTCTCTGGCCACGCGCTGCCCCTGGCGTTTTTCAATCAATCGGAAATGCGCCTCGGCCTCGGCAGTGATGAAACTCAGCACCAGGCCCGATTGCCCTGCCCGCCCGGTGCGCCCCATGCGGTGCACATAGTCTGTGGCTGAGCGCGGCAGGTCGTAATTCACCACGACCGGAAGATTGGCAATGTCCAAGCCCCGCGCGCCCAGGTCGGTGGTCACGACCGCATCGTAGCGAGACTCCTTGAAGGCTTGCAACACATCACGGCGTGCACCCTGGCTCATTTCGCCGTGAAAAGGCGTGGACACAATGCCCGACTGACAGAGCTTGTGTGCGACATGCTCGGTCGCGTAGCGCGTGGCCGTGAACACCAGCACGCGCGGCCATTTTTCTTGCTGAATCAGGTGTTTCAAGAGTGCTGTACGGCGCTCGGCATCGACCTGAATCGCCCGTTGCGCAATCGCTGGCGGCGGGGCCTGTGCTGCCTCCACGGCGATGCGCACTCTGGACGGCCCCGATGCCGCGAACAACTTCTCAGCCAAGGCTTGCACGGCGGGTGCAAAGGTGGCGCTGAACATCAAGGTGTGGCGCTGGCTTGGCAGCTGGGCCAGGATCTGGTTCAGCTCGGCAGCAAAGCCCTCGTCCAGCAAACGGTCGGCCTCGTCGAGCGCCAGCACTTGCAACCGCGCCAACGACAAGGCGTTGTGCGCCACCAGGTCCAGCAATCGGCCAGGCGTGGCAATCACCACATCGGCGCCGCCGCGCAAGCGCATCATTTGGGGATTCAGGGACACGCCGCCGAACACCGTGACCACTTTCAACGGCAGGGGCAAATCGCGCGCGAGGTCATGCCAGAGGTCGCTGACTTGGGAGGCCAACTCGCGGGTGGGCACCAGCACCAGGCAACGCACCGGTCGCGGGCGCAACGGCGCTTGGGCCTGCGCCAAGCGTTGTAACAAAGGCAGGGCGTAGGCTGCTGTCTTGCCCGAGCCCGTGGCAGAGGTCACCAACACATCCTGCCCCTGCAAGATGGCCGGCACTGCCTGCACCTGAACAGCCGTCGGCTGCGTGAAGCCTTGCTTCAGGGCCGCCTGTGACAGCCTCTCGGTCAGGCCCAGCCCAAGCCAGGACTCAGTGCCTGAAATGACGCACCCCAGAGAAGACCATGGCCACGCCGCGTTCGTTGGCGGCGTCAATCACCTCCTGGTCGCGCATGGAGCCGCCAGGTTGAATGACACAGGTGGCGCCCGCATCGACCACCACATCCAGGCCATCGCGGAACGGGAAGAACGCATCGCTGGCCACCACCGTACCTTTCAAAGACAGCTTGGCATGCTCTGCCTTGATGCTGGCAATGCGCGCAGAATCCAGCCGGCTCATCTGGCCGGCGCCCACGCCCATGGTCATGCCATTGGCACAAAACACAATGGCGTTGCTCTTCACATACTTCGCCACTTTCCAGGCAAACAATAAGTCTTGCAATTGCTGCTCGCTAGGCTGCAATTTGGTGACCACCTTGAGGTCAGACAGGCTCAGCTCGTGGTTGTCAGCAGTTTGCACCAGCAAGCCCGAGCCCACGCGTTTGATATCCAGCGCGTTGCGGCCTTCGTTTGCCGTGGCCAACGCAATTTTCAGCACGCGCACATTGGCTTTGGCCTTGAACAGGTCCAGCGCGTCTGCGGTGTAGTCTGGCGCCATGAGCACCTCGACAAATTGTTTGCTGACCGCTTGAGCAGCCGCCAGGTCCACCGTGCGGTTGAAGGCGATGATGCCACCGAAGGCCGAAGTCGGGTCGGTCTGGAAGGCCTTGCTGTAACACTCCAGGGCATCGACACCCACAGCCACTCCGCACGGATTTGCATGTTTGACGATCACGCAGGCCGGTGCCTCGAAACTCTTGACACACTCCCAGGCGGCATCGGCGTCGGCGATGTTGTTGTACGACAGTTCCTTGCCCTGCAATTGCACGGCGGTCACCAGCGAGCCGGCCGCTGGATGCAAGTCGCGGTAGAAAGCGGCTTGCTGGTGTGGGTTCTCGCCATAGCGCAGGTCTTGCAGCTTCACAAAGCGGCCATTGGTCTGCCCGGGGAAGGGCGCGTGGCTGCCATCGGCTTGAATGCCCGAGAGGTAATCGCTGATGGCCGCATCGTAATTGCTGATGCGATTGAAGGCCGCCACCGACAACGCAAAACGCGTGGCATCGCTGAGCTTGCCACTTTGGCGCAACTCGTCCAGCACCGCAGGGTACTGGCCGGCATCGGTCAACACCGCCACGTCTTTCCAGTTCTTGGCCGCGCTACGCACCATGGCCGGGCCGCCAATGTCAATGTTCTCGATGGCGTCTTCCAGCGAGCAGCCCGGCTTGGCCACGGTGGCTTCAAACGGGTACAGGTTGACCACCAGCAGATCGATGGTGTCAATGTCGTGGGCCTTCAATGCCGCCATGTGCTCGGGCACATCGCGGCGCGCCAGCAAGCCGCCGTGCACTTTGGGGTGCAGAGTCTTGACGCGGCCATCCAGCATCTCCGGGAAGCCGGTGACCTCGGCCACTTCTTTGACGGGCAGGCCTTGCTCTGCCAGCAATTTGGCGGTACCGCCAGTGGAAATCAAACCAATGTTCAAGGCGTGCAAGACACGCGCCAATTCAACAATGCCTGTTTTGTCTGAAACCGAAATAAGTGCGTTCATGAAGCGTTAAAAGAGAGATTAAAAAAGTCACAGCAGCTTGTGTTCCACCAGCTTCTTGCGCAAGGTGTTGCGGTTCAGCCCCAACCACAAGGCCGCACGCGATTGGTTGCCATCCGCCTGGCGCATGACAATTTCCAGCAAAGGTTTTTCCACCACGCCCACCAGCATGTCGTGCAGGTTGTCGGGCTCGGTGCCGCGCAAATCGCGAAAATAAGTTTCCAGGCTGTTGCGAACGACTTCTTCGATTTGTTTCTTGCTCATACCGACATTTCCAACACAGGCGAGTTCACGGGGGCCGGCAAGCGGTCCCCCATTTGCGCCAACTGATCCAAATAGCGATCGAACGCATGCTGCTGGGCAGCGCAATCTTCCAGGCGGTTCATCGCCATCCTGAAAGCATCGGCACCGGGCAAGCCACGGATGTACCAGGCAATGTGCTTGCGTGCGCTGCGCACGCCGATGAATTCGCCATACAGGCTGTAATGCTCCTGCAAATGCTCTTGCAGCAAGCGACGCACTTCTTCCACCAAGGGCGGCGCCAGCATTTGGCCGGTCTCTAAAAAGTGTCCAATCTCGCGAAAAATCCAGGGGCGGCCTTGGGCGGCACGCCCAATCATCAAGGCATCAGCGCCGGTGCGCTGCAACACTTGCAAAGCTTTGTGAGGCGAATCAATGTCGCCATTGGCCACCACTGGCACCGACACCGCCGCTTTCACTGCAGCAATCGTGTCGTACTCGGCCTGGCCTTTGTACCCTTGCTCGCGGGTGCGGCCATGCACCGTGATCATTTGCACCCCCACCGATTGCGCAGCTTGCGCCAGCCGCACCGCATTCTTGTGGCTGTCACACCAACCGGTGCGCATTTTCAAAGTCACAGGGACACGCATGGGCTCACAGGCTTGCACCACGGCTTCGACGATGGACAGGGCCAGCGGCTCGTCTTGCATGAGCGCCGAACCAGCCCACTTGTTGCAGACTTTTTTTGCCGGGCAACCCATGTTGATGTCAATGATTTGTGCGCCCCGCTCGATGTTGTAGCGCGCAGCCTCGGCCATCATCGGGCCATCAGTGCCGGCGATCTGCACGGCGATGGGCCCGCTCTCGCCTTGGTGGTCTGCACGCCGCGAGGTTTTCAAGGTGTGCCACAGGTCGCGCCGCGATGTGACCATCTCGCTGACCGCATAGCCCGCGCCGAGTTGCTTGCACAGCTTGCGAAACGGGCGGTCTGTGACACCTGCCATCGGCGCGACGAACAAATTGTTCGCCAGAAGGTAAGGGCCGATGCGCATGGGGTGAAGGGAGATGGGGTTGCTGAAAAAAGAAGCAGATTGTAGCTGCCAAAAATTTCAGCAATCGAAATTTTTTCTGACGATGCCCTGACTGCCTATACTGCCGCCATGGAAGCCTGGATTCACCAACTGCTGCACACCCTGTCCTTGCCAGAATTTGGCTTGAGCACAGTGTTTGTGGTCGCGCTGATATCTGCCACCTTGTTGCCCATGGGCTCCGAGCCGGTGGTCTTTGGCCTGGTGAAGCTCAATCCCGAACTGTTCTGGCCAGCCGTGGTGGTGGCCACCCTGGGCAACACCTTGGGCGGCGCCATCGATTGGTGGATGGGCTATGGTGCACACTCCGCCCTTGACAAATACCGCGGCAGCGCCGCCAACAGTCAGCACGCCCGCGCCTTGCGCTGGTTGGAAAAACTCGGACCCAAGGCCTGTCTGCTGAGTTGGCTGCCGGGGGTGGGGGACCCCTTGTGCGCGGTCGCAGGCTGGTTGCGCCTGGCCTTCTGGCCTTGTGTGATGTACATGGCCATTGGCAAGTTTCTGCGCTACCTGGTCATGACCGCTGGCTTGTTGTGGGTCTTTCCCCAAGATTGGTCATTGACCTGACCCACCCCCTAAGCGCGAGCGCAGGTTATGTTCGCTATTCACTTAAGACAAGCTCCTTATCAGTAACAAGACACAGCGTTGTCATCGCGGGTCAATAGCCGCATCAGCTTAGGATGGATGAACAACTTCTCGCGTCCAACAGCCCTTTCCTCCAGTACGCCAATTTCCACAAGTTGTTTCAGATAGCGGGAGGCTGCCTGACGACCAGCAATGTCTTTTTCCACCAGATTCTGAATTCGGCAGTAGGGCAAGTCGAAAATCAGATCAACCAATTCGCGGCTGTAGATTTTTGGTGCTGCCTGTTTGACGTGGGCGACGGTGAGTGCCGCCAGATCACGAATGGCGGAAATCTTTTCGGTCGTCCAGCGTGCCGTATCTTCAACGCCATGAAGTACGTAGAGAATCCACGGCTCCCATGCCTGGCTACGGGTGACATCAAGCAGCAGCCGGTAATACTCGGCTTTGTTTCGAATGATGTAACGGCTGAGATACAGAATTGGCAGCGTCAGCAACTCTTCCTGGATCAGATACAAACTGTTGATGACGCGTCCGGTGCGGCCATTGCCATCGGTGAAGGGGTGAATTGCCTCGAACTGGTAGTGTCCGACGGCCATGCGTATCAAGGGATCGACATCACGCGCCTCATGAAGATATCGCTCCCAGTTTGCCAGCTTTGATCGCAACACATCCTCGCCGACAGGTGGGGTGTAGATCACTTCGCCGGTGGCCTGGTTGGCAAGTGCAGTGCCGGGCACACGGCGAACTTGCATTTCCGTACCCTTGATGCGGGTGCAAACCTGCTCTGCCGCGCGGGTGTTCAGTGGAAACTGCTTGAGCGCACGGAATCCTTCGAGCAGGGCGCTACTATGGCGCAGTGCTTCACGAGTGGCCGGGTCGGCATGTTCTAAGGCGCTCTGATATTGAAACAGGCGGTCGGTCGTGGTGACGATGTTTTCGATTTCCGAACTGGCCTGCGCTTCCAAGAGTGGCAGGGCATTGATGAGTACCCCCTGATTGGGGATCAACTCGGCAGCCTGCTTGAGTTCGGCCAGTGCAGCACGGGCGGCAATGCACTGCTTGAGTACCGGGCGCGTTTCCACCTCTGCTGCGGGTGGCAGAGGGGGCAAGTCGTTGTAAGGCTGGTCTGGGCGCCAAGCGGTCATGGTTGAATTTTCAAATTCTTGCGACACGTTCCCAGTTTATGTCGCTGCTAACGACAGGTCAATCATCCTGGCGCGATCCTTCAGATAGTCGGTATGGTTGTATGTCCGACGAACTGAATCCATCGACCTACGCCCATTCAGCTTCGATTACCCCGGAAGGGCGGGCCAGTGTCAGCCACTTCAAACGTTGAACAAGAAGTTCATCACGTCGCCATCTTTGACGACGTATTCCTTGCCTTCGGAACGCATCTTGCCGGCATCCTTGGCGCCTTGCTCACCTTTGAAGGCAATGTAGTCTTCAAACGCAATGGTTTGCGCGCGGATGAAGCCACGCTCGAAGTCACCGTGAATCACGCCGGCCGCTTGCGGGGCCGTGTCACCGATGTGAATGGTCCAGGCGCGCACTTCTTTCACGCCGGCCGTGAAATAGGTTTGCAAGCCCAGCAGCTTGAAGCCGGCGCGAATCACGCGGTTCAGGCCAGGTTCGTCTTGCCCCATTTCGGACAGGAACAGTGCGCGGTCTTCATCGCTCATGTCGGCCATGTCGGCTTCCATCTTGGCGCAAATGGCCACCACTGGCGCATTCTGGCTTTCGGCGTAGGCCGTCAGGCGGTCGAGGAAGGGGTTGTTTTCAAAGCCATCTTCGCTGACATTGCCCACAAACATCGCGCGCTTGGCGGTGATCAGGCAGAAGGGCTTGAGCAAGGCTTGCTCTTCCTGACCAAAGTCCAGCGTGCGCACGGGCTTGCCTTCGTTCAAGGCGGCCTGGCACTTGGTCAGCAACTGCACCAGCTTGGTGGCTTCCTTGTCATTGCCCGACTTGGCCGCCTTGGTGTAACGCTGCAAACTTTTCTCGACCGTGCCCAAGTCGGCGAGGCACAACTCGGTCTGGATCACTTCGATGTCGGAAATCGGGTCAACCTTGCCAGCCACGTGGATAACGTTCTCGTCTTCAAAACAGCGCACCACATTCACAATGGCGTCGGTCTCGCGAATGTGCGCCAAAAACTGGTTGCCCAAACCTTCGCCTTGGCTCGCGCCCGCGACCAGTCCGGCAATGTCCACAAACTCCACAATGGCCGGAACGATGCGCTCAGGGCTGATGATGGCGGCCAGTTGCTGCAAGCGCGGGTCCGGCACTTCGACGATGCCCACATTGGGCTCGATGGTGCAAAAAGGGTAATTCTCTGCCGCGATGCCGGCTTTGGTCAGGGCGTTGAACAGGGTGGATTTGCCAACGTTGGGCAAGCCCACGATGCCGCATTTCAAACTCATGGAAATTCCTTAGAACAGCCTGCGATTGTAATTTGCGGCTTAAAACACCTGGACCTGCACCGCCTGGCCCACTTTCAGCACAGCTTCGGGCGCGTCACTGTCAGCTGGCACCAAACCCTCGGTGACGATGGCATTCATGCCAAAGGTGATGGCGCCCTCCAGGCGCGCGTCCTGCCGGTAGCTGGCCAGCACCGCGCTGACCTGCGGCTGAAGCTCGGCGGTTCGGGGGTCCACATTGGGAATGCTGCAGCGGGCACACGGCTTCACAAGGCGCAAGCTCACAGGCCGTTGTTCCGTGACGAGAGTCAGTGTCTGGGCATGGTCTTCGGTGTGGGCCGCCACCTCGGACAACACCAGGTTGGGCCGGAAACGCGCCATGTCAACGGGCGCTTGGCCCTGCGCGGTCAAGCGTTCATTGAACTCTGCCAAAGCGGCCTCGCTGAGCACCAACAGCGGGTAGCCGTCGCTGAACTGGTTCAAAGCCTGCACGCCCTGGGTCCATTTTGTGGACGATGCGCGCTGGAACGCAGGGTCAAACCGCACCAGCCGCAACGGCCCCAAGGCACGGCCCTCCTCGGTCTGGGCCAAGAAGTCGGTGAACCATTGGCCCGCCAGCGCGCCCATGTCATAGGCTTTGACAGTTTCGCCCCACACCGTCACTTCCACCGGTTCCTCTGCTTCGTGCAAGGCCACATGCAAGGCCAGCATGCCGGGCGCGCGCAACACCATTTCAAGGTGGCGCAGGGTGGGCTGAATCAAGGCCATGCGCGGGGCTTCCCGCTGGCTCACGAAATCGCCCTGGGCATCCACCACCATCCAGGCGCGGTCCCATTCCAGACCGGTTTCGGTCAGGTTCGCCGACAGCAGAGAGACGCCACCGCAAGATTTCACCGGATAAATCCAGAGTTGGGACAGACGGGCTTGAAGGTCGGACATGATCAAAGGTCTTCTAAAAATGAACCCCCTGATTGTGCCGTCCTCCTACAATCCTGCGCATGGCTCTCAATTTGGATGTGTGTATTCGCGGTGGCGGCATGGTAGGGCGCAGCCTGGCACTGCTGTTGGCTGCCCAGCAGTTGCGGGTGGGCCTGCTGGCTTCCCCGCCGCAGAGCACCGACGTGCGCGCCTATTCCCTGAATGCGGCCTCACGCCAGATGCTGCAAGATCTGAACGCCTGGCCGGATGAGGCCCATGCCACCCCCGTGATGGACATGCGGGTCTGGGGTGACGAAGGTGGTTTTGTCCATTTCCACGCCCCCAGTGCTGAGGGCTTGACCTGGATCGTCGATGTGCCGGAGTTGGAGCGCTTGTTGGCGCAACGGGTGCAAGCCGAGCAGCGAATCACACTTTTGGAGGCACATGCCCCGGCAGCGTTGACCGTGATTTGCGAGGGCCGTGCCAGCAGCACCCGTCAAGCCTTGGGCATCGACTTTGACGTTCTGCCCTACCACCAGCATGCGCTGGCCGCGCGGGTGCGCTGCAGCACACCGCACCGGCAACAGGCCCTGCAATGGTTTCGTCAAGCGCAGGGTGGTTTGGAAATTCTGGCGCTCTTGCCTCTTGGCGGCGCACATGGCCATGAAGCATCCCTGGTCTGGTCGGTGTCCCCCGAGCAAGCCGCCCAGTTGCAAGCCCTGGACAGCGCTGCGTTTGAGTCACAGCTGGAAGCAGCCAGTCAAGGGGTGCTGGGCAAGTTGCATTTGACCAGCGAGCGCGCCATCTGGCCCTTGCGCCTTGCCCAGGCGCACCAGTGGACCGGCACCATGGACGATGGCAGCGCCTGGGCGCTGGCCGGCGATGCCGCCCACAACATTCACCCGCTGGCCGGCTTGGGCTTGAACCTGGGCCTGGCCGATGGACAGGCCTTGGCGCAAGCACTGGCCACGCGCCGCGACACAGAATACTGGCGACCCGTTGGCGACCGGCGGCTGTTACGTCGCTATGAGCGCGCCCGCAAGGCCGACATGCTGCCGACCTGGGTCGCCTGCGATGCCTTGCAGCGCCTCTTTGCCCACCCCAACGCCACCGTTCAAACCCTGAGAAACTGGGGCTTGTCCGCTTTCAACCAAGCCAGCCCCCTCAAGCGCTGGACTCTCCAACAAGCCATGGATGCCAGGACACCGCATGCACTCTGATTTTTTTCAACTTCTGCGCCGCGCGCTCTGCTGCCTGATCTGCCTGACCTGCAGCTTCTCGGCTTTGGCCCAGGGCCAGGAAGTCTTGATTCGCAAAAACTTGCAGGAACGCATTCCACAGTTCCCAAAGATTGATGAAGTCACCAAAGCTGCAATGCCAGGCCTTTACGAAATTCGCGTCGACGGCACGGAGATTTACTACACCGATGCCGAGGGCAATTTCTTGATCCAGGGCCAACTGATTGACACCCGCAGCCGCCGCAACCTGACCGAGGAGCGCATCGAGAAACTCACGGCCATCGATTTTCAAAGCCTGCCCTTGAAAGACGCCTTCACCATCGTGCGCGGCAACGGCAAGCGCAAGCTGGCGGTGTTCGAAGACCCGAATTGCGGCTATTGCAAGCGCTTCGAGCGTGACCTGCAAAAAGTGGACAACATCACGGTGTATCTGTTTTTGTACCCCATCCTTGGGCAAGACTCGGTCGACAAGTCGCGCAACATTTGGTGCGCCAAAGACCGCGCCAAAGCCTGGCAAGACGCCATGCTGCGCGAGCAACCTGCGGCCAGCGCCCAGTGTGACACGTCGGCCTTGCAACGCAATGTGGAGTTGGGCCGCAAGCACAAGATCAACGGCACGCCAACCCTGATCACCACCGATGGCAACCGCGTGCCTGGCGCCATCAACACCGCCCAGATTGAAAAGCTCCTGGCAGACGCCAGCCGATAAGACTTGTTTCATGCCATGCCCCACGAACCCCTGACCCCCGACAGCGCCACCGGCCGCCTGATTCAACGCCTGGGCTATGCCGGGCTGATTCCCTTTGTGTTGTGCGCCTTGCTGATGTGGCTGGTCACGCCCGAGGTCCACCCCCTGGTCGCGATTGCGCTGGCAGGCTATGGCGCCACCATCGCGTCGTTTCTTGGCGGCATCCATTGGGGCATTGGTTTACGACAGGGGGCGAGCCATCGCAACCTGCACCTGATCTGGGGCGTGATACCTTCCATTCTGGCGTGGATTGCGGTCATCATGCCGGCCTATGCCGGCCTGCCCTTGCTGGCCTTGCTGCTGCTGGCGTGCTACCTGGTCGACCGCAAAACCTGGCCAGAAGCGGGCCTGCGCGACTGGCTCACTCTGCGCTTTCGCCTGACGGTGGTATCCACATTGGCTTGCCTGTTCGGCGCAGGGGGTACTTGATGGCTTGTGGTTTGCACTACCGTGTCACACAACTGGACACCCACGCCCACCAATTCCACCTTGAATTGACCATTGCCCGGCCTGCGGCCCAGCAAGTGGTTCGGCTGCCGGTCTGGATTGCAGGCAGTTACCTGGTGCGCGAATTTGCCAAACAGTTGAGTGGCTTGAGCGCCAGCCAGGCGGGCCGTGCCCGCACGGTGGTGCAATTGGACAAAGCCAGCTGGCGCATCGATTGCAGCGACCAGCAACCACTCACGCTGCGCTGGCAAGTGCATGCGCACGATGCCTCGGTGCGCACTGCGTGGCTGGACAGCTTGCGCGGCTTCTTCAACGGCACCAGCTTGTTCCTTCAAGTACAGGGGCAAGAAGATCAAGCGCATGAAATCAGCTTGCCCGCCAGCGTGGCACCCCGAACCTGGCGACTGGCCACCGGTCTTCAAGCCCTGAAGGTGGACAAGCGCGGCTTTGGCAGCTACCGCGCTGTCAACTACGATGAGCTGGTCGACTGCCCGGTTGAAATGGGCGATTTCTGGTCTGCCAGCTTCCAAGCGGGCGGCATCACCCATGAATTTGTGGTGGCCGGTGCGACGCCCGCCTTCGATGGCGCGCGCCTGATTGCCGACACCCAAAAAATATGCGAAGCCCAGATTCGTTTCTGGCACGGCAAGGGCAAGCCGCACCACACCCGCTATGTCTTCATGCTGTGGGCCGTGGGCGATGGCTACGGGGGCCTGGAGCACCGCAACTCGACGGCCCTGATTTGCAACCGCAACGACCTGCCGCGCTTGGGCTCAAAAAGCAGCGAGGGCTACACCACCTTACTGGGTCTGATCAGCCACGAGTACTTTCATACCTGGAATGTCAAGCGCCTGCGCCCCCATGCGTTCGCGCGCTACGACTACCAGCAAGAAAACTACACCGAACTGCTGTGGTTCTTCGAAGGCTTCACCAGTTACTACGACGACTTGTTTTTGTGCCGCACCGGACTGATCGACGAAGCGCAGTACCTGAAACTGCTGAACAAAACCCTCAACCAGGTGCTGCAAACACCGGGGCGCCAAGTGCACACGGTGGCCCAGTCCAGCTTTGAAGCCTGGACCAAGTATTACCGCACCGATGAAAACAGCCCCAACCTCACGGTGAGCTACTACACCAAGGGCGCCTTGGTGGCCTTGTGTCTGGACCTGAGCTTGCGATCGCAAGGCCTGTCGCTGGACCAGGTGATGCGCGCCTTGTGGAAGCGCTGCCAGGCCGGTCCCATGCAAGAAAGCGATTTGCTGGCGGTGCTGGCCGAGCTCAGCGGCCGCTCGTGGCAAAAAGAGTTGAATGCCTGGGTGCACAGCACGCAAGAGCTGCCCCTGGAGCGCTTGCTGCAGCGCCATGGCGTGGCCCTGATTGAAGAGCCTGCGCAGTGGGCGCAGCGTTTGGGACTGCGCGTGACCGAAACACAGGGCATCCAAGTCAAAACCGTTTTGAAGGGCGGTGTGGCCAGGGCCGCTGGCTTGGCCCCCGGCGATGAGTGGCTGGGCATCGAGGTGCCCGCAGGCAAAGGCCGCAAGGCCAGTGCCTGGCGCCTGAGCCGCTTGGATGAATTGCCCCTCTACGCAGGCAGCGCCACGCAGGTCACAGCCTTGGTGGCACGCGACCGGCAGTTGCTGCGCTTGCCACTGTCCTTGAAACAGATCGACAAGGTCACCACAGCACGGCTGGTGTTGAGCCAGCCCGAACCCGTCAAGCGCTGGCTCAAAGATTGAGCCTCTTTATCGGGGTCGCAAATCCACCACGCGCTTGGCCTTGCCCTGGCTACGCTCGACGCCGCCTTCGGCGTGCAACTCGACGCCGATCGTGGTACCCACAAAGGTCTTCACATCGTGCTGCAATTGGCGCGCTGCGGCTTTGGCCGCATCGCTTTGCGGGTCCACACCCGGGCGCGTCTCGACCCGCACCGACAAGCTGTCCAGTGGGCCTTCTCGGGTCAGCACGCACTGATAGTGCGGCGCCAGCTCGGCACGCTTCAAAATGTACTCTTCGATTTGCGAAGGGAACACATTGACGCCGCGCACAATCATCATGTCGTCGCTGCGGCCGGTGATTTTTTCCATGCGCCGCATGGTGCGGGCCGTGCCTGGCAGCAGCCGTGTCAGGTCGCGTGTGCGGTAGCGAATGATGGGCAGGGCCTCTTTGGTCAGGCTGGTGAACACCAGCTCGCCCATCTCGCCATCGGCCACCGGCTCACCCGTTTCAGGATGGATGATTTCCGGGTAAAAATGATCTTCCCAAATCGTCGGGCCGTCTTGGGTTTCGGCGCATTCGCTGGCCACGCCGGGGCCCATGACTTCGCTCAGGCCGTAAATATCAACAGCCGTGATGCCCGCGCGCTTTTCAATCGCTCGGCGCATGTCATTGGTCCAGGGCTCGGCGCCGAAAATGCCAATGCGCAAGCTTGAGGCTGAGGGGTCCAGGCCTTGGCGCTCAAACTCATCGGCAATGGCCAGCATGTAGCTGGGCGTGACCATGATGATGTCGGGCCGGAAGTCCTGAATCAGCTGCACCTGGCGCTCGGTTTGGCCGCCGCCAAAAGGCACCACGGTCAGGCCCAGTTTTTCTGCGCCATAGTGCGCGCCCAGGCCGCCGGTGAACAAGCCATAACCATAACTGACATGCACCATGTCGCCACGTCGCGCGCCTGCGGCACGAATGCTGCGCGCCACCACGTTGGACCACACGTCGATGTCGTTTTGGGTGTAGCCCACCACCGTGGGCTTGCCCGTGGTGCCGCTTGACGCATGAATGCGCACCACTTGATCGCGCGGCACGGCAAACATGCCAAACGGATAGTTGTCCCTGAGGTCGGCCTTGGAGGTGAACGGGAACTTGGCCAAGTCGGCCAGCGAACGACAGTCGCTGGGGTGCACGCCGGCAGCGTCAAACTTGGCGCGGTAAACCGGCGAGTTGGCATACGCATGGTGCAGCGTAGCCTGCAAGCGCTTGAGCTGCAAAGCGCGCAGCTCGTCAATGCTGCACTTTTCAATCGGTTCGAGCGGAAGTGAAGTGTTCATTCTGGAAAGACCGTCCCTTGAATTTGCGCACTTTTGCCACGGAACACGGCGACCACCTCGCCGCGCTGGTTGGTCACACGCATATCGTAAATACCGTGGCGGCCCGACAGTACCTGCTCTTGCGCTTCGCAGGTGAGCACATCGCCCTCGTGCGCGGGCTTCAGGAATTCAATGCTGCAACCAGCGGCGACGGCACTCTTGTTATAGCTGTTGCAGGCAAAAGCAAAGGTGGAATCGGCCAGAGTGAAGATGAAGCCGCCATGGCAAATTTGGTGGCCATTCAAATGCAATGCCTTCACCGCCATGCGGATCTTGGCGCGCCCCGGCTCCACCAACAGCAACTCCATGCCCATGGTGTCCTTGGACGCAATGTCCACGGCGAACATGGTCTCGCCGACTTTGCGTGCCCGCTCTATTGGATCCATGGCTCACTCTCCCTTGAATTGCGCGGGGCGTTTTTCCAGGAAGGCCATCACGCCTTCAAAATAATCGTGGGTCGCGCCCAAGGCCGACTGGGCATCCCGCTCGGCATCGAGGTGTTGGTCCAGCGTTCGCTGACCGGCGTCACGCAACAAATGGCGTGTGGCCACCAGCGCTTTGGTGGGCATCACAGCCAGGCGATCGGCCATGGCCAGGGCAGCTGCGACGCAATCGTCGGCCACCTCCCAAATCATGCCCCACTCTTTGGCTTGCTGCGCCCCCAGCTTGTCACCGGTCATGGCCAGAGTCATGGCACGTGCCAGGCCCAAGCGCTCCACCAAAAGCCAACTGCCCCCCGCATCGGGAATCAGGCCAATTTTGCTGAAGGCCTGAATGAAGCTCGCCCCCGGTGCGGCAATGGCAATGTCGCAGGCCATGGCAAGGGATGCGCCTGCGCCGGCGGCCACGCCATTCACGGCCGCAATCACCGGCATGCGCAATGCTTGCAAGCGGCGCGTCGTAGGGTTGAAGGAACGCTGAATGACGGGGCCCGGATCGGCCCGTTGAATGCGGTCAGGTCCGTCACTGAAATCAAACTCGGACAAGTCTGCACCTGCACAAAAACCACGGCCTGCGCCCGTGATGACCATCGCGCGGATGGCTTTGTTGGCTTCGGCCTTGTCCAGTTGCGCCCACAAGGTGCTGTGCATCTCATGGTTCAGACTGTTCAAGGCTTGAGGACGGTTGAGGGTGACAAGGGCCACTGCCCCACGCTCTTCGTACAAAACGGTGCTTTCGCTCATGCGCATCTCCTGGCTAAGCCTCAATTTAACATTAACCGACCAATCGGTTGGTCAATGTTTTCCCTTGGTTATAGTTGCATCTGGAACAACACACTTTACAGCCAGAGGAAACACCATGAGCTATGAATTTATCCAGGTTCGCACCGAGGCGGACAAAGTGGGCGTGATCACCCTGAACCGCCCCAAGCAGTTGAACGCCCTCAACCCAGGCCTGATGGTGGAACTGGGCACCGCCCTCAAAGCCTTCGACAGCGACCCCGCCATTGGCTGCATGGTCATCACCGGCAGCGAAAAGTCGTTTGCAGCGGGTGCCGACATTGGCGTCATGGCCAACTACGGCTTTTCCGATGTTTACCGGGAAGACTACATCACCCGTGACTGGGAAACCATTCGCAGCGTGCGCAAGCCCGTGATCGCCGCCGTCAGTGGCTTCGCCCTGGGCGGCGGCTGCGAATTGGCCATGATGTGCGACTTCATCATTGCGGCCGACAATGCCCGCTTTGGTCAACCCGAGATCAAGCTTGGCGTCATCCCCGGCGCCGGCGGCACCCAGCGACTGCCCCGCGCGGTGGGCAAAGCCAAGGCCATGGACCTGGCGCTCACAGGTCGCATGATGGACGTGAACGAAGCAGAGCGTGCTGGCCTGGTCAGCCGCGTGGTGCCGCTGGACAAGCTGATGGAAGAAACGCTTGCTGCTGCCTTGCTAATTTGTGAGTACTCACAAATGGCTGTCATGGCAGCCAAAGAATCGGTCAACCGTGCTTTTGAAAGCGGTCTGGCCGATGGCGTCATGTTCGAGCGCCGCCTGTTCCACGCCTTGTTTGCCACAGCAGACCAGAAGGAAGGCATGAACGCCTTTGTGGAGAAGCGCAAGCCTCACTTCAAGAACGCTTGATCGGGCAGAACGGGGGCGCTTGAATTACCGTTATAATCGTTAGTTCTGGCGCTTTAGCTCAGTCGGTTAGAGCGATGGAATCATAATCCACAGGTCCGCGGTTCGAATCCGTGAAGCGCCACCAAAAACTTAATGAAAAAAGGATTTAGAGCGATCTAAATCCTTTTTTTTTATCTCAAAGAAAAAAGACGGCTGACCTCAATCCTTCAACAAGCGGCGCAACACCTTGCCTGAACCTGTGGCGGGCAAGGCATCAATGAATTCAATGGCGCGCGGCACTTTGTAGGTGGCCATGTTCTCGCGCGACCAGGCGATCAAGGCCTGAGCATCCACGGCGGCCTCGGGCTTGCGCACAACGAAGGCTTTGACCACCTCCCCCTTCTCGGGGTCGGGAATGCCAATGACTGCGGCCTGGGCCACGGCCGGATGCTTGATCAACAGCAGCTCCACCTCCTCGGGGAACACTGAAGACCCAGACACCTTGATCATTTCCTTGAAGCGGCCCATGAAGGTCAAGTAA